>NZ_JBNCNZ010000005.1:319996-464906 GCF_049847245.1 Micromonospora sp. DT68
CTGTGGGTCCACCTGGGGCCACTGGGGGCCTAATAGCCCGCTCTCACCCCCCCCCGCGGGGGGGGGGCGCTGTCGCGGGGGCCCGCCCCCGCGGCGGCAGGCGGGGCGGGCTCAGCCATCGGCCCCCAGCGCCACCACCGGGCTGACCCGCGACGCACGCCGGGCCGGCAGGACCCCGGCCAGCGCGGTCAGCCCGACAAGCGTCACGAACAGCCCGACCAGGGGCAGCACCGGTACGGTCAGCGGTGCGTTGATCCCCAGGGACTGGACCGCTATCCAGGCGTACGGGACGCCGAGCAGCAGGCCGATGGTCGCACCGATCACCCCGTAGAGGCCGGACTCCACTGTCAGCATCGTGCGCAGACCGGCCCGGGACAGGCCGATCGCGCGGAGCAACCCGGATTCGCGTACCCGTTCGACAACCGAGAGCGCGGTCGTGGAGCCCACGCCGACGACAGCGATCAGCACGGTCAGGCTGACCAGACCGACAGCGATCCCGACCAGGGTGCGCACCACCTCGTCGTTGCGGTCCCGCTCGTCGGCGAGCACCACGAGGCCCACGCTGTCGCTGTCGCCGATCGCGGCCCGCAGCGCCCGTACGCCGGCCGTGCGACCGTCCTCACCGGACCCGGCCGCGTCGGCCAGCAGACCGGTGTACGCGGTCGGCACACCGAGCCGGTCCAGATCGGCCGGGTCGATGAGAACACCTGCGTGCAGAGGACCGTCACCGGGCAGGACCGCCGCCACCCGTACGTCGAGCCTGCGCGCCGCGAGGGCGAGGGTGACGGTGTCGCCGGCCCGCAGACCGGCGTCCCGGGCAACCCAGTTGTTGAGCACGATTCCGCCGGGACCGCGATCGGCGAGACTGCCCTCGGCGACGTCCAGGTCACGGCTTGTCGGCAACGCTGTCAGGTCCAGGTCGGTGGCCGGGTATCCGGACTCGGTCTCGCCGAGCTTGTCGGCGCCGCGCATCAGTGTGACCTCGTCGACCTGCCGGTACGGCACCACCCGCGCCAGAGCGCCACCAGCCGCCTCGGCCCGGGTCACGACGTCCGCCGGCAGCGCCGCACCGCCGCCGTTGACCTCGAAGTCGGCGGGGGCCGACAACGCCATCTCGCGGTCGGCGAGGACCTGCAACGACGCGCCGCCGATCACCACCCCGGAGATCAGTGTCACGCCGAGCGCCACCACGACGGAGACCGCTGCCGCCCGGCGCGGCGCACCGCCGATCCCGCCTACCGCCATCCGCCCGAGCGGCCCGAGTTGGCGCAACGGCCAGCCCACCACGGCCAGCACCGGGCGCACCAGCAGCGGCCCGAGGGCCACGAGCGCGAAGAACGCGAGCGTGCCGGACCCGACAAGCAGGAGCAGTGGCAGAAGCGGGTCGTACGTCGTTTGCTCCGGCTTCGGCAACTGGCTGATCGTCGCGACGGCTGCCACTGCCGCGCCGACGACCAGGAGCAGCCCGAACACCAGGCGCAGGACGCCGATGCCGCGCCGGCCTGCGGTGGTGCTCGCCGCCCGCAACGCCTCCAGCGGGGAGACACGGGCGGCCGACAGCGCCGGCGCCAGGACGGCGAGGACTGTGAGCAGGACGGCGCCGAGCACCACCGCGGCAGCCGCCACCAGCGGTGGGGGCGGCGTCGAGACGGCGTGGCCGGCGGAGCGCAGGATCGCCGGCACCGCGTACCCGAGGGCGAGGGCGCTGCCGACTCCGACGAGGCCAGCGACGAACCCGGTCAGGGCCCCCTCGACGGTCATCGCCCTGACCAGTGTGCCTCGACTCGCGCCGACAGCGCGCAGCAGCGCGAGCTGCCGCATCCGCTGGGCGAAGACGATGCGGAAGGTGGAGGTGACCACGAGCGCCGCCGCGACGACGGCGATCGCGACGAACGCGCCGACCAGGATGAAGACCGTGCCGACCTCGTCTACCGCAGCGTTGGCCTCCGCCTGGCGTACCTCGTCGCCGGTGCGGATCGGCTGGCCGGGGACCGCCGCGGTCACCCGCTGGTGGACGGCCTCTGTCGACTCTCCGGAGGCCACCCGCACATCGACGCGATCCACTGTGTTCAGGCGTCCCCACGAGGTCACGGCGCCCTCCGGGGCGTACGCGTCGTAGCCGGAGTCGGCATTGGTGTCCACGATGCCGGTCACGACGAGGCGGGCGGGCGCTGTGAGTTCACCGCCTTCGCCGTTGACGGTGCTGCCGACGGAGAGCCCCGCCCGTTGGGCGGTGCGAGGGGTGACAGCGATTTCCCCGGGCTGGTCCGGGTAGCTGCCCTCGACGACTGTGACGATGCTCAGCGGGCCGGCGCCCGGATCGGCCTGGAGGTTGAGGTACGTCTTGTCGACGGCCACCCCGATCGACACCCGGCCCACCGCCTCGGCCACACCGGGCAGGGCGCGGATCCGCGTCAGGTCCGCCACTGTGGGTGGCGCCTGGTTCACGCTGCCGATCACCAGGTCGGTGACGGCCGGCGTGCCGCTCAGGTTGTCCCGTACCGTCCGTTCGCTGATCCCCTGCACCAGCACGGTGCCGAAGACGACGAACGACGCGACGAGGATCGCCAGGCCGGTCAGGATCAGCCGTCCGGGCCGCCGGGCGGCGGCACTCGTCTGGGTACGCAGCACTGTCGCCCTCATGCCCGGGCCGCCAGATCACGCAGCGCGTCGGTGACCGAGTCGTGGTTCGGCTTGTCGATCTCACCGGCGAGCCGGCCGTCGGCGAGCAGCACCACCCGGTCGGCGTACGCGGCGGCGACCGGGTCGTGGGTGACCATGACGACCGTCTGTCCGAGGTCGCGGACCGAGTCACGCAGGACGGCGAGAACCTCCGCTCCGGATCGGGAGTCGAGGTTGCCGGTCGGCTCGTCGGCGAACACCACCTCGGGACGTGCGACAAGCGCACGGGCCAGTGCCACCCGCTGCTGCTGGCCGCCGGACAGTTCGCTGGGCCGGTGGCCGAGCCTGTCGCCCAGACCCAACACCCCCACCAGGTGCGCGAGGAGCTGACGGTCGGGCTCCCGGCCGGCGAGGTCCAGCGGGAGGGTGATGTTCTGCGCGGCGGTGAGCTGCGGCAGCAGGTTGAACGCCTGGAAGACGAACCCGATCCGGTCGCGGCGTACCCGGGTCAGCGTACGGTCGGACTGCCTGGTGAGGTCGGTGCCGCCGAGCAGGATCCGGCCGGAGGTTGCCGTGTCCAGGCCGGCGAGGCAGTGCATGAGCGTCGACTTGCCGGACCCGGACGCGCCCATGATCGCGGTGAACTCGGCCCGGCCGAAGCCCACCGACACCCCGTCCAGGGCACGGACGGCGGTGTCGCCGCTGCCGTACACCTTCACCAGGTTGACGGCGGCGACCGCGGCGTGGCTGGTCTCCGGTAGGGCGTGGGTTGTCATCGTTCCTCCAGTGGCTGCAATGTGACACCGGAAGCGTCGCCGCCACGGGCAGGTGGGCACATCGGCCCGCAGCCGGGTATCGCCGACGTCGGGTCTGCCTTTCGGCTGATCTGTCATCTCCACCCGACTGGCTACGCTGGGTCATCATGAGCGCCCCGGATCTTCGACGTTGGTGGGTACGCCTGGCCCAGGCCCTCGGGCTCCTGGTCTTCGGGCTGCTCGCTCTCTTCGACGTCACGGCCACCATGTCGGATGTCTTCGGAGTGACCGCTCTCCTGCTCCTGCTGGTGCCGACCGGGTTGGCGGTCGCGACGGTGCCGCTCTGGCTTCCGGTGCACCGGCTGGGCTCCCGCCGGCTGCCGCTGGCCGCTCTGACAGTCGCCACCGCCTCACTTACCGTGACCGCAATGCTTGTGGTCCTCACCGGCGGCACCGTGTTCGCCCGCACCTGGGGGCTGGCCGAGTCGGCCGGGCTGATCGGTGTGGTCTTCGTGGTGAGCCGCTGGGGCGCACCCCGGTTCGCCGTGTGGGCGGCGGTGCTGGCCGGGCTCGCCGTCGCGGCGATGCCGCTGCGCATCGGCACCGACAGCCTGCTCGTGATCTTCGGACTGCTCCAGGCGCTCGCGGCTGTCGCCGCCGCCGGGGTGGGGCTCTACCTGCGGGTGCTCGCCGCCGGTCGGGCCCGGGCGATCGCCCTGGTCAGGGCCGAACAGCGTGCGGAGTTCGCCCGCGACCTGCACGACTTCATCGCCCACCACGTGACAGGCATCGTGGTGCAGGCGCAGGGTGCGCGGTTCATCGCCGAGCAGGATCCGCGTCGGGTGATCGTCGCCCTGGAGCAGATCGAGCAGGCCGGTGCCGAGACGATGGCCTCGATGCGGAGGATGGTGGGGATCCTGCGGAACCCGGACGCTCCGCCGGACGCGCCGCTGGCCCCGCTGGCCGGGGTGAGGGACCTGGCGCCTCTGCTGTCCGGTTTCAACGGCACGGCGAGCGCGCCGGCACGGCTACACGTCGACGGTGACCTGGAGGGACTGCCGGTGGAGGTGTCGACATCGGCGTACCGGGTGGTGATGGAGGGGCTGACGAACACCCGCCAACATGCCCCGGACGCGCGATCGGTGGACGTGTCAGTGCGCCGTACACCGGACTGGTTGCTGGTCCGGGTGGCCGACGACGGCGCGACCCCACGCACGGCCCCGGCCCGCGGGCACGGTTTCGGCCTGCTCGGCCTCACCGAGCGGGTACGCGCCCTCGGCGGCACGATCACCGCCGGGCCCGGTGTCGCCGGTGGCTGGGTGCTCGACGCCGCGTTCCCGCTGCGCCCGGCGGTGGCCCGGTGATCCGCGTGCTCATCGCCGACGACCAGGCGATGGTGCGGACCGGCTTCGGCATGATCATCGGGGCGCAGTCGGACATGGCTGTGGTCGGCGAGGCCGCCGACGGGGTCGAGGCTGTCGAGTTGGCCCGGCGGCTACGCCCGGACGTGGTGTTGCTGGACATCCGGATGCCCCGGCTCGACGGCCTCGAAGCCCTGCGGCTGCTCGCCGGGCCGGGCGTCGCCGATCCGATCCGGGTCGTCGTGGTGACGACCTTCGACCTCGACGAGTACGTGCACACAGCGCTCTCCAACGGCGCCTGCGGCTTCCTGCTCAAGGACTCCGGCCCGGCGCTGCTCGTGGAGGCGGTCCGCGCGGCGGTGTCCGGTGACGCGTTGATCAGCCCGTCCATCACGGTACGTCTGCTGGAGCACCTCAGCCCGCCCGCGTTCCCGCACGACGACGCCGGACTGTCACCTCGGGAACTCGACGTCGTGCGACTCGTCGCCCGGGGCCTGACGAACGCCGAGATCGCCGCGCAGCTCTTCATCGCCGTCGGCACTGTCAAGACCCACCTGGCAAGCGTCCAGATGAAACTTCCGGCCCGCAACCGGGTCGAGATCGCCGCCTGGGCCTGGGAGCGCCGCCTCGTCAGCTAGGGACATTCACCGCCAGCGCCCGACGCGAGCCTGCGGATGAGTGGCGCTCGGCTCTGGCGCGGTCGGCGACATCTTGGGACGCTAGCGATCGTGTATGACTACGACCTGTTGGTGCTGGGTTCCGGACCCAGCGGTCAGAAGGCCGCGATCGCCGCCGCCAAGCTCGGCAGGCGGGTCGGCATCGTGGACCGCCGCGACATGATCGGTGGGGTGTGCATCAACACCGGCACCGTGCCGTCCAAGACACTGCGCGAGGCCGTGCTCTATCTGACCGGCCTGAGCCAGCGGGATCTCTACGGCAGCAGCTACCGGGTCAAGGAGGAGATCACGGTAAGCGACCTGGCCGCCCGGACCCAGCACGTGATCACCAGGCAGACCGACGTCATCCGCAACCAGCTCGCCCGCAACCGCGTCGCGATGATCACCGGGACGGGGCGTTTCGCGGACGCCCACTCCATCTGGGTGGACGCCGGGTCGGGCCGCGAGTCCAAGGTGACCTTCGACAAGGCCATCATCGCGGCGGGCACCCGCCCGGCCCGTCCGGACAGCGTCGACTTCGACGACCGCACCATCGTGGACTCCGATGGCGTCATCAACCTCCAGGCCGTACCCCGCAGCATGGTGGTGGTCGGCGCCGGCGTGATCGGCATGGAGTACGCGTCGATGTTCGCCGCGCTCGGCACGAAGGTGACAGTCGTGGAGCGCCGCGACCGGATGCTCGACTTCTGCGACGAGGAGGTCGTCGAGTCGCTCAAGTACCACCTGCGGGACCTGTCCGTGGCGTTCCGCTTCGGCGAGGAGGTCGCCGCGGTCGAGAAGCACCAGACCGCCGCGCTGTGCATCCTCAAGAGCGGCAAGAAGATCGTCGCCGACACTGTGATGTACTCGGCAGGCCGGCAGGGGCAGACCGACGACCTGGCCCTGGAGGCGGCCGGGCTGGAGGCGGACCGACGCGGCCGGATCACCGTCGACGCCAACTACCGCACCTCTGTCGACAACATCTACGCGGTCGGCGACGTGATCGGCTTCCCGGCGCTGGCGTCCACCTCGATGGAGCAGGGCCGGCTGGCCGCGCAGCACGCCTGCGGCGAGCCGATCCGTGAGATGCACGGCCTGCAACCCATCGGCATCTACACCATCCCGGAGATCAGCTTCGTCGGGCAGACCGAGGCACAGCTCACCGACTCCTCGACGCCGTTCGAGGTGGGCATCGCCCGCTACCGCGAGCTGGCCCGGGGCCAGATCGTCGGTGACTCGTACGGGATGTTGAAGCTGCTCGTCTGCCCCGACGACGGGCGGCTGCTCGGGGTGCACGTGTTCGGCACCGCCGCCACCGAGATCGTCCACATCGGGCAGGCCGTGATCGGGTGCGGTGGCACTATCGACTACCTGGTGGACGCGGTGTTCAACTATCCCACGCTGGCCGAGGCGTACAAGGTGGCCGCTCTGGACGCGTCCAACAAGATTCGCAACATCACTCGCATCGACGGGTAGTCTCCGCCGGTCAGCCGGTCTGCGGGCCATCCCCGATCACCCGTTGGCGGGATGCCCCGGCGTCCGTCTCCAGTGCCAGAATTTCCCCATGCGACACGCCGTCGTCGGGCGGGACGAGGTGTTCGACCGGGCCTGGCAGCAGCTGGGCCGCCCCGGGCCGGTGCTGGTGGAAGGGCCAGCCGGCATCGGCAAATCCGAACTCTGGCGGGCGCTCGTCGCGCAGGCCAGACACTCGGGTTGGCTGGTGCTGAGCTGCGCGCCCACCGAGGCCGAGGCGGAGCTTCCGTACGCCGCCCTGGCGGATCTGCTGCGCCCGCTCGCCGACCGGGTCGCCGCGCTGCCCGAGCCGCAGCGGACGGCCGCCGAGGTGGTGCTCCTGTCCGGCGACGTCCGGGAGGCCGTCGACGTCCGCGTGGTCGGGGCGGCGACCCGCTCCCTGCTGGAGGCCGCCACACTGGACGCCCATCCGGCGACGCTGGTGGCGGTGGACGACGCGCCGTGGCTGGACCGGCCGAGCGAACGCGCGTTGCGGTACGCGCTGCGGCGCGTGGCGGGCCTGAGCGTGTTGGTGAGTCGCCGACGCGGCCGGGGCGATCCCGAGGACGTGCCGCTCGGGCTCGACGAGGGCCGCGACGGCAGCCGGCTCGAACGGGTGGAGCTGCCGCCGCTCGACGTCGGCGCGCTGCACCACGTCCTGCGCGACCAGTTGGGCGTCACGCTCTCCCGACCCATGCTGGTGCGGGTGGCGCGGGAGGCCGGCGGCAATCCGCTGCTGACCATCGAGGTCGTACGCGCCATGCAACGCCTGCCGCGCCAACCCTCGCCCGGCGACGACCTGCCGGTGGCCGCGTCCATGCATCACCTGCTCGCGGACGTCGTCGCCGGGTTGTCCCCCGTCAGTCGTGACGCGGTACGGCTCGCCGCGCTGCTTACCGTGCCCACGCTTGTCGACCTGACGACGGCGGGGGTGCCCGCCGCCGCACTGGACGCCCCCGAGGAGGCCGGGCTGGTCGTCGTGACACCGACGGGCGTGCGGTTCACCCACCCGGTGCACGCCGCCGCCGTACGCGCCGGCATCCCGCCGGGCGTCCGCCGCCGGCTGCACCACAGGCTCGCCGACGTGGTGGCCGACCCGGACGAGCGGGCCCGGCACCTGGCGCTGTGCACGACGGAACCGGACCCGGCGGTCGCGGACACCCTCGCCGCCGCTGCCGACCGGTGGCACAGCCGGGGCGCGCCCGACCTCGCCGCCGACCTGCACGACCGCGCCGGCCAGCTCACTCCCGTCGACGATCGGGTGCGGCAGGGCCAGCGGCGGCTCGCCGCGGCCCGCTGCCGGCTCGACAGCGGTGACCTGCCGGCGGCCCGGCAGGCGGCCGAGGCGGTGGCCGCCGACTTCTCCGGTGACCTCCGCGCCGAGTCACTGCTGCTGCGTGCCATCGTCGCCTGGTCCACCGGCGAGGCCGGACAGGCGGCGGTGGAGTTCGGCACGCGGGCACTGGCGGCGGCCCGGCCCGGTTCCGCAGTGGCCGGCCGCATTCACGCACACCTGGCCGTCTTCAACGACCGCACCGAGCCGGCACGGGCGCACGCCGAGGCCGCCGCCGCGCTGTTGGACGGCCGCGACGACGAACACGACCTGCTCGCCGCCGCGCTGGTCCTGCTCTTCTTCCAGGAGGTACGCCTCGGCCGGACGCCGCGCACCGACCTGCTGGAGCGGGCCCTCGCCCTGGAGGGCGACAAACCGTCCTGGCTGGCGAGCACCGTGCCGGCAATCTGGTGGAAGTCGATTGACGACGCGGAGCGTGCCCGCAGTCGGCTGCACCGGATGCTCGGCCGGGCCGAGGCCCGCGGCGACGAGCCCCTGCAACACGAGTTGCTGTCGCACCTTGGTGAGGCCGAATTGCTGGCCGGGCGGTGGGACGAGGCCGAACGGCACATCGCCGCCGCGCGGGATCTCGGTGACCAGCTCGGCAGTGGTCTGGTCGCCGAGACCTGGCTGGGCGCCCTGCTCGACGCTCACCGGGGCCGGCTGACCGAGGCGGCCCGGGTGGCCGAGTCCGGCCTGCGGCTCGCCGAGGAACTGGACGACGACTGGTGCCGGCGCATCCACCAGCAGTTGGCCGGGTTCGTGGCCCTGTCGGCGGGACGGATGGCGGAGGCAGCCGCCGCGTACACCGCGCTGGCAGCCACCATCGACGCGCAGGGCCTGGTGGAGCCACTCGCGATGCGCTTCGAGCCGGACTGGATCGAGGCGTGTGTCGGTGCCGGCGAACTCGACAGGGCCGCAGCGGTGCTGCACCGGCTGGACGCCCGGCACCGCCGGCTGCCGAGGCCCTGGACGATCCTGGGCACCGCACGGGCCCGCGTACTGCTGGACAGCGCCACTGGCCGCGATCCTGGCCCGGCGCTCGAGGAGTTGACGGCCGCGCGGAACTCCGTACCCCCGGATGTTCTTCCGCTGGATCGTGCCCGCTGCCTGTTCGTGGCCGGGATGGCGCTGCGGCGGTCGCGCCGCAAGCTGCCGGCGCGGCAGGCGCTGGAGGCGGCGGTGGCGGAGTTCAGCGCGATCGGCGCTGCGGCGTTCGCCGAGCGGGCCCGCGCGGAGCTGGTTCGCGTCGGCGGTCGCGCGCCGACACCCCGGCACCTCACCCCCACCGAGGATCGGGTGGCCCGCCTGGCGGCGCGCGGCCGGACCAACCGCGCCATCGCCGACGAGCTGTTCGTCAGCCCGAAGACCGTCGAGGCCAATCTGGCCCGGGTGTACCGCAAGCTCGGCATCTCCACCCGCGCCGAGCTGGGTGCGGCGATGACCAGGGCCGACGCGCAACCATAGGGAAACGCCCGATTCCTCGCCGGCCGCTGCGGCCTAGCGTCAGCTCATGGCCAATCACCTGTTCGTCCTGGAGCAGTACGACAGCTCCTCCGAGGCGGGCACGGCCGCACCGCAGATCACCACACCGGGCTGTCGGCTGGTCGCCGCCATCCGGTTGCCCACCGACAACGTCGTGATCGCACTGGTCGAGGGCCCCGACGCGGAGGTGGTGGCCGCGGCCGCCGCCGACGGCGCGTGGCGGGTCGACCGGCTGATTCCGGCCCGGTGGATCCGTCCACCTCAGCTCAGCTCCACCAACCCGGACCTCCCACGACAGGTGAAGGAAGCATGACCGTGCGCCGACTGATCGCACCTCTGTGGTGCTCGCTGCTGCTGATTCCGCTGGTCGCCTGCGGCCCCGACGACTCCGGCGACGCCGATCCCGCCGCCGGGGCCGGCGTCGAGGTCGACGGTGACGCCGACCTGCCCAACGTGTCCCGGCCCGCGTGCCCGTTCAGCGCGGCCCAGGTCTCCGACCTCGTCGGACAACCGATGGAGGACCAGGGCAACTGCCTGTTCGGCGACGGCAAGGGCGTCGCCTCACTCACCATCACCACCGCCTCGCCGCTCGCCGGTGAGAGCACCTACGACTACCAGCGCAAGAACGCCACCCAGGTCTACCGGGAGGTGAAGGACGTCGACAAGGGCCGCAAGGCGTACCTCGCGGTGAAGGACATCGAAGGTGAGGCCGTCGTGGTCAGCGACAAGGGCACCTACACCGTGATCATGAGCAGCTTCCAGGCGATCAGTGCCAGCCCTGGCGGGTACGAGCCGACGCTGCGCAAGGTGCTCGACGCCCTCCCGCTGTGATGCACAGCCACGACCGGCCGACCTCGCGACAGGAAGTGGAGCCACGATGACTCACCTCGGACCCGGCACGCGGCTGCGTGTCCAACTCCTGGCCGCCGTGGCCGCCGTGTCGACGCTCACCGCGCTCGGCGGCTGCGGGATGCTCGGTGGCACTGACGACGGTGGTAACCCGGCGGCCGGCGCGGAACAGAGCGTGGCGGCCACGCCCGAGGGCGACCCGGTCGTCGCAGCGTCGCCGGAAGCGCCTCCGTCCGCCACCAAGATCGACGCCTGCGCACTGGTCACCAAGGGGGAGGCGGAGAAGCTGGCGGGCACTCCCCTTCAGGACCCGCTGGAGAAGCCGGAGGATCGGGACACCTGCACCTACACCGGGGCGCCGAGCGGCCCGACCGCGCAGGTCGAGGTGTACGTCGGTGACGGTGCGAAGAAGTTCCTCGACATCGACCGCGAACTCGGGCACAAGTTCACTGCGATCAGCGGTGCGGGCGATGAGGCGTACGCCGAGGACGGCACGGTCTTCGTCAGCAAGGGCGGGGTGTGGGCCTGCATCCGGCTGGTCCGCAGCGAGGACCCGGCGACGTACCGCACGGCCCTGGAGACCGCGGCGCGCACGGCCGCCGGCCGCCTTTGAACGGCGAGGGAGGCGTTGTGGTGGCACCGGGGTCGCGGCGTCGCCGGGCGGTGGCCGTGCTGCTCACCGTGACCTTGGTGCCTCTCGCAGCCTGCCAGCGGGGTGACGCCGGCCCGAAACCACCCCGCCCGCCGGCCGACGTCGCCGCTGAGGACCAGCGGTACGGGGTGGCGCCCGCGCCCGACCCGAAGGTGACCTACCAGCCGGACGTGGTGTTCGTGGGCGGCGGTGGCGGGTCGGTGCGCGGGCTCTCCGAGGACGCTTTGACCTGGCGCATCGACCCCGGTGCCAGTGGCGCCGACAAGCTCGCCCGGGGGAAGGTCATGTTCCTTACCGGGCGGGCGGTGGGCCGGGTGCTCGACGTGCGCCGCGACGCCGACGACCTGGCGGTGACCCTCGGGCCGGTGAACATCACCGACGTGATCCGGGACGGGACCTTCGCCAGTGACGGCCCGGTTTCCCTGGAAAAACCGGTACGGCACGACGCCGGCACGCCCTTCTGGGCCGAGTACGACGCAGCGGGTGGCGGGTCGGGTGGCGGAACGGCTGTGCCCGCGGCGGCGACGCCGTCCTCCTCGACGTTTCGGGTGCGACCGGTCGGCAGTGGTGTCCGCGTGTCCCCTGCGGGCCTCTCCGACGCTCGGCGGATCGGCGGATTCGACGTCACCTCGATCTGTTGCGTGAACGCGGTGGGCGCGCGGTTCAGCTATGACGGCGGCGGGATCCGCATCGTGGGCTTGGCGACATTGCTGATGAAGAGCCCGACGGCCCAGTTCTACCTCGACATTCGCGGCGCCACGATCCGGAGGGCGGAGCTACGGGTCAGCGGGATGGTCGGGCTGCGGATCGAGATCAAGGGGGCAACCGACAGAGGTCAGAACATCAACAAGCGCATCCCGATCCCGCTGGATTTCAGCGTCCCGGTGGGCGAGATCCTCGGGGTGCCGTTCTCCGTCACCGCCAACCAGGTCATCGGGATACAGACGGCCTTCAGCGCCAAGGACGGCAACATCAAAGCGGCCGGCGAGTGGTCGCTGGGGGGCTCCGTCGGTTTCGGTTACGCCGACGGCGCGTTCGGTGTCACGAAGCCCTGGAACCTCACCGTCCAGAACAGCATCACCGACTCGATCAGTGGACCGTCGGTCGGCGTGAACGGAATCATCATCTACTACCAGGCGGCGTTCCGGGCCGGCCTGGGTATGTTCGGTCTCACGGCCGGGTTGTACGCGATCGTCACCGCCTCTGCGGGGCTGACAGTCGGTTCCGCTCTGGGAGCGCCACTCGCGCTGTGCCGCAGCACCCAACTCGGCCTGACCCTGGACTACGGCGTCGGCTACACACTCCCCGGCGGCCTGGCGAAGGTGATCAACAAGTTCCTGGACCTGTTCAACGCGGGGCCGATCGCGGCAAGTGCCGGCATCGGACAGGTCGACAATGTATTCAACAAGCTAGACGTCCAGCCCGACAGAAAGATCTGCAAAGGCTGACCGCTCCCGGCTCCCCGCCCAACCAGCCCTGGCGATCATGAGGTTTGCGTCGTCCCTCCTGGCGTGTCGGGACGCAAAGCTCATGATCACCGGGGCGGGGTGGTGCGGCCGGTGCGGAGGACGACCCTCCGCACCGGCCGGTGTCACGTCAGCGTCACGCGCAGGTAGCGCTCAGGTTGCCGGCGGTGCCGGTGCCCTGGAAGCCGAACTCGATGGTCTGCCCAGCGCCGACCTGACTGTTGTAGTCGACGTTCGTGAAGCGGACCGTGCCGCTGTTACCACTGCGGTTGGCGCTCCAGGCGTTGGTGACCGCGGCGCCCGACGGCAACGTGATCGTCGTCGCCCAGGTGTTGAGTGCCGAGGATCCCGCAGTCACCCGCACGTTGGCCACGAAACCGCCCTGCCACTGGTTCACCGACACCGTCGCGGTACAGGAACCGGTCGGCGGCGGGGTCGTCGGCGGCGGAGTGGTGGGCGGCGGGGTCGTGGGCGGCGGCGTCGTCGGCGGCGGAGTGGTCGGCGGCGGGGTCGTGGGCGGCGGGGTGGTGCCACCGGCGTTCAACGCGGAAAGCACCGCGTCGTACGCCGCCTTCTTCGCACCACCACTTGTGAACAGCAGCGGGCTCTGCTCGGAGCGCCACGAGTCACTGTCGCGGATACCCCACACCGTGATCCCGTTGCAGCGGGGCACGGCCAGGCAGTCCTCGACCACTGCCCGGTAGGTGTTCGCCGGTGCGTTCTGGATGTCCAGCTCGGTGATCTGCACGTCCACGCCGAGCGCCGCGAAACTCGACAACGTGGTGCGGTAGTTGCTCACGTAGGGCGAGTCGTTGTTGAAGTGCGACTGGAAGCCCACGCAGTCGATCGGCACCCCACGGGACTTGAAGTCGCGCACCATGTTGTAGACGGCCTGGGTCTTGGCCCAGGTCCAGTTGTCGGTGTTGTAGTCGTTGTAGCAGAGCTTGGCGCCCGGGTCGGCGGCGCGGGCGGCCCGGAACGCGGCCTCGATCCAGTCGTTGCCGGTGCGCTGGAGGTTGGAGTCGCGGCGGGCACCTGAGTTGCCGTCGTCGAAGGCCTCGTTCACGACGTCCCAGGCCACCACCTTGCCCCGGTAGTACGTCGCCACCTGGGTGACGTGGTTGAGCATCGCCTGCCGCAACGCGCTGCCGCTGAGGCTCTGCATCCAGCCCGGCTGCTGCTGGTGCCAGGCCAGGGTGTGTCCACGTACGCTCATGCCCTGGCTGCGGGCGTGGTTGACGATGCGGTCGGCGTTCGTGAAGTTGAACTGGCCCTGCTGCGGCTCGGTGGCGTCGATCTTCATCTCGTTCTCGGGCGTCACCGAGTTGAACTCACGATTGAGGATCGTCGTGTACGCGCCGTCGGAGAGCCTGTTGGCGGCCACCGCCGTGCCGAAGTAGCGGCCCTTCTCGGCGGCGGACGCACCCAACGTGGTGCCCGCGCTCGCCGTGCCGGGCAGGATCATCGCCATGCTGGCGGCGAGGGCGCCCGCGCCGGTAAGCGCGAGGGCGGCCTTCGTTGCCGCCCTCCATTTCGGTTTTCTCATCGTGCCACTCCGTTTCTGAACTGGTGGTGTGGGAGAGGTGGGTCAGGAGACCGAACAGGTCGCCCCGTTGAGGGCGAAGGAGGAGGGCTTGCCGGTGCCGCCGTTGTGGGTGGCCTGGAAGCCGATCTCGACCGACGTGTTCGGCGCGATGGTGGCGTTGTAGGAGACGTTGCGGGCGGTCACCGCGCCGCTGGTCGGGGCGTACTGCGCGTTCCAACCGTTGGTGATGCTCTGGCCGGCGGGCAGCGTGAAGGTCAACGCCCATCCGTTCACCGCTGCGGTCCCGGTGTTGGTGATGGTCACGCTTGCGGTCAGACCGTTGTTCCAGGCGTTGACCGTGTAACCCACCCGGCAGGCGCCTTCAGATGGCGGCGGCGTGGTCGGGGGCGGCGTCGTCGGCGGAGGGGTCGTCGGTGGAGGCGTCGTCGGTGGAGGCGTCGTCGGTGGCGGGGTGGTCGGCGGCGGCGTGGTGGTTCCGTCCAGGCCGAAGAAGCGGATCACCTGGGCGGCGTCGACAGGCAGGTTGTGCGAGACGCCCTGCATGCTTATCGCCTCGACCGGCGCCATCGGCCCGCTGCTGCCGTACCGGGTCCTTGTGTAACCGGACTGCGGTGAGTCGGTGTACGTCGGGGTCTGGCTCAGCCCGTGCACGTTCGTCCACTGCTTGACCTGCTCACCGAAGTTCGGGTAGCGCAGCGTCTCGTCGTTGGTGCCGTGCCAGATCTGCATCCGTGGTCGCTGCCCGGTGTAGCCGGGGTACGCCCCACGGACCAGGTCCCCCCACTGCTGCGGGGTCCTGATGAGCTGGCCGTTGGCGCACTCGCTGTTCCACTCCGAGCTGCCGCCGGTGGCGAAGCAGCCGAAGGGCACACCGGCGAAGGACGCGCCCGCCGCGAACACGTCGGGGTAGTCACCGAGCATGACGTTGGTCATCATCGCGCCCGACGACGTGCCGGTGACGAAGATCCGGGCCGGGTCGGCGGTGTACCGCTGCCGCACGTAGTCGACCATCGACATGAGCCCGACCGGGTCGCTGCCGCCGCCTCGACGCAGCGCCTGCGGCGAGGCCACGTCCCAGCACTTGCTGCTGCGGGTCGCGGACGGGTAGATCACGATGAACCCGTACCTGTCGGCGAGGGACGCGTACTGGGTGCCGGAGTGGAACGCCGGGCCTGTTCCCGTGCAGTAGTGCAAGGCCAGCAGGACCGCCGGTCGGGACGCCACCCGGTCCGGGACGTACAGGTGCATCTGGAGGTTTGTGGGGTTGGTGCCGAAGCCGGTCACCTGGGTGAGCGTCGCCGCGGACGCGGGGGCGGCGAACGTCAGAGCGGCTGCGGCCAGTGTCACGACCGCCATGACGACGCCGAGCATCCTTGTCTTCAGTGTCATCGTTCGCGATTCCTCGGGAATTGACGCATGGAAGGGGGGTTAGTCGAGGACTGCCCTTCGCCCGACCATGACCGCGGCTCGCGTGACCAAGTCAGCTTCAATCGAGCGCACTCGATTGTCAAGGATTCCGGAAACCTTTCGGTGCAACGGATTGCGGGCGACCTGGGCACGAAGGCGGCGTCGCCGCATTGGTCGCCGTCGACAGGCGACGGGCTATTATCGGGACGTTCCCGATAAGCACATCGCGCTTCTCCCCCGCCCCTCGCGCCACCCCCTGCGGCGTCCACAGCCGACCCGTGGGCCCGAAGGAGATCGAGTGAAGATCGTCGACGCCCGGGTCATCGTGACCTGTCCGGGCCGAAACTTCGTCACCCTCAAGATCGTCACGGATGAGGGCGTCACCGGCGTCGGAGACGCCACCCTCAACGGCCGAGAGCTGGCCGTCGCGTCGTACCTGCGCGACCACGTGGCACCGCTGCTGATCGGCCGGGACCCAGCGCGGATCGAGGACACCTGGCAGTACCTGTACCAGGGCGCGTACTGGCGGCGCGGACCCGTCACCATGAGCGCGATCGCGGCGGTGGACACCGCTCTGTGGGACATCAAGGGCAAGGTCGCCGGCCTACCGGTCTACCAGCTGCTGGGTGGCCGGTCCCGCGAGGGCGTCACCGTGTACGGCCACGCCAATGGCGAGTCCGTCGAGGAGGTGCTGGTGGAGGTCGCCCGCTACCTCGACCTCGGCTACCGGGCGGTCCGGGTCCAGTGCGGCGTGCCGGGCCTGCCCAAGACGTACGGGGTAAGCGCCGACAAGCTCTTCTACGAGCCGGCCGACGCGGCGCTGCCCAGCGAGGCGACCTGGTCCACGGCCCGCTACCTGGCGCACGTGCCGACGGTGTTCGCCCGTGTCCGCGACGAGTTCGGCCCCACCCTGCGGCTGCTGCACGACGTGCACCACCGGCTCACCCCCATCGAGGCGGCACGACTCGGCCGCAGCCTGGAGCCGTACGCGCTGACCTGGATGGAGGACCCGGTCCCCGCCGACCTCCAGGAGGGCTTCCGGCTGATCCGGCAGCACACCACCACGCCGATCGCCGTGGGCGAGGTCTTCAACAGCATCCACGACGCCGCCCAGCTCATCCGGGAACAGCTCATCGACTACATCCGGGCCACCGTCGTGCACGCCGGCGGGATCACCCACCTGCGCCGCATCTTCGACCTCGCGGCGCTGCACCACGTACGCAGCGGCTCGCACGGGGCCACCGACCTCTCGCCGGTCTGCATGGCCGCCGCGCTCCAGCTCGACATCTCGATCCCCAACTTCGGCCTCCAGGAATACATGCGGCACACGGCCGAGACCGACGAGGTGTTCCCCCACGGCTACCACTACGCCGACGGCTACCTGCACCCCGCCGAGACCCCCGGCCTCGGGGTGGACATCGACGAGGAGGCGGCGGCCCGGTACCCGTACGCTCCGGCGTACCTGCCGGTGAACCGGCTGGAGGACGGCACCGTGCACCCCTGGTGAGCGCGGCCGGCACCGGTCAGTAGATACGGCGGCCGTGCGCGTCCGGCACCCCGGACTTGCGCAGGAAGTACGTGTTGATCTGATCACGCCACTCGATTGCCGAACGCACCTGCTCGTCGAGGCGCTCGGCCACCCGCACGTACACGGCCGGGTCGATCATCCCGTTCAGCGTCTGCCAGCGCCGCCGCATCGCCTCCACCTCCTCCACCCCAGCGAAGTGGGTGTCGTAGATGTGCTGGATGACCGTGGACCCGCTGTGCAGCACGTGGGTGTACGGCACGTGGTGGAAGAACAACAGCAGCTCGTCCGGGCAGCGCTCGGGTGACTCGTACACGTCCGCCCAGTACGGCGGGTACTGGCCGGCGAAGCCGGTGCCGGACGCGCGGCTGCGGTCCACACCGACGCCGTCGCGGTCGGCGAAGTGGTAGGTGCCCCACCGCGAATACTCGTACCCGTCGACGTCGGGGCCGTAGTGGTCACCCGGGTGGACCATGAAGCCGATGCCCAACGGGGCGGTGTACCGCTCGTAGGTGCGCCAGGAGTCGTCCATGACCTCGTGCAGGGTCCGCCGCACCAGCTCCGGGTCGGCGGTCGCCGACGGCGGGAAGGTAAGCGTCATCCACTCGTCCAGGACGGCCCCGGGGTCCAGCCGGGGATCCCAGGCGAGGCGACCGAACGTGTACAGGTTGGCCTGCGCCAACGGATGCCCGGTCCAGAACGGGTCGTCGCCGGTGTTGGCCACGGCGACCAGCCCGCCGCCCTCCCCCCGCTCGCCGGTGGCCACGTCGGCGATCGTCCGCCCGCCGGGACCCCACGGCGCGAACCGCAGCACCTCGCTCCACCACGGGCCGAGGTGACAGATGTGCCGCTGCTGGCCCGTGTACTCCTGGGTGACCTGGAACTCCACGGCGACCCGCGTGGCGGGCAGCGCGGCGAGCACCGGTGACACGGGCTCGCGCACCTGGAAGTCCACCGGGCCGAACTTCACCTGGAGGACGACGTTGGCACGGAACCGCCCGTCGAGCGGCGTGAAGTGGTCGTAGGCGGCGCGCGCCCGGTCGGTCGACCGGTCCCGCCAGTCCTGGTGGTGGTCGTAGACGAAAGCCCGCCAGTGCACCACTCCCCCGTGCGGGGCGAGGGCCTCGGCGAGCAGGTTCGCCCCGTCGGCGTGGTCACGGCCGTAGGTGAACGGGCCGGGTTGCCCCTCGGAGTCCGCCTTCACCACGTAGCCGCCGAAATCCGGGATGCGCTCGTACACCGCCCGGGTCGTGGCGGCCCACCACGCGCGCACCGCCTCGTCGGCCGGGTCCGCGCTGCTCAGACCGCCGAGGGCCACCGGCGCGGCGAAGGTGACCGACAGGTGCACCCGGATGCCGTACGGACGCAGGACGTCGGCGATCTCGGCGACGTCGCCGAGCCGGTCGGTGAGCAGCCGCGCCTCGGCCCGCGCCACGTTGACGTTGTTCACCGATATCGCGTTGATCCCGCTGGCGGCCAGCAGCCGCCCGTACGCCCGAAGTCGGGCCAGGTCGCCACGCGGACGGCCGTCGCGCCAGAAGATCGAGCCGCCCGCGTACCCTCGTTCGACCTGGCCCATCACCGGATGCACCGCCACGTTGTCCCAGTGGTTGAGCATCCGGCGGCGCAGTGCGGGCCGGTGCAGCTCCGGCGGACGGGCCGGATCGAACGCCGCCGCGCAGAGCCGGACCACGTGGAACAGCCCGTACAGCAGGCCGGCGGGAGCGTCGGCCAGCACGACAGTCACGTCGCCGGCCCGCGCCAGCAGGAACCCCTCGTCGCCGAGCGTCCGGCCGTCCTCGACAAGCGCCGCCTCGCCCGCCGCCCGCGCCGCCTGCGCCGTCGAACTCGGCAGCGCGTCCGCCCGGCGCAGCGTCAGCACCAGATCGACGTCGACGTCCCAGGACGGCGAGTGCCACATCCGCCCGCCGTAGCGTGCGCAGGCGCGGGCCACCTCATCGAGGACGGTGTCGACGAGCAGCCCGTCGCCGTGCACGAGCACGCGTCGCGCGCCCAGCGACCGGAACGCCTCCGGTGGCAGCCAGGCGGCGTGCACCCGTGGCTCCTCGACGTCAAACGGATCCGCCACGAACATCGGCCCCTCCACGTCCACGAACTCCGGCGTGCTCACTTGGTGAACTCCTCACGGATCATCCGGACCATGGGGTCGCCGACGCGCAGCAGCGCCAGGGCCGCGATCGAGCCCAGCATCGCGAGGACCACCTCGGAGAAGACCGCTGTGATCCCGGCCGCCGCGGCCAGCAGCAGGGCGTTGCCGACGGCAACCCCGGGGGTACGCGCGAGGAAGTGCACGGCCAACCGGAGCACGTCGCGGGTACGGAAGTCGAACAGCGAGGCGATCACCAGGGCGTTCGCCGCGCAGAGCGTCACCGCCGCACCGATCAGGACCAGCGGCACCGTCCACCAGGTGGCGAGGCCCACCGCGTCCCGGTAGGAGAGGTTCACGGCGAGCACTGTCAGCCACAGCAGCGTCGGCACCCAGACGCGTAGCACGGCACGCAGGTTGGCCCGGTAGCCGCGCCAGAACAGCGCCGCGGGTCGCAGGTCGGTCAGGTCGCAGCGCTGGTGGCGCACTGCGTACAGGGCTGCCGAGAGGGCGGGACCGACAGGCACCAGCAGGGCCGCCACCAGCGGCAGGTTGCTGGGGTCGCGGCCCAGCAGCACCAACGGCAGCAGGCCGGGCAGTGTGGTGAGCAGGAACAGCAGCTCGACGACGAGCAGGATGTAGACGCGGGAGGTGATCCGCGACAGCGGCCCGTCGCCGAACTGTCGCAGGGCTTGTGCGCTGCTCACCGCTGCTCCTTCCGGTCGGTCGCGACAGGGTGCCCGAGCAGACGGTCGACGTTCCACCACTGTGGGGTTTCGTCCTCGACCGCGCTGAGTTCGAGGAGGGTGACCTCGTGTCGGCCGAGGGTGAACTCCACCTCGACCCGGCCGGCGGCGACCGGCAGCGCGCGGTGCGTACGCGCCGGCTCGGCCGCCTCCCGCAGGGCGTCGAGCTGCCGCAGGGACGGCGAGCGGGGGCAACCCATCTCGGTCCACGCCGCCCATGCGTTGCCGGCCTCCTCGCCTACCGACGAGCGGAGCAGGAACGCCGACGTCGTTCCGGGCGGGCCGAGCGGGACGGACAGCGCCAGCGGGTGCCGGTCGGGTGCCGGTGACCGGCCTGTGACGTCCACGGGCGCCCACGCCAGCACGGCGATCCGGCCGTCGCGGTGCCGGGTGACCAGGTGGTCGTCGCCGCGGGCGAGCACGTCGCCGCCGAGGCGGGCCATGAACGCGTACAGGTGGTAGGCGGGTTTCTTGATCTGGCGGTGGGTGAGCAGGCCGAACCCGCCGTGTAACAGCGCGGTCGGCACCCCCACCTCCTCGAACGTGTCGCTGAACGTCCAGTACGAGAACGAGTCGACAAGGTCGCCGCCGGTGGCGAGCACGGGTGCCAGGTACGCGGCGTGGAAAGCGGTGTCGTGGATCGGGTTGTCCGGTCGGTAGGACGAGTTGAACTCGGTGATGTGCACCGGCAGGTCCGCCAACGGGGTGCCGGCAAGGTGCTGGCGCGGCGCGGCGAACTGGGTCAGCAGGTCCGCTGCCGGGGCGAGGGTCTGGTGGGTGCCGAACGGCACGTGCTGGGCCGGCCCCGAGGTGTACGCGTGCCGGCTGACGAAGTCGACGGGCACCTGCTTGTCGGTGACGAACTCGGCGAACGACGTCAGCCAGTCGTCAGCACCCGGGGAGATCGCCGGCCCGCCGACCTGCAGCGACGCGTCGACGTCCTTGACGGCGTGCGCGCTGGCCTCGTACAGGCGGTGGTAGGCGTCGCGGTCCGCGCCCTGCCAGAACGGCTCCAGGTTCGGCTCGTTCCACACCTCGATGGGCCAGCCGCGCACCTCGTTGAGGCCGTACCTGTCGACCAGGTGTGCCACTGTGGCGCGGACCAGGTCGGCCCACTCGGACAGGGACGCGGGTGGTGTGACGTTGCCCTTCCACCAGAACACCGTCTGGCCGCCGGAGGCGAGGCCCGACGGCATGAAGCCCAGTTCGACGAACGGCCGGATGCCCAGGTCGAGGTACGCGTCGACGACCTGGTCGACGTACGTGAAGCAGTGGTGCACGCGACGCTTGCCGTCGTGCTCGTACGGGCGGTGCACGCCGACGCCGTCGCTGAGCAGACCGTGCCCACGGATGTGCCGGAACCCGATGTCGGCCTGGACGAGGGCCAGCGAGTCCTGGTAGTCGCGACGCAGGGCCAGCTCGAAACGGCCGGTGCCGACGCAGCGTCGCCAGGCGTCCGTGAGCCGGCCGGTGGGCTGGTCGGGAACGGTGATGCGCATCGCTGTCCTCGGATCGTCCTGCCGGACGGGTGACGCGCACCGCGCCGGCAGTGGTCGCCGGGATGCCCGGTCGGGCCGCGATCAGCAGCCCGACCGGACTCCCCGTTGGTCAGCCGTTGTTCTTCTGGAACCGCTCGTACGCCTTGTTGACCGTGTCGATGTACTGGTCGGCGTTCTTGGCCTTCAGTTCGGCCACGTACGCGTCCCACTCGCTCAGCGGCCGCTGGCCCAGGGCGAACTTCAGCGTGTTCTGCGAGACGAAGTCCTTCAGCGGCGTCTCCCAGAGCGACACCTGCTCGCGCTCCTCGTCGGTCAACGGGGCGGGCGGTGCCACCTCCCTCGGGGTGCGGGCGTCCATCACCTTCTGGAACTCCAACTCCTCCGGGGAGAAGAACCCGCGGACCAGGTCGGGGCTGCCGCCGTAGGCGAAGACGCCGTTCTGGAAGCCGAAGTCCTTCTGCAGGTGCTTGGGCGCCTTCGGGTTGAGGCCGAGGAAGTCGACGCCGGGGTCGAGGGTGCGCTTCCCGGACGCGTCCTTGGTGAAGGTGGTGCCCTCGATGCCCCAGCGGGCGAACTCGAGGCCGGCGTCCGAGTACCACAGCCAGTCGATGAACTGCATCATTGCCACGAAGTTCTTGCTCTCCCGGGCCTTCGTGGAGATCATGATCCCGTTCTCCAGGCGGGAGAAGGGGTTGATCTCACCGGCCGGGCCGACCGGCAGTGGAATCTTGGCCATCTTCGCGTTCGGCAGCGTCTTGGCCAGGTCGGGCCGGTGGTTGTTGACAAGGGTCTGCGCGTTGCCGGTGACCACGAACGACTTCCCGTTGGCGAGCTTCTGCCGCGCCTGGTCGTCGGTCTGGGTGAAGCTCTCCGGGTCGAGCAGACCCTCGGCGACGAGCTTGTGCAGGTACGTGAGCATCTGCTTGTACTGCTCGGACCCACCCGTGTAGATGAACTTCTTCGCCGCCGGATCCCAGGTGGCGTGCTGGTAGTCCCAACCGGCCCGCGTGCCGAAGGACGCGCTGAGAATGTTCAGCAGGGCGCCGGTCGGTGTGGGCTTACTGAACAGGTCGGAGTACGGGTAGACGTTCGGGTACTTCGCCTTCATCGCCTTGAGCACCGAGTACAGGTCGTCCCAGGTCTTCGGGACGGGGAGGTTCAGCTCCTGCATGATGTCGGTGCGCACCAGCACCGTGTAGTCCTGCGTGGGCTTCTCGTGCAGGCCGGGCAGCAGGTAGAACTTGCCGTCGGACTGCCGCAGGTTGTCGATCTCCGGCTTCAGGTTCCACTTGGCGATCTTGTCCTTGAGGTTGGGCATCAGGTCCAGGTAGTCGCTCACCGGAAGGATCGCCCCGGAGGACACGAACGCGTCCTCCTGCGGGTGGTACGTCTTGGGAATGATCAGTGGCGCGTCCCCGGCGCCGATGAGCAGGCTGCGCTTCTGCTCGTAGTCGCTGAGCGGTACGGCGACCGGGTCGATCTTGACGTTGGTCCGCTTGGTGAGCTCGGACCAGAACAGCCAGTCTTCCTTGAGCGGATAGAACGTGTGGTTGTTGTAGAGGGTCGAGAAGGAGAGCGCCTCGGTGGCCTTGAACTGGTCGCCGACACCGTAGTTCGCCATCGCGCCGGCACGGTTCTCCGAGAGGTCCGTCGACTCGCCGGGGTCCTCGGAGCAGGCGGTGGTCAGGCTGAGCGCGAGCAGACCCGCGGTGGCCAACGCCACGCGGCGCCACGTCTGGTGGAGCATGGCTGGTCCTTTCGGTGGTGGGGTGGGGGGTTCGGCGGCTCAGCCCTTGACCGCGCCGAGCATCACGCCGCGGACGAAGTACCGCTGAACGAAGGGGTAGACCGCCAGGATGGGCAGGGTGGTGAGCACGATCGTCACGGCTTGGAAGGTCGCCGCCGCCTGGACCTTGTCGGCGTCGGCGGCGGCCGACTCGGCGCTGGTGGCGCCCGCGATGAGGTTGCGCAGGTAGACGGTGACCGGGAGCAGGTCCTGCCGGTCGAAGTAGAGGAACGCGCTGAACCACGAGTTCCAGAAGGAGACCGCGTAGAAGAGCACCATCGTCGCGATGATCGCCTTCGACAGCGGCAGCACGATGCGCAGCAGGATGCCGTACGTGTTGAGCCCGTCGACCGCCGCGGCCTCCTCCAACTCGGTCGGCAGGCTTTCGAAGAACGCCTTCATGACCAGCAGGTTGAACACGCTGATGGCGTTGGGGATCACCACGGCCCAGATGGTGTTCTTCATGCCGAGGCTGGTGACCAGCACGTAGTTGGGGATCAGGCCGCCGGAGAAGAACATCGTGAACAGCGCGATGCCGACGAGGAGGCCACGCCCCTTGAGCTGCGGCTTCGACAGCACGTACGCGTAGCAGGTGGTCAGGACGATCGAGATGATCGTGGCGACCACCGTGTACACGACGGTGTTGCGGTAGTTCGTCCAGAACATCGCATCCGACATGACAAGCTTGTACGCGGTCACGTCGAACCCGCGCGGGACCAGGGTCACCTTCCCCGCGATGATGTACGCCTCGTCGCTGAGCGAACGGGCCACGATGGTGAGGAACGGATACAGCGTCACGATCACCACGCCGGTCAGGACCACCGCGTTGACGATCCGGAAGATCCGGTAGCCACGGCTGTCCACCGGCCCGCGCGTCGTCGGGGCGTCCGCCTTCCGGCCGAGGATCACCACAGGCTCGTCCCGACCGTGCGGCGGGAGATGAGGTTCGCCGACAGGACCAGGACCAGCCCGATCACCGCCTCGAAGAGACCGATCGCTGCCGCGTAGCTGAAGTTGCTGGACTGGAAACCCATCCGGAACAGGTACGTGGAGATCACGTCCGCGGTCGGGTACGTCAACGGGTTGTACAGCAGCAGGATCTTCTCGAACCCGACGGCCATGAAGCTGCCGATGTTGAGGATCAGCAGCGTCACCATCGTCGGCCGGATCCCGGGCAGCGTCACGTGCCAGGTCTGCCGCAGCCGGTTGGCGCCGTCGATCCGGGCCGCCTCGTAGAGGTCCTCGTCGATCGTGGTGAGCGCCGCGAGGTAGAGGATGGTGCCCCAGCCGACGGTCTGCCAGACCTCGGAGGAGACGTAGATGGTGCGGAACCATTCGGGCTGTTGCAGGAACGCCACCGGGTCGCCGCCGACGAGCCGGACGAGTTGGTTGGCGGTGCCGTCGACCGAGGTCAACTGCATGACCATCGCCGCCACGATCACTATCGACAGGAAGTGCGGAAGGTAGGACACCGACTGGACGAACCGCTTGAACCGGCGGGCACGCACCTCGTTGAGCAGCAGCGCCAGGATGATCGGCAGCGGGAAGCAGAACAGCAGGGTCAACGTCCCGAGCACGAGCGTGTTGGTGAACACCTCCCAGAACGTCGGGTCGGTGAAGAACATCCGGAAGTACCGCAGCCCGACCCAGTACTCGCCGAAGATGCTGCCGCCCGGCTTGAACCGGCGGAACGCGATGACGTTCCCGATCATCGGCAGATAGCGGAAGATCAGGAAGAACAGCAGCGGGAGCACGGCGAGCGAGTAGAGCTGCCAGTCCCGGCGCAGCGCCTGCCGCCAGGTCCGACGGTGTCGCCGCGCGGGCGGGGCAGGTGCGACAGCCGCCGCCGGAGCGGGGGGCGGCGCCGGCGGCGGCCGTAGCGTCTCGGATGTCATGAGCGGCCTCCTATGCGGAGTGCGGAACGGCCAGGAGGTGCTCGATCCGCGCCGACGTGAGCAGTTGCCGGTCGTGGCCCACCTGGCGTTCGGCGCCGGTCAGCCGCAGCGCGAGGGCGGCCACCGTTTCGCCGCTGGAGCGGCCGAGCCGCAGTTCGACGGCGCCGGGTTCGACGATGCGCCGCCCGGACCGCCCGGTGAACGACGTGACGTCGGCGGGTACGTCGAACGTCACGTCGGCAGCCCCGCCCGGCCCCAGCGGCACCCGGGCGTAGCCGACGAGCCGTGTCACCGGTCGGGTGGTCTGCGCCACCGGGTCGTGCAGGTAGAGCTGCACGACATCGACGCCGGCTCGGGAGCCGGTGTTGCGGACCGTGACGCGTACCCGCGCCTCGCCGTCGACAGGCCAGGTGACCGGGTCGGTGGGATCGGAGTACGCCTCGCCGGCCTGACCGACGACCGAGGCGTCGGACCAGTCGAAGGTCGTGTAGCTCAGCCCGTGGCCGAACGGGTAGGCGGCCGTCGGGTCGATCGAGGACACCTGGTTGGCGTGCCCCAGCGGTGGCGCCAGGTAGGTGCCCGGCAGGCCGCCCGCGTCGCGGGGCACGCTGACCGGCAGCCGCCCGGACGGGTTCACCACGCCGGTGAGCACCTCGGCGAGCGCCTGCCCGCCCCGCTGGCCGAGGAAGAACGCCTGCACCACTGCCGCCGCCGCGTCGAACTCCGGGCCGAGCGCGTACGGCCGGCCGGTCATCAGCACCAGCACGACAGGTGTGCCGGTGGCAAGCACGGCGCGGACCAGGTCTGTCTGCACTCCGGGCAGTGTCAGGTCGACGGCGTCGCAGCCCTCACCGGAGGTGCCCCGGCCGAACATTCCCGCCCGGTCGCCGACGGCGAGCACGCACACGTCGGCGGCCGTGGCCTCGGCGACCGCGGCGGCGATGCCCGAGGTGTCCTCGCCGGTGATGGCGCAGCCGGGCTCGTAGCTGAGCTGCGGGACGTGCCGGGCCAACTCGTCGCGGAGCGTGGGGATGTCGACGCCCATCTCGAACTCGCTGTGCTTGACGCCCACGTGGTTGGGGAAGGTGTAGCAGCCGAGCATTGCCATCGGATCGTCGGCGACCGGGCCCACGAGCGCGACCCGACGACCGGCCGGCATCGGCAGCACACCGGTGTTGCGCAGCAGCACCACTGACTCCCGGGCCAGGCGTACCGCGACGTCCTGGCTGGCCTCGTCGTCGAGGCGCAGGCCCGCCACGTCGTCGGGCAGATCCTGCCAGCCGTCGTCGAGCAGGCCGAGTTCGATCTTCTGGATCAGCACACGTCGCAGCGCCCGGTCGATGAGCGCCTCGTCGACCTCGCCGGCGCGGACCGCCGCCAACAGCGGGTCGCCGAAGGTGTCCACTGTGGGCAGCTCGACATCGATTCCGGCGCGCAGGGCGAGCCCGGCGGCGTCGGCGGAGCGTTCGGCCACCCCGTGCAGGGTCTGCAGGAACCGGATGGCGAAGTAGTCGGCGACAACGGTGCCGGTGAAGCCCCACTCGTCGCGCAGGAGCCCGGTCAACAGTTCCTCGTCGGCGGCGACGGGCAGGCCGTCGATCTCGGCGTACGAGTGCATCACGGAGCGGGCACCGCCGAGCCGTAGCGCCATCTCGAACGGCGGCAGGATCACGTCTGCCAACTCCCGGCGGCCCATCGGCACCGGCGCGAGGTTGCGCCCGCCCCGGGAGGCCGAATATCCGGCGAAGTGCTTGAGGGTGGCCACGATGCCTGTGCTCTCCAGCCCTCGCACGTACGCCGCGCCGGTAGTCCCCACCAGGTACGGGTCCTCGCCGATCGTCTCCTCGGTACGTCCCCAGCGGTAGTCGCGGGTGACGTCGAGGACCGGTGCGAGCCCCTGGTGTACGCCGGCGGCGCGCATCGACCGGCCGATCTGGGCGGCCATCTCCTCGACAAGCTCCGGGTCGAAGGCGGCGCCCCAGCTCAGCGGGGTCGGGTAGACGGTGGCCCGCCAGGCGGCGAAACCGGTGAGGCACTCCTCGTGCACCTGCGCCGGGATGCCGAACCGGCTGGCCGCCACGATCTGCGCCTGGGACGCGGCAAGCGATCGCGCGCCGCGTACCGGGTCGACGGGTGCGGTGCCGAACGGTCGGGTGAGCTGACCCAGCCCGTACCGGATGACGGTGCTCCACGGCGGCAGCTCGTTGAGCATGTCGGCCTGGTGGGGAGCGACGCCCTCGCCGGACGCGTCGGCGCCCACCCACACCCCGACGAGCTGGGCGAGCTTTTCCTCAAGCGTCATCTGCGGCAGCAGCGCCTCGGCCCGTTCGGCTGGCGACAGCCGTGCGTCGCGCCAGGGCGTGACGTCGCGGGACGCCGCCGGTGCGCCGTCGACGGGCACGTTACTTCTCATGCCGAGACCCCTTAGCTCCGGCCACGTCCCGCACCCCCGTGGGACGGTTCCGTGGCGGGCGACCACGAGCCGAAACTTTCCGGAAACCCGCGTAACCTTTTCGGCAACCTAAGTGCACCGTCTGAGCGTGTCAAGACCTTCGATGCGTCGATGGCCGACTCGGCCATCCAGCCGGTGACACCGAACCTCCGCGATCCGCTGCCGACCGACACACCGGAACAAGGCATCGAACATACCGAATGGCGTGCGCCAGGCCGTCCGATCAGTCGTGTTATGGTCGTCCGAAATTTTCGGATGCTGTATGGGGCTGCGATGACAGAGCACCGCCCGCTCGGCCCACAGGCCTCCACCATCGCGACGATCGCCAACGACGTCGGCGTGTCAGTCGCGACGGTGTCCAAGGTCCTCAACGGGCGCGAAGATGTCGCGCCCGCCACCAGGGCCCGGGTCGAGGCGAGCCTCGACCGCCACCAGTACCAGCGCCGCAACCGACGGCCGTCGACCGGCCAACGTCGGATCGACCTGGTGTTCCACGAGTTCGACACCGGTTGGGCACTGGAGATCCTGCGCGGGGCCGAGGCGGTGACCGCCGCCGCCGGAATCGGCCTCGCCGTGTCCCAGCTCGACGGTGCGCACCGACCGCCGTCGCGATGGATGGACGCGCTGCTCGCCGACCGTCCGCTCGGCGTACTGCTGGTGCTCTGCCACCTGACCGACAGCCAGCAGCAGCACCTGCGGCGGCAGGGCATCCCGTTCGTCGTCGTCGACACCGACAGCGCCACCTCCGCCTCGGTGCCCACCGTCGGCTCCAACAACTTCAACGGCGGTCTGCTGGCCGCCCGGCACCTGCTGGAGCTGGGCCATCGGCGGATCGCCGTCATCTCCGGGCCACCCGACATGCTGTGCAGCCGGGCCCGCGCCGCCGGTTTCCACTCCGCCCACGAGGAGGCCGGGGTCACCGTCGACCGCGAGCTGGTCTGCTACGGAAGCTTCTCCGCGCATGCCGGGCACGCCCACGGCCTGCGGCTGCTGAGTCGGCCGGACCGGCCCACGGCTATCTTCGCCGGCTCGGACATCCAGGCCATGGGGGTGCTGCGGGCCGCCCGCAAGTGCGGCCTGCGAGTGCCCGAGGATCTCTCGGTCATCGGGTACGACAACCTGCCGGTCTCGGCCTGGACGGACCCCGCCCTGACCACGATCAACCAGCCGCTGGGCGACATGGCCGGCATCGCCACCCAGATGCTGCTCGACCTGGCCAAGGGCAACGAGCCGGCGACCAGCCGGATCGACCTGGTGACCGAGCTGATCGTGCGGGAGAGCACCGCCCCGCCGGCCCACCCGCGCTGACCCCACGCCGCCGCGACAACCGCCCCGATCCGCGCCCCCGGACCCACGAGGAGCCATGACCGACTTCACCTCCGCGCTCGACGAACTCCGGCGCTACGCGCCCACCGTCGTCGAGCCCGACGACTTCGACGGGTTCTGGCGCGACACCCTCACCGAGGCCGCCGCCCGACCGGCGCTCGTGGACGTCCGACCGGAGCCCACCGACCTGCGACTGCTCGACTCGTGGGACGTCACGTACGCGGGCTTCGCAGGCGACCCGGTGCGGGCCTGGTACACGCGCCCGGCGGGCGTGCTGGACCCGCTGCCCACGGTTGTCGAGTACGCCGGCTACGGGCGCGGCCGG
Organism: Micromonospora sp. DT68; assembly: GCF_049847245.1. Taxonomy (NCBI): domain Bacteria; kingdom Bacillati; phylum Actinomycetota; class Actinomycetes; order Micromonosporales; family Micromonosporaceae; genus Micromonospora; species Micromonospora sp. DT68. The sequence goes on from NZ_JBNCNZ010000005.1 coordinate 349,302, forward strand.
GGCCTACCGCACGAGCGGCTGACCTGGCCGGTCGCCGGGTACGCCCACCTGCTGATGGACAACCGGGGGCAGGCCGGGCAGTACGGCGCCGGCGACACCACGGACCCGCACGGCGCGCCCGGCGGCCCGTGGCCCGCCACCTGGGGAATACTCGACCCGCACGACTACCACTACCGTCGCCTGATCACCGACGCCGTCCGGGCCGTCGAGGCCGCCCGCGCCCTGCCCGGGGTCGACGCGGGCCGGGTCGCCGTGGTCGGCAACAGCCAGGGCGGCGGTCTCGCCCTCGCGGTGGCAGGTCTCGTCGGCGACCTCGCGGCGGTGCTGACCACCGCCCCGTTCCTCTGCGACGTCCAGCGGGCCGTCTCGCTCACCGACGCCTCGCCGTACGGGGAGATCGCGCGCTACCTGTCGGTGCACCGCGAGGCCGAGGAGGCCGTGCGGCGCACGCTGTCCTACGTCGACGGAGTGAGCTTCGCCCGCAGGGCCACGGCTCCGGCGCACTTCGGGGTCGGCCTGCGCGACACGGTGTGCCCGCCGAGCACCGGCTTCGCCGCCTACAACCAGTACGGCGCGGCCACCGGTCGGCCCACCCCACCGGAGCGCGAGATGCACGTCTACCCGTTCAACGGCCACGAGGGCGGTGAGGCAGTCCACGTCCGGCGGCAGCTGCGCTGGCTCGCGTCGACGCTCGCCTCGGCGCGCCGGCCGGCCGCGACAGCCGGCGCGGGCTGACGAACCAGCCCGCTCGCAAAGACGTCGGTCGATTGCCATTGTTAGCGATAACACGCTATCGTGCGTCCGACGGGGTGCAGGGCACACCTCCGTCGCGGTTCGTCGATCCGTCGCAGCCGGCCCGTCGACGACAAGTGCTGACGTCCGGGTTCCTGGTCGTACGCGCCAGCTCTCGCACGCGTACCGCGAAATGGTGGCGCCGTCGCTGACGCACACTCCCCCACCACCGGAGGAAGCCCACATGAACGCTCCGCACCTCGGACCCCCTGTCCCCCCGACACCCGCGACCACCGCCACGACGCCGAGGCCCCGACGGGCCCGCCTGTGGTGGGCGGCCCTGGCCGCCGTCGCGGCCGTCGCCGCCGCCGTCCCGGTGGCGACGATGCCCGCCAGCGCCGAGTCCAACGGCGGGGTACGCGTGATGCCGCTCGGCGACTCGATCACCGACGGCTTCAACGTCCCCGGCGGATACCGCATCGAACTCTGGCAGCGGTTCACCAGCGGCGGATACCGTGTCGACTTCGTCGGCTCCCAGTTCAACGGCCCGGCCAGCCTCGGCGACCACGACCACGAGGGCCACTCCGGCTGGACGATCGCCCAGATCGACGCCAACGTCGTCAACTGGCTGCGGGCGACGACCCCCCGGACGGTGCTGCTGCACATCGGCACCAACGACATGTACGGCGACACGTCCGGCGCGCCGGGCCGGCTCGCCGCACTCGTCGACAAGATCACCAACAACGCGCCGAACGCCGATGTGTTCGTGGCGACGATCGTCCCGAAGTCGGGCGCCGACAACCAGGTGCGCGGATACAACGCGGCGATCCCCGGGATCGTCCAGACCAGAGCCGCCGCCGGCAAGCGCGTCCACCTTGTCGACATGTACCGCGCCCTGACGCTGAGCGACCTCGCCGACGGCGTCCACCCCAACGCCACCGGCTACCGCAAGATGGCCGACGCCTGGTACACGGCGCTCCGCGCGGTGCCCGGCAGCATCGGCGGTGACACGCCGCCCACGACTCCCCCGCCCACCACCGCCCCGCCCACGACTCCCCCGCCCACCACCGCCCCGCCCACGACTCCCCCGCCGAGCACGCCCCCGCCGGTCGGTGGGTGCCGGGTCTCGTACACGGTCAACGCCTGGAACAACGGCCTGACGGCGGCCATCTCGGTGACCAACACCGGCAGCGCGCCGATCAACGGCTGGTCGTTGGCGTTCACGCTGCCGAGCGGGCAGACCGTCACGGGCGGCTGGAACGCCACGTACTCCCCGACCAGTGGGGCGGTGACCGCCCGCAACGTCTCCTACAACGGCACTATCGCCCCGAACACGGCTGTCGACATCGGTTTCCAGGCCACCCACACCGGCGACGCCGGCCGACCGTCGGCCTTCACCCTCAACGGCGCCGCCTGCGCGGTCGCCTGACACACCGGGTCGCGGTGCCGGGCGGCAACGGCTGCCCGGCACCGCGTCCAGGTCACCTGATCGTCAGCGACGCCAGCCGACAGGTGATGAATTCCAACGCGGACGGCACGTCGACGTCCACCGCCACCTCGGTCGTCGGTCGGCTCAGCAGGCCACGCAGGTCCACGAGGGTGTTGCCGCGGCTCGGCCCGGTCGTGGTGTCCACCTCGACGTACGCCGGCTCGGCGGTGACCAAACCCGGCCGGATCGCCTCCGCCATCGCCAGCGGGTCGTGCAGCGGCACGGCGTCCATGCCGTGGTCGCGCCGGTACCCCGCGAGGTAGTACTCGAGCGCGTCCGCGCAGAGAGCGGCGACGCTGCCGGCCGAGCGGAGCCGCCGCAGGTCGTCCGGGCCGTAGGTGGTGCGGTACGTGACGTCCAGCCCGACGAGCGTGGTCGGCACCGGCCGGGGCAACCCCGGTTCGGTGAGCACCCGGTAGGCGGCCTCCGGGTCCGCCCAGATGTTGAACTCGGCGGCCGGAGTCCGGTTGCCGGCGCCGATCGAGCCGCCCATGACCACCAGCCGGGCCAACCGCGACGCCACCTCGGGGTACACCGCGAACAGGTGCGCCACGTTCGTCAGGGGTCCGGTCGCCACCAGCGTCACCGGCTCGGCGCAGGCGCGTATCGTCTCGACGATCAACTCCAGCGCGGTGGCGTCGACCGGGCCGGCGGTGGAGGTCGGCAGCGTGATGCCGCCCAACCCCCGGTCCCCGTGCACCGACGCGGTGCGGTCGCCCGGCGACCGCAGATAGGGGCGGCCCGCGCCACGGGCAACGGGGATGTCGGCCCGACCGGCCAGCGCGAGCACGTCCAGCGCGTTGCGGGTGGTGATGTCGATTCCGACGTTGCCGCCCACTGTGGTGACCCCGACGAGTTCCACCTCCGGGCTGGCCACCGCCGTGAGGATGGCGACCATGTCGTCGATGCCGGGGTCGCAGTCGAGCAACACTGTGCGAGTCACGCGCAGGACCCTATCGCCTGAACATCGCCGCCCGGCGATCGGAATTACTCGGTGGTGGGGCGGACGGTCCGCAGCGGAGGATGACCTGATGGCATCGCCCGAAATGGTTCTCGCCGATCTTCGTGACGCGTGGAGTGCCTCGCTGTCCCGCACGCTTCTGGGCCTGTACCTGCACGGCTCACTGGTCGCCGGCGACTTCGCCCCGGATCGCAGCGACCTTGATCTGCTCGCGGTACTCGACAGCGACCCGGACGAGACGCTGCTCGCCGTGCTCGCCGGTCTGCACGCGGACCTCGATCGACGGCACCCGCAGTGGGCCGGCCGGATCGAGGTGGAGTACGTGTCCCTTGGCGCCACGCGCGATGCCGCGCACGGCCGTGCCAGCCAGACCCACGCCATCGCCCGGATCAGTCCCGGCGAATCGTTGCACCTGTTACCCGCCACCATCCATCGCGTCGTCACCTGGTCGGCCGTCCGCGATCACGGCCGCGTGCTCGTGGGGCCCGCAGCCGTCGCACTGCTACCCGCCGTCGCCCCCGACCTCGTCCGGTCGGCTCTGCTGGAGCACGTCCGCGACTGGCCGATCTGGGTGACCCGGATGACCACCCCCGGCGCCCAGTCCTACGCAGTACTCACCCTCTGCCGGGCCCTGCACCGTCTTCAGAACGGCCGGCAACTGTCCAAGCGACGGGCCGCCGACTTGACCATCGCCGACCTTCCACAGTGGGACGGCTTGATCACCTGGGCGCGCGATTGGTGGTACGACGGCGGCAAGGACACCGACACCGACAGGGCAGACGACATCCACACGTTCGTGCACGAGATCAGCTCCACCATCCTGGCCTCGGAACCAGCCACCAATGCCGGTCTTCCCCGATGATCTCGTCATGGTGATGCGGTGCGCCGACGCTGACGCCGGCCGGAGCTAGAATCCGATCATGGAAATCCTGCGGTACGCCGCCTTCACCACCGATCCAGCCGGTGGCAACCCGGCCGGTGTGGTCCTCGATGCCACCGGGCTCGACGACGCGCAGATGCAGCGGGTGGCGGCCCAGGTCGGGTACTCCGAAACGGCATTCCTCACGTCCGGCCGCGATGGGCACTTCACGGTGCGCTATTTCAGCCCGAAGGCAGAGGTTCCCTTCTGCGGTCACGCGACCATCGCGTCGGCAGTCGCCTACGCCGAGCGGCACGGTCCGGGAGCCCTGCGTCTGGACACCCGCGCCGGCCTCGTCGAGGTCACCACCGAGGTACGGGCGGACGGGACCACCACCGCCACGCTGATCAGCGTCGAACCGCAGAGCAAACCCATCGCCCATGGCGACCTCGCGGCGCTGCTCGACGCGCTGCGCTGGAAGCTGGACGACCTCGACCCGACGATGCCGCCGCGGATCGCGTTCGCCGGAGCATGGCATCCCATCGTGGCCGCCGCGAGCCGGCAGCGCCTGGCCGACCTGGACTACGACATGGCGGCGTTGGGCAGCCTGATGGCCGAGCGCGACTGGACAACCATCGACCTGGTCTACCGCGAATCGCCGCTGGTGTTCCATGCGCGCAACCCGTTCCCACCCGGTGGCGTCGTCGAGGACGCCGCGACAGGTGCGGCGGCTGCGGCGTTGGGTGGCTACCTGCGCGAGCTGCACCTGGTGAACCCGCCCGCGACGGTCACCGTGCGGCAGGGCGACGACATGGGCCGTCCAAGCCTTCTCGCGGTAGGGATCCCCGCCGAAACCGGCAGCGGGATCGCGGTGACCGGCACCGCCGTCGCCCTCCCTGACGTCCTGACGAGCGGGGCCTGACCTGGTTTCACGCCCGTCGGTCCGGGTCAGCAACGCCGGACGTCCGAAGCGGTCCGCCGACGTCCCCCAGACGTCGGCGGACCGGCCTCAGCGGATGTCGGCGGTGCTCCAGCGAGGGGATGCGTTGGTGACCGCGACGGTGTCACCGACAAGCGTGGTCACCGCCTCGGTGGCACGCTGCGCGCTGGTACCGACCCAGACTTCGATGTCGCCGGGCTCCACGACGCGGGTGAAGCTGCGATCGGAGAACGCCAGGCGGGTGGTGGGGACCGTCAGCTCGACCGTGACGGACTGGCCCGGTGCGAGGTGGACCCGCCGGTAGCCGAGCAGCTGCGCCACCGGCCGGGTCACCGAGGCGACCAGGTCGCGACCGTAGAGCTGGACCACGTCGTCGCCGGCGACCGCGCCGGTGTTCGTCACCCGCACCGTCACGGCCACCGCCCCGTCGGTGGGCACCGTGGCGGGCACCGTGAGATCGGTGTACGCGAAGGTCGTGTACGACAGGCCGTGGCCGAACGGCGCCACGGGCGTCGCCGGCAGGTTCGTCACCTCGTTGCCCTCACCGAGGGTGGGATGCAGGTAGGAGTACGGCTGCGCGCCGGCCGACCCGGGCAGGGTGACCGGCAGCCGGCCCGACGGGTTGACCCGCCCGGAGAGCACCCCCGCGATAGCGCCGGCGCCCTCCTCGCCCGGGAAGAACGCCTGCACCACCGCCGCACAGCCCGCGAGCGCCCAGCCGAGATCGTAGGGCCGGCCGGTGAGCAGCACGAGGACGACGGGCGTACCGGTCGCCTGCACCGCCTCGATCAGGTCGCGCTGGACGCCGGGCAGCTCCAGGTCGTCCCTGTCGCAGCCCTCGCCGACCGTGCCGCGCCCGAAGAGGCCGGCGTGGTCGCCGACGACCAGGACCGCGACGTCGGCGGCGGCGGCCGTGGCGACCGCCTCGTCGAAGCCGGACCTGTCGTCGGTGTCCACGTCACAGCCGCGTGCCCAGGTGACGAGATCGTCGCCGAACTCGGCCCGTACGGCGTCGAGCACGGTGGGCACCTCGATGCCGGTCTCCACGCCGGGGTGCTGGACGAGGACGTGGTTGAGGAAGGAGTAGCACCCGAAGAGCGCGCCCTGCCGGTCGGCGTTCGGGCCGATGAGTGCCACCCGTCGCCCGGCCGGCAGCGGCAGCGCGTCCCGGTTGGTGACCAGCACGATCGACTCCTCGGCGAGCCGGCGGGCGATCGCCCGGTGCTCGGGCGAGTCGAGGTCGATCGCCGAGGGTGGCTCGTCGTCGAACGTCGCGTCGAGCAGACCCAGGTCCTGCTTCTGGCGCAGCACCCGCAGCACCGCGCGGTCGAGGAGCGCCTCGTCGATCCGACCCGCCCGCACCGACTCCCGCAGGGTCAGATAGGCGTCGCCGGTGGGCAGTTCGACGTCGACACCTGCCGTCAGCGCCTGGCCGGCCGCCTCGGCGTGATCGCCCGCCACGTGGTGCAGCAGGTTCAGGAACGCGACCCCGTAGTAGTCGGCCACCACCGTGCCGTCGAAGCCCCACGCGTCGCGCAGGATGCCGGTCAGCATCGTCGGATCGGCGGCGACGGGCACCCCGTCGATCTCGGCGTACGAGTGCATGACACTGCGGGCGTCACCGTCGAGGATCGCCATCTCGAACGGGACGAGCAGCACGTCGGCCAACTCCCGGCGGCCCATGTGCACCGGGCCGAAGTTGCGCCCCGACTGCGACGCGGAGTAGCCGGCGAAGTGCTTGAGGGTGGCGTGCACCCCCTGCGACTGCAGCCCGCGCACGTACGACGTGCCGATGGTGCCGACCAGGTACGGATCTTCGGCTATGCACTCGTCCACCCGACCCCAGCGGGGGTCACGGATGACGTCGAGCACCGGAGAGAGCCCCTGGTGGATACCCAGGGTCCGCATCGAGGCGCCGATCGCCGCGGCCATCTCGGTGACCAGTTCGGGGTCGAACGCGGCGCCCCAGGCCAGCGGCGTGGGGAAGGTGGCCGCCTTCCACGCCGACAGCCCGGTGAGGCACTCCTCGTGGACGATCGCCGGGATGCCGAGCCGGGTCCCCGTGACAAGCTCCCGCTGGAACTTCCACAGCCAGGACGCCCGTGCCGCCGCGTCCACCGGGCGGGTGCCGTAGGCGCGGGTGAGGTGACCGAGCCCGTGCCGGGAGAAGTCCCCGAGCTTCGCGTCCTCGCCGAACTCCCCCTGCAACGGCGCGACGGCCTCGCCGTCCTCCTTCTCCCAGAAGCCGACGATCTGAGCGATCTTCTCCTCGATCGTCATCCGGCCGAGGAGATCGCGTACGCGTGCCCCGCCGTCGTGCCCATTCGGTCGACCGTGGTCCGGACCTGCTTGGGCCGGCGCCGGCCCGTCCACCAGTGCGTGGACCTCAGTCATGCTGTGCCTTCCTCTGGTTGTGCTCGTACCGCTGCCGCTCAGCCCTTGACCGCACCCTGAAGGCCACCGACGATCTGCTTCTCCGCGAGCGTAAAGAAGAGCAGCGCCGGAAGCATCGCCAGCGAGGTGAAGGCGAGGACGCCTGCCGTGTCGGTGGTGTACTGGCTGGAGAAGTTCTGCACCCCCAGCGGCAGGGTGTGCAGACTGACGTCGCTGAGGACGAGCAACGGCAGCAGGAACGCGTTCCAACTCGCCACGAACGCCAGGACGCCGACGGTGACGAGCGCGGGCCGCGACAGCGGCATCACGATGCGCCAGAGGAACCCGAGCCGGCTCGCACCGTCGATGGCGGCGGCGTCTTCCAACTCCTTCGGGATCGCTGCCAGGAAGGGCCGCAGGATGACGATCGTCAGGGGCAGGGAGAAGGCCACCTGCGGGAGGATGACCGCGTAGTACGAGTTGGTCAGGTTCAGGTCCCGCAGCATGAGGTAGAGCGGCAGGATCGCCGCGCCGGCCGGAAACAGCAGGCCGAGTGTGAAGAAGGTGTAGAGCCCTTCGCGCCCACGGAAGCTGTAGCGGGCGAGCACGAACGCGGCGGACAGCCCGAGCACGACGACGGCGAGTGTGGTGCCGAGGGCGATGACCGCGCTGTTGAACGCCTGCTGCCAGAAGTTGCTCTGGGTCAGCACCCTGGCGTAGTTGTCCCAGACGAACGGGTCGGGCAGGCCGGCCGGGTTCGCGACGATCTGCGGGGTGGTGCGGAAGCCGCCGATGACCACGTAGACGACCGGGGCGATCGACACGGCCGCGATCGCGAGCGCGAGCGCGTAGGTGAGCGGCGTGCCCCAGGACACCTGACGGCGCCCGGCGGACGGAGAGGGAACGGAGTTCACAGCCATCGTCACTTCACCTTTCCGGTGATGGCGCCCTCGATGTCGCGGCGGAGCAGGAACCGCTGGAACAGCAGTGCCGCCACGAAGGAGATGGCGAACAGGATGACAGCCACAGCGTTGCCGTAGCCCCACAAGCGGGCGAAGAACCCGTTGTCCACCATGTAGGTCGCCATGGTGGCCGACGCGCCGAGCGACCGCACTGCGGGCACCGAGGTCACCCAGATCATGTCGAAGATCTGCAGTGAGCCGATCATGGACAGGAACATCCAGATCCGGATCGTCGGGCCGAGCAGCGGAATCGTGACGTGCCGTTGAATCTGCCACCAGCTGGCGCCGTCGATGGCCGCCGCCTCGGTCAGCTCGTCGGGCACGTTGGACAGCCCGGCGAGTAGCAGGATGATGGCGAAGCCGACGTACTTCCAGGTGAGGATGGCCAGCAGCGTCCAGATGACCAGGTCCAGGTCAGCGAGCCAGGGCCGCACCAGACCGCCCAGTCCCAGTGACTCCAGCATCGCGTCGACAGTGCCGCCGCCGGTCAGGAGCAGCTTCCACATGATGCCGACGGTGACCTCGGCGAGCACGTACGGCACGAACACCAGCAGGCGGAACACGGAGCGCCCACGGAATCGGCGGTTGAGCAGCAGGGCGATGGCCAGGGCGATCGGGCCCTGGATCAGCAGCGACCCGAACACGATGAGGGCGTTGTTGCGCAACGCGTCCAGGAAGATCGGGTCCTGGAAGGCGAGGGTGTAGTTCCGCAGGCCGACGAACTCGGTGGGGGGCCCGACGCCACGCCACCGGTAGAGGCTGTAGTAGACCGCGAAGCCCATCGGCACCAGCACGAACATCACGTAGACGGCGATGGCCGGCGCGGTGAGCCCGATGATCTCGTACCACTTGCGGCGTGTGTCGGCTCGGCGGGCGGATGGACGCCCCGCGCGGTGGGGGCCCGCCGGCGACGCGGAAGCGTCGCCGGCGGACGTACGGATCTGGTTGGCGGAGGTCACTTGCTTGCGGCCGCCTTCATCGCCGAGACGACCTTCTCAGGAGTCCCGTTACCCGCGAAGATGGCGACGACCGCGTCGTTCATCGCGGTGCCGACGGTGCTGCCGTAGGCCGTGTCCAGCCAGAGCTGGACGTAGCTCGCGTTGGCCGTGGCCTCCAGGATGGACTTGAGCGCGGGGTCCGTCACACCGTCGGCCGCGCCCTTGACCACAGGCAGGCCGGTGCCGGTCTCGGCGTAGCCCTTCTGCACCTCGGGGCTCACGATGTACTTGAGGAACTCGACGCACTCGGCGGGGGCGTTCTTGGCGCAGGAGAAGCCGTCGCCACCACCGAGGGCCGCCTTCGGGTCACCCGGGGAACCTTCGATCGCCGGCACCGGGAACCAGCCGAGGAACGAGGCGAGCTTCGCCTTGTCCGTGGCGACGGTGTCGAGCGTGCCGCGGTTCCAGTCACCCATGAGCTCCATCGCGGCCTTGCCGTTGGCGAGCATGCCGTTGGCGCTGGTCGGGTCGTTCTGGCCCGGCGTGGCGATGAAGTTGGGCTGGAACGGCTTGGTGTCGATGAACGCCTTCAGGTCCTGGCCGGCCTTGACGAAGCACGGGTCGTCGAAGACCTTGTCGGTGGACGCCTTCTTGAGCGTGTCGACCGAGCAGGCACGCAGCGCCATGTTGTACCACCAGTGCGCGGCCGGCCACTTGTCACCGGCGCCCACCGCGATCGGGACGACGTTGATCGCCTTGAGCTTGGTGACTGCGTCGTTGAGCTCTGCGAAGGTGGTCGGCGGTGCCGCGATGCCCGCCTGAGCGAACATGTCCTTGTTGTACCAGACGCCTTCGATGCCCATCCGGAACGGCAGGCCGTACTGCTTGCCCTTGACCTGCCAGATCTCGGCGGCGCTACCGATGCTGCCGACCTCGGTCTTGACCTGGTCGGTGATGTCCTTGAGGTAGTCGGCCTCCACCTGCTCGACCATCTCGCCGCCACCCCACGCCTGGAAGATGTCCGGCGGGTCGCTGCTCAGCAGCGCGGCGGGGAGCCGGGTGCGCTGGAGTTGGTTCGTCTCGATCGCCTCGATCTCGATCTTGACGGTCGGGTGGAGCGCGGAGAAGTCCTTGGCGACCTTCTCCCAGTAGGTCTTGCCGGGCCCGTCCTGTGAGGCGTTGTGCCACCAGGTCAGGGTCACCGGGTCCTTGTACAGCTCGCTCTGAGGGGCTGCCTCTTCGCCGCCGCCGCTGCACCCGGCGACTACGAGAACACTTGTCATTAGTACTGCCAGAACGGCACCTGCGCGGCGCTTCATTGCCATCGATGTCTCCTCGACTACTCAGTCGCGGTACTCGGCCTGCGGCGAAGTTTTACAGTCACGTAACTTGATGTCAATCGGTATCGATAACGTTTTCGATTCACTCGCGACGGGTCGCCACCGACGGCCCTATCATCATCGGCGTGGTGTTTCAGCAGCGCGTCAAGATGTCAGATGTCGCACGCACTGCCGGCGTCTCGGTTGCCACCGTATCGAAGGTTGTCAATGGACGATACGGCGTGGCCCAGGCAACCGTGGAGCGCGTCCAGCAGGTCATCCACGAGCTCGGCTACGAGGCGAGCCTGGGGGCGCAGAGCCTGCGCAGCCACCGCACCAACGTGCTCGGCATCCTGGTCGCCGAGTTCGAGCCGTTCTCGACCGAGCTGCTCAAGGGAGCCTCCCAGGAGGTCGCGGGCAGCGGATACCAGTTGCTGGCCTACTCCAGCGGCGACGGCGAGGGCGCCGCCGTGGGTTGGGAGCGGCGCTCGCTCGCCCGCCTCTCGGGCACCCTCATCGACGGGGCCGTGATCGTCACTCCGACCGTTGTCGAGACCAAACACAGCTTCCACGTCGTAGCCGTCGACCCGCACACCGGGCCGTCCGACCTGCCCACCGTCGATTCGGACAACTTCGCCGGCGCCGTGCTGGCGACCAACTACCTGCTGTCCCTCGGGCACCGACGGATCGGGCACATCAGTGGCCGTGCCGACCTGAAGTCGGCGCAACTGCGCGAGGCAGGCTTCCGCAGTGCGATGGCCGAGGCCGGCGTGCCGGTGGACGAGCGGCTCGTCCGTGTCGGCGGGTTCCGGATCGAGAGCGCCGCCGGCACGGCCGCGGAGCTTCTCGCCCTCACCGACCGGCCGAGCGCGATCTTCGCGGGTAACGACCTCTCCGCGATATCCACCATGGACGTAGCCCGCGACATGGGCCTCTCGGTGCCCGACGACCTGTCGGTGATCGGCTTCGACAACGTACCGGAGTCGGCGCTTGTCAACCCGCCGCTGACGACCATCATGCAACCGCTGCAGCGGATGGGCGCCGAGGCGTTGCGCCTGCTCATCGACCTGATCGCCGGCGTCGAGCGCGACACCCACATCAGGCTCCCCACCGAGCTGGTCATCCGTTCGTCCTGCCGCCCGCGCCACTGACACCCGTACGGCGGCGCGAGGGTCAGCGATCCGTACGCGGGTAGAGGCGGCTGATCGTCTCGGCGACGCAGACCGGCTTGCCGCCGCCGTCGGTCTCCACGGCGACAGTCGCGACCAGTTGCACACCGCCGCTCACCGGGGACACGTCGGCGATGGTGGCGGTGGCGCGTACGGAGGCGCCCACCCGCAGCGGCGCGGGAAAACGCACCCGGTTCAGCCCGTAGTTGACGCCCATCGCGATCCCCTCGACCCGGTAGAGCTGGCCGGCCAACGTCGGCAGCAACGACAGGGTGAGATAGCCGTGCGCGATAGTGCCGCCGAACGGTCCGGACGCCGCCCGCGCCGGGTCGACGTGGATCCACTGGTGGTCGTCGGTGGCGTCGGCGAAGAGGTCCACCCGGCTCTGCTCGATCGGCTGCCAGGGCCCGGGGCCGATGGACTCGCCGACCGCTGTGGCCAACTCGTCGAGGGAAGTGAAGACTCGCATCCGGGTGTCCTTAGCTGTCAGAAGGCGTTGACGCCGGTGAGCGCGCGTCCGATCAGGAGCTGCTGGATCTGGCTGGTGCCCTCGTAGAGGGTGGCGACGCGGGCATCGCGCAGGTACTTGCCGACCGGGTACTCGTCGATGTAGCCGTACCCACCGAAGACCTGGACCGCGTTGTTTGCCGCGCGGACGGCGGCCTCGCTGGCGAAGAGCTTGGCCATCGACGCCTCGGTGGCGAACGCCTGGCCGCGGTCGATCAGGTCGGCCACCTGCCAGACCAGCAGCCGCGCGGCGGCGGTGTCCACGGCGATGGCCGCGAGCAACTGCTGGACGAGCTGGTGGGCGGCGATCGGCTTACCGAACTGGGTCCGCTGCCCGGCGTAGCCGACCGCCGCGTCGAGGCAGCCCTGGGCGATGCCGACGCAGCCGGCGGCAACCGACATCCGGCCTTTGGCAAGCGTGCCGAGGGCCAGGCGGAAGCCGCTGCCCTCGTCGCCGAGGCGGGCCGCGTCGGGGACGCGTACCTCGTCGAGGCCCAGTTCGCCGGTGGCCTGCCCGCGCAGGCCGAGCTTGCCGTGGATCTCCCGGCGTGTCAGGCCGGGGCTGTCGGTGGGCACCAGGAACGCGGTGATGCCCCGGTGCCCGGGGCCGCCGGTGCGGGCGAAGACCAGTGCGACGTCGGCGGTGGTGCCGTTGGTGATGAACATCTTGGTGCCGGTGAGCAGCCAGTCGTCGCCGTCGCGCACAGCGCGCGTGCGCAGCGCTGCGGCGTCCGAGCCGCTGTCCGGCTCGGTCAGCGCGAAGCAGCCGAGGGCGTCGCCGGAGCAGAGCCGGGGCAGCCATTCGGCCCGCTGCGCGGCTGAGCCGTGGGCGGCGATGGACTTGGCGACAAGCCCGAGCGAGACCGAGACGATGCCGCGCACCGCCGAGTCGCCCCTGCCGAGTTCCTCAAGGACCAGGCAGTACGCGAGGTGGTCGCCGCCGGAGCCGCCGTCGTGTTCGGCGATGGTCAGCCCCAGGAAGCCCAGCTCGCCGAGCTTGCCGACGATGGCGGGGTCGACCGACTCGCGCCGGTCCCATTCGGCGGCGTACGGCAGCAACTCCCGGTCGGCGAACTCGGCGGCGAGCTGGCGGACGGCTGCCTGCTCGGCGGTGAGGGTCAGCTCCATGGCGAATAAACTAGCGGTGATAGTTTACGACGTCCAGAGCGGACGGCGACCGACCTCGCTCACCTGTCGGAGGCCAGACCGACGTGCCGGTCGGTGGCGAACGCACGGACCAGCTCGGTACGCGATCTGATGCCGAGCCGATGGAACACGTTGCGCAGGTGGTGGTCGACAGTGCGGGTGGAGAGGAACATCCGGGCGGCGATCTCCCGGTTGGTGGCCCCCTCCGCGACCAGTTGGGCGATCCGCAGTTGCTGGCCGGTCAGCAGCCGCGCGGCAGGCAGGTCCGGTGGGCCGACCGACTCCCCGGCGGCCCGCAGCTCTGCGGTGGCCTGCTCGGCCCAACGGCTCGCCCCGAGCAGCGTGAACGTCTCCCGGGCCCGGTGCAGATGTTCCCGGGCGTCGCGCGGGCGACGGCTGCGCCGCAACTCCTGACCGAAGAGCAACTCGGTGCGCGCACGTTCGAACGTGCCGGCCTCGGTCGGATGCAGCCGCAGCGCGGTCCGGAACTCACGCTCCGCCTCACCGCTGCCCTTCGGCGCGAGCAGCGCGTGACACCGGGCCGACAGTGCCCGCCGCAACGGGCTGGCGGTGCTGCTTGCCCACCTGTCGAAAACCGCGAGCGCGGCCGTCGCCGCCGGCCGGTGCGCCAGGTGGGCGGCGGCCTCCACCAGGTACGGAGTTGCCATCACCTGGACGAGCACCTGACCTCGCCCGGTGCCGAGTCGGGCCAGCGACGCCAGCCTGGTCGCCGCCTCGGCATGTCTGCCGTCGGCCAGGTCGAGGACTGCCCGCGCCCACCCGGCAAGCGCGTGCGGCCGGCTGCCCGGTGTCGGAGCCTCTCCGATCTCCCGGATCCGCCGCAGGCTGGTCTCCCGGTCGGCCCGTACGGCGGCCAGCACGGCGAGCATGCCCAGGTGGACGTTGGCACAGTTGACCTGGCCTGCGGCACGGGCGACCCGCAGTCCGTCGCGGGACGTCTCCGCCGCAGCCTCGTGCCGACCCAACCAGTACTCGGCGACCGCCCGCAGCTCCAACGCCCGGGACAGCATTGACAGTTCGGCCCGCTCGCGGGCCAACCCGACGGCACGCTCGGCGAGCCGGTGCGCCGCGCCGTCCACCGCCACCACCAGCCCGGCCGCCGCCGCGCAGGCGAGGGCGGTCGGGGTCAGCTCCGCCCCGGTCAACCGGCCACCGAGTACGACGGCCCGGCGCAACGCGGGACCCGCCCGCTCATGGTCGCCGCGCAGCGTGGCCGCCACACCGGCGACGAGCGAACTCGTCAACTCGACGGCCGGTGGGTCGTGCGGACGGCGCAATTCCGCGGCCCGGCGGCCGACCTCCGCGTACCGGTACTGGTCGCCGGCGAAGCACACTGCCTCGCCGGCCCTCGCCAACGCCTGCACGGCGAGCGCGCGGTCGGTGGCCGCGACCGTCCCGGCGGCGGCCAGCAGCGTGGACGCCGCACCCGAGGCGGCGTCGCAGCGCAACTCCAGTTCGCCGCGCAGCACGGCCGCGTGCCCGGCGACGGCAGGGTCGGCGCAGGTCGCGCGAAGCCGGTCGAGCAGCAGGCGCGCCTCGGTGGGCTGGCCGGCGGTCCACGCGTACCGGGCGGCGGTCAGCAGCCGGCCGGCGGCGTCGCCCGGGCGGTCGCTGAGTTCGGCGGCCCGGCACAGCGCGGCCGAGGCCATTGCCCAGTCGGTAGGTACGCCTGTCGCCGCACGCTCCAACTCGTCGGCGAGGGCCGCGTCGGTGCCCGCCGTCGCGGCGGCGAGGTGCATGGCGCGGCGCAGCCGCTGCGCGTCCGCGTCGAGCACCCCGGCGAGCAGCCGGTGCGCCTGCCGTCGCTGCGCGAGCGGCGCGCTGGCCGCGACCATCGCCCGGGCCAGCGGCTGCGGGAACGTGACGCCCCCGGGCTCGACGTGGACCAGGCCGGCGACCTCTGCCGGGGCTAGCGCCTCGACGGCCATGCCGGCGGCGTCGGCCGCGCGGGCCAGTGTCGCGGGCTCGTTCGACTCGTCGAGGGCGGCGAGCAGCAGCATGCGACGGGTGTCCGGCGGCAACCGGTCGATGCGGGCCCGGTAGGCGCGGCCGAGCGCGCCGTCCGTCGGTGGCGTGGCGGGTAGCGGCTCCTCCCCCCGCCACTGCCCCGGGCTCAGCGCGTCGGCGAGGTCCACGAGCGCCTGCGGGTTGCCGCCGCCGATCACGGCGAGGGTGGCCGCCACCGGCTCGGTAGGTCGCTCGTGCAGCCGGTCGGCCAGGACGGCGACGCTGTCCCGCTCGCTCAGCGGCCCGAGCCGGCACGTCGCGACCCCGTCGACAGCGGCGGTGACGTCGGCGGTGAGTAGGACGGCGACCGGCAGGTGCCGCAGCCGGCGGGCCACGAACGCCAGTACCTGCGCGGTCTGCGGGTCACCCCGGTCGAGGTCGTCCATCGTGGCCAGCAGCGGGCGCTCCCGCGCGGCGGCGGCGAGCAGCCCGAGCACGGCGACCGAGAGGGCCAGCCGACGCTCCGGCGGGCAGCCCTCCCCGTCCAGTGCCCGACGCAGCAGGTTCCGCTGCGGCTCCGGCAGGTCGGTGGCCCGGTCGCGCACCGGGTCGAGCAGGCGTTGCAGCCCGGCGTACGGCAGCGCCGCCTCCGCGGGCAGCCCGGCCCCGGCCAGGACGACGCAGTTCTCGGCATACCGGTGGGCGTAGGACAGCAGCGCCGTACGCCCCGACCCCGGCTCGCCGTGCAGCAGCAGCGCCCCACCGCCGTCGGTCACGCCGTCGAGAAGGCTCCGGACGGCCCGGCACTGGTCATCCCGGCCGCGCAGCACAGTTATTTGCACTCGTGATGCAGTAACCATGCGTCACAGTGTCACTCATCGATAAGCGGAAGGAAAGAGGACAGGCCGGGATCAGTCGGCCGCCACCTCCGCCAACAGCGCGCCGACCGTCCGGGTCATGACCCCCCGGGCCTGGTCCACGCCCAGCCCGAGGCCGTACCGCAGCATCGACCACGCCTGCCACGTGCTCGCCGCGATCAGCGCGTTGAGCAACTGCTCGCGCCCTCGCCCGGCCCGCGCCAACTCGGTGGCGAAGAGCTGTTCGACCTCGTCGCGTACCCGGTCGATGTGCTTGAGGCGGTTGAGGTGCAGCTGGTCGGAGACCGGCTCGCGCATCTGCGCGGCCCGCGCCGACGGCGCGATGAGCTGGAGCAGCCGGGCGCGCTGCCGGCAGTACGCGTCGATGCGCTTGGCCAGAGGCAACGCGGGCGAGATCGGTCGGTACGCGGCGTCCTGCTGACGCAGCACCTCCGCGCCGCTGGCCTCGAACAGCGTCTCCATGTCCTTGAAGTTGGTCCAGAGCGTCCGCAGCGAGATGCCGGCCCGCTCGGCGATGCGTTCGCCGGTCGGCCGCAGGTCACCCTCGGCGATGAGCGCCAGGTGCGCCTCGACGATGGCCGCCCGGGTGCGCTCGGCACGGGCCGTGCGCCCGTCGACGCGTCCCGGGGCCTCGACCTTGTTCATCCGCCCCCGCCCCCTCACCGCCACGGCGTCCCCCGACGCACCGCCGAGTCTAGACAGGCGATGATCAGGCGACATCGGGCGACCACTGGCGGCGTCATCCGGACCGGCCTCCCAGCGTGACGCCGCCGTCGCAGACGATCGTCTGCCCGGTGATCCAGGCGGCGTCGGCGGAGGCCAGAAAGGCGACAGCGCCCGCCACGTCGTCGGCGACGCCGAGCCGGCCCAGCGGGTACCGCGCGGCGACCTCCTCCTCCCGGCCCTCGTAGAGGGCGGCGGCGAAGCGGGTCTTGACCACGCCGGGCGCGACGGCGTTGACCCGGACCGTCGGCCCCAACTCCACGGCGAGGCTCGCGGTGAGGTGGTTGAGCGCGGCCTTGCTCACGCCGTAGAAGGCGATGCCGGGCGCCGGCGCGAGGCCGGCGATCGACGACACGTTCACCACGCAGCCGCCGCGCTCGGTCATGCCGGCGGCGCAGACCGCCTGCACCCAGCCCAGCGCGGCCACCAGGTTGACGTCGAGGATCTTGCGCGCCGCCGCGAGGTCCAGCTCGACGAGCGGGCCGTGCACCGGGTTGATGCCTGTGTTGTTGACAAGGAGGTCGACAGGCCCGAATGCCGCGCTGACCTGGCGTACCGCATCGGCCCGGTGCGCGGCGTCGTCGGCCCGGCCGGCGACGGCGACCGCGTACGCGGAGCCGCCGAGGGCTGCGACGGCCTCGTCCAGCGCCTCGGGGTGGCGGGCCGTGAGACCCACCCGCGCGCCCTCGGCCACCAGCCGCCGCGCGATGGCCAGGCCGATCCCCCGACTGGCGCCGGTGACGATGGCGACCCGACCGACGAGCCTGCGTGATTCTGCATCCACAGTGCAGATAGTAGGAGTGGTGATCGGTGTCGGTCAACGCCTTCCCGACAGCGCCGCCGAAGGACCGCCAGCACCGCCGAGAGCCCCGACGCGCCGCCGGACAGCCGTACGACCGGGCGCGGTCGGCGGTGACCACGCCCGGTCGACGGCCGGGTGTACGAGTCGTCAGGAGACGGTCGGCACCCCGTTCGCGGGTGGCGCGACCGGGGCGGCCGAGAACTCGGTGACCGGGCCGTCCTCCTCGTCGGTCTCGTACGTCGGCCCGAAGTAGCTCTGCGCTCCCCCGCTCACCTTGGTCAGGCGCTGCCCGCCGTACCCGGAGTGGTCCTTGTCGGAGAAGCGCAGCGGCGCGAGGCCCGGCCCCTGGAAGCCGCCCTTCTGCACCGCGCTGAGCACCTTCTCCCGGGTGAGGTCCTTGCCGGCGGCGAGCAGCACCTGCACGAAGAGGTAGCCGACGGACATGCCGTAGACGGTGTTGCCGTCGAACGGCGCGTCACCGTTGTGCTCCTTGTTGATCTTCGTGAAGAGCTGGATCCACGGGTTCGCTGTGTCGTTCTGCATCGGCAGGTAGTTGGCGCCGACCATGCCCTCCAGCAGCGGAGCCGCCTCGCCGAGCTGCTTGGCGAGGGTCGGGTGGTCGCCGCCGACGTTGGAGACCAGCCACTGCGGCTTGAAGCCCAGCCGCGCGGCGGTGCCGACGGACAGGGCGGTGAAGCCGGGCACCGTGGCGAGCACGACGACCTGGCAGCCTGCGGCCTTGAACGCGCCGATCTGCGGCGCGACGTTGGTGTTGCTTGTGACGTACGTCTGCTTGACCGCCACGCCCCCGGCGCCGAGAACCTTCTCCACGCCCACCAGGCTGTCGCGGCCGAAGTCGTCGTCCTGACCCAGGAAGCAGACCTTCTGGCCGGCGTGGTTCGCCTTCACGTAGTTGGCGAGGATCTTGCCCTCGACCGTGTAGTCCGGGTTGAACCCGAACGTGCCCGGATACTTGTCCGGCTGGTCCCAGCTGCGACTGCCGGAGGCCACGAACAGGTCGGGCACCCGGTTGGTCTTGAGGAAGTCGAGAACGCCGGTGTGGGTCGGGGTGCCGAGCCCGTTGAGAACGGCGAAGACCTTGTCCTGGAGGACGAGCTGCCGGACCACCTGCTGGGTGTTCGCCGGGTTGTAGCCGTCGTCCATGATCTTGTAGGTGATCTTCCGGCCGTGCACGCCGCCGTTGGCGTTGACGTAGTCGAAGTACGCCTTCGTCGCCGGGGCGATCTTGGAGTAGCCGGCCGAGGCCGGCCCGGTGAGCGGCATGTGCGTACCGACGACGATCTCGGTGTCGGTGACCCCCGGCACCGAAGCCCCGCCGGAGGAGCCGCCGCCGTCGTCGCCACTGCAACCGGCGGCGGCGATGAGCAGGGCTATTGTGCTGGCGATCGCGAGACCGCGTTGTGCCGTACGGTGCATGAGGAACACCGACCTTTCTCGGTCCGATTCTCGGGGAACGGTGTGGTGTGGTGGGGCGCCCGGCCGAGGCCGGGCCGAGAACAGCTCAGGAACGCCGCGCCGGCCATCGGGCCAGCAGGGCCCGGCCGAGACGGGACAGCACGCCCTGCACGCCGCCCGGCGCGACGATCATCACGACGATCAGCGTGACGCCGAAGATCGCCAGCGGGAGGTTGCCCTCCAGCCGCTGCGCCACAGCGGGCGAGAGGGTGAACAGCTCGGTCACCGAATGGGTGAGGTCGGGCAGGGCGACGAGCAGGACGGCCCCCCACAACGCCCCGGCGAGCCGACCGAGGCCGCCGATCACCACGGCCATCAGCAGGAACAGCGACAGCGTCAGCGAGAACGCGCCAGGCGAGACGCTCTGCGCGAGCACCGCGAGCAGGGCGCCGCCGAGCCCGGCCGTGGCGGCACTGACCACGAACGCGAGGACCTGGGTACGCGCCACGTGGATCCCGGCGAGGCGGGCCGCCACCTCGTCGTCGCGGACCGCCCGGAACGTACGCCCGTACCGGCTGCGGATCAGGTTGGCCAGCAGCACCAGGGCGAGCAGGGTGGCAGCGCCCGAGAGCCAGAGCTGCCACCGCTCATAGGGGAAGTACGCGCCGAGCGCCATCGGTGGCGGTTCCACAGGCACCGACAGCCCCTGCTCCCCGTTGAACACCCCGTCGAAGGTGACGGCAAGCGCCGGCACGACGACGGCCACGGCGAGAGTCACACCGGCCAGGTAAGGGCCCCGCAGCCGGGCGGCGGCCACACCGACCACTGCGCCGACAGCGACAGTGCTGACGATCGCCACTCCCAGCGAGACCGCCAACAGCCACCCGCCGGTCATCCCCCGGTCGAGGAACGCGGTCTGACACAGAGCCACCGTGTACGCGCCGACGGCCATCAGGGCCCCGTGCCCCAGCGACAGCTGACCGTTGAGCCCGGTGAGGACGGTCAGCCCGGCTGTGGCGCAGAGGTACGCCGCCACTGTGGCGAGCTGGAAGTTGCGGAACGGCTCGACGGCGTAGCTGACCGCCACCAGCGCCAGACCCACGGCGAGCGCCACCGCGAGATGCCGCAGCAGTGTTGAGCCGCGCCGACTGTCGACCGGGCGGTCACCGGCCCCGCCGGATCGCTGCTTCGGCGGCACTGCCGCCCGGGTGGCGCTCACACCCGCCTCGCCACGACCGGCGCGAACAGCCCACCGGGACGAACCAGCAGCACAGCCAGCAGCAGGACCAGCACCGCCAGGGGGGTGACGTCACTGCCGACGTAGCCGCTCACATAGGACAGCAGCAGACCCACCACCAATCCACCGACGACCGCGCCCGGTGGGCTGTCCAGCCCA
Organism: Micromonospora sp. DT68; assembly: GCF_049847245.1. Taxonomy (NCBI): domain Bacteria; kingdom Bacillati; phylum Actinomycetota; class Actinomycetes; order Micromonosporales; family Micromonosporaceae; genus Micromonospora; species Micromonospora sp. DT68. The sequence goes on from NZ_JBNCNZ010000005.1 coordinate 369,880, forward strand.
CCGACCACCGCCGCGGTGAACGCCGAGACGAACACCAGGTCCATGGCGTGCGGATGCAGGCCCAGCTCGGTGGGGAGGACAAGCATCGCGGCAAGCGCGCCCACGCCGGAGGCGAGCGCCCAGCCGAGCGTCAACATCCCGCCCACGTTGACGCCGAGCAGGCGGGACACCTCCGGCGCGAAGGCCGCCGCGCGCATCCGCAACCCCACAGGTGTACGCGCGAACATCCACGCCAGCGCACTCACCACCACACCGATCGTGGCGAAGACGAACAGGTCGTACGGCGACAGCACGGCGACCCCGCCCACTGTGAGGGCGGACCGGCTGAACGGCGCTTCGGCGGGGCGGAACTCGTTGCCGTACACCATGCCCAGCACGGCCTGGATCAACAGCACCAGCCCGAGCGCCACGATCACCGGGTTGAGCGGTGAGGCGTGGTCGACGTGGCGCATCACGACCCGGTCCACGAGCGCGCCGAGCAGCAGCCCGGCGACGATCGCGACCGCGAAGCCCAGCCAGTAGGAGCCGGTCGCCGCGGACACTGTGTACGCGACGTACGCGGCGGCGACGGCCATCGCTCCCTGGGCGAAGTTGACGACCCGCGCCGCCCGCCAGATGAGCACCAGGGCCAGCGCGAACGCGGCGTACACCGCGCCCCGGGACAGGCCGTCGATGGTGAGGAAGACGAAGCGGTCCAACAGTCCTCCCTTCGGAAACGAGGTGGTGGTCAGAAGCCGAGGTACGCGTGGCGCAGGTCGTCGTCGTCGCGCAGCGTGGCGGCCGGGGCGGCGATGACGACCCGGCCCAGCGACATCACCACGCCCTGGTCGGCCACGGCGAGCGCGCTGCGCACGTTCTGCTCGACGAGCAGCACCGTCAGGCCGGTGCTGTCGCGCAGTTGGCGCAGCAGGGCCATGGTCCGGGCGACCACCCGTGGGGCCAGGCCGAGCGAGGGTTCGTCGAGCAGCAGCAGGCGTGGCCTGCCGACGAGCGCCCGACCGAGCGCGAGCATCTGCCGCTCACCGCCGGACAGCTGGTGGCCGAGGTGCCGGCGACGCCTGGCGAGCGGCTCGAAGAGCTGGTAGACCTCGTCGAGCGCGCGGCCGGCGTCCGCCCGGTCCCGCCGCCACAGGCCGCCGAGCCGCAGGTTCTCGTCGACGGTGAGTTCGCTGATCACGCCCCGCCCCTCCGGCACGTGCGCCATGCCGCGCCGGACGAGCTGCTCCACCGGCGTACCCCGCAGGTCGTCTCCGGCGAGAACGACCTGGCCGGCGGACGGGCGGATCATGCCGGAGAGCGCGCGCAGCAGTGTCGTCTTGCCGGCGCCGTTGGCGCCCACCACCGCCGCTATGGTGCCGGCGGGCACTGTCAGGTCGATGGCCTGCAACACCGGCGCGGCACCGTAGCCGGCCACCAGCCCGCGCACCACGAGCAGATCGGGCGCGCTCACGAGGTGACACCGTCGACGGCGGCGTCCTCGATCGCGGCGCCCAGGTAGGCGTCGGTGACCGCCGGATCGTCGCGGATCTCGTCCGGCGTGCCGGCGGCGATCACCCGGCCGAAGTCGAGCACCACGATCTCGTCGCAGACCGCCATCACCAGGTCCATGTGGTGCTCGACGAGCAGCACCGCGCACGGGTCGGCGTCGCGGCGGGGCAACTGCCGGACCAGCTCCGCCAGTTCGGTGATGTCGTCGGCGCCGAGGCCACCGGCCGGCTCGTCGAGCAGCAGCAGCCGGGGCCGTGCGGCCAGCGCGCGGGCCAGGGCGACCCGCTGGCGTACGGCGAACGGCAGCGTGGTCGGCGCGGCGTCGGCGTGCCCCGCGATGCCGAGGTCGTCGAGAATGTCCAGTGCCTGCCGGCGCAGTCGCTGCTCGTCGCGGTCACTGCGGGGCAGCCCGAACAGGGCGGAGGCGAAACCCGCACGAGCGGTGTGCGAAGCACCGGTCATCACGTTCTCCAGCACTGTGAGCCCGGCGAAGAGCCCGGTCCCCTGCAGGGTCCGCGCGATGCCCAGCCGGGTCAGGCCGTGCGGCCGTGGTCGCAGCGGCCGACCGTCCAGGGTGAGCGAACCCGTCTCCGGCGTCACGAAACCGCAGATCACGTTGAACAGCGTGGTCTTGCCGGCGCCGTTGGGCCCGATCACGCCCACCACCCGGTTGGGTGGCACCCGCAGCGAGACGTCGTCGAGGGCGGTGAGGCCGCCGAAACGGACGCCGATGTGGTGCAGTTCGAGCCCGCGTTCCATCACCCATCCCTCGCGTCGTGGCGGGGTGTTATTTACACTCGCAGTGTACGTTTCTCGGGTACGGCGTCAATACCTTCAATGCCCCCGACCAGCACGCCGTCGGGCCGGCACGCGACCGGGGCGGCCACCAGCGGTGGCCGCCCCGGTTTGTCGCGCTCAGTAGCTGGGGCAGGTGTTGCGGTACTCCTGGATCTGCGAGCCGCTCGGGCCCGGGCAGAGGAACTGCTCGTAGCGGGTGTCGTCGTCGACGAACCGCTTCAGCCAGGCCACCATCTGCCGCGCGGTAGGCGTGTTCGTCGTCTGCGGGAAGAAGTGGCTCGCCCCGTTCAACTCCAGGTACGCCTTCTCGGCGGAGGCCGGGATGCTGTTGTAGAACGGCACCGAGTGCGTGGCGACCGGCGCGACCGAGTCGCTCTCGCCACCGATGATCAGCGTCGGCACCCGCAGCTCGGACCAGCTCTTGTCCAGGTTCCACGGTGCCAGCGGCACGGCGGCCTGCAACGACGGCCGGGACGAGGCCGCCTCCAGGCTGCCGCCGCCACCCATCGAGTGACCGGCCACGGCGAGCCTGCTGCTGTCGATCCGGCTCCGCACCGAACTGCGCTCGGTGAGGTAGTCGAGCGCGGCCAGCAGTTGCCGGCCCCGGCTGTCCGGCTGGTCGAGCCTGGTGTTGGTCTCGATGCCGATCACCACGAAGCCGTGCGAGGCGATCCGCGGGCCGAGCCAGCTGATGCTTGACCAGGAGGCCGTGTAGCCGGGCGAGATGGCGATGGCGCCGAAGGTGCCCTCGCTTGTGCTTGTGGGGTAGTAGATGACGCCGCCGCCGAAGCCGGTGACGCTCAGCGAGGAGACGCTCTGCGAGGCGGTGGCGAAGGGGCCGCGGCTGGCCTCCAGGATCGCGGTGGTCGGAGCGGGGCCCCGCTCGTACGGGCTCGCCGCCTGGGCGGCACCGGAGGGTCCGGCCAGGACGCCGCCGGCGACGAGGGTGGCGGCCAGCGCGAACCGGACGGCTCGGGCTGCCACGGAACGGGGACGGGTGGTGGTTGGTGACGGCACGTCGGGCACTCCCTAGAGTCGAGCGATATCGACGTCCGTCAGTGTTGTGCGCTCGGCGCGCCCCCCGCATCGGTGAAATCACCAGTCCTGCCCACCGCTGTTGTGTTTTGACCCCCTGACCAGGGGTAGCAGGGCAGACGCCCGCTCGAAACGCTCAACGGAGGGGTTCCGTTTCCGTGGATTCCAGCAAGCCCGCCGAGGCGGTCAAGAACGCCGTCAAGACCGCCACCGAAAAGATCACCGACGCACTGACGCCGGAGGTGCCCGGCGCGCCCGGCAGCGCGCCGCCGACCGTCGACGAACCAACGACGCCCCGCGACCCACTGCCGCCCAAACCGGAGCAGGGCGCGCCGCAGACCCGTACGCCCACGGGCGCGGAGACCGGGGCGCCGAAGACCGCAAAGGGCCAGCAGGGCGCGTACCTCACCACGGCGAACGGGGCGCGACTGCGCGACACCGACCACTCGCTCAAGGCCGGGCCGCGCGGGCCGATCCTGCTCCAGGACCACCACTTCCGCGAGAAGATCACGCACTTCGACCACGAGCGGATCCCGGAGCGTGTGGTGCACGCCCGGGGCGCCGGCGCGCACGGCCTGTTCACCGCCTACGGCACCGCCGAGGCCGTCACCCGGGCCGGCTTCCTCAAGAATGGCCGCGAAACCGAGGTGTTCGTCCGGTTCTCCACGGTCCTCGGCTCGCGCGGGTCGGCCGACACGGTCCGCGACACCCGCGGCTTCGCGACGAAGTTCTACACCGACGAGGGCACCTTCGACCTGGTCGGCAACAACATCCCGGTGTTCTTCATCCAGGACGCCATCAAGTTCCCCGACGTCATCCACGCCGGCAAGCCGCACCCGGACCGGGAGATCCCGCAGGCGCAGAGCGCCCACGACACCTTCTGGGACTTCGTCTCGCTGCACACCGAGGCGCAGCACCACGCCCTGTGGAACATGTCCGACCGGGGCATCCCGCGCTCGTACCGGACCATGGAGGGGTTCGGTGTGCACACCTTCCGCCTCATCAACGAGGCCGGGGAGACGGCGCTGGCGAAGTTCCACTGGAAGCCGAAGCTCGGCGTGCACTCCCTGGACTGGGAGGAGGCGCAGATGCTCAGCGGCATGGACCCGGACTTCCACCGCCGCGACCTCTACGACGCCATCGAGGCCGGCGCGTTCCCCGAGTGGGAGTTGGGCATCCAGGTCTTCCCCGACACCCCCGAGGAGACCTTCGCCGGGATCGACCTGCTGGACCCGACGAAGATCGTGCCGGAGGAACTCGCGCCGGTGCAGCCCGTCGGCCGGCTCGTCCTCAACCGGACGCCCACCAACTTCTTCGCCGAGACCGAGCAGGTGGCCTTCCACCTCGGTCACCTTCCACCGGGCATCGACGTCACGAACGACCCGCTGTTGCAGGGCCGGCTGTTCTCCTACGTCGACACGCAGCTGACCCGGCTGGGCGGCCCGAACTTCACGCAGATCCCGATCAACCGGCCGCACGCCGCCGTCAACGACATGCTGCGCGACGGCTTCCACCAGCACGCCGTCCACGCCGGGGTGGCGCCGTACCGGCCGAACTCGCTCGACGGGGGCAACCCCTTCCCGGCCGGTGACGCCGAGCACGCCTTCCTGGACGTACCGGTGACTGTGGCGCAGGCGCCCAAGGTACGCGCGAACCCGGTCTCCTTCGACGACCACTACAGCCAGGCACGCCTGTTCTGGCTGAGCATGTCGCCGGTCGAGAAGGAGCACATCATCCGGGCGTACACCTTCGAGCTGGGCAAGTGCTACCACCAGGCGATCAAGGAGCGCCAGCTCCAGTGCCTGGCAAACATCGACCCGGTGCTGTGCGAGCAGGTCGCCACCGGCCTCGGCCTGCCCACGCCGCAGCCGACGGTGCCGCTGGCCGATGTCACGCCGAGCCCGGCACTGTCGCAGGTCGGCAAGGAGTGGCCGGCCGACGGCCGGATGGTCGGGATCGTCGTCGACCCCGACGGTGGCCTCGACGACCTGCACGAGGTACGCCACTCCGTGTTCGCGGCCGGCATGGTGCCGCTGCTGATCGCCCCGCACGGCGGCATGGTCGGCGACCTGCCAGTGCAGCGGACCTTCGCCACCGGCCGGTCTGTCGAGCTGGACGCGCTCCTGCTGGCCGGCGCGCCGGCTCCCGCGCCGGACGCGCTGCCCGCCCGCGACGCCAAGGCCGGCAAGCCCGGCCCGGCGACGGTCGACCCCCGCGTGCTCCTGCTCGTCGAGGAGTGCTGGCGGCACGCCAAGGCGATCGGCGCCTGGGGTGCCGGTGTCGGCGTCCTGGAGCAGGCCGGCGTGGCCGGCGCCCCGGGCGTCGTGTCGGCCGGCTCCGGCCCGGAGGCGCTGACCGCGGTACAGCGGCTCATGGCCGCGCACCGGGTGTGGGAGAGGTTCCCCGCAACTGTCGCCTGAGCTCGACTAAGGGCTGCCCTCCACGTCTGTGGAGGGCAGCCCCTTGTCTGTCTCCGGCTCTGGATCAGCCGAGGTCGGCCAGCCGGGGCACCACCTCGTCGCCGAGCCGCTGGGCGAACTCCACAGGGTGCCGGTCCGGCGTCACCTGCACCTCGGTGACACCGAGCGCGGCGTACTCGGCGGCCTCGGCGAGGAACGCGTCGACGTCGTCAAGCGGTGGCCGGTGGGCGACAACCGTCTTGGCGATGCTGTCGTAGTCGCGGCCCTCGGCGGCACAGTGCTCGCGCAGCACGTCCAGCTTGCGCGCCACCTCGCCGGCACCGGCGGCAGTGCCGAACAGGTTGCAGGCGTCGGCGTACCGGGCCACCAGGCGCAGGGTCTTCTTCTCTCCCCCGCCGCCGATCATGATGGGCGGGCGGGGGCGGCTCAACGGCTGCGGCGAGTTGATCGTCTCGGCGAGCTGGTAGTGCCGCCCCTCGAACGGCCCGTTGTCGTCGCTCCACATCTGCAGGCAGATGCGCAGCGTCTCCTCCAGCCGCTCGAACCGTTCGGCCACCGGCACCACTGGCACGCCGAGGCCGCGCTGCTCCCGCTCGTACCAGGACGCCCCGATGCCGAGGCGGGCGCGACCGCCGGAGAGCACGTCGAGGGTCGTCACGGTCTTGGCGAGCAGGCCCGGGTACCTGTACATCACGCCGGTGACCAGCACGCCCAGCGTCATCCGCTGGGTCTTCGCCGCCACGTAGCCGAGCGTCGTGTACGCCTCAAGCATCGGCTCCTCGGCCGGAGCCACCGCGTCCATCTGGAAGAAGTGGTCCATCACTGTGAACGAGGCGACGCCCGCCTGCTCGGCGGTGGTTGCCGCCTCCGCAAGCGTCGGCGCGATCGTGGCCGGGTCGGCCGGGTTCGAGAAACTCCAGTAGTGCAGACCAAGCTTCATCTCGGCACCTCCGGAGCGAGCCTAGTGTCCCGCGGCGTCACCGGCACGGCTGTCGACGGCGTCCGCGAGAAGGGTCCGGCGACAGCCATTACCTGTTCATGACATCTCGTGGATCATGCGCGGATATCCCGCTGGCAGCTTCTGACGGGTGACCCGAACGCTTGCCTCCACCGTCGCCCGGCCCGCCGGGCACCAGCCCGACACGCCGCGTGACCGATTCCGTCACCGGCGGCCCCGGGCTCTGGCCGCAGCCGCACCGGCGGCGTCGGGACGGGTGCAGTGGGCCGACGCCGCCAAGGGCGTCTGCATCATCCTCGTCGTCGCCTGGCACGTGATCGTCAAGGACTACCTGCAGATCGACTGGCACCTCGACGTACCCGTGCCGGGCCTGTGGGGCGCGCTCGGCGAACAGTTCCTGCCGCTGCGGATGCCCCTGTTCTTCACCATCTCCGGGGTCTTCGCGGCGCACGCCGTCACGCGGCCCTGGCGACGCGTCGTCCGCAGCCGCGTCGCCGGCCTCCTCTACCTGTACGCCCTCTGGCTGCTGATCCACACGGTGGTCCTCGCGGCGGCACCGGACTTCCCGACCGACCGTGCCACCTCCGCCCTCGGCCTGCTGGAACAGCTCACGATCACCCCGTCCAACCTGTGGTACCTGTACGCCCTGGCGCTCTACTTCACGCTCGCCAAGGTGACCAGGCGGGCGCCCCGGGCGCTGGTGCTCGTACCCGCCGCCGTGTTGTCGGCCGTCGCCGCGGCCGGCCTGCTGGACACTCCGGGCAACCGCGCCGGTCTCTACCAGAACCTGGTCTTCTTTCTCGCCGGCCTGCACCTGCGACCCCTGATCGAAGAGTGGGCGGCAACCGCCACCCGGCGCCGGCTGGTGCTGACCGCCGGGGCGTACGCCGTAGTGCTCGTCGCCATGGCGGCGGCCGGCGCCCAGCGATGGTTCGGCGTCTGGCCGGCGGTCTCCGTCGTGGCGGTGGCCTTCGGCGTCACCGCCGCCGCCCGGTTGTGCAGGTGGCGTGTCCTCGGCGACCGGCTGGCCACCCTGGGGCGCATCACCCTGCCCATCTACGTCATCCACATGCCCGTCCTGGCGCTGCTGCACCGGCTGCTGCACTCCCCCGTCTCCGGGTTGGGCCGAATCGGTCAGGTCCTGGCGGCGCTCGGCTATCCGATAGTGCTGACCGGGCTCGTCATCGGTCTGAGCCTGGCCATCCACAGCTGGCTGCTGGCGGTACGCGCCCGTTGGCTGTTCGCGCTCCCCGGACCCCGCCGGCCGGCGGCCCCGGTCGCCGCCCACCCGGAGGCAGCCGGATGAGCCCGCTGGCCGAGGCGGTGGTCGACCTCGGGGCGATCGCCGGCAACGTCCGGACGACGGCGGCGGTCACCGGCAACGACCTGATGGCCGTGGTGAAGGCGGACGCGTTCGGTCACGGCGCGGTGCCGGTCGCGCGGGCCGCGCTGGGCGCCGGCGCGGGATGGTTGGGCGTGACCTCGGCGGCCGAGGCGCTGGCCCTGCGCGACGCGGGCATCACCGCGCCCACGCTGAGCTGGCTGCACCGACCGGACGACGACTTCGCCGCGCTGATCAGAGCGGGCGTCGACGTCGGCGTGTCGACGACCACCCACCTGCACGCCATCGTCGACGCGGCCCACCAGGTCGGCGTGCCCGCGACGGTGCAGCTCAAGGCCGACACCGGCTTGTCCCGCAACGGGGCCAGCGGCGACGACTGGCCGGAACTGGTGGCGTGGGCCCGCAAGTACGAGGTGGAGGGCGGCGTCCAGGTTCGCGGCGTGTGGTCCCACCTGGCCGACGCGGACGTACCCGGCAGTCCCTGCGTGCCCCGGCAGGTCGCCACGTTCGAGGAGGCACTGCGGATCGCCCGGCACGCCGGCCTGCGCCCCGACCTCGTACACCTGGCCAACTCGGCGGCGGCCCTGTCAGCTGCGGAAACCCGCTTCGACCTCTGCCGGATCGGGCTCGCCCTGTACGGCGTGGACCCGTTCGGCGCGAGCGGGCCCGGCGCGTTCGGGCTGCGGCCCGCCCTGACGCTGCGGACGACAGTGGTGAACGTCAAGCGGGTGCCCGCCGGCACCGGCGTGTCCTACGGACCGGAGTACGTGACCGGACGGGCCACGACGTTGGCGTTGCTGCCGCTCGGTTACGCCGACGGCCTGCCCCGCGCCGCCGAGGGGCGCGCCCAGGTGTGGCTCGGCGACCGACGCCGCCCGGTCGTCGGGCGCATCGCCATGGACCAGTGCGTTGTCGACGTCGGCGACCTGCCCGTGGCCATCGGAGATCCGGTCGTGCTGTTCGGCCCCGCCGGCAACCCCGACGCGACGGCCGACGACGCCGCGCCGAGCGTCACCGACTGGGCGCGGTGGGCCGGTACCAACCCACACGAGATCTTGACCGGCATCGGGGTCCGGGTGGGCCGCCACCACATCCACGAGGGAGCACACATCTCATGACCACACGTCTGGCAGTGCTGTACGGCGGGCGCAGCGGCGAGCACGCGGTGTCGCGCCGGTCGGGCGAGAGCATCCTGGCCGCGCTGGACCGCGACAGGTACCAGGTCACCGAGGTGCTCATCGGCACCGACGGCGCGTGGCACGTCGACGGGCGTCCGACGCCGCTGCCCCAGGCCCTGCGGGTGGTACGCGCCCAGGACGTGGTCTTCCCGGCCCTGCACGGCCCGTACGGCGAGGACGGCACTGTCGCGTCGCTGCTGGAATGGCTCGGCGTGCCGTACGTGGGCAACGGTGTCTTCGCCAGCGCGGCGGGCATGGACAAGGGCGTCACGAAGCGGCTCCTCGCGGCGGAGGGCCTTCGGGTCAGTCCCGGGGTGACGCTGCGGCCCGGGGAGGACCTGTCGCCAGCCGACCAGCGGCGCCTCGGTCTGCCGGTCTTCGTCAAGCCGGCCCGGGCCGGGTCCAGCCTGGGCGTGGTCAAGGTGACGGACTGGGCGGACCTGCCGGCCGCGCTCGGGCGGGCGCGCGCGGCCGACCCGAAGGTGCTCGTCGAGCAGGGTGCGCGGGGCCGGGAGATCGACGTGGCAGTCCTTCAGCATCCTGACGGCCAGGTGCAGGCCGGACCGCCCCTGGAGATCCGGGTGGCCGGCGACGGCTTCTTCGACTACGACGCGAAGTACGACGGCGGGGCGGTCTTCGAGATCCCCGCCCCGCTCGACGCCGCCACCACCGAGGTTCTGCGGGACCGTGCGATCCGCGCCTTCCACGCCCTCGACTGCCGGGGGCTGCTGCGGGTCGACTTCTTCCTGTCCGGTGAGGGCGCGGAGCCGATCGTGAACGAGGTGAACACCTTCCCCGGGTTCACGGCCGCGTCGCAGTTTCCGCAGATCTGGCGGCGCGCCGGCATCGGGTTTCCCGCTCTGCTCGACATCCTTGTCGACGGGGCGCTGGCCGACGCGGGCCGACGCTCGTTCGGTGGACTGCCGCAGACGGTCGGTTCGGCGTAGACAGCGCGATCACATCAGGCGTAGCCAGCCACTGTCACCTCAGACGTAGCCAGCCACTGTCACGTCACGGGACAGGTCCTGGCCGGGCGGGTGCCGTCCGGCCCGGCCAGGGTGACCGGGGCGAAACTCCTGCCCTGGGCACTGCGCGCCAGGGCGTCGGCCACTGTGCAGGCGATCTGGTCGACGGCGAGGGGCGACAGCGGCTTCACGGCACTCGACACCGTCACAGTGACGCCGTTTCCGTCGGCTGTCGGGCCCACGTCGGCCGGCACGAGGTCGGCCGGCACCTCGCTGGTGATCCCCGCACTCCGTTCGGTATCGGTGGGGCCCTGTGCGAGCAGTGCGAGCGTCTCGGCCGGCGACAGCGACAGCGGCGGCGACGGCGTCTTCGTCGACCGGATCGCCAACACGACCTGTCCGTGCGACACCAGGTAGATCCCCGTGCCCTCGGCCGGGCCTCTCACCGCGGGGCGGCCGTTTATGACATCGGTGGGCCGGACCCCGCAACCCGTGGCGAGCAGCGCGAACAGGAGCCCTCCCGCGATCAGCGGCGCTCGGCGGCTCACCGTACGTCTCCGTCGGCTGCCGTCTCCGATGCCAGGCGCGGCAGGCGGAGCGTGAACACCGCGCCGCCGCTGGGCCCGTTACCGGCCACGAGGCTGCCCGTCTGGCCGTCGCGCCGGTGCAGGCGGGCGTTCTCCCACGCGATGGCGAGGCCGAGACCGCTGCCCTCGGAGCGGGTCCGGGCGGTGTCGGCCTTGTAGAAGCGGTCGAAGACGTGCGGCAGGACCTGCGGATCCAACCCCGGGCCGTGGTCACTGACCTCGATGGTGATCCAGTCCGCGTCGGCGCCCAGGCGTACGGACACCGGTTCGGCACCGTGCCGGAGGCCGTTGCCGACCAGATTGGCGACGATGACGTCGAGCCGGCGGGGGTCGAGCCGGGCGACCACTCCCGGTGCCAGCTCCGTGCGCACCCGCTCGGCCCAGCCCCGCACCCGCAGGGTCGCGGTGACAGCCGCGGCGACGTTGACGTCGTCGAGGGCGAGCCGCGCCGTACCCGAGTCGAACCTGCTCACCTCGATCAGGTCGTTTACCAGTTGGGTGAGGCTGTGCGTCTCCTGACTGACGAGCCGGGCGGCCCGGCCGGCATCCCCCGGCAGCCGGTCGGCCTCCTCGTCGAGCACGTCGGTGACCGCCGTCATCGCGGCCAGCGGTGTGCGCAGTTCGTGTGACACGTCGGCGACGAAACGCCGGGCGTCGGCTTCCATCCGCCGCAGCTCACCTACCTGCCGCTCCAGTCTCCCGGCGGTGTCGTTGAAGGTCCGCGCCACATCGGCCAACTCGTCGACGCCCCGGACGGTCAGCCGGGTGGACAGGTCGCCCTCGCCGAGCCGGCGGGCCGCCTGACCCAGCTCACGTACCGGCCGCAGCACGCCCCGCGCGGCCAGCAGCGCCAACAGGACCGCGAGGATCAGGGAGAGCCCGCCGGTCAGCCACGCGAAGGTGGCGAGCCGGTCGATGCTCTGCTGCTCGGACACGAGACTGCGCGTCGAGTAGACCTCCAGGCCGGACGGCACGGAGGACCCGTCGGCGCGCTCGATCCTCAACTGGGTGCCGATGAGCAGCACGGGCACCCCGTCACGGATGACACGTTGCCAGGCGATGCGGCCACCGGCGACCGCCTCACGCAGCTCCGGGGTGACGGGATCGGGCACCTGGATGCCCGACGACCACACGCCCCGGTAGTGGATGAGCGTTGTCTCGTTCCGATCGGAGAGGCGCTGCGCCAGCACGTCGAGCTCCTGCGGGTCGGACGGCAGGCTGGTGATCGGGTAGACCTTCGTGATCCGGTCGGTGAGCGACGCCACCGCCGCGTCCTGCGCCTGCTGGAGGATCACGGTACGTGCCTGGACGTAGCTTCCACTGGCCACCACAGCAGTGGTGGTGACACCCAGCAGGGCGAACGCCAGGACCAGCCGGAGCCGCAGGCCCGAGGCCCTGGCGCCGGCCCCACGCCACCGCGTCACAGGGGCCCGAACCGGTAGCCGAACCCACGGACCGTCTGGATGAAGACCGGGGCCGACGGCTCATCCTCGATCTTGGCGCGCAGCCGCTGCACGCAGGCGTCGACAAGGCGCGAGTCGCCCAGGTAGCCGTGCTCCCACACCGCCTCCAGCAACTGCTGACGGCTGAGCACCTGCCCCGGCGTGTGGGAGAGTTCGAGCAGCAGCCGCAGCTCCGTCGGGGCCAGGCTGACCGGTGTGCCGTCCTTGCTGACCACAAGTGCGGCCCGGTCGATGGTCAGGGCACCGTGCTGGCGCAGGCCGGGCCGTTCGGTGTCGGCGCGCCGCGACTCGACCGTCGTACGGCGCAGCACCGCGCGGATGCGTGCCTCCAACACCCGGGGCTGCACCGGCTTGACCACGTAGTCGTCGGCGCCGGCCTCCAGGCCCGCCACCACGTCCATGTCGTCGTTGCGGGCGGTGAGCATGATGATCGGCAGGTCGCCGAGTTGGCGGATCCGGCGACAGACCTCGAACCCGTCCATTCCGGGCAGCATGAGATCGAGGACCACGACGTCGGCAGCGGCCGCACGCAGTCGTTCCAGCCCCTGCTCACCGGTCGCCACGGCGTCGACAGTGTGGCCCTGCCGGGTGAGCGCCAACTGCAACCCGTCACGGACCGTCTGGTGATCTTCGATCAGCAGGACCTGGGACATGCCACCAAGTATCCCATCACGGAAATATCCTGCCTTTCGCCTCCGGACGGCTCGTTCGCGGGCGGGGTGCCGCGAAGTCGACCGACCGCACCAGGAACACCGCCGCGCCCACCGCAAGCATCGTCAGCCCGGCGGCCGCGGCGATGGCCAGCAACGGACCCCGCCGCACCGAGGCGGCCAGGCCGGGCGCCACCACCAGCGACGCCCCGGCGAGGACGACAAGCCCAACCGCGCCCTCGGCCAGCAGGCGCCCGGCGGCCGCCAGCCCACCAGGCGGGCGGGGCACGGCACCGCCCGACCTGCCGGCAAGGACTGCCGCCGCCAGGCAGAACAGCGTCACGCTCAGCAGGACGCCGCCGAGCACGTCGCTGAACCGATGCCAGCCCGCGATCATCGTGGCCGCGCCGATCACCGAGACGCCCGCCGCGCCGGGCAGCGCCAGCCACCGCCGGGCCGGTCCGGGCAGCACCAACAGGTACGCCAGCAGCAGGGCCGCCGCGACCGCGACGTGGCCGCTGGGGAAACTGTTGTGCGTCGTCGAACTCGCTATCGCCAGATCCGGGCGGGGCAACGCCGACTTCACCGCGCCGGCCACCACTACCGCGCCGAGCACCATGACGACACCGACGACGCCGGCCAGCAGCCGCCGGCCGAACAGGCCCACCAGCAGCACCCCGCCGAGCAGGGCGGCCAGCAGAAGCGGGTCGCCGAAGGTCGCCAGCACGGCCTTCGCGGGCCCCACCAGATCGGTCTGCTGCTCGTAACCCCCACCGGACTCGGCGCGCGGCAGGAGCAGCCCGTCCCACCACTGACCGGGGTACGTCCAGACGAACAGCGCGCCGGTGAGGGCCAGCGTGAGCAGGAAGCACACTGCCGCGCCGAGCAGCCGCAGGACCAGCGGCGTGGACACGCGCTCGGGCGACGCCGGTCGCGCGATGCCGACCGGCACGGTAGCGGCCGACGACCGGCCGACGGGGTACGACGATCCGATGGACATGCCGGTCATCGTCGGCCCGCCAGGTCCGGACGCCGTCCGCGCTGTGTCTTGGTTCTGTCACAACCGCCGGCGCTCGTCCCGGAACAAACCGGGCGATCCCACCGGGAGAGCCGCCCGGAGACTCGCCGCTGTCGTCCAACCGACCGACGAGGTACGACCCGAGCGGCATTCACATGCTTACATGCAACTATGTTTTACCCTGCCGAGACGCACCGCCACTAGGGTCAAGATGCTGATCGATGTGTCGGTCGGCGGCACGAAACCATCCGGAGTGAGTGTGGGGAACCGGAAGGGGTGGGGCAATGCATGGGATCCCAGTCGCCTCGCTTGTCATCGGCATCGCGTCGTCGGCAGCCGAGCGCCGGCAACTGGCTCGACTGCTCGGCGGGAGCGACGCCTTTCTCATCGTTTCGAACGTCGACCAGGCGCGGGAGTTTCTCGGGGTGGTCGAGATGCCACCGGTCGCCGCACTGCCGGCACAGATCGTCCGCGCCGAGGTGGTGCCTGCTCCGCAGCCGCCGCCACCCGACCTGTCCGTCGATTCCGACCGTCGGGTCCTGCGCTGGCGTGACCAGGAGATCGACCTGACCCGGCTGGAGCACGACGTGCTGCTCTGCCTTGTCGACGCCCCCGGGCAGGTCTGGACCTACGAGCGGCTGCACCTCGAGGTCTGGGGCAACCGCCACCTGGGGCGCGGGTCGGACATGCACTCGGTCGTCCGGCGGGTCCGTCGCAAGCTCGCCCGGCTCAACGCCGCAGCCACCATCCACTCGGTCCGCGGGGTCGGCTTTCGGCTCGTCCCAGTCTGAGCACCACCCCGACACGAACGTCGTCCTCTGAGGCAGTGCCGAACGGTGGCAGGGCCCGGCCCGTGCGGCAGGTCGGGCAGTGCGGCAGGGTCGGTCGGTGCGGCAGGGTCGGTCGGTGTGGCAGCGCCGTGCGGTGCAGCACCGGCCGCCGGAACGGGTCCGGCCCGCCTGGTCGGTGACCAGGCGGGCCGGATCTTGTGCACTACCGATCAGGCGTCAGCACCGGATGGGAGACAACCCGAAGTCCTCCACCGTCGGAGTGGTGGTGTCGATCCTCGCCTGTCGGGTCTGGGGCTTCCAGCCGTCCTTGGCGACGATCATCGTGAGCGGGTTGTTGCGACGGTCCATCCAGTAGGCGTACTTGCCGGCCGCGTCGGTCGCGAACGTGAACGACATCGCCCACGAGTCGACCTGGACCACCGCGCCGGAGATCGGCGAGGTCGCGCCCTGGCAGCTCGTGCCGGTCACCGTACCCATCAGCTTGCCCCAGGTCTTCGGGGGCGTCGCGGTCATCGTCACCTCGACGGGCGCCACCGAGTACGGCGTGTTCTCCTTGATCGCCACCGCGCCGGAGTAGGTGCCCGGCTGGTCCACGTTCGCCGTCATCCCGACGGTGACAGTGACCTTCGCACCCGGTGCGAGGGTGACCGACGACTTGTCGATAGTCATCCAGTTGACGTCGGCCGCCGCCTCGGCGCAGCCCTCGAAGCCCGGCAGCACCTCGCTGTCGGCAGCCGCGTTGAAGCTGCCCGACGAGCCGCCGACCTTGTAGAAGCCACACGCCGCGCCACCCCGGTACCGGGCGGTGTTGGCGTTCGGCAGGTTCGACCACGAGCTGGTGGCCGGGTCGAAGGCGAAGCCCGCGTTGGTGATGGCCCCACCCTGCGAGCCGCCGACCACGAGGAGCTTGCCGCTTGCCACCGCGTACGAGCTGGCCCAGTTGTCGGCCGGCGCGTCGGCGATGGCGGTCCAGGTGTTGGCACCCGGGTCGAAGGCGTAGCTGGCCTTCTGCGCCACCGAACCGTCGTTGCCGCCGGTGCAGTAGACGACACCGTCGATCCCGCCGCAGGAGGCGAACGCCACCGACTTCGGGTAGTTGGCGAGCGTCTCCCAGGCGTTGCTGGCCGGGTCGTACCGGACGACGGTGTTCGACATCGGCAGGCAGTTCGCTGTGGTGCAGCCACCGATGGCGTACAGCTTGCCGTCGACGACGGCCTGCCCTGCCGCGGCCCGCGGCGCCGGGTTGGCGGCCCGTGCCGTCCAGGTGTTGGCCGCCGGGTCGTAGGACCAGGTGGCCGCGTCCGGGCCGTTGTCACCCCAACCACCCGAGGCGATGATCTTCCCGTCCACGACGCCCACCGTCAGGGCGTTGCGCGCGCCGGGGAGGTCGGCGATCGCCGTCCAGGTCTGCGCTGTCGGGTCGTAGGCGTAGTTCTTCGTGGTGGAGGCGCTGCCGTCGCCACCGCCGATCGAGTACACCTTGCCGTCGAGGGTCACCACCCGGTTGTCCATGATGTTGGCCGGGTAGTCGGCGATGTCGGTCCACGGCGCCGCCTGCGGGCCGACCGCGGCGGGCACCGCCGTCGACGCCTTGCCGGACGCCTTCGCGGCGAACGACGTCGCAACGGAGAGCCGCTGCTCCGGCGCGCCGGGAGCACCGAGCACCTGCTGCCGGGTCACCCGGGAGCCGTCCGCCCGCAGGAGCTCGAAGCCGTTGTCCCGCTCACTGAAGCCGACCTCGACGGGCGCGCCGCCGGTGTTCGTCACAGTGAACTTCTTGCTGGTCTTGCCCCCGGGCATCTGGAGCGTCGCGCTCAACTCGGTGGGCGTCACCGACAGTTGACCCGCCGCGAGGACGAAGTTCGCTGTCGTCGCCCAGTCCGGCTCCACGTCGACCTGCTTGCTCTGGCTGACGTAGTTACCGGCCGTCGCGGTGAACTTGTGCGTGCCGGTAAGCGACGAGTAGAGCCAGTAGAAGCCGTCGGCCAGCCCCGGGTCGTCCGGCGTCGCCACTGTGACGGCCTTCTCGCTGGGCCGGTCGCTGCTCGTGACGGTGGCACCGTTGAGATAGCTGTTGTCGTTCTTGTCGCGGACGTTGCCCACGACCAGGCCACCGTCGACAGGCACGCAGGTGACCTGGCTGCCGATCAGGACGTTGTCGACCTCCCACCACCACTCGTACGTGGCGTCGTAGTAGCGGAACCGCACCTGGACCTGCGCCTGGCCGGCGGCCTGCGGGATCGGGACCTCGGTGACCCGTGGCCCTCGTACGTCGGTCTCCTGCCGCAGCACGTTCGTCCAGGTGGTGCCGCCGTCGATGCTGAGGTCGACGTCGGCGGTGTCCTCGTCCAGCTGGTTGAAGTCCTGGTTGAACCGGATGACCGGGGCGGTGACGCCGGTCAGGTCGACCACCGGGCTGACCAGCGACGTGTCCTGGCGGTTGCCGGCGCCGTAGTCGTCACTGTCGATCATCGCGAAGTTGCCGGTGCCTCCGGTCAGGTTGCCCCGGCCGCCGTCGTCGGTGAACTTCCACACCTGGCCGGTGCCCGCGTTGTCCACAACGGTCCAGCCGGCCGGCGTGGTCGTGCCGTCGAAGGTCTCGTACTCGCCGTCCGCGCCGAACGCGTAGCCGGGTGCCGTCGTGCACCTTGTGGTGTCCACCGGCATCGCGACGTTGGCTGTCACGTTCCGGGTGCCGACCACTACCTCCTTGGTCACTGCCGGGTAGCCGGGGTACTGCGACTCGTACCTCAGGGTGTACGTCTGCCCGGCCGGCAGCTTGATGGTGTAGCGACCGGTGGACGGCGCGGTGTAGTCGTAGACACCCGACACACCGGTCACCGTCACCTTGGCGTAGAGCGGCCAGCCGTGGCCGGAGCCGTCGGTGACCGCGCCGGTGATGTTGACGCTCGCCACCGCCGTCAGCGCGACGTCGAGAGTCGTGGTGGCGCGGTTGGTGACAGTCGCCGACTTCGTGGTGGTGCCGTAACCGAAGGCGGAAACGGCGACCTGGTAGTCACCGGTCGGCAGCTGAGTCGAGTAGGTTCCGTCCGCCCCGGTGGTCACCTCGCGTGCGGCCGGGCCGGTGAGCGTGAGGGTCGCGCCGGCGATCGGGGCGCCGGTGGCCGCGTCGGTGACAGTGCCGGCGAGGGTGCCGACGTCGCCGGTCGGTGCGGCGTCGAGCAGTGCGAGGGCGTCCAGCCGGCCTTCGCCGTAGACGTTGTTGTCCGCCGCGGTGCCACCGCACTGGCTGTCGGCCTTGTCGATGGCCGCGCCGTTGAGCAGGGTACGGGTCGCGTTGACGTCACCGACGAGCGATGGCGCGGCCGAGTAGAGCAATGCGATGGCGCCCGCGAGGTGCGGGGCTGCCATCGAGGTGCCGCTGATGCTGCCATACGTGCTGCCCGGGATGCTCGACCGGATGTTCACGCCCGGCGCGGAGATGTTGGGCTTGATCTCACCGTTCTGCCCGGCGCCACGGGCCGAGAAGCCCGCGACGTTGTTGTTGACGTCGTACGCGCCTGTGGAGTAGTTGCTGGCGAGGCTGCCCGGCGAGCCGCTGGTCTGGCAGGCCGGCCCGCTGTTGCCGTTGGACCAGACACCGAAGATGCCCGACGCGGTCCAGGCCAGCGTCACGTCCTCCATGAAGGGCTCGTTCGACGGCAGCCGGGTGCCCCAGGAGTTGTTGATGATGTTCGGCCGCTTGCTGGCGTCCGGGTTCTGGCCGCCGAGGTCAGTCGGTTCGAGCATCCACTGACCGGATTCGATCAGGGCAGCATCGCTGGGGCAGCAGCCGTTCGCGGCGATCCACTTGACCCCGGGTGCGACACCGATCTGGTTCGCGCCGGCGGAACCGGCCATGGTGCCCATGGTGTGCGTGCCGTGTCCATCGTTGTCACAGGGGGCGGTCGAACATTCCCCGGCAGCGTCGAACCAGTTGTAGTTGTGGTCGAACGTGCCGTCGCCGTTGTTGCCGCGGTAGGAGTTCACAAGCGCGGGGTGGTCGAACTGCACGCCGGTGTCGATGTTGGCGATGGTGATGCCCTCGCCGGTGACGCCGTACTGGGACCAGACGTCGTCGGCGTTGATGTTGGCGATGCCCCACTCGAGCGCGTTGACGGTCTTCTCGTCGGCGCCCTTGACGGTCTCCGGGACCTTGTACTCGACCGGGGCGTAGAGCCCCTCGACCTCCGTGTGGGCGGCGAACTTCTGCGCCATGTCGAGCGAACCGCTGTTCACCTTGATGGCGTTTGTGGCCCAGAAGGTCTGGTACTTCGTGCCCGAGCTGTCGAGTTCGGCACGGATCTTGCCCTGGCTCGCTGCGGCGGTGGTACGCAGCGCCTCGGCGACGGCCGCGCCGCGCTTCGTCCAGTCCTTGATGGAGCTGGCCTTGCTGAGGTCCGCCCGGTCCTTGAACCGGATCCAGAAGTCCCCACCGCTCTTGGCCTGGAGTTGCTTGGCGAGGTCCGGCCGGATCTTGTCTCCCGGAGCGGTGCCCACTCCCATCCCGGGCGCGGCCTGCGCGCCCGTGCCGATACTGACCAGACCCGTCGCGGCGAGGATCATCGCCGCGCCGGCGCTCACCAGTGATCTGGCGGTGCGCCTCCATCGTGGACGTCTGAACATCGGTGCTGCCTCCCTCAGAACGACCCAGGGGTGTGATGGGCCATGGTGAGGGTGCGGAAGGCCCGCCTCGACGGAGTCGAGCAGACCAACCCTTCATGCCCCTCCATGCACCGCGCGGGTCACGCCGGTTGCCCGAGTGGACACTATGATCGAGAGGAAAGGACGATCAAGAACTTGCCGTGAGCAACTTGTCGCTAACGGTTGCCCTGCTGGCGGCGCGCTTGCCAATCACTGTCAGGGCCATGACCAAAGCTGGGCAGAGATGCCCATCGATCCCGGGCGGGTGTGGTGGCCGAGGACGACGAAGCTGCGACGGGCGGGGCCGAGCCGGCCGACGAACCCTTTCCACTGCTGATCGCGGTGACCCCGTCGCCGACCGAGCGCATCCGCCTCGCGGAACGCCTCGACGGCATCGCCCCACTGCTGCTCGTGGCCGACCTGGACGAGTTGCGCCGGCTGATCGCGCCGCCACCGGCGACCGCGCCGCCCGGCGGGCCGCCGACCGCGCCGTCACAGCCCGCGCCGTCACCGCCCGCGCCGCCGCACGGCACGGCGGCCGACGCCGCCCTGGTCATCGACTCGACCAGGTCCACCGCCCGGTACGGCGACCGCGAGGTCGACCTGACCCGCCTTGAGCACGACCTGCTGACCTGCCTGACCACCGAGCCGGTACGGGTGTGGAGCTACGCCGAACTGCACCGGACGGTCTGGCACGACGAGGGACGCGAGCGCAGGGCCGACGTGCAGTCGCTTGTGAAACGCCTGCGGCGCAAGCTGCTCGACCTCGGCACGGCTGCCACCATCGAGGCGGTACGCGGCGTCGGCCTGCTGCTCAGCGACCGGCAGGAGCCCCGGATCGGGCGCGCCTGACGTCTGCCTGATGTGGGCAGTTCGTCAGCGCGGCACCACGACCGACGTCAGCGTCAGGACGACAGGGCCGCGACGGCGGGCGTCGGAGCCGTCAGATCAGTCCGGCGCGTACCCACAGCAGCCGCCCCGGCCCGGCCACCAGGCCGGCGTCAGCGAGGTGGGCGTGCACCCGGGCTGCCGACCAGCGCAGGGTGGCCTGCCAGTGCGGATTGGCACGGGCCGCTGCCCGGCCCACCTGCGGCGCGATGCCCACCGCCGCGTAGGCGCTCGGGTGGACCAGGCGGTTGGCGATCGTGTAGGCGGCGCGACCGATCAGCAGCCGGGCGTACGCCATGCCGACCGGACCGGCGGCGGCGACCTGGCGGGCCAACTCGTCGCGGGCGAACCGGACGTGTCGCGCCTCCTCCACGACGTGGATGCGCGAGACCATCCGGATCAGTGGTTGGAGTGACTCGTCAGCCATGATCTCGCGCTGGAACGCGTCGAGGATCTCCTCGGCGATGAGGATCGCGGCGTACATCCGGGGGCCGCTGGCGGTGGTCTTGAGGAACCGGCCGAGCCAGTGGTCGACGGCGCTGGCCCGGTAGACGGGGCAGCCCATCGCCTCGATCAGCCGACCGAACATGATTGAGTGCCGGCACTCGTCGGCGACCTCGGTCAGCGCGTACTGGGCGTGTCGGCTGGTCGGGTCGTCGTCGTAGTACTGCCGGATCAGCATCTGCATGAGGATCGTCTCGAACCACAGCCCGGCGCTGGCGGCGCTTGCCACCTCGTGTTTGGTGAGCTCGACGCGCTGCTCCTCGGTCAGTCCCGACCAGAGTGGAGTGCCGTAGAGGCTGCTGCGATGCGGCGGGAGCCAGTAGGCGCCCGGAGTGTGCGGTGCGTCCCAGTCGATCTCGACGACGGGGTCGTAGCTGGTCCGCAGCGACGACGTGAGCAGTCGATCGGCGACCGCCGTGCTCTCGGGTTCCGTCGTCTCCATGGCGCCTCCATATTGACGTGACGACCGGTAACTGTTACGAGTGGTAGCATGCAAGCGCCGCGCAAGGATGTCAATGGATCCGACCCGCCGACGGTGGCCTCCGAGGGTGTCCCGAAGGCGAAGACCAACGGCCGTCGGGACCGCTGGGCCGACCACCGTGAGCAGCGCCGGCAGGCACTGATCGGCGCGGCCGTGCAGGCCCTGTTGCGACACGGGCCGGACGTCGACATGGACCAGGTGGCCGCCATGGCCGGCGTCAGCAAGCCGGTCCTCTACCGCTACTTCGCCGACAAGTCGCAGCTCTGGGTCGCGGTGAGCGAGGTGGTGGCGGGCCGGGTCGTCGACGCCATCGCGCCCGCGATCGACGAGGTCCGAGAGGAACGCGACCTCGTCCGGGCGACGATCGACGCGTACCTCGGGGTGATCGAGTCACAGCCCACCCTCTACCGGTTCCTGATGCGCCAGTCCGGCCAGCCCGGCATCCACCAGGTCGTCGCCGGCACCAGCCGGCAGGTCGCGGCCGGCCTGGCCCGGGTGATCGGCGACCGCCTGCGCGCGCTGGGCCTCGACGCCGGCCCGGCCGAACCCTGGGCGTACGGCCTGGTGGGGTTCGTGCAGGCGGTCGGCGACTGGTGGACCACGCACGGCCAGCCGATCAGGCGGGCAGCGCTCACCGACTACCTGACCACCCTGCTGTGGAGCGGGATCGAGGGAGTCCGGGCCAGCGCCGACCTGCCACACGAGCTGACCCGCGCCCACGAACGGATCGAGCAGTGAGCTACCACGGGCCGGCGACCGTCGCGGGCACTCCGGTCCGGGCGCACCTCAGTGGACGGTGGGAGCCGGTCGACGGCCGCTACCACTGGGGTGGACGGATCGAGCCCGACCCGACGGTGGCGAGGCTCCTGCGCTCCGGCCGGCGCGACGTCGCGCTGCGCATCGCCGACCGGGCACGACCCGCCCGACTGGCCGAGATCGACCCCTGGGGCGGCGTACGGGTCACCGGCGTGGGCGAGCCGCCCTGGCCGCCTCCGGGCGAGCCGGGCACCGAGTGCGAGACCGCGGAGGAGTGATGGAGACAGACATCGCGATCGTCGGCGCCGGCTTCGGCGGCCTGGGGGCTGCCATCGCCCTGCAACGGGCCGGCTTCACCGACTATCTCGTCTTCGACCGCGGTGACGACGTCGGCGGCACCTGGCGGGACAACACCTACCCCGGCTGCGCCTGCGACGTGCCGTCGCACCTCTACTCCTTCTCCTTCGCCCCCAACCCACGCTGGTCGAACACGTTCTCCAGCCAGCCGGAGATCCGGGACTACCTGCGCGACTGCGTCGACCGCTTCGGGATACGCCCGAAGGTACGTCTGCGTCACGAGGTCCTCGACGCGCGCTGGGACGAGCAGCGCCAGCGCTGGCTGCTGCGGACCTCCGGGGGCGACCACAGCGCCCGCGTCCTCATCTGCGCGGCCGGCCCGCTCAGCGAACCCGCCGTCCCCGACCTGCCGGGCATTGACGACTTCGCGGGCACGGTCTTCCACTCCGCGCGCTGGCGGCACGACCACGACCTGAGCGGTCGCCGCGTCGCGGTCATCGGCACCGGCGCGTCGGCGGTCCAGTTCGTGCCGCAGATCCAGCCGGCCGTCGAGAGGCTGACGCTGTTCCAGCGGTCCCCCGCCTGGATCATGCCCAGGCGCTCGCGCCGCATCAGCCGGGTCGAGCAGGCCGCGTTCCGCACCGTGCCCGGCGCGCAGCGGGCCGCGCGAGCCTGGCTCTATCTGGTACGCGAGGTCATGGGCCTTGGTTTCCTGCACCCGACGGTCAACCGCCTCGCCTCGCGGCTGTCCCTGCGGACGCTGCGACGTCAGGTCAGCGACCCGACCCTGCGGGACAAGCTCACCCCCCGGTACGCGATGGGCTGCAAACGGGTGCTGATCTCCAACGACTACTGGCCGTCGCTCACCCGCCCGAACGTCGACGTGGTCACCTCAGGCATCACCCGGATCGTGCCCGACGGCCTGGTCACCGCCGACGGTGTGCACCACAGGGCGGACACGATCATCCTCGGCACCGGCTTCCACGTCACCGACTCCCCCGTCGTACGGCTCATCCACGGGCGGGACGGGCGCAACCTTGGCGATGCCTGGACCCCCAGCATGCACGCGTACCGGGGCACCACAGTCGCCGGCTTCCCCAACCTGTTCTTCCTGCTCGGCCCCAACACCGGGCTCGGGCACACCTCGGTGGTGCTGATGATCGAAGCGCAGCTGCGCCTGATGCTCGCGGCACTGCGGCACATGCGGGCCAGAGGCGTCCAGGCAACCGAGCCCACCCCGCAGGCGCAACAACGCTGGACGCAGCGGGTCGACCGGAAGATGACCGGAACCGTCTGGCAGACCGGCTGTTCGAGCTGGTATCTCGACGCCACCGGCCGCAACACCACCATCTGGCCGGGCTTCGCCACAGGCTTCCGGCTGCGGCTGCGCCGGTTCCGCCCCGCCGACCACCGGATCATTCCGGCCGACACCACACCCAACGAACCGGAACGGGAGCACGCCGATGCGGTATGACCTGGCGGGCAGGACTCTGCTCATCACCGGCGCGGCACGCGGCATCGGGGCGCAACTGGCCCGCGACGCCGTCGCCCGGGGCGCGCAGGTCGCCCTCGTGGGCTTGGAAGGCGAGCGGCTCCGGCAGCTCAGCGCCGACCTCGACGCCCACTGGTACGAGTGCGACGTCACCGACCAGGCGGCGCTCGACGAGGCGGTATCCTCCACCGTGGACCGTTTCGGCGGCATCGACGTGGTCGTCGCCAACGCGGGCATCGCGAACCTGGGCACCGTGGCGGTCGGGCCTGTCGACGCGCTGGTGCGTACCGTCGAGGTGAACCTCTGCGGCGCGATCCGCACTGTAAGCGCGGCCCTGCCACACGTCACCGCCGCCCGTGGTCACGTCCTGATCATCTCGTCGGCCGCCGCCTTCGCGGCCATGCCCGGCATGGCCGCCTACTGCGCGTCGAAGGCGGGCGTGGAGCAGTTCGCAAACGTGCTGCGCCTGGAGACCCGGGCACGCGGCGTCACCGTCGGCACGGCACATCCGATCTGGATCGACACCGATCTGGTCCGCGACATCCGCGACGACCTGGCGTCGTTCCGCGCCACGCTGAGCCGGCTGCCGTGGCCGCTGTCCACCGTCGTCCCGGTCGAGCAGTGCGCCGACGCCCTGCTGCGCGGCATCGAGCGCCGAAAGCGCAAGGTGTACGTCCCACGGTCGCTCGCCCTGGTGCAGGCGCTGCGACCGGTGGTACTGAGCAGCTTCTCGGACGCCCTGATCTCCCGTGTCGGCGGCCCGCGCATGGTCGGCGAGATGGAGGACGAGGTTCGCCAGCTCGGACGCTCCTTCGGCAGGACGTCGGTGGGGGGCCGATCGTGAGCGTTCACGTCCGTCGTGGGGGCAGCGGTGAGCCGCTCGTGCTCATCCACGGCATCGGCCACCGCCACCAGGCGTGGGAGCCGGTGTTCGACAGGCTCGCCGCCCACCACGAGGTGATCGCGCTGGACCTGCCCGGCTTCGGTAACTCCCCGATGCCCGGCACCGGGATGCCCGCCGACATGGCCGCCACCGTCGCCGCGATGCTGCCCGTGCTGACCGAGTGGGGGCTCGATCGTCCGCACGTGGCCGGTTACAGCCTCGGTGGGGCGATCAGCCTGGAACTTGCCGCCAGCGGGGTGGTCGCCTCCGCCACTGCCTTCTCCCCCGCCGGTTTCTTCACGCCTGCCGAGTGCCGCCGGGCACTGGCCATCCTCCGGCTCCTGCGGGCCAACTCGTACCTGCCCACTCCGCTCATGCGGGTCGCGCTGCGCTCGGCGTACCTGCGGGCGATGTGCTTCGGGTCGCTGGTGGCCCGTCCGACGCTGCTGGACGCCGACCGCGCGTTGGGCGACGCGCTCGCCCTGCGGCGCGGCCTCGGCTTCACCGCCGTGGCCCGGGCCGCCCGCGACTACCGGTTCGACGGTGTACGGCTCGCCGAGGCGGCGGTGCCGGTGACCATCGGCTGGGGCGAGTGCGACCGCATCTTCGGCGTCCACCAGGCCGAACGAGCCCGTGCCGGGCTGCCGGCGGCCCGGGTGGTGACGCTGCCCGGCTGCGGGCACGTGCCGATGAGCGACGACCCGGACCTGGTGGCCGCGCTGGTCCTGGAGACCACCGGCGCAGTGCCAGGCAGCGGGCGACGCGGGTCGCCGGCCGGCGGGGCGGGTCAGGAAAATCACTTCACAAACTAAAAACTTGCAGGCTCTGCAAGTTTGCTCCTAGCCTCGCCGGGTGACCGACACCGACCACGTGGCTACCGGCCGACGGGACCGCAAGAAGGCGCAGACGCGGGCCGCGCTGACCGCCGCGGCGCTACGGCTTGCCGCCGAACGCGGCCTGGAGCACGTGACGGTGGAGGAGATCAGCGAGGCCGCCGATGTCTCCTCGCGTACGTTCTTCAACTACTTCGCCTGCAAGGACGAGGCGATCACCGACGATCCGGCGCTCGACGGCAGCCGGGTCGTGGCGCGGCTGGCCACCGTTCCCGCGCAGGTGCCGGCGCTACGGGCCGTCCGCCTCGCCCTGGACGAGGCGATCGACCCCATACAGGCCGACCGGGAGCTGTGGCGGCTGCGGCTGACTGTCATCACCGAGAACCCCACGCTGCTGCCCCGGCTGATCGCCGGCAACGTCGCCACCGAGCGGGCCATGGTCTCGGTCATCGCCGCCCGCCTCGGTGTCGGTCCCGAGCACCCTTACCCGCCGCTGCTCACCGCCGTGGCCGGTGCCGCCTTCCGTTGCGCGACGATGCGCTGGGCCGCCGACGACGGGACACCGCCGCTCGCCGAGCTGGTGGACGAGGCGTTCGGCGGTATCGCCGCAGGCCTGCCCGATCCCCCAGCTGGAAGCTGACCCAGCCCTCTCCTGACCGCCGTTCAGCCTCGCCGCGTCCCGCCCGAGGCCCACACCACTCTGTGCACACCCGACAAGGGAGCGTCAATGACCAGCACCATCCCGCCCGCCGACACCGCCGCCGTCGGCACGCGCATGTCGCGTCGGGAGGTTCTCCAGGCCCTTTCCGGGCTGATGGTCGGCATGTTCGTGTCCATCCTCGCCTCGACGGTGGTGGCAAACGCGCTGCCGCGGATCATCGCCGACCTGGAGGGCAGCCAGACCGTCTACACCTGGATCGTCACGAGCGAACTGCTCGCCATGACGGCGACGGTGCCGCTCTGGGGCAAGATGGCCGATCTCTACAGCAAGAAGCTGCTGATCCAGCTCTCGCTCGGATTGTTCGTGGTGGGCTCACTCATCGCGGGCTTCACGCCGAACGTCGAGGTGCTGCTTGTCAGCCGCGTCGTCCAGGGCATCGGCGCCGGCGGCATGACGGCGCTGGCCATGATCGTCATGGCAGCCATGATCCCGCCGCGTGAGCTGGGCCGCTACGCCGGTATCTTCGGCGCGGTCTTCGGCGTCGGCACCATCGCCGGTCCGCTGATCGGTGGGGTTCTCGTCGACACGTCATGGCTGGGCTGGCGCTGGTGCTTCCTCATCGGCGTGCCGTTCAGCATCATCTCCATCGCCCTGCTCCAGCGGACCCTGCACCTTCCGGTCGTCCGCCGCAAGGCGAAGATCGACTGGCTGGGCGCTCTGCTCATCACCTCGGGCGTCTCCACGCTGCTGATCTGGTCGTCGCTCGCCGGCAACAAGTTCGACTGGGCCTCCGGCTGGACGGCGCTGATGGTCATCGGCGGCCTGGTCCTGCTGGGATTGGCGGTGTTCGTCGAGTCGCGGGCGG
Organism: Micromonospora sp. DT68; assembly: GCF_049847245.1. Classification (NCBI taxonomy): domain Bacteria; kingdom Bacillati; phylum Actinomycetota; class Actinomycetes; order Micromonosporales; family Micromonosporaceae; genus Micromonospora; species Micromonospora sp. DT68. The sequence goes on from NZ_JBNCNZ010000005.1 coordinate 396,877, forward strand.
CGGAGCCGATCGTCCCGCTGACGATCTTCCGCAGCCGCACGGTCTCGCTGACCACCATCGCCAGCGTGCTTGTCGGTGTCGCGATGTTCGGCGGCACTGTCTTCCTGTCCCAGTACTTCCAGATCTCGCTGGGCAAGTCGCCCACCATCGCGGGCCTGATGAGCCTCCCGATGATCTTCGGTCTGCTCGTCTCGTCGACGGTGGCCGGCCAGCTCATCACGAAGTACGGCCGGTGGAAGGCCTTCCTGGTGGCCGGCGCCGCGGTGATGACCGCCGGGATGGCGCTTCTGGGCACCATCGACGCCCAGACCAGCGTCGCCGTCCTGTCGATCTACATGGCCGTGCTGGGCGTCGGCGTCGGCATGCTGATGCAGAACCTCGTGCTCGCCGCACAGAATGACGTCCCGGCCCACGAACTCGGCGCCGCGACCTCCGTGCTGACGTTCTTCCGCAGCATGGGCGGCGCCATCGGCGTCAGCGCGCTCGGCGCGGTCCTGGCCAGCCGGGTGACCACGCTGACGACCGAGCGGCTCGGCCCGGCGGCGACCGGAGGCGGCACCGCCGAGGTGCCCGACCTGTCCACCCTGCCCGAGCCGGTACGGCTCATCATCCAGGACGTGTACGGCATCGCGACCGCCGACCTCTTCCTGGTCGGCGCGCCGATCGCGCTGGTTGCGCTGATCGTCGTGCTGTTCATCAAGGAGAAGCCGCTGCACACCCTCAGCGGTGACGAACGACGCGCCCAGGAGGAGGCGGCCGCGAAGGCCGCGGTTCACTGAGCCGTACGACAACAGTCGGGGGCGGGCCGGACGGCCCGCCCCCGCTCTGCGCCCGCACGGGGCCAGCGCCGCCGTGCGGGCCGCCGTCCCCGTGCGGGGTCGGCGGGGTATCGTTTGCCGCCTTTGCTCTGCTTCAACCCACGCAACGGTTTCGGGCCGTGAGTGTTGCGTCGGTTGAAGCAGAGCAAAGGGAACGAGCTGACCCCCGGCCGACCCTCGACCGCTGGCGGGCCGACGCGGCGTCTCCACGGCTCGCGTTTTGCCGTTACGACAGGGCGCGAACCGACCGCCACGTAACGTGAGAATGCAGCCGGCCAACGGCTGACGCAGGCGTGCACGGGCCGCCACCGGGGCGGCGCTCGGCCACACTGCCGAGACGACAGCCCTGCACCGCCGGCCTACGCACCCGCAGGAGGCGCGGACGATGTCCATGCTGTCGGTCTTCAACCCACGGCACACCGTCGCTCCCCCGGGATACAGCCGCTGGCTCATCCCGACGGCGGCGCTGGCCGTGCACGTCTGCATCGGGCAGGTCTACGCGACGAGCGTCTACAAGAACTCCCTCATCGCGCACTTCGACACCAGTCAGACAGCGATCGGGGCGATCTTCAGCATCGCCATCGTCATGTTGGGGTCGTCCGCCGCGGTGGGTGGCCGCTGGGTGGAGCGCAACGGACCGCGCCGGGCCATGTTCGCCTCGGCCTGCTTCTGGGCCACCGGGTTCCTGGTGGGCGCGCTCGGCATCGCGACCCAGCAACTCTGGCTCCTCTACCTCGGGTACGGCGTCATCGGCGGTATCGGACTCGGCATCGGCTACATCTCGCCCGTCTCGACCCTGATCAAGTGGTTTCCGGACCGGCCGGGCCTCGCCACCGGGCTGGCCATCATGGGGTTCGGCGGTGGCGCCCTTGTCGCCGGTCCGCTCGCGCGGCAACTGCTCTCCCTCTACGACTCCGGCTACAACCCGAACAACCCAGGTGCCGTGGCGTCGGGAAGCGCCCTCGTGGCGCTCTTCGTCACGTTCGGCATCGGCTACTTCGTGATCATGATGTTCGGCCCGTTCAACGTCCGGGTTCCCGCGCCGGACTGGCGGCCCGCCGGGTTCGACCCCGCGAGCGTCGCCAGCCGGCCGCTGGTGACGAGGGCGAGCGTGTCCGCGACGAGCGCCGTGCGTACGCGGGCGTTCTGGCTGCTGTGGATCGTGCTGTTCTGCAATGTCACGGCGGGCATCGGCATCCTGGAACAGGCCAGCCCGATGATCCAGGACTTCTTCCGGGACAACGGGGCCACCGCCGTCTCGGTGTCGGCGGCGGCCGGCTTCGTGGGTGTGCTGTCGCTGTTCAACATGGCCGGGCGTTTCGTCTGGTCGACGACGTCCGACCTCATCGGCCGCAAGCCCATCTACATGGTCTACCTCGGCGTCGGCATGGTGCTGTACGCGCTGCTCGCCGTGGCCGGGCACTCCGCAACCGCCGTCTTCGTGCTGATCGCCGCCGCGATCATCTCCTTCTACGGCGGCGGGTTCGCCACGATGCCCGCGTACCTGCGCGACCTCTTCGGCACCTTCCAGGTCGGCGCCATCCACGGCCGGCTGCTGACCGCCTGGTCGGCCGCGGGCGTCGCCGGCCCGCTGATCGTCAACGGCATCCTCGACACGCAGGGCAAACCCGGCACCCTCACGGCGTCGGCGTACCGTCCGGCGCTGTTCACAATGGTCGGCATCCTCGCGATCGGATTCATCGCCAACCTGCTGGTCCGTCCGGTGCCCGAGCGGTTCCACGAGCCGGACCGGGGGTCGACGTCACCTGTGGCGAAGGCAAGCATCACCGAGCCGGTCGCCCTCGGCCCGCAGAGCAACCCGCCGGTGCCCGACCACGTGGGCGCGCAGACCGGACGGCTCTGGTTGTCGTGGCTGCTCGTGGCGGTGCTCCTCGGGTACGGCGTCGTCCAGACCGCAATCACCGCCGCGAAGCTGTTCACCGGCTGACGCGGTCATACGCGGACAACAGCGAAGGCACCCCGAGGGGGTGCCTTCGCACTGTTCAGAGCCGGGTCGTCGACTTCTCGGCGAGGCGTTCCCGCTGAGGCACGACCGTGTACTTCGGATCGCGCGCCGACACCTTGCCTGCCTCGAAGACACCGAACCGGGTGGCGACCGACGAGGCCACCAGGGCCGCACCGGAGACCGCCGCCAGGAATCGGCTGCGGCGGCTGACCAGTGCCGCTGCGGTACCGACCGCGAGCAGTACCCGACCGGCATTGACCAGGCGGCCGCTGCGCCCGCGCGTGTAGGGCTCGCCGGTCAGCCCCATCCGCTCCATCTGGTGGCCGCCGGCGAACTCGACGGCTGCGGCGGCGAGTGCGAGTCGCCGCAGCGGGGCGGTCTGCGTGGCCGGCGCCGCGATCAGGCCGACCCCGGAGGCGGCAGCGAGCGCGCTGCCGGCGAAGACGAACGGCAACGACGGGTACGCCTCGTGCCAGGACGGCACCGCGGTGTCGGCGAGCAGCACCCCGGTGTACGTGGCCAGTGCCGGCGCGGTGACGGCGGCGGCCAAGCCGGCGGCGTTGCCGACGGGAGGCGCCACCCGGCGGGCGAGCCCGAGCACGCCGTGCTGCGGGAGCCGAGGAGCGAGTTCGGCGACCGCCGCCACGCCAGCCAGTGGCCCGAACGCGGCGAGGATCCAGGTGCCGACAGACATCGGCGAGGTCAGCTTGGCGACCCGGAGCATGTGGTGGAACCGATCCGGCCGGCCAAGGTCGTGAACCAGCAGGTACGTGCTGGCGGCGACGCCTCCGAGGGCCGTCCACCGGCCGACAGTGCGCAGCTCGGGACGCCCTGTCAGTTGGGCGCCCGCTCCGATCAGTGCGCCTCCGGCGGCGAGGCCGCCGGTGAAGAGGTAGCCGGCGATGTCGTACTTCCACACCGGCGGTTTGAGCACCGGTCGGCCGTAGTAGGAGCTGAAGTCGGCCGGCGGCACAGTGAGCTGCTCGCCGCCGTCGCCGCGCCCCCGTCCGCGCCCGCCCCCGCGTCCGTCGAGTCGGGTCTGGAACTCGCGGAACCGGGAGCCGACGGGCTCGTTCGGTGGCGTCGTGCCGGTCATTGTCGCCTGCCGAGGAACGCGACGGCCGTGACGGCGGCCATCGTCAGTGCGGCAAGACCAGCGCGTTTCCACATCGCCGGCAGATCCCGCGTGGTCACCACCGGATCGGGCGGCAACCCATACACCTCCGGCTCATCCAACAACAGAAAGAACGCACCATCCCCACCGACACCGTCGTTCGGGTCATGCCCGTACAACCGCGCCTCGGACACACCCCGACCGTGCAACGTCGCCACCCGTTCGGCAGCGCGCTCCCGCAACTCGTCCAACGGCCCGTACTGGATCGACTCCGTCGGGCACGCCTGCGCACACGCCGGTGTCATACCCGCGCCGAGTCGGTCGTAGCAGAGCGTGCACTTCCACGCCCGACCATCACCCTTACGCTGATCGATCACCCCGTACGGACACGCGGAAATGCAGTACCCACACCCGTTGCAGATGTCCTCCTGCACCACCACCGTCCCGAACTCCGTCCGGAACAACGAACCTGTGGGGCAGACGTCGAGGCAAGCCGCATGCGTGCAGTGCTTACAGACGTCCGACATCATCAACCACCGAAAATCCGTCCGCCCCTCCGCGCCCGTGCCCCGACCCGGCGGCTGCGCACCCGGCATCCCCAGAAACTCCGGACCGCCCGCCATCCGCGCCGCCGCGCCGGGCGATCCGGACGGCAGGCCCGGGTTCGTGCCGGTGTCGACAGTGGTCTGCGCGCCGACCGCCGCCGTGACCGGGCTGACCGTCGGCCCGTCCGGGTCGCCCTCGAACGCCGGGGTCGCCCAGCCTGCCGAGCGGGGCTGCTCGATGAACGCGACGTGTCGCCACGAGTTCGCGGTCAGCGCCCCGGTGTTGTCGTACGACATGCCCAGCAGGTCCAGGCCGCTCTCCGGGACGAGGTTCCACTCCTTGCAGGCCACCTCGCACGCCTTGCACCCGATACACACGCTCGTGTCGGTGAAGAACCCCATCCGCGGCGGCGCGTCCTCGTAGCCAGCGTCGGCCGCCGGGTCGAGCGGCCCGTACAGGGCGTTGGCGTGGGGCATCGATCAGGCCTCCTGGTCGCTGCTGCTGTCGGCGACGTCGGTCGTGATTAACGGCGGGTAGCGGTGGCTCAGGTCCCCCGACCGCCGCCGGTAGTCGAAGACGAGGTCCAACAGGGGCTGCCCGTCCGGGCGTCGTCCGGGCCGCACGTCGCAGGTGCCGACCTTGCTCTCCTGGATCAGCACGTTGGGGTCGAGGGTGATGCCGAACAGGTCGTTGGCCGAGTCGCCGGTGACCAGACCCTCGAAACCGAAGTGGTACGGCAGCCACACCTGATGGATGATCCGCCCGTCCACGCGCAGCGGCGTGACGCGGTCGGTCACCAGGACCTTCGCCTCGATTGCCGCACGGGTGGTGACCAGGTGTGCCCAACCCAGGTGGCTCAGGCCGCGCAGGGCTGCCAACTCTGGCGACACCTCGACGAACATCTCCGGCTGCAACTCGGCGAGGTGCGGCACGGTGCGACTCATCCCGCCGGCGGTGTGGTGCTCGGTGAGCCGGCTGACGGTGAAGACGTACGGGAAGACGTCGCTGTGCTCCTCGGGCGGGCTCGGGTTGAGCGTGTTGATCGGGTGTGTGTAGACCTTGCGGGTCGGGTTGGCCTGCTGCCGGTACAGCGGGTTGCGCACCGGCGACTCGACAGGCTCGTAGTGCGTCGGCAGCGGCCCGTCGAGGACGCCGCTGGGCGCGTACAGCCAGCCCTTGCCGTCGCCCTGGAGGATGAACGGGTCGTCGCCGGCGATGCCCGCCACACCCGAGGTGTTCGGCGGCGGCCGGTACGACGGCGGTTTGGTCTTCTCGAAGTCCGGTACGTCGTATCCGGTCCACTCGCCCTTGTCCGGGTCCCACCACACGTACTTCTTGCGCTCGCTCCACGGGTTGCCGTCCGGGTCGGCGGAGGCGCGGTTGTAGAGGATCCGCCGGTTCGCCGGCCAGGCCCAGCCCCACTCGGGGGCGACCAGGGACTGCTCCGAGCTGGGCTTGCGCCGGGCGGCCTGGTTGACGCCGTCGGCGTACACGCCTGTGTAGATCCAGCAGCCGCCGGCAGTGCTGCCGTCGTCCTTCATCTCGGTGAAGCTCGACAACGGTCGGCCGCTGGCCACCTCGTAGCCGTTGATCTCGTACAGCACGGCTTCGGCGCTCGGCTCGGCGTTCGGGCCGTGCGTGGGGTAGTTCCAGTTGAGGTCGAGCAGCGCCCGGTCGCGGGAGCGGGTCGACTGTGCCAGGCGTTCCCGGATGATGCGGCCGAGGTGGTAGAAGAACCACAGCTCGGAGCGGGCGTCGCCTGGCGGCTCGACGGCCTTCTCCCGCCACTGCAACAACCGCTGCGTCTGGGTGAAGGTGCCCTCCTTCTCCACGTGCGAGGCAGCGGGCAGGAAGAACACTTCGGTGCGGCACTCCTCCGGAACGATCTCGCCGGTGGCCACCTCCGGACCGTTCTGCCAGAACGTCGCACTCTCGATCATGAACAGATCCCGGACCACCAACCAGTCCAGATTCGCCATCCCCAGCCGCTGCGCCCGACCGTGCGCCGAACCGACAGCCGGGTTCTGCCCCAGCAGGAAATACCCCTTGATCTTCCCGTCGATCATGTTCAACACCTGCTGATAGGTGCCGTGATCGCCGGTCATCCGGGGCATGTACCCGTAGCAGTAGTCGTTCTCTGCGGTGGCCGCGTCCCCCCAGTACGCCTTGAGCAGGTTCACCCCATAGGCGCGGGCGTTGTCCCAGAAGCCCTTCTGGCCGGGGTGCCGGATGCTGTCGACCCACTCGTCGAAGGTCGGGTGGTCGGCGTGGTGCGGCATCGGCAGATAGCCCGGCAACAGGTTGAACAACGTCGGAATGTCCGTCGAGCCCTGGATGCTGGCGTGGCCGCGCAGGGCCATCACCCCGCCACCGGGGCGGCCCATGTTGCCCAGCAACAGTTGGATGATCGCGCCGGTACGGATGTACTGCACACCCACGCTGTGCTGCGTCCAGCCGACCGAGTAGACGAGCATGCTCGTCCGCTCCCGGCCCGAGTTGGCCGTCCACGCCTGCGCCAACTCCAGGAACTTCTCCTGCGGAATACCGCAGACCCGCTCCACCATCTCCGGCGTGTACCGCGCGTAGTGCCGTTTCAGGATCTGGTAGACGCAGCGCGGATGCTGCAACGTCTCGTCACGCTGCGTCTGCCCGCCCACCGGCGCGCCGTGCGACTCGTGCTCCAACCCGGCTGCGGTTTCCCGCTGCGTCTCGGTGTCGTGGTGGGAGCCGTTGTCCTCGTTTCCCTCGTACTGCCAACTGGTCTGGTCGTAGCTGGCGTTCTCCTCGTTGAAGCCGGAGAAGAGGCCGTGCAGGTCCTCGGTGTCGCGGTACTCCTCCGTCACGATCGTCGCGGCGTTGGTGTAGGCGACGACGTACTCCCGGAAGTCCAGCTCGTTCTCCAGGATGTAGCGCACCACCCCACCGAGCAACGCGATGTCCGTACCCGCCCGAATCGGCAGGTACGAGTCGGCCACCGCACTGGTCCGCGTGAACCGCGGGTCGACGTGGAACACCTTCGCACCACGACGCTTGGCCTCCATCACCCACTGGAAACCCACAGGATGCGCCTCGGCCATGTTCGAACCCTGAATGACGATCATGTCGGAGTTCGACAGGTCCTGCTGGAACTGGGTGGCGCCGCCACGACCGAAGCTGGCCCCCAGACCGGGGACTGTGGCGGAGTGTCAAATACGCGCCTGGTTCTCGATCTGGAGGGCCCCCATCGCGGTGAACAACTTCTTGATGAGGTAGTTCTCCTCGTTGTCAAGCGTCGCCCCGCCCAGGCTGGAGATCCCGAGCGTGCGGTTGAGTGGCCGGCCCTCGTCGTCGACGTCCTCCCAGGTCTCATCCCGGGCTGCCAAGATTCGATCGGCGATCATGTTAAGCGCCGTGTCGAGGTCGAGGTCCTCCCACTCGGTGCCGTACGGCCGCCGGTAGCGGACCTTGGTAGGCCGCAGCGGGCTCGTCACGAGGCTCTTGCTCGCCGAGCCCTTCGGGCACAGCCGACCGCGCGAGATCGGGCTGTCCGGATCACCCTCGATCTGACTGACCTGCCCGTCTTTGACGAACACCCGCTGACCACAACCCACAGCGCAGTACGGGCACACGGACCGGGCCATCGAGTCGGCGGTCTCCGTGCGGGCGGTAAGCGACAGTGAACGGGCGGACTTGGCCGCGGCACCCCGACCGAGCGGGTCGGTGCCGGTGAGCTGGCGATAGAGCGGCCAGCCCTCGATCCAGCTGCGCACCCCCATCGCCGCACCTCTCGGGCCACCCTGCCAAATATGAACAACCTGACGTTAGACGAGGTGGCGGCCCTGCCGCAGCGAGATCGTCAGAGACGAGCAGGCTCGACCATGTCGGCAGAGGTTCAGTTAGCTGGCGGCCTTGTCACGGACGGGACGGGGGTGCCGGAAGGCGCTCAGCAGGGCCGTGACGACACCAGCCGCCAGCAGGATCAGCGCCACGGTGAACACCACCTCGTCGCCCAGGGAATGAGGCGGAAAGACGTCCTCGACGAGCGATCCGACGCCCAACCCCAGCCCCAGGCAGATGTGCATCGCTGCCCGCAGGCGCGGTGACGACTGCGGGCGGCCGAAGATGCGGGGCGCCGTGCCGCCACGGCTCTTGGCGAGCAGCACGGCGGCGAAGGCGAGGTTGACCACGGCAACGGCGGCGGCCAGGACAAGGTCCACGGATCCCATGCGGCAGACAGTAACGTGCGGTCGCCCGCGACAAGGATCAGCCGAAGTCACAGTGTTCGTGCTGAATCGCCACCGCCTGATGGCCGGCCGGGCAGACGGACCGACGGAATCGTGCGAACGAACGATAAGCGATCAAGGCACCGTCCACTATGCTCGGTTGCCGCCGGCCGAACCATTGGCGACTCTGCCCAAAGGATGTGAACATCGATCGATGGCTGGGAATCGGCGGTTTCCGACGGGTCGTTCTATTTCACGACGACGAAATGGATCGTCACGATTCCTAAGGCCGTCCTGAGCTACAAAGACGGCAATATCCTGATCATCGACGACTTCGTGATGTCCGGCGATTTCCTCACGACACTGAGGGAGCGCCTGGTCGAGTCCGGGGTGGCGGCTGATCGGATCCGGGCGGCGTCGGTAGCGGTCACGCGTGTCGCGTGCAGGAACCACAAGGCCCCGGAATACTACTGGTGGCTCGCCGACAACGACGACTTCTATTTCCCGTGGGGCAGGGCCAAGTAGCCGACACGACCATGGGGTGACGGCTCGCCGGCCCACCCTCGGCAATGCACTGACAGATTCAGACGGACGAGCCGCACGGAAGTTCAATTAACCCTTCGTGTGGCTATTCACGCCTCCTTTCGCATACGCATGGTTGAATCACGCGGGACTGCGGCGCTAGCGTTGCAGATGGCGCAGGGAACCGGAATCGAGGTCAAACTCCGGGAATTCGACGCCGAGACAGGCGCCCGCCGACAACCGGTCCGGGTGTTTTCCGTCAACATTCAACGAGCAAAGGTGTGTGCGGGATGAATCAGCAGCGCCCAGCGCCGGATCCCGACGGTCCACTATGGACTGCAGCGAACGGCTTCGTGGTACGCAAGGACGAGGGAGTTCCAAAGCTCGTCAACGGCGGCAAGGAGTCGGCACTGGTCAAGGTCACCGGAGACCAGACCGACGGCAAGCTCAGCCTCATGTCGATGGACGTCGCCCCGGGCTTCGGCAACACCCCGCACGCCCACGGGGCCGAGGACGAGGCGTTCTACGTCGCGTCCGGCGAGTTCCGGTTCATAAACGGCGCGGGCACCTTCGACGCCGGCCCCGGTGACTTCATCTACGTTCCGCGCCTCACCCGTCATGCGTTCAAGAATCTGGGCGACGAGACGGGCACGCTCATGGTCTTCTACACGCCGGCCGGAGCCGAGCAGTTCTTCCTCGACTTCGCCGACGATCCCGACCCGTCGGGCAATCCCCCTCCGGAGTGGACCGCCGAGAGGTACGCCGCAATGGCGGAGGCCCTGGATGTCCACCAGATGATCCTGATGCCCAGCGGCGACGACTGGGCGTGAGCGCGCGGCGGGCGGGCGTAGCGCGACCAGCAGATTCCGCACACCGCGGATGCCGGCGGAGCCGCGTCCGGTCAGGCGTGGTGGATCGGGGTGTCGAGTTCGCTGAGCGGGCGACCTGAACCACCCCAGGCCCGCGCGGTGATCTCGGCGGCGATCGCCACCGCCGTCTCCTCCGGCGTCCGCGCGCCCAGGTCCAAGCCGATCGGCGAGCAGAGCCGGGCCAGCGCGCCCTCGCTCACACCTGCCTCGCGCAGCCGGCGCATCCGGTCGTCGTGCGCACGGCGGCTGCCCATCACGCCGATGTACCGGGCAGGGGTACGCAGGGCGACCTGGAGCAGCGGTACGTCGAACTTGGGGTCGTGGGTCAGGACACAGAGCACCGTGCGGTCGTCGATGGTCGTCGACTCCAGGTACTTGTGCGGCCACTGGACGACGAGGTCGTCGGCGGCCGGGAAACGCGAGCGGGTGGCGAACACGGGCCGGGCGTCGCAGACCGTCACGTGGTAGCCGAGGAAGGTACCCATCCGCGCCATCGCGGCGGCGAAGTCGATCGCCCCGAAGATGATCATCCGGGGCGGCGGCACGTACGACTGGACGAACACGCTCACGTCGTCGCCGCGCTGTTCGCCCTGCCGTCCAAGGTGGAGCGTGCCGGTGGTGCCGAGGGCGAGCATCCCGGCCGCCTGGCGGGCCGCCGCGTCGTCCAGGTCGGGTGCGCCCAGGCTGCCCGCGACCCGGTCGGGCCAGATCACGAGTTGCGCGTTCGCCATCGTCGCGGTGGCGACCGGACGGCCGTCGCGTATCGCGGCCAGCACCTCGTCGGGCTCGGTCAACGCGACGTCCGGCTGCACGAGGACGTGGATGGTGCCGCCGCAGGTCAGGCCGACGTCGAACGCGTCGTCGTCGCTGACACCGTAGGTCGCGGTGTGGGCCGTTCCGGTTTCGATGGCGGTGCGGCAGAGGTCGTAGACGGCAGCCTCGACGCAGCCGCCTGAGATGCTGCCCAGCGCCTCGCCGTCGGCGGAGACCGCCATTGCCGCGCCCGGCGGCCGAGGTGCTGACTGCCACGTCCGGACGACTGTCGCGACGGCGAACGCGACGCCACGAGTGCGCCAGTCCGTCAGCCCGTCGGCGATGTCCCGCATGGCCCGCACCATCCGCGAGGCCCTGCGGCACCGTCAACGGCGACCTAAGCAGTTGCTTAGGTCGCCGTTGACTTTGCCCACCGCCGGGCTCAGATTGCACCGGACTGCGGAGGTACGACATGCAGGTACCGGCACCGTTCGAGTACGAGCGAGCCACCAGTGTGGACCATGCGATCAGCCTGTTGGAGCGGCTGGGCGGCACAGCCCGCCTGATCGCCGGCGGGCACAGCCTGCTGCCGATGATGAAGCTCCGGCTGGCCAACTTCGACTACCTGATCGACATCAACGACCTGCACGGCGAGCTGGGCTACATCGAGACCGGCCCGGACGAGGTGCGGATCGGGGCGCTCACCCGGCATCGGGAGCTGCTCGACTCTCAGGTGCTTGCGGCGGCGTTCCCCATCTTCGCCGACGCGGAGCGGGTGATCGCCGACCCGGTGGTGCGCAACCGGGGCACGTTGGGTGGCTCGCTCTGCCAGGCCGACCCGTCCGAGGACCTGTCGGCGGTCTGCACGACGCTCGACGCGCGGTGCGTGATCCGCGGTCCGGGCGGCGCGGAGCGGGTCGTGTCGATGGAGGAGTTCCACGTCGGGCCGTACGAGACCGCTGTCGCCGACGGCGAGATGCTCGTCGAGGTACGGCTGCCGGTGCGGCCGGGCTGCGGCAGCGCGTACGCCAAGGTGGAGCGCAGGGCCGGCGACTGGGCCGTGGTGTCGGCCGGCGCTGCGGTGTGGCTCGACGGCGGCGTGATCGCCGACGCCCGGGTCGGGCTCGCGGCGGTCGGTCCCAACACGACGGGCATCCCGGAGATCTCCGCCGCGCTGCGCGGGCAGGAGCCCTCGGAGGCCCTCTACGAGCAGGCCGGGGCGATCGCGGCGCGCAGCTGCGACCCGGTGACCGACCAGCGCGGCAGTGCCGACTACAAGCGGCATCTGGCCGCCGAGCTGACCAGGCGGACCCTGCGCCGGGCCGTGGAACGGGCGAGGAGCTGAGCATGCAGGTCACCATGACCGTCAACGACGTCGAGGTCACCCGGGAGATCGAGGCCCGGCTGCTGCTGGTGCACTTCCTGCGGGACGTGCTGGGTCTGACCGGCACGCACTGGGGCTGCGACACCAGCAACTGCGGCACCTGCGTGGTCTGGCTCGACGGCGAGCCGGTGAAGTCGTGCACTGTGCTCGCGGCGATGGCCGGCGGCCACCAGGTGCGTACCGTCGAGGGTCTCGCCAAGGGCGCCCAGCTCGACCCGGTCCAGGAAGGCTTCATGCAGTGCCACGGCCTGCAGTGCGGCTTCTGCACGCCGGGGATGATGATGACCGCGCGGGCGCTGCTCGACCGCAACCCCGATCCGAGCGAGGCGGAGATCCGGGAGGCGATCTCGGGTCAGATCTGCCGGTGCACGGGGTACGCCACGATCGTCCGTTCGGTGCGCTGGGCCGCCGTCGCCGAGGCGCAGGCCGCGGCCGAGGTCACCGAGACCACCGAATCGCCCGAGGCCGGCGAGATCGACAACGCCGGCCAGCCTGCGGAGGCCGTCGCATGACCACCGTGCACGAGCGCGTGGACACGTTCCACGACAACGACCAGAAGCCCGTCGGGTACGGCCGGATGCTGCGTAAGGAGGACCCGAGGTTCCTGCGCGGGCGCGGCCGGTACGTCGACGACGTCCAACTGCCCGGCATGCTGCACCTGGCGATCCTCCGGTCGCCGGTTGCCCACGCCCGCATCGTCAGCATCGACACGAGTGCCGCCGAGGCGTCGCCCGGTGTGCGCGCTGTGGTGACCGGGGCCGCGCTGGCGCAGCAGAACCTGGCTTGGATGCCCACGCTCTCCAACGACGTGCAGGCGGTGCTCGCCACCGACAAGGTGCGTTTCCAGGGCCAGGAGGTCGCGTTCGTCGTGGCCGACGACCGCTATCTGGCGCGCGACGCGCTGGAGCTGATCGACGTCGAGTACGACATCCTGGAGCCGGTGATCGACGCGCGTCGTGCGCTGGAGCCGGACGCGCCGCTGATCCGCGACGACCTGGAAGGCAAGACCAACAATCACTGCTTCGACTGGGAGACCGGCGACGAGGCGGCCACCGAGGCGGTCTTCGCGCGCGCCGACGTCGTTGTCAGCCAGGATCTCGTCTACCCCCGGGTGCACCCGGCGCCGATGGAGACGTGCGGGGCGGTCGCCGACTACGACGCCGTCGAGGGCAAGCTGCGGCTGTGGTCGACCACCCAGGCGCCGCACGCGCACCGGACCCTCTACGCCATCGTGGCGGGCCTGCCCGAACACAAGATCCAGGTGATCGCGCCGGACATCGGCGGCGGGTTCGGCAACAAGGTGCCGATCTACCCCGGGTACGTGTGCGCGATCGTCGCCTCGATCGTCACCGGCAAGCCGGTGAAGTGGATGGAGGACCGGTCGGAGAACCTGATCAGCACCGGCTTCGCCCGCGACTACATCATGCGCGGTGAGATCGCGGCGACCCGCGACGGCCGGATCCTCGGCATCCGTACCAACGTGCTAGCCGACCACGGCGCGTTCAACGGCACCGCGGCGCCCGTGAAGTACCCGGCCGGCTTCTTCGGGGTGTTCACCGGCAGCTACGACATCGAGGCCGCGTACTGCAAGATGACTGCGGTCTTCACCAACAAGGCGCCCGGCGGCGTCGCGTACGCCTGCTCGTTCCGGATCACCGAGGCCGTTTACCTTGTCGAGCGGATCGTCGACTGCCTCGCCGACGAGCTGGGCATGGACCCGGCCGAGCTGCGGCTGAAGAACTTCATCCAGCCGGAGCAGTTCCCGTACACGACGAAGACCGGCTGGGTGTACGACTCGGGCAACTACGAGCCGACGATGCGGCTGGCGATGGAGATGGCCGGCTACGACGAGCTTCGCCGCGAGCAGGCGGAGAAGCGCGCCCGCGGCGAGCTGATGGGCATCGGCATCGCGTTCTTCACCGAGGCCGTCGGCGCCGGGCCGCGCAAGAACATGGACATTCTCGGGCTGGGCATGGCCGACGGGTGCGAGCTGCGCGTCCACCCGACCGGCAAGGCAGTGGTACGCCTCAGCGTGCAGTCGCAGGGTCAGGGCCACGAGACGACGTTCGCGCAGATCATCGCCGAGGAGATCGGGATTCCGCCGGCCGACATCGAGGTGCTGCACGGCGACACCGACAACACCCCGTTCGGCCTCGGCACGTACGGCAGCCGCTCCACGCCCGTGTCGGGTGCGGCGGCGGCCCTGGTGGCCCGCAAGGTGCGCGACAAGGCCCGGATCATCGCCTCCGCGATGCTTGAGGTGTCGGTGGCGGACCTGGAGTGGGACAAGGGCTCGTTCCACGTCGCGGGTGACCCGGGCCGGTCCGTCACGATCCAGGACATCGCCATGCGCGCGCACGGCGCGGGTGACCTGCCCGAGGGCATCGAGGGTGGGTTGGAGGCGCAGATCTGCTACAACCCGTCGAACCTGACCTACCCGCACGGCGCGTACATCTGCGTGGTGGACATCGACCCGGGCACCGCGCAGGTGACGGTGCGCCGGTTCATCGCTGTCGACGACTGCGGCACCCGGATCAACCCGATGATCATCGAGGGGCAGGTGCACGGCGGGCTTACCGACGGCGTCGGCATGGCCCTCATGGAGATGATCGCGTTCGACGAGGACGGCAACTGCCTCGGCGCGTCCCTGATGGACTACCTGATCCCGACGTCGCTCGAAGTGCCCGACTGGGAGACCGGCTTCACCGTCACCCCGTCGCCGCACCACCCGATCGGCGCCAAGGGCGTGGGCGAGTCGGCAACTGTCGGTTCGCCGCCAGCGATCGTCAACGCCGTCATCGACGCCCTGAAGCCCTTCGGCGTACGTCACGCCGACATGCCGCTGACGCCGTCGCGGGTCTGGGACGCGATGCGCGGCCAGGCTCGGCCGCCGATCTGAGAGGGCCGACGATGACCACCATCGCGGAGCGCGCCCAGGAACTGACAGTCACCCGGGAGCCGTTCGTACACGCCACAGTGGTCCGCGCGCAGGAGCCGACGTCGGCCCGGCCGGGTGACGCCGCGGTGATCCGGTCGGACGGCTCGATCGAAGGCTTCGTGGGCGGGGTGTGCGCCGAGGGCTCGGTGCGGGCGGCCGCCCTGGACGCGCTGCGCGACGGCACCGCCCTGCTGCTGCGGGTGCTGCCGGAGGACGCGGCACCGTTTCCCGAGGCGCCGGGGGCGCGGGTGGTGGTCAACCCGTGCCACTCCGGCGGCGCGATCGAGATCTTCCTCCAGCCGAGGCTGCCCGCGCCGGCCCTGCGTGTGGTCGGTGCCACGCCGATCAGTGACGCGGTGGCGACCCTCGCCCGGTTCCTCGACTTCGACGTCGTGACCTCCGAGGACTACGCCGGCTGCACGGCGGTCGTGGTGGCCGGGCTGGGCAGAGGCGAGCAGGAGGCCATCCGGGCGGCGCTCGACGCGGGCGTGGGGTTCGTGGCGCTTGTCGCCAGCCACAAGCGCGGCGCTGCCGTGCTCGACGAGCTGGGGTTGACCGACGCCGAACGCGCCCTCGTCCACTCGCCTGCCGGCCTCGACATCGGCGCGCGTACGCCGCAGGAGATCGCACTGTCCATCCTGTCCGAGGTGGTCCGGGCCATCCGGGTGGACGGTCTGCGCCCGGCCGCGGGCGCTGTTGTCACCAGGCCCGAGCAGTCCGTCGACCCGGTGTGCGGGATGACGGTGCTGATCGGGCCGGACACCCCGCACGCCCGCGTCGACGGGCAGGACGTCTGGTTCTGCTGCGCCGGCTGCCTCGCTACCTACACGGCGGCATAACCCGTGTTCCTGACCGGCCTGGTGCTCGCCGCAGGGGCATCGGTGCGGCTCGGCGAGGCGAAGCAACTGCTGCCGTACCGGGGGCGAACACTGCTCGACGCCACCCTCGACCTGGCCCGCTCGTGCGGCTTCGACCAGTTGCTCGTCACCCTCGGCGGCGCGGCGGGCGACGTGCGCGACCGGGTGGACCTGACCGGCTGCCAGATCGTCGAGAACCCGGAGTTCAGCAGCGGCTGCGGGTCCTCGGTAAGCACCGCCGCACGGGCGGTCGACCCGCGCGCCGACGCGCTCGTGCTGCTCCTCGGCGACCAGCCCGGCGTCCGCGCCGCCGACGTCCGCCGGGTCGCCACGGCCGCCACCCCGCTGGCCGTCTGCCGGTACGTCGACGGGTTGGGCCATCCGTTCCGCTTCGGCCGCGAGGTCATTCCCGAGCTGTACGACCTGCACGGCGACAAAGCCGTGTGGAAGCTGCTGCACTCCGGCCGCCACCCGGTGACCGAGGTGCCCGTCGACGGGCCGGTGCCGATCGACGTGGACACCCGCGCTGACTACGAGCGTCTGCTGGCGGGCGAGGCATGAAGGACGCGCTGACCGTCCGGCACCGCCTCGACGCCGTCGACTACCTGGTCGACGACGGCATGGCGATGGCCCTGTTCCTGGCGTTGCGGCTCGGCCGGCCGCTGCTGCTGGAGGGCGAGCCGGGCGTCGGCAAGACCGCCGCCGCGAAGGCGCTGGCCAGGGCGTTGGAGACGCCGCTGATCCGGTTGCAGTGCTACGAGGGGTTGACCGCCGGTGAGGCGCTCTACGAGTGGAACTACCAGCGACAACTGCTGGCGATCCGGCTCGCCGAGGCACAGCACGCCCGACTCACCGACGCGGACCTGTTCAGCGCCGAATACCTCCAGGAACGGCCGATCCTGCGGGCCGTACGCCACCGGGGGCCGGTCCCTCCGGTGCTGCTGATCGACGAAATCGACCGCGCCGACGACGAGTTCGAGGCGCTGCTGTTCGAGTTCCTGGGCGAGGCAGGCATCACCATCCCCGAACTCGGTACGTTCACCGCGCGCACGCCGCCGGTCGTGGTGCTCACCTCCAACCGCAGCCGGGAGCTGCACGACGCGCTGCGCCGCCGCTGCCTCTACCACTGGATCGACTTCCCCGAACCGGCACGCGCCGTGGAGATCGTCCGCCGGGCCGTACCGGGTGCCGGCGAACCACTGATCCGTGCGGCAGTGCAGTTCGTCGGCGACGTACGCGGCCGGGAGTTGGAGAAGGCGCCCGGGATGGCCGAGGCCATCGACTGGGTGGCCGCGCTGTCCGTGCTCGGTGCCGCCGACCTGGCCGCCGACAACGTCGCGCACACCATCGGCACCATCGCCAAGACCCCCGACGACCGCGCAGTGGTCGCCGCCGCGCTCGGCGCCTACCAGGAGAGTCAACCATGAAGATCACCAACGAGTTCACTGTCGCCGTTCCGATCGACAGGGCGTGGGCGGTGCTCACCGACCTGGCGGGGATCGCGCCCTGCCTGCCGGGCGCGCAGTTGACAGGCGTCGACGGGGACGTCTATCGGGGCAAGGTGAAGGTCAAGGTAGGGCCTGTCATCTCGGAGTTCGCGGGCACCGCACAGTTCGTCGAGAAGGACAGCGCCGCGTACCGCGGGGTGATCGACGCCAAGGGCCGCGACGCCCGGTCGACCGGGAACGCGTCCGCGCTGGTCACCGCCCGACTCCGGCCCGACGGCGACCGTACGGTGGTGAGCGTCGACACCGACCTGAAGATCTCGGGGAAGCTGGCCCAGTTCGGCAGCGGCATGATCAAGGAGGTGTCGGGCAAGCTGCTGGCCCAGTTCGTCGCCAACCTGGAGGCGAAGCTGGCGGCCGAGCAGACGACGCCGTCCGCCGCAGCGGTACCGGCAGCCGCGGGCGTGCCGACCGTCGCAGCGCCGCAGACCGTCGCAGACGTGCGGGGAGCCGGAGGCGACGCCGCAGCCGTACCGGCGGCGCGAAGCGGGGACGATCCCGCCGCGTCCGCTCTCGTCGCGTCGGAGGCACCCGAACTGTCCCCGGCCGCGTCCGCCACTGCGGTCGACACCACCCCCGCCACGGCCGCCGTCGCGCCCTCCCCGGTCGACCCGTCCCCGATCGCGCCGTCGCCGATCGAGCCGACAGCGATCACCGCGTCCCCGATCACCGCGTCCCCGATCACCGAGGCTCCTGCCGAGCCGTCGCCGCTCGCCGAACCGTCGGCCGGCGAGCCGTCCCCCGCCGACCCGTCGACGGACGAGCGGTCTGTCATGGGGCACCCCACCGCCGGGCCAGCCCAGGGCGGGCCGCCGGCTGTCGACGGGGGCACCGCGCCGGCTGCCGAACCGGAGGCGCTCGACCTGCTCAGCCTCGCGGGTGGATCCATCACCAAGCGACTCGTACCCGCTGTCGTCGGTCTCGTCGCTGTCGGCGCGGTGATCGCCTGGATCGTCGCGCGGCGGTGAGTCCAGGCCTGCTGCGCGGAGTCGACAGGGCCGCGTTCGCCGTTGCGTTCGCGGGCCGGCTGCGGCACGCCGGCGTCGCGGCAGGGCTCACCGAGATCGACGACTTCGTTCGGGCTCTCGACGCCAGCCCACCCGGGGACATGTCCACGCTCTACTGGACCGCCAGGGTCAGCCTGGTCCGGCGGCACGCGGACCTCGCGGCGTTCGACAGCGTCTTCGCGGCGGTCTTCGAGGACGCGCCGCCGCTGCCGCCGCCGGACCGGTCCGCGTCGCCGGCGGGAGACCGCGACGACGTCCACGTGCCGGTGCCGACCGCCACCGCCGACGACGGGCCCGGTGGTGGCCTGCCGTGGGCGACGCTGCCGCCGGCCGTCGCCCACACGCCGGAGTCGGACACCGCGCTGCGGCTGCCCGAGCGGCGGCCCAGTGCCCTCGCCGGGCTCGCCGAGAGGCCGTTCGACGAATTGGACGCCACGCAGGTCACGATGCTCGGTGAGGCGCTGCGCGAAGCCATCCTCGACTGGCCGACCCGGCGCACGAGACGGCACGCCGTCAGCGCGGCAGGGGGGCGCATCGCGCTACGGGCCACCATCAATCGGGCACGCCGCACCGGGTGGGAGCCAGTCGATGTCGTCCGGGAACGGGCGGTACGGCGACCCCGTCGGGTAGTGCTGCTCTGCGACGTCAGCGAGTCGATGCGGGCGCAGGCCACCGCGTACCTGCATCTGATGCGGGCGTTCGCTGTGGTCGCCGAGGCGGAGGTGTTCGCGTTCGCGACGACGCTGACCCGGCTCACTGTGGTGCTGCGGCACCGCTCGGCGGCCGAGGCGGTCGCGCAGGCAAGCGCTGCCGTGACCGACCGGTACGGCGGCACCCGTATCGCCACGAACCTGCGCGCAGTGCTCACCAGCCAACGGGCGGACGTCGTTCGCGGGGCCGTTGTGGTGATCGGTTCGGACGGCTGGGACAGCGACCCGCCCGACGAACTCGCCGCCGTGATGGCCCGGCTGCGCCGCCGCGCGTACCGGATCGTCTGGTTGAATCCGCGGGCCGGCGCCCCCGGGTTCGCCCCCCGGACGGCGGGAATGGCCGCCGCGCTGCCCTACTGCGATCGGATGCTGCCGGCCGGGACGTTCCAGGACCTGCTGGCCGCCGCCGGTCAGCTCCAGAGCGTGACGTGCACCGACGGCTTGAAATGGCCCACGCTGACGCCCGCGCCGCGCATCATCGCCTGAATCGCCCGAGGTGTCGACGAGAACCGCGACAGTTCGGCGGCGGCCGACATCGGACCGGGGCTGGTGAGCACCTGCGAGTACCACACCGCCTCGACCGTCGCGTGCGACCCCATCACCAGGTTGAGCTGACCGTCGCGCACGTCCGGTGCGACGGTGAAGGCGAGCGCCGGTGCGACGCCCCTGCCCCGTTTGGCCTCCCCCAGCGCCGCAGCGTGACTCTGGAAGATCTGCTGCCGATCGTCGGGCACGGCCAGCCGGCGCAGCAGCGCCGGAACCGCGCCCAGATCGGTGGCCGCCGACGGGCCGAGCAGCCAGGTCTGCTCCCGCAACTGCCCGGGGGACGCCGACGCACCGGCCAGCGGATGATCCGGGCCGACGACAAGCACCAGCCGGTAGTTCATCACCGGCCGGCAGGTGATTGCCTCGTCGACGACGAGCGGCCGTGGCCCGACAGCGATGTCCGCGGCACGAGTAAGCAACAGTGACTCGAACGTGCCCGGGTCGCGCACGCTCAACTCGACGTCGAGGTCGGCGGCCCGTTTCGCGAACAGCTCGATGAGCCCCGGCGCGGCGAACTCGGCGAACAGGTTGGACGCCGCCACCCGCAGCAGCCGACGGCCGCGTTTCGCGGCGCTCACCTCGAGCATGGTGCGGTCCTGAAGGCCCAGCAGCTCCGCAGCGCGGCTGGCCAGCCGGAGCCCGCCCGGGGTGAACGCGAGCCCCGCCGCCGTCTTGGTGAACAGCTTGTCGCCGAACTCCTTGCGCAACTGCGCGACGTGCAGGGAGACGGCCGACTCGGAGACCTCCAACTCGGCGGCGGCCTGCTTGACGGACCCCAGCCGGACCACGGCGACGTACGCGCGCAGTTGCGTCGGGGTCATCGGCGCACCCACCTCCCCGCCATGCGTGGTTCGGCTCTCCGTCGAGACGAACCACGATCATGCCCGCTGAGGCGTCCGACCGCCACCCTGCGTCACCGGGCCGTCGTAACGTCCGTGCCCGGCGACAGGGTGACACCGGCAGCGGCGGTTGGAGGTCACTACACCGTGCCGCCGGTGTTCCGGATCATCTGTCGGAGCACCTTGAGGGTCGTAACGTAGTCCGCGTCATCGATGCCCTCGTGGATGCGGGCCCGGACGGCCGGCGCGTGCTGCGCGAGGGTGACGCGAGCCTCTTCCCCCGCTTCGGTGATCCGCAGCCTTCCCTCGTCGTCACGGACCAGCCACCCGCGCTCCAGCAGAACCTCCGCTTCGGCGTCCAGATCGTCTTCGGCCCGGAGATACGAGCTCATCTCCCGGCGGAGTTCGGTGACGGTCATCCCGCCGCCCTGCGGCAGAAGGTCGTTCGCGGAGAGGTTGCGCAGCAGCCAGAACTGGGGCTGCGTGAAGCCGTGCTCGGCGTGCCGGGCACGGGTGAAGGCGATGAGAGCTTCGTAGGCGACGCCTGTCCAGTAGGCGGCAGGTTGGCGCGCGAGCTCGACGTCGGACAACTGCTGCATCGTCATGAGATGCGCCTCCCCCGGTGATCGGTCACGACGAACGTAGAACCTCAACCAGGGTTCAGCTCAAGCGCATGGCGGCGGGGTGCGGCCCCGGGGCGGGTGGGCACTATCGTTCTGGCGTGCACATTCGTTTCGACGTCCCAGCCGATCCCGCGTACCCGGGCCGCGTGGCCGCTGCGCTGAGCAGTGTCCGGCTGCGCCGGTTCAGCTATATCGGCGCAGTGCTGGTGGCGGTCGGGGTGATCGCTTTCGTCGTCTCGCGGGGCTTCGCCGGGGGCGACCGGTTCTCGTCGCTGTACCTGACGCTTGTCGTGGCTGGCGTGCTGTCGATGCTGTACGCGCCATGGGTCCGATGGCGCGCCCGACGCCGCTCCGGTGGCTACGCCGTCGAGGGCGCCTACGACATCACCGACGACAACATCATGATGCGTAGTGGCTCGGAGTCCGGCGGCATCGCCTGGGACGGTGTCGCCAAGGTGACGGACACCCCGGAGTTCTGGATCGTGTACGTCGACAGGATGCCGGCGACGGTGATCCCCCGCCGCCTGATGACCGCCGAGGACGACGAAACGCTGCGAGCGTTCATTACCGACCGTGGGCTGCTCCAGCCCCGCTGAGACGCCGAGCGGCCTCAGCGAGGGGTACGACGTCGACGAAGCGCCCACACTCCCCCGACGATCGCCACCGCCGTCGGGAGGAGGCAGCAGAGGGACAGCAGGATCAGATGCCACGGCTTGATTGCTCCCATGGCCGTGAGAGTAGGCGTCCCCGCCAATCGCGGCTGACCCGGTGGAGGCTCAGCGGCTCAGGGGTTCGCGGGCGCTCCGAATCGGCTTGCCCGCGCAGGGCTGTCGGTCTAGCGTCGTGGGGCACCTCCCGGTGCGCAGGCAACGGCTACTTCCTCTTCAAAAGGGGAGACGTGGGTTCGAATCCCACCGCCACTTCGGTGGTGTCGACCAGCGGCCCAGGTCACCTTGGCCCGCAAGGGCCGGTCGCCGTCGCCGCTTCGATCTCGGGATGTGCGCCCACGCCGCACGGCCGGTGCGACGGGCACGGCTACTTCATGGTCAAGGCCCGATTAGGGCCTGCGGTTCGAGCCCGCTAAAACCGTGTCCACCCTTTGATCTCGGCCGTGCGGCGTGACCACCTTCCTCAATCACAAGATCGCAAACTCCGTTGCCCGGCCGTCACCGCCACCGCTACGGTCGTGACCGCACCTCCCGGTGCGCAGGCAACTGTCACTTCCGAAGGGGTCCAAGCCCCGGCACAGCAGTGACTGGCCTCGATTTCGGGGAGCGCGACCACACCACACACCCGGTGCGCAGGCAACGGTTACTTCGGGATCCGCAGATGGGGGTTCGAATCCCCCGACACCTTCGGGTGGATGGTTCAACGGACAGAACGGCGGACTAGTCCGTGGCCGACTCTGATCTCGGGTGTGTGGTGCGGTGGCGCCTCCCCGGCCGACTGACGTGGGGGACGTCATGGCCAAGTTCAACCTCAAACCGCGCCGCCTCCGGCCGGTGACCGCCGAGGGTACGCCCGCGTTCACCCGTGAGCCGCGCCTCGAACTGTTCCTACTCGGTGTGTCGAACATGGTCGGCGAGGACACCTTCTACGAGGGCGCCACCGATCGGGACGCCCGTTTCCGGAACCTCGTCGCCACCGTCGCCGTCGCCGATCCCGACTGGTTCGCCCGCTTCGTACCGTGGCTGCGGACCGGCGCGATGATGCGCTCGGCGTCCGTGGTGGCGGCCCTGGAGGGCGCCCGCGCCCAGGTCGCCGCAGGTGTGCCGGGTTCGCGGGCGGTCGTGGACGCCGCGTTGCAGCGTGCGGACGAGCCGGGCGAGGCTCTGGCGTACTGGCTGGCCCGCCACGGACGGGCCCTGCCCAAGCCGGTGAAGCGGGGCATTGCCGACGCGGCGGTGCGGCTGTACACCGAGCGGAGCCTGCTCAAGTACGACTCCGTCGGAAACCCGGTGCGGTTCGGTGACGTCATCGACCTGACCCACCCCACAGCGAAGGACGAGCGGCAGGGCGACCTGTTCCGGCACGCGCTGGACCGCCGGCACGGGCGGGACAACCCGCTGCCGGCGTCCCTCGCGATGCTGGCGGCGCGGCACGCGCTCATGGCGCTGCCGGTCGAGCAGCGCAGGGAGGTCACCGATCCGACGGTGCTGGGCGCGGCCGGTATGACGTGGGAGGCTCTGGCCGGGTGGCGACAGAGCGCGCTGGACGACGCGGCGTGGGAGTCGATCATCCCGAACATGGGCTACCTGGCCCTGCTGCGTAACCTGCGCAACTTCGACCAGGCCGGCGTCAGTGACGCGGTCGCGCAGACGGTGGCGGCCAGGCTCGCCGACCCGGGCCAGGTCGCCGGCTCACGGGTGCTGCCGATGCGTTTCCTGTCGGCGTTCAACGCCGCGCCGAGCCTGCGGTGGGCGTACCCGCTGGAGACCGCGTTGCAGCACGCCCTGGTGAACGTGCCGGCCCTGGACGGACGGACCCTGGTCCTCATCGACACGTCCGGTTCGATGCAGAGTCCGTTCAGCAAGGACGGCACGCTGCGCTTCTGGGACGCCGCCACGGTGTTCGGCCTCGCGCTGGCCACACGGGCGCAGGCTGCCACTGTGGTGTCGTTCTCCAATGCCAGCCGGGTGTTCCCGTCGGTGGCGGGTGAGTCGGTGCTGGCGGCGGTGCGCCGGTTCAAGGACGACGGCTACTTCTACGGCATGGGGACGGAGACCGAGAAGGCGGTACGGGAGCACTACGACCGGCACGACCGGGTGGTCGTCCTCACCGACGAGCAGGCTCACTGGCACGGCAGGGCGGACGTCGCGGCGGCGGTGCCCGCACAGGTGCCCGTGTACACGTGGAACCTGGCCGGATACCGGGCCGGGCACACGCCGACCGTCGACAACCGGCACACCTTCGGAGGCCTGTCCGACGCCGCGTTCGCGATGATCCCGCTCATCGAGGCCGGGTCCCGCGACCAGTGGCCCTTCTGACCGGCGGGGTGCCGATACCCCGCCGGTCAGGCCGCTGGTCACGGCCTCCGGTCGTCGGGCATCAGGTCGCCTCGGGCCGCCACCACGGTTCGAGCAGGGCCGGGTCGGCGACGTAGCTCCTGACCTGCGTACGCTCTGGCTCGGTCAACGTGAGCTCGCGCAGCCGGGCTCCCCATTCGGGCACCCGGTCGGTCTTGCCCAGCGCGACTGACAGTTCGATCAGCCCGGCGAGCGCCTTCGCCTGCTCGACCACCGGGGCGTCCTCGGCACGCCGTCGCATCCCCGAGTCCAGCGCCCGGTAGGCCGCCCGATCGTCCATCTTGAACTCGCGCAGGATCCGCGCGTTGTCGAGCACCCGAGTCAGCCCTTGCAACTCCTTCGACCCGCCGTACTCCAGATCCTGCGGCTCGTCGCGCTGGATGAAGACGATGGAGTTTCCCGACGGGTCGAAGATGGTGAACCGCGACGCGCCGGAACGGTAGCGGGTCATCCGGGGCAGACCCTTGACCAGCACCTTGCCGTACGTGCGGCGCATCGCCTCGGTGAACGCCGCGTGGTACGGCGCGACCGCGTCCACCATCACGAGGCAGCCGCCGGTGGTCTCCTTCGTCGGGTCCAGGTTCTTCGGCGCGGAGCCGTAGCTCAGTTGGAACCCACTCCACGCGAACGCCAGGTACACGTACGGTCTGGTCTGCTCGTAGGTCACGTCGAACCCGAGTGCGCGCCAGAACGTCAGGGTCTCCTCGGGCGACACACAGTGCAGCAGCGGAACGGTGGTCTCGTTGGGTTGGACGCGGTCCTCGTCGGTCGTCATGCCACTTCCGATCCCGTAGACAGGCCGGCCATTGTGCCAGCATCGACGAGGTGTCGCGTGCCTTTCCGTCTCCTACCCGGGGAGGAGACGGCGCTCCGACCGCCGGTCGCAGCCGGGGCTCCCGGTCGGACGCGGGCGATCCGCCCAGCCAGCAGTCTTACAGGCATGAGATTCGAACTTCGCCGGGCGGCACACTGGCACCGCCCACTCATGTTCCTCGTCGCCGCGATGGCGGTGATCGCCGTCGCCTGCGTGGTCGGCATCGTCGTCGACTCGCGGGTCCTCACCGGCTCGCCGATCTGGCTCAAGCCGTTCAAGTTCGCGGTGTCCTTCGTGCTGTACGGGACGACGCTGGCCTGGATGCTCTCCCTGCTGCCGCGCCGGATCCGGGCCGCGGAGTGGGCGGCCACGGTCATCGTCGCGATGGCGGTGGTCGAGTTGGCACTGATGGTCGTGCAGGTGGCACGGGGTACGACAAGCCACTTCAACGGCACCACCCCGTTGAACGGAATCATCTTCGCGGCGATGGGCGCGTCGATCACGATCCTGTTCCTCGCACACCTCGTCATCGGGATCGTGGTGCTGATACAGCGCATTCCGGACCGGGTCGCCGCGACCGCCGTCGCCTGGGGGCTCGGCCTGTCGCTGCTGGGCATGCTGTTGGCGGTGCCGATGATGCTACCCACCCAGAACCCCGGGATCGAGGGAATCAGCGGGGCGCACAGTGTGGGCGTAACTGACGGCGAGGCGGGTCTGCCGATGGTCGGCTGGAGCACCATCGGAGGCGACCTGCGGATCGGGCACTTCGTGGGCCTGCACGCCCTGCAGGCGCTGCCGATCCTGGCCATCCTGTTGAACCGGTTCGCGACGCGGCTGGACGAACGGACCCGTGCCCGGCTGCTGGTCGTCGCGGGCGCGGCGTTCGGCGTACTCACGTTGTTGTTGACCTGGCAGGCCCTGCGCGGACAGCCGCTGCTGCGCCCGGACGCCCTCACGCTGGTCGCCGTGGCCGCCCTGGCGGTCGCGACCGCTACCGCCGCCGGCCGGGTGCTGGCGCGCGGACGCCGCCACCCGGATCTGGCGTTGGCCGCATGACCGCGACGCTGTTCACACTGACGTTCGCGGTGGCCGCGCCGTTCTGGGCGCTGATGATCCTGTTGCCGCGCTGGTCGTGGACCGCCCGGATCATCGGCTCGCCGCTGATCGTGCTGCCGGTCGTGATGATCTACGGGCTGCTGGTGGTCCCGGCGCTCGGGGAGGTGCTGCCGGCGGTGGCAGCACCGTCCCTGGACGAGATGCGCGACCTGCTGGGCACCTCCGACGGCGCGGCGGCCGGCTGGGCACACATGATCGCGTTCGATCTGTTCGTGGGTCGCTGGGCGTGGCTGGACAGTCGGGAACGGGAGGTGCCGGCGCTGGTCATGGCTCCGGTGCTGGTGCTGACCATCCTGCTCGGACCGCTCGGTCTGGCCGCCTACCTGGGCGTGCGGACCCGCTGGCCGGCGCCCGCTCGTGCCGCCGCACCCGCAGTAGGCTGATCCGGTGACGTGGGAGCGGCGACTGTTCGACGCGCGGGAGACTCTCGTGCGGATGGTGCTACTCAACCTCAGCGGGCTGGGCTACCTGGTCTTCGGCACGCAGGGCAGCCACCCACCGACGGGGACGCAGTGGATCCTTGGGGTGGCCGCGTTCACGGTCGGCCTGCTGCTGCACGGTCGGCCGGTGCTCAACCTGGCGGCGCAGGCCGCGCTGCTGGCGGTCGCCTTCTGCCTGATCGACGACATCATGATCAACCAGGTGGGCGCGAGTTGGGCGCTGTTCGAGGTCGCCATGCAGGCACGTCGATCCCGCACTGTCTGGATGGCCGCCGTGGCGCTGGCCGCTGTCAACCTGACAGACTCGATCGGCGACCCGCTCGACAAGGTGGCCTCCGGCGTCGTCGGGCTGGCCCTGGAGGTCGGCGTGCCGGTGCTCCTCGGGCTTGTCATCCGCACCAACCGGGAGCTCAGCCGGCAGGCAGTGGAGCGGGCGGCGGCCGAGCAGCGCCGGCACGAGTCGGAGAGCCGGGCGGCGCGCGCCGACGAACGCAGCGCCATCGCCCGCGAACTGCACGACGTCGTCGCGCACCACGTGGCGTCGATGGTGCTGCGCATCGGCGTGGCCCGGCACGTGCTCACCGACCTGGACCCCCGGGTGGACGAGGTGTTCGACGACGTGCACGGCACGGGCGCCGCAGCCCTGTCGGAGCTGCGCCGGCTGGTCGCGGTGCTGCGCGACCCCGACGGGGTACGCGGTGACGCGGCGCTTACCGCCATCGACCCGTCGGCGCTCCCGGCGGCGCTCGGCGCGACGGTGGACCGGGCCCGTCGTGCGGGCATCACCGTGCAGGCCGACATCGACCCGGCCGTTGGCGCGCTCGACGCGGTGCGGGGCCTGGCGGTGCTGCGGCTGACCCAGGAGGCGCTCACCAACGTGGCCCGTCACGCCGGCCCGGCCGCGCTGGCGCACCTGACGGTCGCCGTCCACGACGACACCGTGCACTGGGAGGTCACCGACGATCGCCACGGCGGCGGGCGCGGGTTGGGGCCGGACAGCGCTGGGCGCGGCGGCCGGCCGCCGGTGGTGCCGGGCGGCGGCGGGCACGGCATCACCGGCATGCGGGAACGCGTCGACGTCCTCGGTGGCCGGCTGGAGGTGGGGCCGACCGAAACGGGGTGGCGGGTACGCGCAGTCCTCCCGCATGTGACCGACGCATCCGTCGCCGGGACGCGTGCCGGATCGGTGCCCCGGGACCGCGCGACGCCGAACCTGTCGCCCTCGCCAGAACCGGAGCCGGCATGATCCGCGTCCTGCTTGTCGACGACCAGCACCTCATCCGTGCGGGCCTGCGCATGCTGTGCGAAGCGCAGCCCGACATCGAGGTGGTAGGCGAGGCCGACAACGGCCGGGACGCGGTCACCCTCGCCGCGCGGCTCGTCCCCGACGTCGTCGTCATGGACCTGCGCATGCCGGGCGTCGACGGGATCACCGCGACCACCCGCATCCTCGCCGAGCGGCCCGCCGCCCGCGTACTGGTGCTGACCACGTTCGGCGACGACGACCATCTCTACCCCGCCCTCACGGCCGGCGCCTGCGGCTTCCTGCTCAAGGACGCACCCCCGACCGAACTGCTGGACGGCATCCGCCGCGCCGCCACGGGCGACAGCCCGTTCAGCCCGGAGGTGCTGCAACGCCTCGTCCAGCGCGCCGTGCACGCCCGCGCCGGGGCGCCGCGACCGGTGCACGGCCTGACAGCCCGCGAGCAGGACGTCCTCGCACTGGTCGCCGAGGGCCTCACCAACGCCGAGATCGCCGAACGGCTACACATCGGCGTCACCACTGTCAAGACCCACATCACGAGCCTCATGACCAAGACCGAAAGCCCCAATCGGGTACGCCTGGCCCTGTTCGCCAGCAGCCGCTGAGGCTCTCCGGCCGACTGATCGCCGCGCACTGATGACATGCGTCTCGTGGCGACGACGCCAGGCTCCGGGCGTACGGGCGGCGGATTACCGTGGCTGTCGCGTCCCGTCGCCGGTTGCCACCGCGCGGGCGGCGGGCGGGTCCACGAGAGGCGGGGTCTGGGCAGTGACGTCCGAAGGGCGGAGTGGCAGTGACGTCCGTATGGCGGGGTCGGCAGTGACGTCGGAGCAGGTCATCCGGGCTGTCCCGGACGCGGCGGCGGCCGATGCGGACGTGCTGGTCACCGTGCGCGGGGGCACGCTGCGCGGCCGGCGAGCAGACGGGCTGACGGTCCTGCGGGGCGTCCGGTACGCAACCGCCGACCGTTTCGCGGCACCCGTGCCGGAGCGGCAGTGGTCGGGGATCCGCGACGCGCGGGAACACGGTGCCGTCAGCCCTCAACCTCCGGCCCGGGCCACGACAGCCGGCGGCTGGTGCGAGGTGGGCGTGCAGTCGGAGGACTGCCTGAACCTGACCGTCGTCACCCCGGCGGCCGACCGCGCCGCGCGGCCGGTGCTTGTCTGGCTGCACGGCGGCTCGTACCGTTCCGGCGCGGGCTCCTGGGACCGCTACCGCACCGACAGGCTCGCCCGCGAGGGCGACGTGGTGGTGGTGAGCGTCAACTACCGGCTCGGGGCGCTCGGCTACCTGCGGGCGCCGGGCATCTCCCCCGGCAACCTGGGTCTGCTGGACCAGATCGAGGCGTTGCGCTGGGTCCGCGACAACGCGGCCGACCTGGGCGGCGATCCGGCGAACGTGACACTTGTGGGTCAGTCGTCGGGCGCCCACTCGGTCGCCTGCCTGCTCGGCGTGGAGCAGGCCCGACCGCTGTTCCGTCGGGCGGTGTTGCAGAGTCCACCGCTGGGCATCGGGCTTGCCGGCGAGCGCGCGGCCGGCCGGGTCGCCGACCGTTTCATGGCCCGGCTGGGGCGCGACCCACGGGAGGCGTCCCTCGCGGAGATCGTCGCCGCGCAGCAGCTGGCCGAGCGGGATGTGGCCGCGCGCAGCGGATTCGGGCTCGCCCCGGCGTACCAGCCGGTGGCCGGCGTGTCTCCTCTCCCGGACGTGGCGGGTTGGCGGGCCGCCTGGCGCGCGGGCGCCCCGGGCCTTGAGGTGGTGCTCGGCACGACCCACCGCGAGATCGCCTACTTCCTGGCCGGCGGCCCGCTCTCCCGGCACGTACCGCTTGTCGGACGGGCAGTGGAGAACGCGGCCATCCGGCTCTCGACCCGGTCGGTCTTCACCCGACCCACCTTGCGCTTCGGCAGGCAGTTGGCGCAGGCGGGCGCGCAGGTCTTCGCGTACCGCATCGACGGGCCGGCACCGACGTCGCCGTACCACGCCTGCCACTGCAGCGACCTTCCGCTGCTCTTCGGTGACGAGGCCGACTGGGCGCAGGCGCCGATGCTCGCCGGGCAGACCTGGGCCGAGGTGGCCGCGCGGGGTGGCCCGCTACGCGCAGCCTGGCTGGCGTTCGCCGCCAGCGGAGCGCAGGCGTTGACAGCGCAGGGCTGGCCGCGGTACGCGGGTCGGGGCGGCAGTATCCAGCGTTTCGGGTAGCCGCCGCCCGCCGGTGACTGCGGAGTCGCCGTCACCGACCGCAGGCGTACCCCTGCATGCCTCGCGGGTTCGCGCCGGCCGCGAGCACACCGGTGGCCGGGTCGCGGCTCACCGCGCAGAGGCGGCCGAGGCTCCACGCGTCGGAGAGCCGCACCTCGTGCCCGTACGCCCGCAGCGCCGCCACCGTCGCCTCGTCGAGCCGGTCCTCCACCACCATGACGCCGGGTTCCATGTCGCGCGGATAGAACGACTCCGGCAGCCCGACCGTGTGGAACGCTGGCGCGTCGATGGCCTCCTGGATGCTCTGGCCGCCGACGAGGTGGCGCAGCAGGAACGGCACCTGCCACTGGTCCTGCTGGTCGCCGCCGGGGGTGCCGCAGGCCAGCACCGGCTGCCCGTCACGGTGGACCATCGTCGGGCTCAACGTGGTGCGGGGTCGCCGGCCCGGTGCGAGCGACGAGGCGAGGCCTTCCTCCAGCCAGAACATCTGCAACCGGGTGCCCAACGGGAACCCCAGTTCCGGGATCGTCGGTGAACTCTGCAACCAGCCGCCGCTCGGGGTAGCGGAGATCATGTTGCCCCAGCGGTCGACAACGTCCACGTGGCAGGTGTCGCCCCGGGTCACACCGTCCGACTGCACCGTCGGCTCCCCGGTCGTGGCGTCCGACCGGTCGGCGCGCCCGACGGCACCGGCCCGGACGTGCGCCGGGAGTCGCGGCTGCGCCCCGTCGGGGCGCCCCGGACGCAGTTCCCACGATGCCCGGTCACCGATGAGGGCTGCCCGCTCCCGCGCGTACTCCCGGGACAGCAGCGCCTTGGCCGGCACGTCCGCGCCGTCGCCGAACCACGCCTCACGGTCGGCGAAGGCGAGCTTGAGCGCCTCGACCTGGGCGTGGATGCCGAACGCGGTCGCCGGGTCGTACGCGCCGGGGTCGTCGAGGGCGTCGAGGACGGACAGCGTCTCCAGCAGCACCGGGCCCTGCCCCCAGAAGCTCGTCTTCGCCACCGAGTAGCCGTGCCAGTCGAGGGTCACCGGTTCCTCCCAGGTGGCCGAGTAGGCGGCCATGTCGTCGCCGGTGACGAGACCGGCGTGCGGGCGTCCGCTGGAATCCTGGAACGGCCTGCGGCTGAACCTGTCGATCTCGTCGGCGACGAACCCCGTACCCCAGGCTCGTCGCGCCGCCTCGATCTGGGCCTCCCGGTCGGTGCCGGCCGCAAGGCCGGCTTGGACCAGTCGCCGCAGGGTCCGCGCGTACGCCGGGTTGGCGAACCTCTCCCCCGCCGTCGGTGGCCGGCCGTCGCGCAGCCACAGCTGGGCGGACGTCGGCCAGTGCTCCTCGAACAGCGACCGCACGGCCGTCACCGTGTCGACGACCCTGCCCAGAAGCGGGTGACCGGCGTCGGCGTAGTCGATCGCCGGCGCCAACACCTCGGCGAGCGTGAGCGTGCCGTGCTCGCGCAGCAGCAGGAGCCAGGCGTCGACGGCGCCCGGTACTGCCGCCGCGAGCGGACCGGCGCCGGGGATGAGGTCCATCCCGAGGGACCGGAAGTGCGCGATGGTGGCGTCAGCCGGTGCCGGTCCCTGCCCGCACAGCACCTTCGGGGTCGGGTCCTGGGCGGTGGCCACGATGGCGGGCACCTCGCCGCCGGGTCCGTTGAGGTGCGGTTCCACGACGTGCAGCACGAACCCGGCGGTGACCGCCGCGTCGAAGGCGTTCCCCCCGCGCTCCAGCATTCCCATGGCGGCCTGGCTGGCGAGCCAGTGCGTCGAGGACACCATGCCGAAGGTTCCCCGCAGCGTCGGCCTGGTGGTGAACGTCATGGCAACACCTCACTCGTCTGTGCGGCCCCGGCCGGAACCGTCGCGGACCAGCGTGACAAGCACGAGCAGCGCGAGCAACGCCACGACCGCGCTGAAGATCTCGGCGGCGGTCCGTAGGCCGATCGCCTGGGCGAGCAGGCCGACCGCGACCGCCGGCACGCCCAGCATGGTGAACAGGATGGCGAAGAATGTCGACACCGTCGCACTCTGGTGCTCGTGCGGGGCCTTCACCGTGATGGTTGCGATGCCGTCGCCCACCGCCACCCCGGAGGCCACCCCGTTGACCGCCGCACCGAGGAACAGTGGGAGCAGCAGCACCATCGACATGCTGAGCCCGATGAGGGCGGCCCCCACGATCAGGCCGGCGCAGGCGGCGATCAGTGCGGCGCGGGAGGGCAGCACCCGGGTCAGGAGTTGCCCGAACGCGGCGCCGGTGAACGCCACGAACACCACGAGCGCGGCCAGGGTGTGCGACGTCCTGTGCAGTTCCATGCCGAGAAACAGGCCGCTCACCGCCGTGAGCACGCCCAGCGCCGCGAAGCCGGCGCCCGCGGTGAGCGCGGAGCGGACGAATTCGCCACGGATCTCCGGCGGCACGTGCAGTCGTTGCGGCCGCAGGTTCAGCGGCGAGCGATGCGGCACCGTCTCGGGCACTCCGATCATCAGGACGATCGCGACGATCGCCAGGATGAGCACGATGGCCCAGGGCACCCGCAGCGGATCGGGAGCGACGTCCGAGACGATCCCCGCCAACAGGGTGCCGGCGGACAGACCACCCAGGTTCGCGAAGATCGCCACGGTGGCGGCCCGCCTCGGATGGCTCGGGCTGATCAGCTCGCTCAACGCCGCCGTTCCCGCTCCGATCACCAGCGCGGCGGACAGGCCGGCGAGCACCCGACCGATCACGATCATCGCGAGGTCCACGGCGCCCAGGAAGACCGCGTCGGCGACGACCGAGAGGACGAGCGCGGCGAGGATGACCGGGCGGCGGCCGATCTGGTCGGCGAGGCGGCCGAAGAGCAGCAGGCCCACGACCACGCCGAGCGCGTACAACGCGTAGACCACTGTCACCGTCAACGACGAGAAGCCGAACTCCACCTCGTAGAGCGGGTAGAGCGGCGTCGGCACCGTGGTCCCCACCAGGGTGATCCAGAACGCGAACGCGACGCGTACCGCCGCCGAGGTGGACCTGGGCCGTGCCGTCGCGCCGTCGGCGTGGGTGGCGTTGGGCATGGTCAGTCCCTCCGGGGCTCGGCCATCACGGCGGGACCGCCACCCACATCCCCGCACCGTGGCGGCCGACCCCGCGTACAGCATGGGTGTCGACCTTGGTTGGGGGTGCGGTCAAAGCCCTTAAACGCCCTCATCAGGTGGCGGATGTGCGGGCGGCCGGTCGCCGCCCGCACACGACACCCCATCACTCCGGGTACGAGGGCCCCGGCTCGGTCCGCAGCATCCGCTTGAGCATGCGGTTGGCTTCCCGCATGTCATCGGTGATCAGTCGGGTGCGCACCGTTCCCTTGCCGGTCAGCTTGCCGCCCACCTCGAAGACCGCCGTCTCGCCCGGCAACGGCACCGCCTGACATCCGGTGTACGTCTCGGCGGGCAGCCGGCCGTCGAGCAGGTAGGCGTAGACCGGGTCGTCCACGCACGGGGTGTAGTACGGGAAGACGCCGTGGCTGCCCTCGTTGTCGACGCTGATCATCGACGCGCCGGGCAGCTTCTTCGACGCCGCCAGCGCACCCTCGTAGGCAGTGGCGACGTCGAGCTCGTCCTGAAGCATCAGCACCTTGGGGAACGTCTTCTTGTCGAACTTGGGCATCCGGTTGCTCGTCGGCCAGTACGCGCAGGCCGGCGGGTTCTGCAGGTACGGGGCGACAAGCGGGGCGTCGCGGGTGAGGCGGCGGCTGAACGCGTTCCAGTGCCCGATGCTGTCGTTCCACTGCCCGTCCTGGCAGCGGATCACCTCGAAGACGTAGTCGATGTCGTACGTGTACTCGCCGGTGCCCTGCGCCAGCCGGCTCCGGTCACGTTGGGTCTTCAGCGCGGCCTCGGCGGTGACCCGTGCCTGCTTGATGTAGGCGCGGTCGTCGGCGGTGATCCCGGGCGCGACGAGCAGCTTCGCGATGGCGGCGGCGAGGATCTGCTCGGGCGTCCAGCCGTTCCACTCCTCGTAGTACTGGATCACGGTGTTCACGGCCGCCGCCGCGGTCGGGTAGTTCTGGGTGTCGTAGAGGGCGCCGAGAATGAACCAGCCGAACATGAACGGACCCATGCCGACGCGGGTGCCGCCGGCCCGCTCGAACATCTCCCGGATCTTCATCGGGTCGGTGCCCCTGCCGTACAGGTCGTCATGGCGGGCCATGTACGGCATCAACTGCTCCTGGAACGCCCGGTCACGGGTGAACGGTTGCAGGTCCCACGTCTCCTGCAACGTGGGCGAGCCGACGGCGGCCACCGAGTCGAGCACCATGCGGTTGGTACGGCTGCCGAACGTGGCCGCGTACCAGGTGCCCAGCCACGTGCCGTACGAGTAGCCGAGGTAGTTGAGCTTGCGCTCCCCCAGCAGCACCCGAATGAAGTCCATGTCGTACGTGGTCTGCTCGGTGGTGATGTACCTCGTCAGCCCGGTGCTGCGGCAGCCGGCCACGTTGGCCTGGGTGATCTGGTCGTTCGTGACGTCGGTGTCGCGATAGGTCACCCGGCACAGCAGCGGGGTGCTCTGCCCGACGCCGCGCGGGTCGAACCCGATCACGTCGTAGTGCTCGGCGAGCGTCGGCGCGGACCGCGCCACGTACGGCGCCAGCGACAGGCCACTGCCACCGGGGCCACCCGGATTGACGAGCAGGATGCCCTTGCGGTCACTGCCGGAGGCGACGGTGCGGCTGATGCGTACCTGGATCGTCTGCCCGTCGCGCGGGTTGTGCCAGTCGCGCGGGACGGTGACCGTCGCGCACGCCAGGCGCAGGTCGGCGACGTCCTCGGGGCTGACGCCGTCCAACCCGCACGGCTCCCAGGAGAGGCGCTGGTTGGTAAGTGACGCGGCCAGGGCGGCGGTGTCCGGCTCGGCCACCGTTGCCGCGGCGGCCGGGGTCACGGCCGCACCGCTGGTCAAGACGGCCGCGACAAGCGTCGCGGTGAGCAGGGCGGCCGGCCGCCGTGAGCGGCGCGACCCGGTCGTGGGATGGGGCATCGTCCCGTCCTCTCCTGGAGCGGATGCTCGAACGACCTTCACCCTGGGCCAGGAGTGTTTCGCCGCTACGGTTCCGGCGTGACGAAGACCGGCCATGGCATGATCCGGCCAATCACAACCAGCCACGGCGGCTGGCCTGCACGCCGAGTTGGAACCGACTCCGGGCGCCGAGCAACTCCTGTAGGCGACTGACCCGGCGGTGCACCGTACGGTTGCTGACGCCGAGGTCACGGGCGATGGCCTCATCGGTCAGACCGGCGGTGAGCAGCGCGAGGAGCCGTTGCGTGGCGGCCGTCGGCTCGGCTTCCGGCTGGGCGGCGTCGGTGGTGGCGTGGATGGGCGCGCCGAGCCGCCAGAACACCTCGAACAACTCGGAGAGCCCGTGCAGCAGGCGGGAGCGGTGCACAAGCATCGCGTCGGCGTCGTCGCCGCTGCCGCGAGGCAGGACGCAACAGGTCCTGGTACACGTCCGCGGCGTCCGGCGGGAGCGGAAGCGACCCGACGTCCGCGACGTCCGACGAGGGCGGAAGCGACCCGACGTCAGGGGCAGAGGGCATGCCGGCGGGCTCGGTCCGCATGCCGGGGATCGTAGAGCGCCCCTGTTACGGCGACCCACCCACTCCGGCCTCGCCCCGGCGGTCAGCTGGCGGTTCGTCCTCGGAGCGTTCGTCCTCGGAGCGTTCGTCCTCGGACCCTTCGCCCTCAGGTTCCCTGTGGTATTCGGGGCGGAGCTTCGCGCTGGCGAACGCCGCCTGAACCGCCGCCGAGAGCGCCACCATGTCGTACGCGCCGTGATGGCGCCGGCCGTTGACGAAGAAGGTCGGGGTCCCGGTAACCCCACTGAGGTCGGCGGAGTCGACGTCCTCGCCGATGCGGTCGACTCCCCTTCGCTCGGCCATGTGCTCACGGAACCGGTCGAGGTCAAGGCCGAGCTGGCCGGCGTAGCCGAGCACGTCGGGGGCGTCGAGTGCGTCCTGGTGCGTGAGAAGCAGGTCGTGCATCTCCCAGAACGCGCCCTGCTCACCTGCCGCTTCGGCCGCCTCGGCGGCGAGTTGGGCACGCGGGTGGACGTCGGTCAGCGGCAGGTGCCGCCAGACGTACCGGACGTTGGCGAAGGCCTCCAGCAGGTCCCGCACCACCGGCTCGGCCTGCCCGCAGTAGGGGCACTCGAAGTCCCCGTACTCCACTACCGTCACCGGCGCATCGTCCGACCCACGCACGTGGTCGCGTTCCGGATCGACCGGAAGCATCAGGTCGACGATCCCCTCGGTGACGCCCAGCAGCGCCCGCGCGCGCCGCGCCGGCGGCATCCGCGCGGCGAAGCGGAACACCAGCCAGGTGATGGCGGACGCGCCGATCGTCGCGACGAGGATGCCGAACTTCGCCTCGTCCAGGGCCGGGCCGCTGAGAGCGTGGGTGGCGATCAGCAGGGCGACGGTGAAGCCGATGCCCGAGATGGTGCCCACCCCGGTGACCGCGACCCAGCCGACAGGTGGCCGCAACCGGTTGCCGCTCAGCCGCGTCACCAGCCACGAGGTGACAACGATCCCGACCGGCTTACCGACGATGTACGCGGCCACGACGCCGATCGTGACCGGCGAGGTAACGGCAGCGGCCAGCAGTTGGCCGTCGATCACGACCCCGACGTTCGCCAGTGCGAAGAGCGGCACCACCAGGTAGCTCGCCAACGGATGGTAGAGGGTCTGCAACCGCTCGTTCGGCGACAACGTCGAGGTGAGCCTGGCCTGAGCCATCCGGGCGAGCTGCGGTGTGGGCTGCTCCCGGAAGAGGCGGAACTGGTCGCTCGCCTGCTCCAACTCGGTGCGACCGGGCGCGTAGGCGTAGGTCAGCAACCCCATGACCAGGCCCACCACCACCGGGTCGACACCGGACTCCGACACCGCGACCCAGGCCGCCACCCCCAGCAGAGCGAAGACCGGCCCGAAGCGTACGCCCAACGCCCGGACAAGCAGGACCACGCCGAAGATCGCCGCCGCCACGAGCAGCGCCGTCGGCGACGGATGGTGTGGGTACGCGATGGCCAGCACCGCGATCGCGACCAGGTCGTCGATGACGGAGACCGTCAGCAGGAAACCCCGCAACCGATCCGAGAAGCGCGGCCCGAAGACTGCCAGCGCGCCGAGCGCCAGCGCCGTGTCCGTGGCCATCACCGCGCCCCAGCCCGCAGCGCTGGTGTGCCCCGCGGTGATCGCGAGGTAGATGCCGACCGGCACCAGCATGCCGGCGATCCCGGCCAGCATCGGCAACGCCAGCCGGCGACGCTCCCGCAGCTCGCCGATGTCGAATTCCCGGCGCAGCTCCAACCCGACGACAAGGAAGAAGAACGTCATGAGGCCGCTGTTGATCCAGAAGCGCAGGTCGTGTGCCACGCGCCAGTCGCCGAACTGGACCGAGAAGGATGTGCTCCACAGCGACTCGTACGACGACGTGTGCAGGTTGGCCCACACCAGGGCCGCCAACGCGGCGACCACCACCACCCGCGCGCCGCCGGTCTCGGTGTGCAGGAAGGCGCGCAGCGGAGCGTTGAACCGGCCCTCCCAGGTGGTCCGGGCGGACCATCCCCGGCGCGGGTTGCTGCTCGTCACGGGATGATCCTCCCCGAGTTGATCGCCACCCGGTTCGGATTGGGGCGACTGTGTTGCGCGCCCGTACCGCCGGCCCGGCAATCGGGGCATACACGCATCGACGCCGGTTGGTAGCGTACCGGTGATCTCGCCGCCGCCGGTGGTGGTCCCCTGGGGAGGGTCGACATGTGGGCGGACGACGCCGCGCTCGACGCGGCCGGACGCCGGCTCGACGAGTGGGAGTCGTCGCTCGCCGAACGGGCACGACGGGCACAGACACTGGCGGGCACGATCCAAGGTCTGACCGGCACCGCCCGCAGCCCTGACCGGACGGTGGAGGTCACCGTCGACTCGGCTGGCCTGCTGATCGGCCTGCGGCTCGACGAACGTGTCCGGGACCATCCGGCCGCCAGCACCGCCCGGCAGATCCTGGCGACCACACAAGCGGCCCGAGCCGACCTGCTCACCCAGCTCACCGCCGTGACCACAGCCGCCCTCGGCGACGACGCGAGCGCCGTCATCGACTCATATCGCAATCGGCTGACAGCTGACGAGGGGCGAGACGATGCCCGCCGGTGACGGGATCCAGGTCGACCCAGCCGACCTGACCGCACACGCCGCACGTCTCGACCGCTGCGCCACCGGCCTCGACACCGCCCAGCAGGCCGGCCAGCACATCCGGTTGGGCACCGACGCCTACGGTCAGCTCTGCGCGATGATGCCGATGATGCTCGACGGCCTGCAACGGACCCTCGTCAACGGCATCGCCGCCGCAGCCGGATCGATGCGGGACACCGCCGGCAGGCTACGCACCGGCGCCGACCGCTACCGAAGCTCCGACGACCGGGCCAAGCAACTCCTCGACGAGGTGCGGCAACGCCGGTGACGTCCAACCCGCTCGTCGCCGCCCCAGCGCACACCCCGACCAGCGCCTGGGCGGGCGTGTGGATCTGCGAGGACATCGAACTCATCGCGCAGGGCGTCCGCACCGGCAGCTGGATCGACGGCAGTCTCGGCGTGGTCAGCGCCGGCCTCGACGCCCTCGCCTTCGTCACCGACCCCGTCGGCAACCTGCTCCAGTACGGCATCGCCTGGCTCATCGAACACGTCAAGCCGCTCAGTGAAGCCCTCGACTGGCTCGCCGGCGACCCGGCGCAGATCACCGCACACGCCCAGACCTGGCGCAACGTCGCCGCGTCACTGCGCGACGAGGCTGCCACCCTCGCCCGCGCCGTCCGCACCGACGTCGCCACCTGGGGCGGCAGCGCCGGCCCCGCCTACCGCGCCTGGGCCGCCGAACAACAGCAGGCAATCACCGGGCTCGCGCTCGGCGCCGACACCATGGCCGCGATCACCGAAGGCGCCGCCGGCCTCGTCGCCGCCGTCCGGCTCCTCGTCCGCGATGCCATCGCCACCTGCGTCTCCCGCCTCATCGTGTACGCCGCGGAACTCGTCGCCACCGGCGGCCTTGCCACACCGCTGGTCGTGGAGCAGGTCACCACGACAGTCGCGTCCTGGGGGGCGCGGATCGCGCGGATGGTGCGGGCACTGCTGGCCAGCCTGCGACGGCTGATGCCGCAGATCCGTCGACTCGGAGACCTTATCGACAAGCTCAAGCAGGCGCTCGGACGACTCACACGGCTTGGGCCCGCCAACCGGATGGGACAACGACGTGACTGGGCTGATCCGAGGGACCGCCCTCGGCCACCGGACCGGCCCCCCGATTCGTACCTCTCCGCTGGTGACCCGATCTATCACTCCGACCGATCGACGGCCATCGGCTACGACGATCTGACGATGCGAAACCTTGATAAAGTGCGACCGCTGGACGGGCACCATGACGTCATCGTTCACGGCACAGACGAGGGATACTTCGTCCCCGGGAAGGTTTCAGCAGACGGGGCGCACATGGACGGCAACGCCACCGACGCGGCGCAGATCGCCGCCGCCGTCCGAGAAAATCCCGCCTACGACGGCGGCCCGCTCCGGTTGGTCTCCTGCTATGCCGGCACCGTCAAGTCCGACCTCGACGCCGTACCACTCGGTCAACGGGTGGCCGACGAACTCGGAGTCAGCGTGCTCGCGCCTACGGCCCGCGTGGGGACCCAGCGATGGGCAGCAGAGCCCCAGCCCCCAGTCGTCGAGCGTGGCGGTTCCTGGGAGGTCTTCTTACCGCCAGCCAGGGGGAACCGATGAAGACTGTTGGGTTCTTTCGAGAACTGGGCCCCAGCCAGACCGAGGTCTATGTGGAAAGCATCCACCCGCACGTGGACTCGAAGCCGCTCCCCGATGCCCTCCGGGTTGAGGATTACCTACGTCACGGGCATGGGCTCATCGACGTCATGGGTGCCGAGATCGACGTCCTCGGTAGCGGTCGACATCTCATCGGGGGCGCGTCGGTGCTGACAGACGGAGAATGGTTGTGGCGCGACGACCTCCGCTTCTATCTCGCCACCTACCACGTGCGCCTACCCACGGACTTTCTTCAGACGGTGCGCAGCAATGATTACCGGGTGCCCGACCTCCGCGGAGAGCAACTCCGGCTGGCCGGCGAGGAAGCAATACGGATTCTTGGATACCACTGACGCACCTTCGCCGGAGACGGCGTCGGGGTCAATGTGTACCGCGCAGGTCGGGGTGAGGAAGGATGACGTGGTGGAGCTGTACGACGTGGTGGAGCTCCGCGAAGCCGTTCCGGGAGAACAACTCCCTGCGGGAGCAGCAGGAACCGTCGTTCACATCTTCGGCGTCCCTTCGACCGCGTACGAGGTCGAGTTCGCCGACGCCGATGGCCGTACCGTCGCCTCGGTCACGCTCCGGCCCGATCAGATAATGCGCCGCAACGGCTGAGTCCCCGTCGTGACCGTCGGAGCAGACATCGCCAACTGCCGGGCATCCTCCGGTGGCAGAACAGTGGTGGAGGAACCACTCCGTCAGGCCGGAAGGAGCCCGCTGATGGCCACGTTCAATGAGTGGCTCACGGCGTACGACATCGTCTACCGTGAGTTGCCGGCGACATCGAGTCTCGCCTGCCCGAACTGTGGTCACCGGACCCTACGCATCATCTTCACCGCACCGCCCGCCGCCGAGCACGGCTACGTCTCGTTCTGGTGCGACACCTGCCTTGAGGGAATCTACGTCTCCCAGGCTCTCATCCCCGACGGAGTCACAGTCACCGCACGGTCAACGGGCGAGCCGACCGAGGAGCGCAACCGCGGCATCCCCGAATACCGTCTCGTCACCTAACGCAAGCTTCAGCGGTGGCCGGGCACGGACTCACGTCAGCCAACTGCGTCGCGCATCGGACCGCATCGCACGCGCCGGAAGGTGCACGTCACAGCGCGCCACCACGACGAGGGGGCGGCGACGAACCGGTACGATGCGCCCATGAGCTCAGAGGCGGTTGGCAGGTACATGCCCCCTGTCGTGACGCTCGATGACCTCACGGCGATGATGGCCGCCGACGAGAACCACCGGTACGAAATCAGCCCCGAGGGAGTCGTCTCGATCATGCCGCCGCCGGGATACGCCCACGCGATCATCGCGACCCGGCTCATGGTGTGGCTCGCCCAGGGCGGCGTTCCGGCGGACCATGTTGCTCAAGCTGTCGGACTACGCATCCCGGGTCGTGACGGCGGTGTCGGCGGACGCATCCCTGATCTCGTCGTGTGGAGCAAGGCGCAGGCAGACGGTGTCTGGTTGCCGGTGGCCGACGTGCTCCTCGTGGTCGAGATCGTTTCGCCCGGCTCCGAAGGTGTCGACACGGTGACCAAGCGCAGCGAATACGCTGCGGCCGGGATTCCTCAATACTGGGTGGTCGACCAGGACTCAGCACAGACGGTGACGATGAACCGTCTGGAGGGCGACCAGTACGTCGCCCGCGCGACCATGCCTCTGGCGTGGGTCCTCAACACCAGCTTGGACGAGCACGGGCTGAGCTGACGCGCTTCGACAGTGAAGGGCACCCAGTCGTAACGCTGCGTGTCAGGCCAAGGTGAGGCGACCAGCCGAGTCCTGGCGGAGGCGGCCGCTGGTTACCGCCACGTGCAGGCCGTACCGGAGGAGCTTGTCGATTTTCTCGGTACGGCGGCGGTAGCCGAGCCGTTCCAGGCCGGCGCGCAGCAGCCGTTCCTCGTCCATGCCGGGCACACCCTGGAGCACGTGGACGAAGGCGTTCGCCACCTCCTCGGGTGGCACCTCCTCGAACGTCCTGTCGTTGCTCGCCTGGGTGACCCGGTACGCGCGGTACGTCTGCGGGTCGACTCCTTCCGGCCAGGCGTACCGGCCCAGGGTCGGGTGGTTGTGGAGCCTGCGGGAGTCGACGAGCGCCAGCACTGCTGTGCGCCGGTCCTCGCGTGTGCGCAGGAACCCGAACCGGGCGAGGGCCAGCCGGGCGAGCCGATGCTGCTCGACGGGACCTTCGGCGTCGATGATGTCGCGAAGCGCGTCGCGCATCAGAGCGCGTACCCGCTGGTCGGTGGCGAGCAGGTCGAGGTCGGCCTGGTCGCCGAGCGGCGTCGGGGCGTACGGAATGAATGGGCTCACCGTGATGGTGTCGGCGGCCGGCGCGGTGGCGAGTGCGGTGACGGGCGCGGGCGACGTACCCGGAGGTGGTTCTTCCCGGGTGATGGGTGGCGGCGGTGACTCGGCGGCTGGCGCCGGGTGGGGCGGCTCGGCGTCTGCTGCCGGGCGGGGTTGCGGCAGGTCGACGTCCGCGAGCGGCGCTGGGAGCGATGCCGGTTCGGCGGTCGCGGGTGTTTCGGCTCGGCTGAGCGCTTCGTCGACCCGGTCGAGCATGGCCGAACGGTCGTGGATCCACGCCGGCAGCCAGAACCGGACGACCTCCGGCCAGCCCATGATCGACCGGAGCAGCGTGGGCGCGGAGTCCCGGTCGGCCACCGTGGGTCGGGAACTCCAGTCCGGGCCGTCGAGCATGACGGCCACCTGCCACCGGGGCGCGCCCGGCTTGCGTACGGCGATGTCGACTGTGAAGTCGGAGAGTCCGTGTGACGTGCGGACCTCGTGGCCGCGCTCGCGCAGCGCCGCGGCCACCTCGTCGCGGATGCGGCTGCGCCGCTCGGCGCGGTCGGCGGTCAGGTCGCCCAGGCGGTCCGCGCCGGCGGCGGCCAGTTCGCAGTACGCCCGCAGGTGCTGCGTGCCCAGCGCGGAGGTACGGGACAGGTCGATGTCCGACGGGTCGAACGACGAGTAAAGGACGACCTGGCGGCGGGCTCGGGTGATGGCCACGTTGAGCCGCCGCTCGCCGCCGGCCTGGCTGAGCGGGCCGAAGTTCAGCGGGAGCTGGCCGGTGTCCGGGTTGGTGGAGAAGGCGAGGGAGAACAGGACGACGTCCCGCTCGTCGCCCTGCACGTTCTCCAGGTTCTTCACGAAGATCGGCTCCGGGACGGCCCCGGAGAGTTGCTCGCGGATGATCGGGTCGGTGCTCTCCTCCAGCAGGTTGAGGATGAGGTCACGTTGCTGGATGTTGAAGGTGACCACGCCGATCGATCGGTTGCCGGTGGCCGGGTCGTGCAGGCGACGGGTGATGTCGGCGAGGATCGCCCGCGCCTCGACCTCGTTGGTCCGTGCGCCGCCCCTGTCGTACTGGCCATCGACGCGCTGCCAGGTGACGCCTGCGGTGCTGCTGGCGCCGGGCGACGGGAGGCTGGAGAGCTTGTTGTCGTAGTAGTAGCGGTTCGAGAAGGCGATAAGTGACTCGTCGTGGCTGCGGTAGTGCCAGGACAGCCAGCGCTGCGGCAGCCCCGATTCGACGGCTTCGCTGAGGATGCTCTCCAGATCCTCCGGCACCGGGCCGTCGCCCTCGTCGACCTCGTCGGCGGTGTGGCTGGCCTGCATGATGCTGCTGGGCGGCATCTGCCGAGAGTCGCCGACCACCACCACGGCGCTGCCCCGACCCATCGCGCCGATCGACTCGGCCACGCGGATCTGCGACGCCTCGTCGAAGATGACCAGGTCAAAGCGTTGGCTGCCGGGTGCCAGGAAGTTCGCCGCCGACGCGGGGCTGACAAGCACGCACGGGGTCAGTGCGAGCACCGCGTCCGGGTACTGCTCGAACAGCTCCCGGAAGGACCGCCCACCTCGCTTGCGGCGAAGCTCGGCGGCGAAGTCGGCGAAGCGGCCCCGCCGGTCGGTGGGGCTGAAGGGCCGGCGACGGACCAGCACGGCAGGCAACTGCGTCGGCAGCGCGGACCGCAGCTCACCGGCGGCGGCCTCGAACTGGCTGATCTCGTCGTCGTGCAGTTCCGGGTCGAAGTACTGAAGCCCGTTCGTCCGCACCCG
The DNA here is from genome assembly GCF_049847245.1 of Micromonospora sp. DT68. Taxonomy (NCBI): domain Bacteria; kingdom Bacillati; phylum Actinomycetota; class Actinomycetes; order Micromonosporales; family Micromonosporaceae; genus Micromonospora; species Micromonospora sp. DT68. Next base: position 440,838 of record NZ_JBNCNZ010000005.1, read on the forward strand.
CTCGGCGAGGGACGCGGCGGCGACTCCCCGGCGGTAGACCTCCTCGGCAACCCCGGCGGGCAGTTCGGCGCGGAGCAGCTGGTCCCGGAAGTCGGTGAGACCGGCAGAGGCGAGCACGTCGGCGTGGCCCAGGACGGTTGCCCATCGGCGCAGCGGAAACAACTCCTCGGCACGCAGTTCGTGTAGCCACACCGCGCCGTCGCGCTGCCAGGCGTCGACCCAGTGCGTGCCGGCGGCCCACAGGGTCAGCTCCGGCCCGGCCGAGCGCAGCACCCCACGCCAGGCCCGCCACCGGGAGGCGACCCGGTCGAGCAGGGCCGCGCCGACCTCGGTGAACCCGCTGTCGAACAGCTCCCAGGCACGCGGGTGCCGGGCCAGGAGCGTCCGGCCGGTCCGGGTCGCCTCGACCGCCTCCGCGAGCCGTTCCTGCGCGTCCGGGTCGGTGGGCTGCCACGCCGGTAGCCGCAGCCCACCCAGCGCCACAGACCGCTCGTGGAGCGCGGCGACCTGCGCCTGGGCGGCGACGAGCCGACCGACAGCCACCTCCACCTGGTCGGCGTCGAGCGTCGCACCGGCGACCAGGTGGACCGCGAGCCGGTCCACGATGGCCTGCCGACGTTTGCGCTTGCCGAACAGCCGCTTCGCCACCTCCTGCGCCTCGACGTGCCAGGCCGTCAACTCGGGGCGGGCGAAGACGTCCGCGCGGAAACTCGCCAGCTCACCCGCGAACCCCTGCCGGAAGGCCGCCAGGTCCGCCTGAAGCCTGTTGACGCCGTCGTCCCACTGCCGGTCGGCGGCCCGCACCGTGGTCTGGCGGTCCGGCAGCATTCCGCGTACGGCGAGCCACGCGCCCGCCGTCAGCTCGCCGACGGCCTCCGGGGCGGGCAACGTCCGCAACAGATCCATCAGGTACGGGTGGGCGGCGAGGTCCGCCCGCAGGGCTTCCACCTCGGCGGCGATCTCGGTGACGGCGGCACCGTGCAGCCCGTCGAGGGTGCGGCAGCCACTGAGCGCCCAGGGATGCGCAGCCCGGACCCGGGCCGAGCGTGCCGCCGCCGGGAACTCCCGCAGTGTCGTCTCGACCCGGGCGCGTGCGTCGGCGGGCGCGTGCAGATAGCTCACCGGGATCGGGGCGACCGGACCCTCCCCGTACGCGAGGGTCTGCTCGTAGGCCGACCAGAGCGACATCCCGACGGGGTTGGGTGTGTGCACCTGAAGCGGGTACTCGGTCAGCGGGGCGAGGCGCGTGCGGTAGGCCGTCTCCACCGCCGTCCACGTGCCGTCGCCGCCCTGGTCGTGCTGGTCGAGGGCGTCGCGGAGTTGTTGGCGGATGGCGTTGAGGGACTGCTTGCGCCCGTGCAGGTCCAGCGCGAACGGGCCGAGGCCGATCTGCTTGAGCCGGCGCTTCACCACCTCCAGCGCTGCCTGCTTCTCGGCGACGAACAGCACCGACCGGCCGGCGACGACCGCCCGGGCGATCATGTTGGTGATGGTCTGCGACTTGCCGGTGCCGGGCGGACCCTCCAGGACGAACGAGTGGCCACGCTCGGCGCGCACGATGGCCTGCATCTGTGAGCCGTCGGCGGGGATCGGCAGGTGCAGGTCCGCCTCGTCGACAAGCACCTCGGCGTCGTCCGGGCGGGCCGGGTCGTCGAACGTGGCGCCGGACGATTCGACAAGGTGCCGCACCACCGGGTTCTCCATGAACCGGGGCCAGTGGTCGGTGAGGTCCCGCCACATCTGGAACGTGGAGAACTGCAACAGCCGCAGGCTTGCCGTCTCGTCGATGCGGTAGTTGAGCCGGTTGTCGACGAGGCCGGTGTTGATCGCGGCGAGGGTCTTGGCGATGTCGATGCCGTTCTCGTCGAGAACCGGTTGCTCCAACTCCGGGATCCGGACGCTGTGCTTGACCCGCAGCCACTCGACAAGGCAGTGGTTGGGGATGGCGACCTCGGTGCCGTCGATGACCATCGCGTACGGGCGGCGGCCGCTGCCGCCCTCGATGCGCACCGGCAGCAGGAACAGCGGCGCGTACGCCTCAGCCCCGGTGCTCTTTGTGTGCACGAGCGTGCCGATGGTCAGGTAGAGGTAGTTGCTGCCGGTCTCCTGCTCCATCGTGCGCGCCTCACGCTGCAGCGTGCGCATCACCGTCTTGTAGCGCGCTTCGGTGACCCCGCCGTACACCCGCCGGTCGGTGCGCAGCTCCTTGGTCAGGATCTCCGCGTCGAGTTCCTGCGCCCGGCGCGCCCCGGCCAACTCCTGGACCCGGCTGATGTCGTCCTGGGGAATGATCTGCACCTGTTTGCCGTCGTGGATCAGGTCGTCCAGCAGCGGCAACGCGCCCGCCGGCACGTGCAGGTCCAGGCCACGACCCCGCTTGGGCAGGTTGAGTAGCGGGTTGCGCAGACTCAGGTCGAGCAGTGACTTCTTCCACTGCTGGATGCGGGCCGGCGAGCCGTCGGACTGCTGCGCCACCTCGTCGCCGTCGTCGGCGAGCTGCCGCAACTTCGCCGCCGCGACGCCAGGTGGAAGGTCGAGGGACGCGCTGATCTTCGACGTCGCCTCGGCGTCCGCCGGGGCGGGCGTCGCCAGTTCGTCGGCCGACGGCAACGGCCGGATCCCCGAACGGTGCGCCAGGTGTACGTCGACGACGCCGTGCAGGAGATGGCTCTCGACACGGAAGTGGCCCAACCCGACCCGTACCGCCTCCGTGAACGTCGCGGTCTGCTCGCCCGGTCCGACACGGGTCAGCTCCACCGGCACCGCCCGGCCGGAGTCGACCATCGAGATCAGCAGGTTGCTCTCGGTCACCGCGGTCGAGCCCAGCCGTTCCTCCTCCAGCAGGAAGCCGCCGAAGGCGTGGCCCTTGGTAATGAAGATGAGCGGGCGCAGCCCCGCCGCCTCCAGGCACGCGGCGTACGTGACCGACAGGTCGAGGCAGTTGCCCATCCGCCCGTCCAGCACCGCGGCGGTCGTACGGACCTTCTGCCCGCTGTTCTCGAACGATGCCGGCACGATCTGGTAGCTGATCTCCAACTGCCGCAGCGCCTCGTACACGGCGGCGGCGATCAGCGACGCCCGCTCCGCGCCGTCCTGGTAGCCCTGTAGCGAGCCGGAGCCCGTCCGTGCCAGCAGGATCTGCGCGGCAGCCCGCAGGACCGCGTCCACCGCACGGGTGTTCGGCTGCACGAAGGCCGCCAGAGTGTCGTACAGGGCGGGACTGTTGAACCACTCGTTGTGCGCCAACACCCGTGACGGGGCGACAAGCGTCAACGCGTTGTCGGCCGCCTCGACGGTGAGGCTGTAGTCGACAGGGAACGCCTCACCAGTGCGGTAGAGCAGGCCACGGTCGGGCGTGAAGTCCCGGAAGTCGTCCCAACTCGTGCTCGCACCGGGCCGCAGAGGTGTGGTGACCGTACGGGACCACGGCTCGGTCAACGCGCCGTCCGGGCCGCGCAACTCCAGCGTCAGCGTCACGTCGGTCAACGGCACCGAGCTGCGGTTGGTGAGCGTGAGGTGCCGGACCAACGGCACGCGGTTGTGCACCAGGGCGGCGTTGATCGCCGGCTGCACGAGCAGCCCGACGGCGAGCTGGTCGTCGTCGGCGGTGAACTGCGCGAACACGCTGTCGGACATGGGCGATTCTCCAGGTGGCGAGACCAGCGAGGGCCAGCCTAGCGGGCACCGCCCACGGCCGAGCTGGCCCACGGGCTTCTATCGACCTCCCCCACGCGAAGGTCGTTGATCAAGCTCGAAGCCTGGCACCGCCTTCGATGCAGGCTCTAGGCTTCCGCCATGCTGATCATCGAAGGCGCGGGCCGGTGGACCGCACCCGCCGGGGCGGCCAACGACTGGGTCGAACACCTGAGTGTGCCGGACCTGTCGGTGGGAACGTACTGCATCCCGGCGGGCGGTCTCGACGATCAGAGCCCGCACACCGAGGACGAGATCTACGTGGTCACCGCCGGTCGCGCCCGGATCGTGACGCCCGACGGCACGGCCGACGTTGGCCCGGGGTCGGTGATCTTCGTGCCGGCTGGCGAGGAGCACCGTTTCGACGAGGTGACCGAGGACCTGGCGTTGCTTGTGGTGTTCGGCCCGGCATACGGCTCGCGCGCTCCGGGCCGGCGAGCCGAGTAGGGCGGTCGAGGTCGTCAGCAGCTCATACCCTGGCACCGGCCTCGACACTGGCTCTACTAGCGCGCCCACTCCGGCGGGGGCACCACGGCGAGCTGCGGTTCCCCGGGGATCGGCTCCAGCGCGTACACGATCCGCAGGTCGCCGTCGGCGGCCGCGTCCTCGTCGGTCATGACCCGTCCGCTGCTTCCGTCGGAGCTGACAAGCAGCCACCGGTCGGGATAGACGCTGCCGTCGTCCACAAGTGCCCGCACCCCGAAGGTACGCGCCAGGCTGATGGCGAGATCCCGCTCGTTGCGGCCAGTGGCGTCGGCAAGCTCGGTGTCGCCGGTGAGGATCCAGCCGAACTCCTCGTCCTCGTCGGGCGGGGTGAACATGGCCACCGGCCGGGGGTCGTCCACCGCCCGGTCCTCGATCCGGCCGACGTACACGGCCTCGGGGGCGATGCCGTAATCCTGTTGCAGGTGCCGGCGCAGCGCGTCGGCGGGCAACTCGGCCTCGAAGTGGATCTGGTACTGCACCTCTACCCCCGGTAGCTCTTGTGATGGCGGAACACGTCGAGGGCGCGCTCCTGTGCGGCCTCGGTCAGGAACGGGTTCCGGGCCATTGCCGCCTTGGCCTTCTCGATGTCGCCACCAGCGGCAATGTACTCCTTGAGCGCGCCGTACTCCGCTCGGCTGAGCTGTTCGAGTCCCGGCCCCGCTTCGGGAAAGACAGTGCCGCTCGGCTCCACGGCGTACGTGCGGCCGTTCACCTCGTACCGTTGGCGGTCCGGATCCCACTTCGCGCGGCCCGCGGCGATGTCGTCGAGGTCCTTGGCCACGTCGGTCCCGGGCAGAACCACGGTGTTGACCTCTTTGCTGGGGTTCTTGGGGCGGATGCTGTCGAGGTTGTGTCGCGAGTTCGGCGGCTTGAGCGGGATCTTGCCGGCCGGGCCGGGGACAGCCCGTCGGGCGGCCTCGGCGGCGTCGTCGGCAGCCTTCGGCCCCACCTCCTTGGCCTCGCGCATCGCTGCCGACGCTGCCTTTGCGATGATTCCGGAGGCGGCGTCGTCTGCGCCCTTGCGGCCACGCCTACCCAAGGACCGCCTCCAGTGCCTGGCCGATCAGGAAGTCGATGGCGATGTCGACCAACTTCTTGAAGACCGGAATCTCCAACAGGGACGCACCGAACGTCGGGGCCGCCGTGGCGATGGCCTGCGCGATCGAGATGGCCAGCAGGGTGAGCTGCACGATGACGTTGATCTTCAGTGCGAGGACGACGAGGGCGCAGACCAGCAGGGCGGCGCCCACCGCACGGGCACCGAAGCCGAGATCCTGGAGTACGGCGGCGGCGGAGTCGGAGTCCGACCACTGGCCGCGGAAGGCTTCCAGCGCGCTGCCGTCGTTGCCGGCGAGCAGCGCGACGGCAGCGCTCGCGTCGGTAGCTGCGGCATCCGCCTCGGCGCCGAACGCGATCCACGCCTGAGCCAGCTCGAAGAGCCGTTCCTCGTCGCTCTCCGGCCACACATAGCCGAGTTCGTTGAGCAGTCCGGAGAGTTCGCCGGGGATCTGAATGCCCATCGGCTTCAGTTGAACCTGTCGAAGAGGGCAGCGTTACGCGACTCGACCTCGTCGTACGCCGTACCCATCTTGGCGAGCCCGTCGCCGAAGCCGGCGAAGGCCGCGACCACCGACGTGATCGACTGCTCGGCGATCTGCTGGGCCGCCTGGTAGGACGCGCCGATCAGCCCACCCACGTCGTCACCGCCGAAGATGTCGCCCATGCCGTCCGCTGTAGCACGCAGCCGCTGCCACTGCTGCTCAAGGCGCTCACCCGCCCGCTGCACGCCGCCGGCCGCCTGCCGCAGCTGCTCCGGGTCGACATCCAGGGGCCTCACCGTCGTGGTGTCCTCAGCAGTGCGACGACGTCCTGGAGCGCCTCGTTCATCTGGGCCATCTGCCGCAACGAACGATCCTGCACCTCCTGGAGCCCTCCGGCCAGGCTGTCGAGTTCCACGGTCGGAAGCTCGGGCTGGTGACTGCCGAGGTCGTCGAGCGCCGCGTTGACCGCCGCCCTGACGTGCTCCATCAGATCCTGCGCCGGCAACCGCATCAGCCTCGGATCAACAGTCAGCTCGTCAACCCGCCCACCGCGAACCGCCGCCCGGACCCTGCCGTCGAGCGCCTCGCCGTGACCGACGGGCTGCTCCTCGTCGGCCGGCGTCTCGCCCGGAGTACGGGAACGCGCCGCCTCCAGGGCCTGTCGCGTCTCGCTGAGCAGAGCGTCCAGACCGGTCAGGTGAGCATCGTTCGGCACAGCACCGAAAAATACCAGCCGAGCACCATCCGTGATGACCCGCCGAAGCGCCCCATGGACGCTGACCTGGCGTTGCACCGAACCGATCCGGTCACCGGCGTAGGCGGCGCGAGCACTCACCGTCGTGGTCGTCGCGCAGGAGGCAACGTCGACCGCCGGGCATCCGCAGGTCGCAGAAGACCCGGTGACGGACGCACTGCTGATCCTCTTCGGAGACGGTCGTCTCCCCCGGGTCCGCCATCGGCAGCACAAGCATCCACCGGCCGACGACCCGGGCCAGGCGCTGCGCAGCGGGCAGGTCGGCAGCGACCACGGGCACGTGGATGACGTACCGCTGGCTCATCGGTTGTGGTCCCGGTCGTTGCGAGCGCGGGCCTGCTCGGTCTGCCAGCGACGCAGCGCGTGCTTGATCCGGACGGTTTCGAGACGGCTCTCGGCGAGAGCGGCGTAGACGGCGGCCATGTCGACGGCGACCCGGTCGAGGAAGGCGTACACGTCGTCGGGGTTCAGACCGCGACGTCCGAGCCCGGTCGGCGCGAAGCGGCGCTCACGCACCTGCCACGGCAGCAGACTGGTGTACGCGCCGGAGCGGCACGTCGCATCACCGCCTACCGACGTGGCTCCCTGCTTGTGAGCGCTCATGTACCTCCGCCTTCCTGGTTTGTGGATGGCGTGGGTCTTCCCGCTCATCCCGTGCGGGCAGACCCACCTCCTCGCCCTGACACCGAACTCCCACTCAGTGGTACGGCACCAGGCTCAGCAAGATGTGTTAGGGAATGCACGGCGGCCGTTCGGGGGACCGGTCGACCGCCGCGCTGTGGTCAGCCTGCGACGGTAGACAGTGGAGGAGCAACGTTCCAGGCAGCATTTCCGCCGTTGCTCAATGACTTTCTTTGTGGCAACCCGGGGGCGTTGCAGGAGCGGATTATGCAGTGTTGCGTAATGGAACCGAGGAGCTGCGGAGCCCGCAGAGGTTAGCTACGGGATCGAGCGCGGCTCGGCCGCGTCAGCGGGCTCGCCCATTTCAAGCTGGCAGGCCATCGCCTGGTGTCGGCACTCATCGACGAGATCCTGCTCCCCATCCGACTGATCCAGATCTCGAGCCAATGCCTCGAAGGCGTGGCGGGCCCGCCGGAAGTCACCTGCGAGCATCAAGATGTTCGCAAGATCCACTCGTAGCGTCACGATCTCGGTGGCGAGCCGCTCGTCGCCTTGCGGTACGAGGCGGACGGCTCGCTCCAACACCTCGGCAGCCTGCGCGAAACGCTCGTTCTCGGCGAGCTCACTCGCCTGCGCCCGCAACTCCACCAGGTCCTGCGGTGACCTCTGCGGCGGCACCGAGAGGTGACCGGTGTGCGGCGGTGCGCTGAGGAACCTGGTGTGTGTCCGGGCGGCCACCAGCCCTGGAGAATCGGGGACGTCGAGGAACGGCGTTAGGAGTTGGTGAACCTCGCCGGCCGACGCTGGCCTGTTCGCCGGATCCTTGGCAAGCAGGCAGTAGAGGAGGTGCGCTAGGTCGTCGGGCACCTCGGATCGGTATTCAGTGATGATGGGAATCGGCGAATCGATGTGACGACGCATGAGGTCTGGGGCGTTGGCCGCCTCATAGGGAGGGTTGCCGCCAAGCATTTCGAACAAGATGCAGCCCAAGGCGTACAGATCGGCGGCTGGCCCTACCGGGCCGCCCTGGGCCTGCTCGGGGGCGATGTAGGTGGGGCTGCCGAGTGTTCGGCCGGTCGCGGTGAGGCGTGATGCTTCGGCGGGGCCGAGCAACGCGGCTACGCCGAAGTCGAGCACCTTGACGACCCCCGACGGGGTGATCATGAGGTTCTGGGGCTTCAGATCCCGGTGTACGAGAGAGGCGGAGTGGGCGGCCGCGAGCACAGAGCAAACCTGAGCGGCAATGGAAGCCGCCTCGCCGACGGGCAGTCGTTCCTGCTCGGCGATGTGGTCGGCGAGGACAATCCCCGGCACGAGCTGCATGACGATGAAGAGGTCTTCACCATGTACGCCTAGGTCGTACACGGCCGGCACGCCGGGATGGTCCAGTCTGGCGGTCGCTCTCGCCTCCCGCCTGAAACGTTTGCCCGCCGTCAGACGCTCGTCCTCTGGCACCTCCAACTGCCGCAGGAACTTGATCGCCACCGGCCGGTCGAGCCGCTCGTCGAAGCCGGCCCAGACCTCGCCCATTCCTCCGCGACCAACCGGATACGTCAACTCGTACCGGTCACCAATGCGTTCCCCCGCCTGCACCTACAGCCTCCCCGCATCGCACCGGCCCTGCCTGAGCCAGAGTCGGCTATCAAGCTAACTGGCGCTGTACGAGCCGCCCGGTCAGGAACGGGCTGGGCGTGCCGTGCCAGAACACCGCAAGCTCGTCGCGTGAACGGGTGGCGGCGACGAAGAGCAGCGACCTGTCACGCTGGCGTTCACGCTGGTAGCGCTTCGGGTCGGTGTCACGGTACCTGGCGATCATCTGCCGAGGCACCAGGCCGTCGCTGATCCCAGCGATGATCATGCGCTGGTATTCCAGCCCCTTGAACCTGTGCATCGTGCCGATGTGCACGCCGTCGGGTCGCTTCGGCCCGTCGGGACCGATCTCCACCACCGACAGCCCGTCAGCTTCCAGTCGGTTGATGACGTCCGCCGCCAGGTCCTTGGTCGGTACGCAGATGGCAACCGAGCCGTCCGTCGGGTTCCCCCAGGTGCACAACTGTTCAACGATCAGGTCCCGCTCCTGCGCCCACGTCGCCGCACCGCGAAAGACCGGGCGGCCGCCACGCAGCAGCGACCGGTAGCCGGCCAGGTCCTCCTCGCCGCCGTCGAGGTCGTCGTACACCTCCCCGGTCATGATCTGCAGGGCGTCGGCGAGGATCTGCCGCGTGGTGCGGTAGCTCAGGGTGAGCCGGGACGATCGACCGCGGATGTTGACACCGAGGCTGCTCAGCGTGACGTGGTTGTCGTAGATCCGCTGGTGCGTGTCACCGGTGAGGAACATGTCGTCTGGGCCTGGTGCGACCATGGCGCGCAGCATCTTCCAGTGTGCCGCGCTGAGATCCTGCGCCTCGTCGACCACCACGTGGCGGTAGCGCGGCCGGTAGAAGCCGCCGGACGACTCCCCGGCGACGCCGGCGTTCTGGGCCGTGCGGTCCATTTCGAGGCGGGCAGCCCGTTGTGCCACCTGGCGCCACGTCCAGACACCGCGGTTCTCCAGCCAGGTGGTGAAGCGCTCGGTCAGCTGCCAGATCTGGTCGCGCTCGACCCGGGTGAGACTGCGGCCGCGGTTGGGGCGGCGGGCCTTGAAGTAGTCGGTCCGCGAGTTGAGCACCTGACCGAGGATCACCTGGATCCACTCAGCTGCCAGGAACTCCGCTTCCCAGACGGCCTCCCCGGTCTCGATGAGGAACTCGTCCCACAGCTCCACAACGCGGTTGTCGTCCACCACGCGGCGGCTGCCGCCCGCCTTGGCTTCGGCCACCACCCTGCTGGCCAACCGGTCGATGTTCACGATGTCGACGCGTGACACCAAATCCTGGCCACCCAACGCCATCAGGCGGGTACGCAGGTCGGCGGCCAGGTTCCGGTTGAAGGTGGTGAGCAGGATCGGCTTGTCCACGCCTTGTGGCAACTGCCGGGCGAGGTGTGCCACCCGGTGCAGAGCGACGATCGTCTTGCCGGTGCCCGGGCCACCGCCAACCCGCGCTGGGCCGTTGTAGCGGCGCTCGACCAGCTTCCGCTGAGTGGGGTGCAGGAAGATCTGCCACCGCTCGAAGGCTTCGCCGAGCATCGCCTGCAACGCCTCATCATCGGAGGTCACCTGCGTGGCGGGGCGTTCCACCGCCGCCTCGAAGTCCTCGGGGTCGACCGGCTCGTCGGCGCGGACCGGGTCCGTGACCTGTTGCAGCACGTCGTCGTAGGGAGTGCCGTCGAAGAGCGCGAAGAGCACGTCGGTGGTGAGCTGCGGCGCCCGGTCGAGCAGTTCCAGCAACTCGGCCTCGGTGGTCAGTTCCCGGATCTGTGGGAGCAACGGCTCGGATACGCCGAGGTCCAGCAGCTGGGCGTCGGTGTAGGTGTCGAAGAGCGGCTTCTGCGCGGGCTCCGGTTCGACATCCGGCCGCACGACCCGGCCGATGATGCTGTCGCCAACCGGCGCCATGTCGACGACCTCGATGCCGCCGGTGATCCGGTTGATCCGGTACGCGTAACGGCTGAGGTCGTCGTACACCTCACCGCGGTGCTTGACCGCGACGAGCAGGTAGTCGCGCTCGGCGATGTGCAGCAGCAGCGCACGGTAGTCCTTGCTGACCCGGGCGGACATCAGCCGGGAGTCGCTGTTGAGCGCCTTCAGGTTGAGCCCTGGGTTCTCCGGGTTGTGCCGGAACTTGTGCATGAACTCGTAAACCGCCCCGATGTCGGCGCGGGTGAGCTTCATGACCTCCTTGTCGGCGCGGTCCAGCATCCGCAGGGTGGTTGCTCCGATGCTCATCGACGGTCTCCCCCGCTTGTCGCCTTGATCGCTGCCGCCAACTCGTCAACCGACCATTCCCGAGCAGTGCGGGCATGCCAGCCCGCGTCCGCGTACGCCCGGTCGCGATCTTCTGTCTCCGGGTCGTCGGACGGGCCGGTGAGCACGATGGCGATCCGCCGGTCGGGCCAGGCCAGCTCAGCCTGCCAGCCCTGGTCGCCCAGCTCGTAGCCGACGACCGGCGTGGGCAGATCCTGCCGGGCGAGCTGCTGGACGAGCTGATCCAGAGTGTTCTCGCCCGGGTCCAGGTAGCGCAGGACGTCCCGCCACGGCGACTCCGTGTCGAGCGTCTCGGGCTCGGCGGCCGCCGGCTGCGCCGCGATACCAAGCCACGTTGCCGTCTCCTCATCGAGCGGCAGCGCGCGTTGAGCCAGCACGAACCCGGTGCCCTCGGTGACCGCCATCGAGGCCGGCTCGAAGGTGTCGAGGGCGGACACTGCGAGTTGGCCGGCGTCACCGCCGCCATAGGCAAGGAACTGGATGACGTTGCCCCACGCCAGCCAGGCGGCCCAGCGGCCCTTGTGGCCCTCACCGGCCAAAGCGGCAGGCAGGTCGTCGAGGACAGTCAGCGCCGACCACGTCGGTAGGGGCTTGCTGCGTCCGTCGACCACGAGGATCACCGGGCAGTCCGCGTTGTCCCCGACGCGGGCGATCATGATCTTCCCCGCAGTCGGCTTGGGCAGGGGGTTTCCGCGCAGGGCGGGCAGTAGCCGCTCTGCCACACCGCCAGAGTCGGTGGCGGTGTTGTCCCGGGCCTGCTTGAGCGCGCCCGCCAGGGTCGCTTCCGCCCGGCGCTGCCATCGGGTCAGATCGGGATCCGCGAGGAAGCACATCAGCTGCTCGATCGGGTTGACCCACACGGTCTCTTCGAGTTCGTCCGGGTCGGCGCCGGGGAGGAACTGCCGGTATCTCTCCCGGGCGGCCTGCTTGCTGACGCCGCCGTACGGGGTCCACCGCCCCTGCCCGTCCGCGCTCCCCCAGGTCTTGACGTCGTCCCAGGTGGCGGCGAAGACCAGATAGCCGTGGGCGCGCAGCCGGGCTCGCTTCTCGGCGTCGTCGGCGAGCCGGTTGTACTGGGACGAGGCGTGGTACTTGAAGCCGTCGAGGTAGACAGCCACCTCGGGTGACGGGGCGTCGAGGCGCTTGAAGTGGACGTCGGGCCGGGTGCCCCGAACGGTGTTCTGCAGTTTCATCTGCCAGTGGGTGACGCTCTGGCCGTTGTCGCGGACGAACCGCAGGTCGGCGATGCGGGCACCGTCATGATCGGTGCGCCGATCGATCCGCAGGCCCGAGTTGCGTGTCTCGCCAAGCGCCAACAGCTTGGTGAGGAACCGCATCTCCAGCTCGCTCTCCACCTGGTGGATCAGCGAGATCTCGTCCGTCCGGGTGCCCTCCTGGACGTCCCAGGTGTCGAGGAGCTTGTCGAGCATCCCCAACGCCTCGTCGCGGCTCATCAGGGCGAAGTGCTCGTTGCGAGCGTGGCGCAGGAGACAGCGGTGACACACCGCCTTGCCTTCATGTCGACAGACGCAGTCGGCGATCCGCTGCCGCGCCAACTCCAGGACCGCGCGGAACTCCTCGGGCTTGGCGAGGCGGTGCAGATAGCCGGTGCCCTGCGGCTGAGTGTCGTAGACGACCACGAAGTTGCGCGTCCCGTCGCTCTGCCCGTCCGGCATGGTGGCCGACACAGCCTGAAGGTGCGCGGGGTCGCCGCCGTACTGCGCGGCGATGCCGAGGCGGATCGCGGCGGCGAACGACGCGATGCGCTCCTGCACAACGGCCGTCGCGGCGGGGATCAGGATGCGCAGCGCCTCGGTCTCCAACTCGTGCGCGAGGATCAGATCGACGTGGGCGTCCGGGGCAGCGGGCGAGCGCCGGTAGGGACACCACGGCCGGTGGTGTTCGGCACCCTGCACGACGGTGGAGCCGGAGGCCTGCGCGGCGAGTTGTTGACTCACCGCGGGGGCACCATCGACCGTGGTTCCGCCGCAGGAGGTGCAGGTGTGGAACCGGTTGATCCGCACCTCCTCGCCCGCGAAGAGTTCAGCTGCCCGGTCGTAGCGTTGCGCGCCCAGGTTGAAGTGCCGGATCATCGCGTGTCGGCTGTAGTCGACACCGAACGTGTCGTGAGCGTGCCGCCAGGACGAATCGACCTTCGCCGGGTCTACGTCGACTGCGACGGTCGTGGCGTAGAAGCGCCGGTCCCGGTCGTCGCTGTCGTCACGGATGCGGGCGTCGTCGCGCTTGTCGCGGCTGAGCACCCGGGTCGGTTGGAGGACCTGGAAGAGGCGTCCGTGATCGGCGATGCCCGGGTCCGCGCAACGCGGGCAGGCGCTGGTGTCCTCCTTGGCGAGGTGGGTGCGGACGTATCCGCACTGGGCGCAGACGCGCCACTGCTCGTACGCGGGCCGGTCCGCCGGACCGACGTCGAGCCCCGAGATCTCGTGTTTGTAGCCCCGCACGTAGTAGCTGTTGCCGGGAGCGATCTCGACCAGCGCCTGACGGGCGGGGCGGGCGTACTCGCGGAGTTCGCTGTGGAACCGGCGGTCGCCGTCGGTCTTGTCCTCCCAGGTCAGGGTGGCTTCCAGGTCGGTCCGGGTGTCGATGAGCGCGTAGTTCGGCAGCAGACCGAACTCAACCAGGGTGCCGTGGGCGGCAGCCGCGCTGACCTCCCTCAGCCGGCGGCGGACCGCGCCCTCCTCGGCCTTCAACATCTTTATCTCGCGAGCGTGGTCCGGGTCGCTGGGCACGAGCGTGCCCCGGGCGGTGGCAAGCTCCTGCATTCGGCGACGCAGGTCGGCCAGCCGGATCTCCCAGACCTCGTCGGCCTGCTTGGCGCGGTGGACGATGCCGTCCAGCGCGAACTCTCGCAGCTCGTCGGCGGCGGCCCGCAGGACCTTGTCGCCGAAGAGGGTCAGGAACTCCTCCACCAGCCGGCCACCGTCGCGACGGCCAGCCTCGGCGAGGCCGGTCAGCCATCCGGTCGGGCCGAACAGCACGTGCGCCCGCCGTGGCATCGGCAGCACTCCCGCCAGGCGCCCGCGGGCGGCCAGGTCGATCAGGTGAGCGAGGTACTGGCGGCGCAGGATCTCCACGGCGGAGAGGAAACAGCCGGGCGGGACGATCTGACCGGCGATCATGTCGCGCGGATCGGTGAGGTAGTAGCGATCTCGCTCGGTTCGCCCGACCAGGGTCAGCACGAGCGCATTGCCGCTCTTGCGGCCGGCGCGACCGGCGCGCTGGACGTAGTTGGCCGGGCCGTGCGGGAGCGACGCCAGCACCACCGCGGAGAGGGCACCGATGTCGATGCCCATCTCCAGTGTCGGCGTGCAGGACAGCACGTTCGGATCGGTGTACCGCTCCCCGTCGCGGAACTGCTTCTCCACCGTCTCCCGCTGGGCGCGGGTGAGCATGCCGGTGTGTTCGCCGGTGACGACCCGGAAGACCGGGCGGTCCAGGTAGAGCCGCCGGTAGTAGTCATCGGCTGCGGTGTCGTCGTGGGCGGCCTGGAGTTGACCACGGCAGCGGTACTGGCGGCACGGCTGTCCGATCCAGTCGGCGACCCGATCGGGGTGCTCCGTCTGCTGCCAGTGGCAGGTGTCGCAGCCGACCCCGGCCATCACAGCGGCCGCGTCATCGAGTCGGGTTACCCGCAGGTGACCGGGCATCAGCCCGTACACCGTGTTGCCGTCCTCGGTGTCGCCGGCGGCGACCACGTCGGCGGCGGCGAGCGCCGGCAGTAGGCGGGTGAGGAAGCCGGCTGCGTCTCCGGAGTCGAGACCGAGGCAGCGCGAGGTCCAGTCCTGGTACCAGTTGCCCCGCGCGGTGATCACGTCGAACTCCGAGCGGGTCTTCGGCGTCGCGAGCAGGAATGCGGGCGCGGACAGGCCCTTCGGGAACGCGGGCATCCCGGCGGGCCGACCGCCCCAGATCTGCCACCGGGTGCCACCGCGCTTCAGGTACGGCACCAGCCACTCGTGGTAAACGGCACCCCGGATACGCAGCCGTTCCAGCAGGCCCCGAAGGAAGGCGAGGTAGCGGGCGTCGTCCGGCGGCGTTCCGACGATGTTGCCGGGGCCGGTGAGGTGGACGTCGCGGCAGATCGCCGCGGCTCGTACCGGATCGTCGAGGGCAACCTCGACGGCGACGCTGCGGGTCAACTCCAGGGTGCGGCCCTGGCGGGAGCGCAACCCGGTCTCCATCACGGTGGCGAATACGAGCCGCTCGCTGATCAGCTCCCAGGTCTCCCGGCTGCCGGTGTGCTCGCCGGCGAGCAGGCTGTCTACGCCGGGCTGATCGTGCAGGTCCGGCGGTACGACGGTGGAGAGGACCTCCGGCTGCGCCGCCGCCTCGATCATCTTGGCGAAAAGGTCGTCGAGCCCTACGGACTCGCCGGGCTCCAAGCGACTGGCGAGGAGGGAGCGCAGCGAGAACGAGTAGGACCGGTTGGCCACGAAACCGGCGCGGTGCGCGGCATCCTGGACCGAGTCGTTGAAGAGCAATGTCTTCTTCTCGGCCTCGTCAAGCTCCCCGCCGGTGAAGAGCTGCGTGATCGCCACCGAGGCGAGGGTGGCCAGGCCTGCGCCGAGGAAGCGGATGCCGTGGTCCAACTCGCAGGACGGGCAGCGGTCCTTCTCAGCACCGTCGATGTCGAGAACGTCGCCGAGCACGACGATCGCGTCGTCGGTGGGCTTGCGGTCGCGCTGTTCGTCGAAGGGACGCACCCGTCGGCCGTACTCCAGGACCAGCAGGCCACGGGAGCGCTGGCGTACCTCGTCTTCGGTCGCGGCGATCAGCGCACGGACCCGGCGCTTGTCCCGACCGACGCTGGCTCGGTAGATCTTGTCCGGGTCGGTCTCCAGCTCCTGCGGGTCCTTCTCCGGCGACAGCGCCATCCAGCCCGATCGGCCGCAGTGCCGGCAGTAAATTGCCGGCAACCGTGGGTAACGGTTGTCGGCCACGACCACGTCCGCGTCGGTGGCGTACGGGTCCAGCTCGCGCGGCGCTTCGCCGTACCAGCCGAAGGCCGCCTGGTGGGAGGTGCCGCGCAGTAGGCGGGAGACGGCGCGTACCCAAAGGTGGGTTTCGATGTTGAGCAGCGGACGGCCGGGAGCCTCCGGGTTCTGCGCGACGGAGAGCAGACCGACGAACCGGGCGAGAGCCTTCGCCGTGATCTCGGGCGGGGTCTTCATCACGCTGCCCCAGCCGGTGGCGTTCTTGCGGGGCAACACGTCGATGATCTCGTCGAGGGTGCACGGCCGGGCCTGGAGCGAGTCGAGCACCGCCTTGGTCAACGGATGCTGACGGAGAAGGTCACCGAGGTGCGTCGGGTCGTCGAGACAGCGCTTGCCGACCACCAACTCGGCGACCTCAGCCATCATCGCCTCAGGGTCGCGGTCGTCGACGGCCGCGAGCTGCTCGGGGGTGGGCAGCGGCAGGCTGAAGTCCTGGCGGGCGATGAACTCGCCGGCTTCGTACCGGTCCTCCCCCACCAGGGACCCGGCGTCGAAGGCGACGCCGAAGACCTGCTCGGCGACCTCGCGGATCGCGGTACGACCGTCCCGACCGCCGCCCTCACCGAGCGTGGCGGAGGTCGCCACCGGGCAGATCGGCCCCAACGGCCGTTCCGGCTCGTCGAGGTCGAGCGCGGCGGCGAGCCGGCGCAGCAGCATCGCCACGTCGGTGCCCTGCGCGCCGTCGTAGGTGTGGAACTCGTCCAACACCACGTACGCCGGCTCGGCGCCCTCCCAGAGCGGCAGGTCGTCGGCGCGCTGGAGCAGCAGGTCCAGCATCTTGTAGTTGGTGATCAGGATGTCCGGCGGCGTCCGGCGCATCTCCGACCGCTTGGTGAACACGTGCGGGTACTCGATGGCCGCGACGTCGCCGATGTAAAGGCCGGCGGTGACCTGGCTGAGCGCCGGGTCGGAGAGCAACTCGTTGATGCGCTGCGTCTGGTCCGTCGCCAGTGCGTTCATCGGGTAGAGCAGGATCGCCTTGACCCCGGCTCTGCCCTGCTGCTTCTGCCGCCGGCAATGGTCGAGCACCGGGATCAGAAACGACTCGGTCTTGCCCGAGCCGGTGCCGGTGGTGATCAGGGTCGGCTCGGCCGCCTTGCCTTTCGTCGACAACCGGGCGAAAGCGTTCGCCTGGTGCAGGTAAGGGGCGAAGCCGACCGGCGCCCAGTCGAGGCTCGCCCGCCAGTCCCCCTCTGCCGGGCGGAAGGGGGTGCGGATCCGCAGGTACGGGCCGCGGAAGATGCCCTGCTCCGGGTGGGAGAGGAAACCCTCCAGACCATGACGTACGCCGTCCTCGGTCAAGCCGAAGGTGGTGGTCAGGTACTGGGTGAGGGTTCGGCGCAGGGTGTCTGCGGCGAGGGTCGGCCTCATGAGCGGATCACTGCCGCATGCTACTGCACCCCTTACCGGGGCTGACCTGCCCGACAGCCCAATCAACGGACGAGTCGGATTCGCGACAACATGCCCTGACGGTGATGTTTGACGGAGTCGTCTCAGTCTTACCATCGCCAGGACGCTTGCAGACCCGATCATCGCGACCCGGCCGATGCGCGGTTCGCCCAAGCGGACGTCCCGGCGGTGCGCATCACCCAGACGGTTGGCTACGCATCCGGGGCGGTACAACGGTGTCGGTAGACGCATCCCGAACTGCTCCTGGGAGCGGGCCTGGTTCGACGAGTCGGAGCCCCAACTCGACCCGACTTAGTCCTCTTCGCCCCTCTCATCGCCGGTGTCAAGGCCGACCTCTCGCGCTAATTCGCTCGCGGTCATGCGTTGATCCGCTGCCGCACGGCCTCCGTGGTCGAACCGAACACCTTCGGCCTCCAGCACCATTCGAGGATCGTCCCGGCGTTGGGGGTCGGGCCAGCGGAAGTCGGCCGAGATCGCACCGTCGATCTTCAGCACACGGTGGGCGTTTGGCACCTGGACGCTGGCAAGTCGGCCAGCGACGGCACGATGAAACACGCCCACGACCTCCGCAATGTCCGAGTAGCTGGTCCAGCGACCGGCGGGAATGCTGGCGAGTGCCTGGTTCATCAGTGACCAGCGAGGGCTGGGCGGCGGGGCTGCGGCTGATTCGTCGGGCCCCGGCCAGATGGCGAGAATCCGATCGGCGAGGGCTCGGCCGCGCGTAAGGATCTCCGTGCGACCCCAACGCGGCGCATCGGCGATCTCACGGTTCATCGCCAGGCCACTGTCGCGGAGAATCTTCTTCTTCGCCTCGAAGTTGTCATTAGCCAGCTTAGGGTTGTAGGCGGTCAGGCTGAGATTGCCGAGGGTGTGCACCAGTGAGCTGTGCAGCTCCTCAACCGTCTCGTCGTTCTCCAGGTCGGAGTGAAGCATCTCCCTCCAGTCATCTGTTAGAGACTGAGGCAACACGTGTTCGATGGTGACCTTCGAGGTGTCGAAGTTGATGGGCTCCTTGTGCTCGAAGTCCTCCTCGATAGAGCGCAGCACGTAGCTACGCTGCGGGCCACGCCCTAGCCAGTAGAAGCTGTTAACCAACACAGCATCCCGGATGTATTGATCGGTGGGGAACTTCTTCCTCACCCCGGATAGCGCTCGGGTGATCGCTTTGGCCGACGGCAGCTGCTCGCCCAGATCCTTCACGAGTGACATCAGGACCCGGTTCGTGTTGGCGCTTGCGATGCCGGCGATCATTCGACGGACAAGGTAGCTCTCCACGACACGCAATGCATCAGCAGCCTCGATAGAATTTAGGCGGCCGGCCTCATGCGCCAGGAGGACATGAAGTGCGATGGGATGTACAACTGCCGCACCCCAGCGGTCAAGTCGGTCCAACGCCCGCCGTAGGACTGCGTCGCTCACCTCGCTCGGCATCAGAATCTTGCGGAGCAAGCGAGCCTTGTGATGGAGATCGATGATCCACTCTTCGATCGCAGCCTCGCCGGACAGTTGGCTGAGCCGCTGCTGCTGAGACTGGTAAATCGCCTCCTGGGTGGCACGATCGTCACCACGGAGCACTAGATCCAACCAAACCAGGTCTTCAAGCTGCTTATCGGTGAGCAGTTCCTGAAGCGGCAGCCAGTGCCGTTCGTAGATATGATCGCCGCGAGCGGGCAGGCGCATAAATAGGTAGTTCCGCAGCAGGTCTGCCTGGGTGAGCGGTTGGCCGGTGTAGTTGAGAGATTCGAAGATGCGGTGGACGTTGTCGTCTGGATGCGCGGCGATCTCTACCAAACTCAGCCGTGCCGCCACCGCCTGCTCGATCCGGATGAGGTCATGGTCGTCGTCCGGGTCATCGGCTTGAACGAGTGCAGCTCTGAAGAAGCGATATGCCTCCCCGATGCGATCTTCACCGCCGGCGCCAGGATCCCGTTCCACGAGCGCCAGCCAGGCCGCTCGGTCGGCCTTGGTGGGCAGCAGCGTGTACCGCTCCATCCCCGACGCGTACTTGTTGAATAGGTACATATCGTCGATCTTGGCGGCCAGCTGCGCATCGGACTCGTAGACGTGATCACGAATCGCGCACAGGAGGATGCTCAAGGTGGTTAGCCGCTGCTGGCCGTCCACGACCAACCAACTCTGCACGCCAGTCGGCGTGTTGGCCGGGCTAGGCGCCAGGACCACCGATCCAAGGAAGTGCGTAGTGTTGTCGCCCACCTCCGTCACCCTCATCACATCGGCCCACACCTGCGCGAGGTCTCGGCGCTTCCAGCTGTAGCGGCGTTGATAGAGGGGAACGACGTACTGCTTCTCGCCCTGCAGCAGGTTACGGACCGTCGTCTCATTCGCCTTCAACTGCTCTCCCAGGGTCGGCACGCGACGCTTCACCACGCGAGGCGCGAAAGCGGTGTCCATAGTGCTACCGGGCCGTGGCGAATGATGTCAACCGATTGAACGCCGGCAAGTCGCCCTGACGCCGGATAATCCGGCAGCCGCGCCGGTAGTCGCAGACCGCCACGAGTAGGCCCGATGGCACTGGCGGAGGGCTCGAACCCTGCTGACCGGCTTCGACGATGCACGTGCTGCCGCGCTTCGCAAATGCATCGCGGCATGGCTGTCGACCAGCACGGGAAGAGCCCCACGCTACGAGCCCGTCGGCCTGCTTGGCCGCCTGATGGGTGCAGGGCGGTGCCCCGTTCGGTCCATAGACACTCTCGCCTCGCGCTGGCAGGGTCCGATCATGACGTTCCGGCTACCTGATGCGCTTCAGACATCCGATGACACTGCCGCCATCACCTTGCTGAAGCGTTACTACGGTGTGCCGTATCTCGGTCCCGGTTGTGCCGACGGTGCGTACTTCGACACCTGGGCGACCGCTAGCGACCCCATGCGGTTCACGGCCGATGACCTGATCGCGATCAAGTTCCTCTCCGTTGAGGTACCAAAGACAGCGGTACGTGCGCTGCTGCGTGACCGCTCGGACGAATTCTCAGGGCTGCTCGTAGACCTCGGCTCCGACCGTGACCTGGCCAACGAGGACAACTCCCTCGCCCCCACCTGGGCTGGTTGGCGGATTATGCATGAGCTGCGCACTATCCCGGGCGTCGGTCCGACCATCGCGTCGAAGCTACTGGCGCGGAAGCGGCCACGCCTTCGGCCCATCTGGGACACGGTGGTCGCCGCAGTGACCGACACAGTTTCGGCCCAGTGGGAGCCATTGCATGCGGCACTGCGCGCCGACGATTTCGCGCTGCACCACCGGCTGCTGCGCCTACGCGACGTGCTGCAACTCCCGCAGGAGATCGGCGCGTTGCGCATCCTCGACGTAATCGCGTGGCGCGAGGGCAAGGATCGCGGCCTGTAGGACGGAGAAAAGCCATGCCGGTCACTCACTGGATCTATCCGACGAACGAGAAGAGCAACTACTACCTCGACACGGCGAACGGGAACACCGAGGTATCGCCCCAGCAACTGTTCAACGATATCCGGCAGAACCCCAGCGAGGTCGATCGGTGGGTGTTGGGAACGGGCTTCCGTCAGATGCGACCTGGTGACGCCGTCTGGGTGTACGCATCGACCCCCTACCAGTACATCTGCGCGCTTGCCCAGGCCGTCGACGTCGATTTCGATGGCGACTTCTGGCATGCATCGCTGGTCTGGAACCTCGACGCCACACAGCGCCTGATGCACGAACCGATCCCACGGTCGATGTTCGGCCAGATCGCGCAAAGGGCAGCCGTCCGAGCCAACCAGCATACCACAGAGGTGCTTGACGCCTGGCTGACGAACCAGCGTCTGACGCTTCCCGATCTGGACTCCGAGCCGAGCCCTGGGGAAGACACCCGGCTCCGTACCTTGCGGGCGATCGTTCAACGACAAGGGCAGCATGCCTTCCGACAACGCCTGCTCGGTGCCTACGACGGGCGGTGCGCCGTTACCGGCGAGCGAACCCTGGAAGTCCTCGAGGCGGCGCACATCGACGGGTACATGGGACCGCACAGCAATCTGGTCACCAACGGGCTGCTTCTTCGCGCAGACCTGCACACGCTGTTCGATCTGTATCGCGTCGGAGTCGACCAGGAAGGCAGACTGGTTGTCTTCGAAGGCCTCGCCGGCTCGTCCTATGCAAAGCTCCACGGCAAACGCCTCAGCCTTCCCCCTCGGGCCCAAGACCAGCCCTCAAAGCGCCGCCTCGCCACCCACCTACGCCGCTGCCATAGTTCGCTCGGCGATCTTGCCGAACCTCAGCGTAACTCGATGTGATGCTCAAGGAACTTCGAGCGAAGTGGCCTGCAGCGTAGCGGCGGGGGCACAACTGACGAACCATTGTGTCGCGCTCTGGCACACGCATTGACGCTCTGCCACTCCTCAATGACTCTGGGTGCCGGACCCGCACTGGGCGATCCGCATCGGGGGTGACCGATGGATCTCGACTCGCTCGTACGATCGCTGGGGCGCGAGTCGACGCTCGCGGTCGAGTCCTCCGAACAGGTCGTCACCGAGGTGCTTCGGTACGCCAAGGAGAAGGCGAAGGACTACGAGGCCTACCGGTACGGCAAGAATCCGTCGCCTGTGCGAATCGGTCCGCCGGTACGGACCAGTGCGGCGCAGGTACTGCATGAGGTGGGCGTGGCCACGACGTTCCTGACCGCCTCGCCCCTGGCGCAGGTGGCCCGGCACTGGGCGCACGTGCGCTACTGCGCGACGCTGACCGTGCGCGAGGGCTGTCTCGCCCTGTCCCGCCATGCCGGCAACGTGGTCTACCACCACAAGGTGGCGCAGTCCGAGCAGTTGGGCATCGGGTTAGCACTGGTGGTCGCGAAGGCGGTGCTGCGCCAACAGTATCCGGATTGGGACTTCCACGCGGTCGACGCGGAGGTGGCGCTCAAGGCTGGCTTCATCGATGGCGTCGGCGCCTCCCGACCGGGAGGCACTGTTTGGGCGCCGGGCTGCGCCCGATCCTGCTGGCGGGGCTCGCCTCCATCGGGGTCCGGTCGGCCAGGGACGTGCCCTCAGCCCACACCATTCGCTCGACAGTACGTCGACTTAACGCGCGTGGGAATTGCGCCTTCATGGCTACTGTCGGGGGTTCCTTGTAAGGTCGGACGCGCAATCAATTTGCGTGGCAGCGCCCAATGGAATTGATTCTCGGGCGCAACGGTCGCGCGTTTCACCGATGGCGTTCGGATGTAACAAAATGCAACATGGAGAGGGCGGGAGCCAATGGCCGACGACATGGGATCGACAGTGCCGCGACGGCAGCTCGGGCGGGCGCTGCGCGAGCTGCGCACCGAGGCGCGGATGACGCTGGACGGCGCGGCAGAGGCGATGCAGTGCAGCCGGCAGAAGATGTGGCGCATCGAAACCGGCCTCGGCCCGGTCCGCGCCCTCGACGTCAAGGCCATGTGCGAGCTGTACGGGGCGACGCCCGACCTGGCCGGCGCCCTCACCGCTCTGGCCAACGAAACCAAGGCCAAGGGCTGGTGGCACTCGTACGGCGACGCCGTCCCCGACTGGTTCGAGCTGTACGTCGGCCTGGAATCCGCCGCGTCCTTCATCCGCCGATTCGATGAAGCGCTGATTCCCGGCCTGCTCCAAACGCGCGCCTACGCCATGGCGATCTACCAGCACCGCCATGAGGTGACGGAAGAGGAACGCCAGCGTTTGGTTGAGGCACGACTGCAACGGCAGACTCTCCTCCATCGGCGACTGCCTCGGGCACCCAAACTCGAAGTGATCCTGGCCGAGGCAGCGCTGCTCCACAGGGTTGGCGACGCAGCGACCATGGCCGACCAGCTTCGTCGCCTACTGGAGGTCGGGGAGATTCCCAATGTCTCGGTCCGAGTCCTCCCGCTGACCGCTGGGATCCACCGAGGCGCGGAGGCGGGGACCTTCGTCATCCTCGACTTCCCACCCGGCAACCGGACCACCCCCGAGCCGCCGGTCGTCTACTGCGAGTCGTGGACGGGTGCCCTGTACCTGGACCGACCCGAAGAGTACGCAGCCTACGAGCAGGTGTGGGCGAGCCTCGATGACTTGACACTCGATGAGGCACAATCGAGGCAGCTCATCAATAAGATCATCGGAGAGGTCCACCATGGCTGATTTGGCTGACGCCCAGTGGCGCAAGAGCACCCGCAGCGGCAGCAACGGTGGCGATTGCGTGGAAGTCGCCGACAACCTGCCCGGCCTCGTCGCCGTACGCGACAGCAAGGACCCGGCTGGACCGACCCTTACCTTCTCCCCCGCCGCCTGGACCAGCTTCGTCCAGGTCACCAAGTCCGCGCACTGACCCGTACACCGGACGGGAGGACTGCCGGCGGACGCGCTCCCGTCGCGCCATGGGGTCAGGAGGCCGAGTCCCCGATCAAGGGCCGGGCCACGTCCTCGAACAACGACCACCGGCTCCGCCATGCCTCCAAGTTCACGGGGTAAATCGCCGCATGCCGGCTGTCCGGGTTCCGCGGGCGGACGCCGCCGACGCTCGCCATGAACTCGTCGTGCCGTTCGCGCACGCCGGCACGTAGCTCGTCTCCGGGCACGACGTAATAATCCCGGCGTCCCTCGGTCACGTCCACGAGGGCGTAGAGGTCGACCGACATCGCCTCAATGAGCCATTTTCATCGTGATCAAGGGCTCCTGAGCAGGCGCTCAGCGGCGTGTCGCTGCTCCAGATAGGACGAAGCT
>NZ_JBNCNZ010000006.1:0-431701 GCF_049847245.1 Micromonospora sp. DT68
TCTTCGCCAACACCGGCATGACCCTCGACCCCGAACCACCGTGACGGTGCGAACTTCAGCCTTTCAACCTCTGTAGCGGCCGAATCACGTTCAAGGATCCGTGTCGCCAGGCCGCGAGGCTGCTCAGCAGCTGGATTGTCGCTTTAGTCGCTGTCTTCGGCATCGGTAGCGTCGACAAGCCGAGGCTGACCGCCATGTCGTCGGTGTGCACGACCAGCTCCATGAACTGGGTCAGCAGGAAGTCATTGAACTTTAGGCCCCAGTCGCCGGGGTCCACGATGCACCACGATGGCTACCAGCCTTTGCGGACGGGGACAAAGGTCGTTCGTCCAGCAAGGAGCTCCACCTTGTCCCCGTCCGGGAAGGCTGGACGGTCTACGACTGCCCGACGAGGAGTTCCGCAGCTTGGCCGACAGTCACCGCTCTCGCATAACACGTGTGCGCGCGGCTAGAGCGACAACTCCAGGCAGGACAGCGGGAATGAGTCCCATGAAGCCGATGATCAGAAGGACCCGCTGGGCTATGTACTGCCCGTGCGCATAGGCGACCGTCGCCCACATGGCTAGCACGCCGACAATCAATAACCACACCAGCATGAGTTCGTCGAGCGAGTACGGCAGGTCCTGCCCCCGCGCATCGTTCAACTGTTCTAGTACCCCAACAGCCGCTAACGCCGACACCCCGGAGAAACCAGTCAGTGCAATCGTGAAGACACCACGTGAGGTACCGACCGGCACTTCAAGGCTCCTTGATCCGTTGTACTCAGGTCATGCGTCGTCATGCGCCAGATACTGCTCGCCCCAATGCGACAGGGGCTGCAGTGCGGCGATCAACTCTTCGCCCGCGGTGGTCAGGGTGTAGGTGATCTGCACCGGCGTGCTGGGGATTACCGTGCGCTCGATGAGGCCGCGGGCCTGCAGGTCTTTGAGTCGGACGGTGAGTTGAGGGTCGGAGATGCCACTTACCAGCGCGCGGTACTCCTTGAATCGGCGAGCTCCGCGGACTGCCGCGATCAAGATCGGTCCGGTCCAGCGGACCCCGACGACATCGATCGCGCGCAGGACCAGGTGGCACCTATCCTCGTCGATCCGACCGTTGAAAGACTTGGTCACTCTCTCAGAGTAAGTAACTTGGGCCGGGTCGACAAACCTGCTGCGGGAACGGCCCAGCGTTGGCACCGCACCGTCGCTGCCCGGGTTGCGTCTCCGGGTGCGACAGCGCGGTGCCTGGCGGGTCGAACTACCGTCCGGTGTCAGGCCTCCAGCGGCCGGAGCCACTCGATCTCCACGTCCAGGTTCTCGAAGAACTGGCCGTGGTAGGTCTGCAGGGATGGATTCCGCATGTGGCGGAGCAGGTCCGCACCGCTTGACCACCGCTCGTAGAACGCATAGATGCCCGGCTGGTAGAGGTTGGCGTGGATCGTGTACTGCTCGCAACCCTCTTCCTCGCGTGCTGCGGACATCATCTCCTTGAACGCCTTCTGCATGTCGTCGTCGCTCTTGCCCGGCTTGAGCCGAGCCAGCGAGGAAATCGCGATCGGGCTGGTTGAGGCCAGTACCTCGGCCGGCACCAGGTCGTCGGGAAGGACTTGCTCGTTGCTGGCCATTCCGGTGGTCCTTTCGTGTCTTGTGTCTTCAGCCGGGACCGAGGCGATTACCGAATCCGAGATCGTTCGGCAATGGGCGACCTGCCCCAGACGCCAGAGAGCGGCTGCATCGGACGGCCAACTCCTCGGCCCTGTACCGAGTTTCGAGCGGCCGTTCGATCCTCGCAACACGCCCCCAAGTTGCTTACTTGGGGTAAGTAGCTGGGGCGCCTCCGGGTGAGCCCTCTAACGCGGAGCACCGCACGAACGCCCAGGATCGGCCGCCGTACGCCGGATGTTGACCGTGTCTCGGCTTCTGCCGTCGGTACGGGAGCGGCTGGCGCGGCTCGACGCCCGCCTGATCGGGGTGCGCATCCATCCGCCCGACACTCCAGTCCTCTCGTGTGGCCCAGTCGGATAACCGCGACGTACGTGCCTGCGCTCAGGCTGGCGGGAGCGTCGGCCTGCACTTAGCCGTTGAACGGCAGGACGTTGCGACAGTCCAACGCCGTGGGAAGACTGCGCTCCTGCCCGTGAGCGGGACCGATTGACGTCGACTACGGGGCGTGCCCCTGCTCAAACGCGTGAACGTGAAAGAAGACCTCAAACGACTCGCCAATGCAGTCGCGACCCGGTGGCCACAGACCCAGGCGCTCCGGCGGACCTGGATCACCAACGCCGGCTCGCCGTCGCCGGGGACGCGGGCCCCGAACCTCTGAAATCAGCTGACGAGCTCTGCCTCAAACCGGAGACTTGGCAAAGTATGTGGAAATGCCCTTAAGTCTGAAACTGTGGGCTTGGTGTTGACTCCCAATAGTCCAGACTCAAGGGCTCTTCCCGTCAACGAGCTAGCGGGGCAACACGGGATCTAGCAGTAAATCCCGGTGACAACCCACGTCTGGCTGTTGCTGAATTTCCGCCACTGGTGAGTGGATATTCCTCGCCTGTCGTATTGGACACCATTGCCATCGATGGTCACGTTGGTGACACAGTTGGCGGGGAGGCGAATCGCGTCGGTGTCGTAATACTTGGGGTACTCGTTTGAGCGGCGCCCCGGCTGGAGGGTGAAGGAAGCGGGGTGGATATATCCGTTCTGTCGATTCGCCGCCGGGACGCAGCTCGTCGGCAGGAACTCGCCGGTGTATGTGATGGTACCTGCGGCAGAGCACCAATTGTTGCTAATCATGATGCCGCGAGTGCTTGCGTTGGTGGCCTCTCCGCCGCAGCCAGGCGTGGAACATGTGCCCGCCTGCGCCGGGGCGGGAACCCCAACGATGGAAGCTGCAATAAAGGCCGCTGCAACGGCTGCCAGGGACTTTTTGCCTGACGAGAACTTTGCCAAGGTTACCCTCCTCGTGGAGAAATGTTGATTCGCCGCTGGAGGTCCAAATAGGTATGACATCGCCTCGATGCGTGAGCTATCGAGGCGATAGCAGGCCTTCGTTTCACTCCTTGTGCAATAGGTAATGAATCGACCCCCGTCGGCTGTGGACAGCGTACGCACGCGGCCCTGACTTAGCAAGGACTTAGGACTCCGGAAGGTCGCCACGTGGTCGCTTCAAGTGGATTCGAGCAGTCGGTCGGCCGATATTTCCCGCAGCTCCCAGTACTTACGAAAGGCGGCAAACGCTGCCCGTCGGGTCTCCAGTAGGCGGGCCGCGAGTAGCTTCTAGAGCGTGTTTGAGAAGTACGATCAGGCCTGAATGAAAGTGCGGAGGGCTTGGCGTCGGGCGGGTCGGCCTCCGGTAATGCCGCGATAGCGGCCCATCGATGATGGCTTCGGAGGCGTCGAGGTGACGTTCGTAGTCGCGGGCGAGTCGGCGGCAGGCGGTGAACCAGGCCAGAGTGCCCTCGACGACTCAGCAGCGGGGATGCACGGCGAAGCCGCACTGGTCCCCGGGCTTGCGGACGATCTCAAGGGTGGTGCACAGGACGGCGCGGGTTCAGTCGACCAAACGGCGCCGGTGAGGCCTTCGCGGCGAAGACGTGCCGGATCGAGGTGGCCATGTAGGCGCTCAGTAGGGCGGTATTCGCGCCGTCGCGGTCCTGCCAGCTCGCGGCGAGGACGGTCGCGGTGGCCAGCAGGCCCAAGGTGTCGGTGACGATGAACCGTTTGCGGTCGTTGACCTTCGTCCCGGCGTCGTAGCCCCGACTGTCTCGGCCGCCGGTGTCAGCGTCCTTCATGCTCTGCGCGTCGACGACCCCCGCTGACGGCTGCGGCTCGCGGTCCTGCTGCATCCGTGCCTTGACCCGCAGAGTGGTAAGAATCTTCTCTGTCACGCCGGAGTCTTCCCACCGGGTGAAGTACCAGTACACCGTCTGCCACGGTGGCAGGTCAGCGGGCATATACCGCCACGGACATCCGGATCGCACCACGTACAGGATGGCGTTGACGATTTCCCGCCGCGGGTGCTTCTCCCGCCGGCCGTACGTGTTGGGCTCGGGCAGCATCGGCTCGATCAGCGCCCACTGGGCATCGGTCAGATCGGACGGGTAGCCACGACGTGCAGGCACCGCGCCACCCTGCCCGCTGCGCCGGTGGAAGTCATGCCGCCACGCCGTCCACAACGGACAGCCGACATTCTCAAACACGCTTCACGCTTCACGCTTTGCTTTAACGGCTGCCGTCCATGCGCAGGGCCAATCCCAGGTGTTGCACCTTGTGCGTGAGTGACCGCTAGGCGAGGTTGTGCAGGGCTTGGGCCACCTCGACGGCGGTGTGATCCACGCGAGCAGGCCGCGGGTTGGCCAAGGTGTACGACGACGAGCAGCCCGCCCGCCATCATGAGTGCCTGCTCGAGGTAGATCTCGCCCGTCAGCGGGACCTATCGACGTTAACGACAGGGGAGTGCCCCTGCTGACGCGTTCGCGGCTGCAGGGGCACTCCCTCGCTTTGGTCGCTGATCACCGACCCGCCCGGGGTCGGGGTACGCCTAGGGCAGCCACCACGGTGCGAGGTACGGCACCGACGCTCCCTCGTCCGAGAAGGACCATCCGCCCGCCGGCGCGCTTTGCAGCTTGACGACGACGTGCGCGATGTACGGCGAGCTGACCGGGGTGAAATCGACGTCGTTGTGCCAGCTCCTCCCGTTCGGGGCGCAGAAGTCCGACGCGGTGTCGGTGTAGGGCACCACCACGCCGTTCTGGTAGGTGATGACCATCTGAACCCGGACACACTCGCCCGAGGCGTTGTTGATGTAGATGCGTCCGAGCAGCCGAGGCTCCCAGGTGCCGTTGACCAGATCCCACTCCAGCCGGCCGTCAGCCTTGGGATCCCCGGAGATGCTGCCCAGGTCGCCGTCGCCGAAGTCGAAGTGTGGCTGGGTGATGGAGAACCGGTCGGTCCGCTTCAACGCAGCCTGCGCCGGGCTCGCCCCGATCAGCCCGAGTGCGCACACCACGGGCAACACCAGGAGCCGGGTCGCCGTTTTGCTGAATCGCATGTCTTCCTCCTCGATCGCGCCGCGGCCGTTGCGCGGCGTTCGTCATCGAGTCTCGGCAGGTGCGTCAGGGTCACGTCACGCTCCGCTCCGGGTGGCGGCTCGGGGCGGGCGCACCATGACGCCACCCTGAGGTCCGACCGGACCATGGATGATGCCCGGTCCCCACTGGGCCGGGACGAAACCCACCCTCGCCAGGCCCGAGTGGCCCGGCGGAATCGGCGGAATCGACCATCGCCGGCCCGCCGGGCCAGCGAGATCGACCAGAGTCTGACCCGGCCGGGTCGGCGAGCGAAGGAGCGATATGCGCACAAGGGACATCGCACGGCGGACTGTGGCAGGCGCGGTCGTTGTCGTGCTGGGTACGGCGGCCGGGACGGCCGCACCGGACCGGCAGGCCCACGCGGGAGGGCTCGCACCGGTACGGGTCGTGGAGGCCAGCGAGAACGACGGGAGCGGGACCAAGGTCGTCACCGCGACCTGCCCGGGGGCGCTATCCGTCTTCGCGGCGGGCGCCCGGATCGTGAACGGCAACGGCGGAGTCGTACTGACCGCGATGGAGCCTGACGCGGAACTCAACACTGTGACAGTCACCGCGACAGCCCGCACGGGGTACGCGGGCGCGTGGTCGGTGGTGGCGTATGCCACGTGCGACGTGTCGACGAGCCCACCGGTGCGGGCGACAGCCACTGTGGAATCGGCGTCAACGGTGGAGGTGAACTGCCCGGGCAGCACACGGTTGTTCGGCACCGGCTTCCGCTTCGAAGGACCGGTGGACCAGACGTACGTCGACGAGGTTGGCTTCGGCCCCGGACTGCGGACGGTGCGTGTGCATGCGGGCGGCGCCGAGCCGGAAAGTCTCACCGCCGTCGGAATCTGCAAGGAGCCCACACAACCGACCGGGCCGCCCGGCGAACGCGTCGAGGCCGCCACCGGGTACGACGGCACGTGGCCGAAGACTGTCGTCACCGAGGAAGCCGGCCCGGACGTCCACGTGTACGGCGTCGGCGCCCGCGTGACCGGCGCGGGACCCTTCTTCCTCAGCGCGCTCGTCCCCAGCCCGGACCTCCGTCAGGCGGGCGCCGAGGCCGTCCGGGCGAGCCAACTGCCGGGGTCGCCCGCCGCCCGGGACGATGCCGAAGGCGACGGCGAAGGCTCGCTCGCCGTAGCTGCCCTGGAATCGGCCGTCTTCCACTGACGGTCGCCGTGAGCCGGCCGGCGACCCCGGTCGGGCGCCGGCATCCCGCGGCCGGTCAACGCCCGCGATCGGGCGCCGGGTCCCGCCGGCCGTTGCCAGCGGCCGGCGGACCCTGACGAACGGCGGCCCGCGGTTGTCGGCCCTGCCCGGCCGGCGCGAGGATGAGCTCGTCCGGCGGGTGCACCCCGATTGCCCGCATCGCCTCGCGGTATCGGGCGAGTGCCCGGCGGGCCTCGCCGTGCTGGCCGGCGGCGACCAGCGCGCGCACCAACGCCCGGTGCGCCGGCTGGTCGTACGGATCCCGTTCGAGGAGCCGCAGCAGGTACGTCACCGCCGCCGCCGGGCCCGCAGTGGCCCGGCTGACCTGGGCCAGCATGCGCAGGAGGCCGAGGTACGCCGCCCGCGCCTCCTCGCGCAGTGGGCCGGACCAGTCGGCGTACGGCTCATCTTCGAACGCGTCGGCGCGGTACTGCCGGTCGGCGGACAGCAGCACAGTCCGCCCCTCCGCCATCGCCCCTCGTTCCAGCAGGCGTCGCGCGTGCGCGACGTGCGCGAGGAACTCCTCGACGTCCACCCGCAACCGGCTGACATCCAACGCGATGCACGCCTGATCGGCGATGAGGAAGTGGTCGGGCGCGAACGTCTTCGTCGGGTCGAACACCCCGCGCACGATCGAGAGCAGGACCGACAGCCGGTGACCGGTGCGATCCGGGTCGTCGTCCGGCCAGAGCAGTTCGCACAGTTCGCCTCGTGGCACCGGCCGGCCACGCCGAGCGACGAGGATACGCACGAGGTCACGCGCCTTGCGGGACTGCCACTGCGAGGCCGGTACCGGGTGACCGTCGAGATGCACCTCGAAGCGGCCGAGGGCCCTGATCACGACCCGCTGGTAGACCGGTCCGGCGCCCGCCGCCCACCCGCCGAAGCTGCTCGCCGTTCGGTCCACCAGAGCGCCGGCAAGGGCGACCTGCTCGCCTGCGAGCAGGCCGGCCAGCCGATCGTCGATGTCGGCCCCGGGCAACCGCCCGAGGAGGACGAGCAGCCGAGCCGCCTCGACCGCCGCACCGGCCCGGGTCCAGATGGCGTACCCCTCGCGCAGCGCCTCGCGGGCCCGTTCGAGGTCCTGCTCGGCGGCGGCCCGCAGCTCCAGCGCGTCGGCCATCCCGGCAAGGTCGCCCTGAACACGTGCGATGCGGGCGGCCTCGTCAGCGAGCACTGTGGCCCGGTCGGGCGCGGCCATCCGGAGCGCGACCCAACCCTGGGCCAGCAGTGCCGGTACGACGATCTCGTCCCCGACGTCCCGAGCGGCCCGGTCGGCGTGCCCCGCGGCGGCCGGTACGTCGTCGTCCAGTCGCACCAGCGCCAGCCCGGCGAGCGCGGACACCAGGACGTGCACGTTGCCCGTCTCCTCGGTGACCCGGATCGTCTCCTCGTAGGCGGCGCGCGCCTGCTCACGCCAGCCTCGCCGGCGGTACAGCTCACCCAGTCCGAGCAGCGCATGGATGAACCGACGGGAACCCTTCTGCTGGTAGAACCCCAGCGCCGCCTCGTACCGCTGCACCGCCTCGTCGTAACGGCCGAGCATCGCCAGCGCTTCCGCCTCGTTGCTCGTCGCGATCGCGCGCAGGCTCGGGGCGCCGGCCAGCGCGGCGTAGCGGGCCGACCGCTCGGCCATCGTCAACGCCTCGGCGAACCGTCCGGTACGCAGGAACTGGTGGGTGCGGTTGGTGTGGATCCGGGTGAGCAGCAGGACGTCACCGATGCGTTCCGCAATCGGCAACGCCAGGGCGAAGTGCTCCTGGCTGCCCGCGATGTCACCGGCCACACTGAGGCACAGGGCGACGCTGAGGTGGGTCGCGGCCAGCACATCGTCCTGCCCGGCGCTTGTCGCGGCGGCGAGTGCCCGCCGTGCGCATGCGGTCGCGGTCTCGGTGTCGCCGGCCAGCAGGTGCGCGTGTGCGGTCCAGGCGAGCAGCAGCGCCTGATCGGCCAGCGGAGCGGGCCGGGGGAGCGGCCGGTCGAGGATCGCCAGGGCCGACCGGGCGTCACCCCGCTGGTAGTGGATCCGACCCAGCCGCCAGGCCAGGCCGGCGTCCCAGGCCTCCTCGGCGACGGTGTCGTACTCGTGGGTGGCCGCGCCCAGGTCGCTGCTGGTGCGCAGGGCGTCGCCGAGCAGCAGGCGCAGCCGCCGGCTGCGATGCCGCTCCGGCAGCATGCCGACCAGCTCGGTCACCGCGACGGAGCGACCCGCCGCGATCATCCGATCGCCGTACGCTTCGAGCACCCGGGCGCCCGCGGCAAGGTCTCCGGCCCGCAGGTACTCCCGGGCCGCGGCGACCGGCGGCCCGTGCTCGTCGTACCAGACTGCTGCTGCGGCGGCCGTGTCGCGAATCTGATCGGCGGTCGGCGCCCGGCGCCCGTGCCGGGCGGTCTCGACGACGATCGGCACGAAAAGCTCCTCGGGCGCCGGTGCACCTGGCCCGGCCGCGGCCCAGGCCGGCCGGGTCAGCAGGCCGGTGCGGCGCAGCCCGTCGATGATGCGCTGGGCGCCGCGATGGCCGAGCGCGCGGCACAGCCCCACACTCACCGGCGTCAGCGCACCGACCTGACGCAGTAGCCGGTTCGCATCCGCTGGTAGCCCGGCCAGCACCTCGTCGGCGACGTACCGCGCGATCGGCCCACCGGGCTCGCTGAGGATCGGGGCGAGCGGCCCGGGCGGCACCCCACCCAGCCGCAGAGTCTCGGCGGACAGATGGACGAGCGCAGGCCAGCCCCCGGTCGCCTCGTACAACCGGTCGGCAAGGTCCGGTGTGGAGAGGCCGTACTCCTCGGCGATCAGGTCGGCGATCCGTGCCGGGGAGAGCGCAAGGTCGGCCGGGCCCAACTCGGTCCAGAGGCCGCTGCCGAGCAGGCGGGTAGCCGGTGCCGACAGTGGCCACCGCGAGGCGAGGACGACTGTGACGTCGTCCTCCCACCGCCCGACCTCCTTCAACAGAAGGTGCAGCTGCTCCGCCGAGGTCGGCGGCAGGTCGTCGACCACGACCAGGCGGTCGCCGGCCGCGACGGCGTCGGCGACGAGCTGGCGCACTGGTGCGTCGTCCCCCCTGCACCAGCGGGCGCCCGCTCGGGGAAACCAACGGTGCAGCGCGGTGGACTTGCCATAACCGGCGGCGGCCACGACGCAGTAGACCCCCCGCTGATGGCCTGCCCGCAACGGATGCACCGCGTTCCTCCCGGCCGTGCGGCGCGGACGACTGGCGTGCGCCCGCCCGTGGATTAAGGTTCACCGTCGGCGTCGGGGGAGGCAAGACCCCTGTTGGTCGCGTACCCGATCGAGGTTGCGCGCGGACCGGCGGGCGACGGCACCGTCGTCGCGTTCACCGGCGATCGCCGCCGCGACGCCACGGCCGGAACATGTCCCCCACCGCACGAAGGATCGCCGCCTTCTCACGAGGTGGGGCACCCTTCGTCACGATCAGCGCGACGACCACCTTGGCAAACACGGGCAGCCCCACGGCCACGATCGCCACCCATGGGCCGTACGTCAGATACCGCTCAAGGTCCACTGGTCCACCTCGCCGCTTTCCCTGTCGTCGCTCCGCAGTTCTGATCGCACCTTCACGCCCGAGCCGCTCGGTGAGGCTCTGCGGGACAAGCCGGGACACAATCGATGTGGATCGCCTGCTAGGGCGGCTGCCATCGAGACACCACAGAGAAGCTGCAGACACCTGTGGGACGACTGCGAGGTGTACGGAGTGGACCGGGACCCGACGAGCGTGTTGACACCGGCCGACCTCGGCGCGGCGCTTCAGGCGCTCAGGGAGAGAGCTGGCCTCACCACGAGGGAGATGGACGCGCGGACGCGCTTTGGCGATGTGCGGCTGACCCGTACGAAGATCAGCAAGGTGGAGGGCGGTGAGCTGCCGCGCTTGGACTGGCTTCGCGCGTATATCAACGTCTGCGGCGTCGGCACCGGTACGCGTCGCTATCGCGCGTGGGAACACGCCTGGGCCACGGCACGTCAACACGCCACAGCGGGAGCACCGTCACCTGGCACGCAGGGCGGTGTGCTGCCCAGGCAGCTACCGATGGACACCAGCCCTTTTGTCGGTCGACAGGCCGAACTGGACCAGCTCACCGCCCTGTACCGGAGGGCGCGCAACGGAGTAGCGGTCATATCTGCCGTGCATGGCACTGCGGGCATCGGTAAGACTGCGCTCGCGCTGCGCTGGGCGCACACGAACGCACGACAGTTCGCCCATGGCCACCTGTACCTCAACCTGCGCGGGTTCAATGGAGAACCTCCGGTCGCGCCTACCCATGCTGTGCGCGAGCTGCTGGACGGGCTCGGCGTGCCGGCCGAGAGAATACCGGCCAAGTTCGACGCTCAACTCAGCCTGTATCGCAGTGTGGTAGCCGGCAGACGCCTGCTGCTGTTGTTGGACAATGCCGCCACCGCCGAGCAGGTCCGCCCACTGCTGCCCGGCAGCCCGTCGTGCTTCACGATCGTCACCAGCCGCAACCAGCTCACCGGGATCGTCGCCCGTGACAAGGCTCTCCCGCTCAAACTGGACGTTCTTCCTCGCGAGCAGGCGAGACAGCTGCTCGATGACCGCATAGGCCGCGAGCGGCTGGACGCGTTCCCGGAGGCGACCGCCACGCTGCTCACCCTGTGCGGCGGGCTGCCGCTGGCGCTTGTCGTCGCAGCGGCGAGGATCATGCTCGCACCGGACCTCCCACTGGACCGACTCGTCGCGGAGGCTACGGGCGGTGGACCTTCACTACGGGACTTCGAGGTCGACGACGCAGAGTCGGACCTGCCCACCGTCTTCTCCTGGTCCTACCGGGCCCTCGACCCGGATGCCGCGCGGCTGTTCCGATACCTGGGTCTGCTTTCCGGCCCCGACTTCACCGTCGGTGCCGCCGCCAGTCTGACCGGTGCCGAAGCGGGGTTCGCCGACAGGTTGCTGAGGACCTTGGCAGCTCAGCACCTAATCGAGGAGTATTGCCCGGGTCGCTACCGGCTTCACGATCTGCTGCGTGCCTATGCGGACGAGCTGGCCGAGGAGCACGACTCCGCCGCCGACCGTTCCGATGCGCACGATCGGTTGGTCGACTATTACCTCCAGGCCGCTCTCCGTGGTGACCGTCTGTTGGACCCGCTTCGGGAGACCTTCCCGACGCCTGCTCCAGAGGACGGAATCCAGTCGGTCAGGCTCTCCTCGGCCGAGAGCGCGGCCCTGTGGTTCGAGCAGGAGTACGGCAACCTCTCCGCGGTGACCCGACTCGCTGCCGCGCGCGGCCGGCACCGACCGGCGTTCCTTCTGCCGTGGAGCCTGACGACGTTTCTTCACCGGCGCGGGTACTGGCGTGAGTACGCCGACCTGTACCGGTTCGCTGTGGAGGCTGCCGAGCAGATGGGCGATGGGCGCGCACAGGGTGTCGCACTGCGTAATCTCGCTAACGCGCTGGCGCAGCTCGGGGAGTACGACCAGGCGATGACGCACCACCGGCTGGCGGTTGGCTTCTTCCGGAAGGCCGGTGACATCCAGGGCGTCGCCCGCACCGAACGCGCCATGGGGTACGCCAGTGAACAAATGAGGGACTTCCGCGCGGCCGAACAGCATGCCAGTTCTGCCCTGGGTCTCTACCGGGAGATAGCTGACCGAACAGGCGAGGCGCAGGCACTGAATGCGCTGGGCTGGTACCGGGCGCTACAGGGCGACTACGACAGCTCGCTTGAGCACTGCTCACAGGCCCTGGCTCTGTTCGACGAACTCGACGACCGTACCTACCGGGCCCACACCTTGGACAGCATCGGGTACAGCCTTCAACATCTGCAGCGGTACGCCGAGGCGGCACACCACTACCAGCAGGCCATCGCCATCTACGAGGCACTGGGCGATCGGTACTACGAGGCGGAAACCCTGCACCATCTCGGTGACACGGAGGCTGCCGCAGGGAACGCGAGGGCTGCGCTAGTAGCGTGGCAGAAAGCCCTCACCATCTTCGTCGCGATTGACCACCCGAAGGCAGAGCAGGTACGTGCCAAGCTTGCCCGCTGAAATCTGGCCGGCCTGCTTGAGAATGCCGCCGGATGCCCGGCAGCGGCTCGCGCGCTGGGGCCGAGTCCGAACGCGCGATAATCGGAGTCAGGCGTTTCGCGTCCGATCCCCGGTCCAGGCCGCTTCGAGGATCGCTGTCAGGCTGGCGGTGTCGGTCGGCCCCGGATGGTTCTGGATCAAGCGAGTGACGCCACTGGCCATCTCCGCGAAGCGCGGGAGGTCGGCGCGCGCCACGCCGACGTCGGCAAGGGTTCCAGGGATGCCGATGTCGGCAAGGAGCCCGTCGAGCCAGGTGAGGAACGCATCTGCGGCCTCGCGATCCGACGCGTCGGTCACGTCGAGCCCGCACACCTTGGCGAGAATGGCCAGCCGGTCGCTGATGGCGTCCTTGGCAGCGTCCAGCGCGTAGGGCAGCAAGAGTCCGACGCCCAGGCCGTGCGGCGTGTGCGTGGCGGCGCCGATGGGGTACTGGAGAGCGTGCGGGGCTGCGTTACCCGCGTGGGAAAACGCGAGCCCGGCGAGCATGGACCCGTAGGACATGTCGGCGCGCGCGTCCGTGTCGCCTCCGTCCCGGAAGGCACGACGCAGGCTCCGGGCGATCCGTTCCGCCGCCAGGAGCGCGTAGTGGTCGGTGATCGGGTTGCGGCCGAGGAAGACCTGCTCCACCGGGTCGCGTGGCCCGTGGGGCCGGGGTCGCGCGGTGTAGCTCTCCACCGCGTGACAGAACGCGTCGATGCCGGAGTGGGCGGTGACGGTCGCAGGGCAGGTGTAGGTGAGTTCGGGGTCGACGATGGCGAAGTCGGGCACGATGTGGACGCTGGAAACCCCCACCTTCAGCTCGCGGTCCGGGTCGGTCAACACCGAGACGGGTGTGAGCTCGGAGCCGGTGCCTGATGTCGTCGGGACCGCGACGAGAGGGATCGTCGGCCCCGGCACCTTCGACTCGCCGTAGAAGTCGCGTGGCGTCCCACCGTGGCGGCGGATGACGCCGACGATTTTGGCCAGGTCGATTACCGTGCCGCCCCCGATGGCGAGGATCACGTCGGCGTCCACCACTGCGGCGGCGGAGACGGCCAGTGCGACATCGGTGAGTGGCACGTCCGGGGTGGCGTCGGAGAACACCTCGACGACCTGGACCTTCTCCCGCACGGCGGCCACGATCTCGGCCACGCCCGGCTGTCCCAGAAGAACCTTGTCGGTGACGATGAGGACTCGCGAGCCGCTCTCGGCCACCACCCGTGGGATGTTCTGCGCGACCCCTTCGCCCACTATGAGCTGGCGTGGTCCGCGGACGGTCTCAAGCATGTCGGTGCCTCTCCGAAACGTCGGCGGCGATGTGCGGGGCGGACGTCCGGGTCACCTGCGGGACCCCGACGGCGTCGGCAAGGCCGGCCGCCCGGGTGGCGCAGGTGCGCGCGCCGGACGGCCGGAGCAGCGGGCGGGTCATGGCAGGTCGATCGCCGCGTAGGTGAGGTCGAGGTACTCGAGGATGCCCTCGTGTGACCCCTCCTTGCCGATGCCGGACTGCTTCACGCCTCCGAACGGAGCTGACGGGTCCGAGATCAGACCGCGGTTGACGCCGATCATCCCCGTCTCCAGCCCTTCGGCGAACCGGAGCGCCCGCTGGAGGTCACGGGTGAAGACGTATCCGACCAGGCCGTACTCGGTGTCGTTGGCCTTCGCCAGCACCTCGTCGTCGGAGGTGAACGAGATGATCGGCGCCACCGGGCCGAAGATCTCCTCCTGCAACATCCGCGCGTCGTCGGGCACGTCGACGAGGACGGTGGGCGGGTAGAAGTTGCCCGGCCCGTCCGGCCGTTCGCCGCCCACCAGGACCTGGGCGCCACGGTCGACAGCGTCGGCCACGAGTTCGTCGATCTTGGTGACCGAGGGGTCGTCGATCAACGCTCCGACGTCCACGCCGTCGTCGAGACCGTGGCCCACCGACAGTGCGCCCATCCGCTCGGCGAAGCGCGCCGTGAACTCCTCGCGCACCGGCTCCTCGACGTAGATCCGGTTGGCCGCGATGCACGACTCGCCGATGTTGCGCATCTTGGCCACCATGGCGCCGTCGACCGCGACGTCCAGGTCGGCGTCCGCGCACACGATCAGGGCCGCGTTGCCGCCCAGTTCCATCGAGGTACGCAGCACGTTGTCAGCGGCCTGCCGGAGCAGCACGCGCCCGACCTCTGTCGAGCCGGTGAACGACAGCTTGCGGGTGCGCCTGTCGGCAAGCAGTGCGGAGACGACCTCGCCGGAACGCTTGGTGGTGATCACGTTGACGACGCCCGGAGGTACGCCGACCTCCTCCATGATGCGGGCCAGCAACAGCATGGTGAGGGGCGTCTGGGCAGCCGGCTTGGTGATCGTCGTGCAGCCCGCGGCCAACGCAGGGGCGACCTTGCGGGCACCCATTGCCAACGGGAAGTTCCAGGGCGTCACGAATACGCACGGTCCGACCGGCTTCGGCACGGTGAGGATGCGGTATCCACCTGCGGGAGCGGTGCTGTAGCGCCCCTCGACGCGTACCGCCTCCTCGCCGAACCACCGGAAGAACTCGGCGCCGTAGGCCACCTCTGCCCGAGCCTCGGCCAGCGGCTTGCCCATCTCGAGCGTTATCAGCCGGGCGATCTCCTCGGATCGCGCGGTCAGTGCCCGGTACGTCGCTGTCAACAACTCCGACCGTTTCCGGGGCGGGGTCGCAGCCCACTGCGCCATCGCCCTGGTCGCCGCGTCCAGAGCGGCGAGCCCGTCGGCGACGCCGGCGTCCGCCACCTCGGCGATGGTCTTGCCGGTGGCCGGGTCCTCGACGGCGAATGTGGCTCCGCTTGCGGCGTTCCGCCAGGCGTCGCCGATCCGGAGCCGCCGGTGCTCGGGGGCCAGGACGTTCATCGGGTCACTCATTGCGCCGCCTCCTTTGCTCTTCGTGGTGATGTGCAGGCGACGCACCGCGCCACCGATCGCCTTCTGACCGGTGACGGTTCGCGAGGCCGGATTGCCATGTGCGGGCGCAATGGCGCCGTCGCTGCCGGCGCGGCTACCGCCCGGCCTCCGACAGCGACAGCCCGGTGTCCGCATCGAACAGGTGCGCGCGGTCCAGGTCGACAGTCACCGACAGCCGCTCGCCCGGCGTACCGGCGACGGTGGGTCGTGCCTTGACCTTGAGGATCGCCGTCCCCACTCGGACGTCGACCACCGTTCGGTCACCGAGCGGTTCGAGCCCGTAGAGCTCCCCCGACAACGACGCGTCCCCACGCTGCTCGACGGACAGATCCTCCGCGCGCAGGCCCAGCAGCAGCGCACGACCGTCCTCGGCAGTGGTCCAGCGGGGCCGTGGCAGCGTCCAGCCTCCCGCGCCGACCAGACGATCCCCCTCGGCGTGGCAGGGGAGCAGGCTGATCGGCGGACTCCCGACGAACCCTGCGACCCACTTGTTGGCGGGACGCTCGTACACCTCGGTCGGCGTTCCGACCTGCTGCACCTTCCCCTCCTTGAGAACGGCGACCTGGTCGGCCATCGACAGGGCCTCGACCTGGTCGTTCGTCACGTAGATGAAGGTTGCTCCGAGGCTCCGGTGAATGCGGGTCAGCTCGGTGCGCATCTCGACGCGGAGCTTGAGGTCGAGGTTCGTCAGCGGCTCGTCCATGAGGAACGCGCGCGGGCGACGGACCAGCGCCCGGGCCAGGGCGACACGTTGCATCTCGCCGCCCGACAACTGCGCGGGACGACGCTGCAGCAGACGTTCGATGTGCAGCAGGCTCGACATCTGCTCGACGGCAGCGGCGATCTCGCTCGAGGAGCAGCGGCGTGCCCGCAGCGGCGAGGCGATGTTCTCGTACACCGTGTGTCGCGGGTAGAGGGCGTAGCTCTGGAAGACCATTGCCAGGTCGCGTGCGGCAGGGGCGTCACCTGTCGCGTCCCTGCCGTCCAGATGCACCGACCCCGCGTCGAGCTTCTCCAGGCCGGCGATCGCTCGCAGGGTCGTCGTCTTGCCTGCCCCGGAGGGCCCGAGCACGACGAAGAACGAGCCGTCCGGCACATCGAACGTCACCCCGTCCAGGGCCTGGACTCTTCCGAAGGACTTACGCAGCCCTTGCACTGCCACGGTTCCCATCAGGCCACCAGCTCTTCCGTGCTCACGTCGTAGACCGCCGGGGTCCCGCCGGTGTGCCGCAGCCCGACCTGTGCGTCAGTGGCGAAGCGGACAGTCGGAGGCATCCGAACCCGTACGTCGCGCTGCCCGCTGTGGTCGACCACGTAGATGATCTCGTCGCCCAGCCACTCCGCCGAGACCACACGGGCCGGGACCGCGCGATCAGCCCCTGGCGCGGTGACCTCCAGCGCCTCCGGCCGGACGCCCGCCACCAGGCGACGGTCACGCGGTACGCCCGGCGGTGGCGTGAGGACCAGTCCGCCCTGACCGCGCAGCTTCCCGTCGGCCACCTCCACATCGATCAAATTCATCGGCGGTGAGCCGATGAACGCGGCGCAGAAAAGACTCGCCGGACGGTCGTAGACCTCCAGCGGCGTGCCGATCTGCTCGACGCGACCCTTGTTGAGGATGGCGATCCGGTGACCGAGCGACATCGCCTCGACCTGGTCGTGGGTGACGTAGACCATCGTCGCTCCCAGTTCCCCCTGCAGGTGCTTGATCTCCGTGCGCATGTCCGCCCGCAGCTCCGCGTCCAGATTGGTGAGAGGTTCGTCCATGAGGAAGGCGCGCGGCCGTCGTACCAGGGCACGAGCGAGCGCGACGCGCTGCTGCTCCCCGCCGGACAGCTGGCGCGGTCGCCGGTTCAGCAGCGGTCCGAGGCGCATCAGCCGGGCGGCCTCGTCGACCCGCTTGTGCACCTCCGACTTGGGCAGTCCCTCGGCCCGCAGTGGGAACGCCAGGTTGTCGCGGGTCCTCAGATGCGGATAGAGCGCGTAGAACTGGAACACCATGGCGATGTCGCGCTCTGCGGGCGGCAGGTCGTTCACCAGCGTGTCGCCGATGCGGATGTCGCCCGTCGTCTGCCTCTCCAGACCGGCTATGGCCCGCAACGTCGTCGTCTTGCCGCAACCCGAAGGGCCGAGCATCACGAACAGCTCGCCGTCGTCGATGGACAGGTCCACGCGATCAACCGCGACCGTTCCGTCCGGGTAGCGCTTGTGCAGCGCGGTGACCTCGATGCCTGCCATCAGCGTCGCACCGCCCCGAGCGTCACACCGGCGACGAGGTGCTTGCGCACCAGGTACGCGAAGACGAGCACCGGTAGGGCGAACACCACGGAGGCGGCGGCCACGAGACCCCAGTCCACTGTGGTGCCACCGATGAGACCGGCGATGGCGGGTGGGGCCGTCCGGACGTCGTCGCTGGAGGTGAGGAAGATGGCGAACACGAACTCGTTCCACGAGAAGATGAGTGCGAAGACCGCTGTCGCGGCGATGCCGGGTAGGAGCAGGGGAAGGGTGTATTTCCAGAACGCCTGCAAGCGGGTGTAGCCGTCGAGCATGGCGGCATCCTCGTACTCCGCTGGCACCTCGTCGACGAATCCCTTCATCATCCAGATCGTGAACGGGACGTTGAACGCGGTGTAGATGAGGATCAGGCCGAGCTTGCTGTCGATGAGTCCGACCTGCCGGTACATGAGGAAGATCGGGACCACGACCACCACGGGCGGCATGAAGCGGGTGGACAGGATGAAGAACAGTTGGTCCTTCTTGGCCTTCACACCGAAGCGTGAGTAGGCCCAGGCCGCCGGGACCCCAAGCACCGTGGCAAGCACCGTGGAGATCCCGGCGACCACGACGGAGTTGAGGAACGCGACGGACAGGGCCGAGCGACCGCCACCGGGGGCGACGAACACGTCCTTGAAGTGGTCCATGGTGACCGTGAAGCCGAAGAACTTGGCCGGAATGGCGTAGACGTCCCGGTTCTCCTTGATGGATGTCTCGATCATCCAGAGCACCGGGAAGAGCATCACGACGGCCAGGACGATCAGCAGCACGATCTCCAGCGCGGAGCGGCCCCGGCCGCCACTGCGGCGTGCGGGCGGCGTGCGATCCGGGGCAGGACCCGTGGACACGGCCTCGTCGACGGAGACTGCCATCAGTCCTCCTTGAGCTTGTTCAGATAGCGCAGGTAGAGCTGCGTGAGGACGATGACGACGAGGACCATGAGAATTCCGTACGCCGAGGCGGTTCCGGTGTTGAAGCCCAGGAACGCGACCTTGTAGACGTGGAACGACAGCGTCTCGGTGGAGACACCCGGACCGCCGCTGGTGAGGATGTAGACGAGGTCGAACAGCCGGAACGCTTCGATGGCCCGGAACATCACGGCGATGAGCAGCAACGGCCACACCAGCGGAAGAGTGATGGTGCGGAACTTGAACCACTCGGACGCCCGGTCGATCGAGGCGGCCTCGTACAGGTACTTCGGTACCGCGGTGAGGCCCGCGAGGGCGATCAGCATGATGAACGGCGTCCACTGCCAGGTGTCGACCACGATCAGGGACACCAGTGCGGTCCGCTGCCGGGTGAGCCACTCCACCTGCCCCAGGCCGAGCGAGCCCAGCATGCTGTTGACCACGCCGAACTGCGCGTCGAGCATGAACTTCCAGAACAGCCCGACCACGACCGGTGACAGCATCATCGGCACCAGGAACAGGGTGGTCAGCGCTCCCCGCCCGCGCGTACGCCGTGAGATCAGGTAGGCGATGCCGAAACCGAGCACGGTCTGCAGACCGACCGCGCCGATCACGTAGATCAACGTCGTGAGGGCCCGCTGGTGGACCTGCGCCGACGTCAGGATGGCCGTGTAGTTCCCGAATCCGACGAAGTTGGCGGGCCCCCCGCGGGTAGCCGAGTAGTCGGTGAAGGACAGGTACAACGCCCACAGCAACGGGAACACCGACATGGCGAGCAACAGCAGCAATGCGGGGGAGATGAAGGCCACGGCAAGCCCGCGGTCGCTCAGCCGGCGGGACCGGCCCGGTGCAGGTGGCGTCGCGGACGCCACCTGCCCGGGCTGGTCGGTCGTCAGAGGGACGGGATCGCTCACAGCCCGCCGCCGCCCTTGCGGCCGCTGGAGTCGAGCACGCCCTGCTGTTCCTTGGCGATGTCGTCGAGCGCATCCTTCGGCTTCTTCGCGCCGTTGAGCGCCGCGTTCACGTTGGTGTTCTCGATGTCGACGAGGCGCGCGTACTCAGGCACGTTCCACATGTCCCGCAT
Organism: Micromonospora sp. DT68; assembly: GCF_049847245.1. Classification (NCBI taxonomy): domain Bacteria; kingdom Bacillati; phylum Actinomycetota; class Actinomycetes; order Micromonosporales; family Micromonosporaceae; genus Micromonospora; species Micromonospora sp. DT68. Next base: position 19,501 of record NZ_JBNCNZ010000006.1, read on the forward strand.
CCGCGGAACCGAGTCGGCGTACACCTGGTTGAACGGCCCGGCGTTGAGGAACTCAGGCGACTGAAGGGCGTCCGTACGCGATGGCACGCCACCGGCCGCGGCCCACTTTTTCTGGATATCGGCCCGCTGGAACCACTTCATGAAGTTCAGGGCCTCCGCCTGGTTCGCCTTCGCCGAGTAGGCCGACACGTGCATTCCCATGCCGCCGAGAGGGACCAGGTTCGTCTTCTGGCTCGGGAGGGTGGCGAAACCCAGCTTGTCGAGAATCTGCTCACGAGAAGTGCCGAGCGTCGACTGCTTCGGATCGAGCAGGCCGCCGCTCGCGGCGATCCAGTTGAACGCGATGCAGGCCTTGCCCTGGGCGACCGCCGCGTTCACCTCGTCGATGAACCAGTTGCCGGAGCCCTTGGCGGTCAGCGGCTTCATCTTGTTGACCAGGACGTCCATCGCCTCCTGGCCCGCAGCGTCGTTGAGGACGCCCTCGATCTTGCGCGTCTTGGGGTCCCAGAGGTTGCCGCCGTAGACGCCGTTTACCGTGTTGTAGGTGACGGCCGCGGCGTCGGAGCCGTTGGCCTGGTGGAAAGCCAGCCCGCTGACACCGGGGTTGTCCGCCTGGCACTTCTCGGCCACTGAGATCATCTGGTCCCAGGTCTGCGGTGGCTTGTCGCCGATCAGGTCCTTGCGGTAGATCATCGTCCAGGTGTCACCGAGCAGCGGCAGCCCGTACAGGCTGGCGTTCTCGTCACGCTTACCGGTCTCCGCCTGGGGGAACTGGCCGTATGCGGCCAGGAGGTACGGGTTGTAGGCGTTGACGTCGATGTTGCCCTTGACGAAGTCGGTGAGGTCGAGGATGTTGCCGTTCGTCACGGCCTCACCGATGTGTTGCGAGTCCAGGATCGCGATGTCGAAGTCGGTCTTGCGCGCGGCGAACTGGGTGAACATCGCGTCGTGCCAGTTCGCGTTCGGCACGGTGTTGACCTTGATGGTCGCGTTCGGCCGTTCCTTCTTGTACTCCGCGTTCGCGAAGTCTTCCAAGGCGTGGGCGGGCGGCCAGTCGAACCAGATGAAGCTGAGGGTCAGCGGGTCCTTCGTGAGTTCCGGGATGGTCGCCGGTGCCTTGGGGGCGCTCGCCTTCCCGCCGTCGTCCTCGTCACCGCCGCACGCTGCCACTGTCGTGGCCAGCAGCAGCATGGCCGCTGCCGCCAACTGCACCTTTCGTCTGGGAGTAGCCGATCGCCCTATTCGCTTCGGGTATCGCATCGTCTGGCCTGCTTTCTGGGTGGGGACTTCTAGGGCCTCGCTATGTGCTTCGTCGAGCAGTTGCTGGGTTGCCATGGCGCGCGTTGCCGGGCGGTCGCGAGGGCCGACCTGCGGCCCGGCGTCACGAGTACGCCGCGATGTGGAGGATGATCATCCGCCACTTTTCCTATACGATCCGGTTGGGGGCGTCAGCATGTCGCAGCGTTGTAACTGATGTCAATAGGTTCCCGAAGGCGCACGAGAGGACCTCAGGTCACGATGGACGACGAAGCGATGATCACGCGGGGCCGTAGGGCCGCGACGGACGGAATGCCGTCGGGAAGAGCTCGCGGCCGGCTTGCTGACGAGGTGTACGACACGCTGCTCGAACAGCTGATGTCGCTACGGATCGAGCCTGGCTCCCGCGTCACGATCGACGTCCTGGCGCGAGAGCTGGGGGTCTCGCAGACGCCGATCCGAGACGCTCTGAACCGCATGGAGGCCGAGGGTCTTGTCGTTCGCGTGCCGCACGCCGGCTACCGCATTCCGCCCCAGATCACCCGCCACCGATTCGAGGACATGCTCGAGGTCCGACTGCTGCTCGAGCCGGCGGCGGCACGCCGATCCGCCGAGCGCGCATCGTCGGAGCAGGTGGCCGGTCTGCGACGAATGCTGGAGGAGATGGCGGAGTTGGAGGGAGGCAGCGGGCCCACCGCCTATGGCGCCTTCGGGCTACGCGACGCCGCTTTTCACGATCTTGTCGCCCTGAGCGCGGAGAACCAGGTCATCCGTGAAGCGCTCGCCCGCCTGCACAGCCACGTGCACCTCTTCCGGCTGCACCGCGACGCCCAGGTCACTCACCTGGCAATGGCCGAGCACGAGGACATCGTGGCGGCGATCGCCGCGCGCGATCCCGATGCCGCCGCGTACGCGATGCGACGGCACATCCTGCGCTCCGGCGAGCGTTTCCGTCGGTTGTTCGAGGAGGTCAAGGATGCGGACGCGATGGCGGTAGAGGCTTGACGGTGGAGATGGGCCGGGGAATGCTTGCTCAACCGGATCGGATCGGATTGGATCTACCTCACCCACCACCAAATGCGAGGAGAAGCAGGTGCCCAGAGCGCTGCTCCTGACCGGCGACGCCGCCGAGGAACTCGACACCATGTATCCCTACTACCGCGTGCAGGAGGGCGGCTGGGACGTCGACGTCTCGTCCCGGACGATGCGTGACGTGCAACTGGTCATCCACGAGTTCGACCCCAACTCCGACGCCTACGTGGAGAAGAACGGCCGGAAGCTGCCTGTCGACGTGCCCTGGGCCGAGGTCGACGTCGAGCGCTACGACGCCCTCATCATTCCCGGGGGCCGTGCCCCCGAGTGGATCCGGGTCGACGCCGACGTCAGGCGCATCACCGAGCACTTCTTCGCCCGCAACCTCCCCATCGCGCTGGTGTGCCACGGCGCGCAGGTCCCTGCGGTGTACGGGCTGTTGAAGGGTCGCAAGACGGCGTGCTTCCCGCCCATCACCGGCGACATGGAGAACGCGGGCGCGACGGTCATCGACGCTCCCGACGTCGTGGACGGCAACCTCGTCTCCTGCCGGGGATGGCCCGACATGCCGCAGTTCGGCAGGGCGATGATGGAGGTCTTCTCGAAGTCCCTCAACTCCGCGGCGGCATGAGCGCACCCGGCCTAACCCGGTGACACCACTTCGGACGGTCACAGTCGACGGTTCCCCCGTCCACGTCCTGGAAAGCGGCACCGGACCCGCGGTGCTGATGCTGCACGGCTCCGGACCCGGCACGACCGGGTCCGGAGCCTGGGCAACGACCATGCAGGCGCTGGGCGAGTCCTGGCACCTGGTGGCCCCTGACCAGGCGGGGTTCGGCCGTACACCTGTCCCGGCAGGCGCCAAGGGCGGGCTCCGACTGTGGACGGAGCAGGCCGCGGGCCTGATGGATGCCCTCGGTATCGACAACTACGCAGTGGTGGGTCACTCGATGGGCGGCGCCGTAGCGCTGGCGTTGGCGGCCGCGCGCCCCCAGCAGGTCACCAGTGTCGTGGCGGTCTCGACGATGGGCGCCCCCGGAGCACCGCTGTCCGCCGATCTCGACGCGATCTGGGCCGCCCCCGCCGGCCCGCTCGGGGCACGGGACATGCTGAGTCGGCTCCTTTTCGACCAGGCGCTCGTGACCGAATCGGCAGTCGATGCCCGAGCGGCCGCGATGCGGGCGGGGGCGACCGCATTCGCGTCGTTGTTCCCTCCGCCCAGGACACGATGGGCCGACAAACTCGCCCTCTCGGCGCAGCAACTGGCAGCGATCCGCGTGCCCGTGCTGCTCGTGCACGGCGCCCAGGACCGGGTCACCCCGCTCGGGACGGCAGCACAGCCCCTGCTCGAATACCTGGCCGATGTCCGTCTGCACGTGTTCGGCCGATGCGGGCACGTGCCCGCGATCGAGCACCCGCACGAGTTCAGGCAACTACTGTCGTGCTTCCTCCGCCCGGACCGAGGTCACTGACGTCTACCGGCCACTCCCAGCGACGAACGTCGATGTTGCCCGAACGGTTGCGGGTGTGCTGGAATGGCGAACATCGCTGCAGCGCGGAGGCAACCGCGCTGGGAACGGTCAGCGCGGGAGCATCGCAATGCTGGCAGAGCGCCGCTTCGGCGGACGCGCGCCGCACCGCCGAACCATCTCCACGACGACGTGCAGGTGTCCGCCGTACGTCTCGTGTTCCCACGACACCGAGTCGTTCGACCTCTGGTACGCCGGAGGCGTCCGATGCGTCGACCCGACGCACCTGAACCGGTGACGAGTGAGCAGCGATCGCGATGTCCGACAGCACTGATCCGGTCCCTGCCCGCGCGGTAGGGACCCCACGCCATGAAGGATGACCATGCGCCGTTTCCTCGCGGTGTTCTCCGCCGCCCTGATCCTCGGCACCACAGCCGGCAGCGTCCCCGCCGGCGCGTCGGGTGCCTCCCACCGCTCGTGCACCCGTGCCCTGCTCTTCTGCGAAGACTTCGAGCGTTTGCCGCGAGGTGGCGCCAGTACGTTGGACTGGGGCGTCGACACCCGCAACGGCACGCTCACCGTCGAGCGTGCACGCCACGGCAACCAGGTGTTGCACGTGCACACTGTCGACAACGGCCGGGCCTTCCTGCGCGTCGACGATTTCGCCGCGCCGGGCAACCGCTTCTACGGCCGGATGCGCCTACGCGTCGATGAGTTCCCCACCGCCCCCGACTGGGCGCACTTCACGCTTGTGGAGGCGACAGGCACCGGCAGCTCGGAGGTCGTCCGGCCGATCGGCGGCCAGTACGCGCCCACAGTCCCCGGCATCTTCTGGGGCGTGGGCGCCGACGGTGGCCCGACCGGCGACTGGACCAACTGGCGGGAGTCGGCACCCGTGGTCGAGGACACCTGGCAGTGCTTCGAGTGGCAACTCGACCCGAAAGACAACCGCGTCGTGGTGTGGATCGACGGGGTGGCGAACCCGGAGCTGACCGCCTCCACCACGCAACACGGCGGCAACGACGTGCCGTTCATCCTGCCGACGGTGAACACCGTGAAGATCGGCTGGCAGCTCTACCAGGGCGGCACCACGCCGGGCGAGTTCGACATCTGGATCGACGACATCGCTCTGTCCACAAAGCGGCTCGGCTGCTGACGTCGTTCGTCGCGTTCCACCGCGTGCTCTCACCGGGCCCAGGCCCCCGCCGACAGCGCGCCCACCCAGCCACCAGTAGGCGGCCGGGACGGTCCCGACCGAGGCGTACCTCCCGCGACCACAGCGGTCGCGGGAGGTACGCCTACACCGGCTTCCAGACCGGAGAGTGCACACCCACCCGGAAATCAGGCAACACAACCCATCCCCGGTACGGCCGGACAGCGCCGCACCGATCCCGCCATCCTGATTGCCGACGCGGTTCGACCGGCCTTGCTCCAGGCTTGTGGAGGCGTTGTTCGCGGACGTGAGCGCCTGAGATCGACCTCGTCGAGGTTTGCCGATCACAAGGTTGCCTAGTTCATGGGTGGGTGACTGCGCGTCGGCTGGTCCCGCCGTAGAGATGCACGCGCTGGTCGGCATCGTGGTCCGGCTGGCCGCGCACGAAGCGGTCAGGGGTCACTCGGCCGTAGCTGACATGGACCAGCCAGTCCTCGTAGTACCAGCTCGGGCTGCACGCGCAGCCGGTGAACCGGAAGTTGGCCCGGTAGCGGCCAACCTGCCCTCGGGTCAGCGTGAACAGGCGAGCTGGCGCGTACGGGCGCGGATAGGCCGCCGAACCGGACAGCCGGTCGACGGTGACCGCCGCTTCGTCACGGCCCAGCCGGAGGCCGATGTCGATGGCCTGCCTGACGCCTCCGGCGAGCACCTTGCCCTGGGGTTGGTAGTTGACCGCCTCGTCGGCAAGGACCTCATGGACCACCACGTCGGTATCCGGCAGTGATTGAGGCAGGACCACCGCCTGGTCGAGGCCGCGACGGGCGTTCGCGGCCGGCGCACCCCGTGCCGCAGCCGTCCACCGCACACGAACCCGCTGGATGACGATCACACCTCAGCTTCACCCGCGCGAGTCCCATGCGCCAGCCGGTATCCGCACCCACTGCAGTCCGCTCGTGGCCGTGGCCGGCAACGCCAGGGTTGCGAGTGCCGGTCGCCGGCGTCATGCGTCGCCGTCGCCAGTGGGATGCCGTCGACGGTACGGCGGACCGGGACCTGGTGCGCGACACTGGGCTAGTGGATCACGCGTTGCAGGTGCTCTGGTCGCGGCTCCTGCACCTGCGCTCGAACGAGTCGACGTTAGCGGGTTCGCCCGGTGCCCTTGTCGTGGCGGAGCGGCACTCCCGTCTGGTCCGACTGGACCCCGAGACCGGAGCTTCCTTGTGGGACCAGGCCGTTGAGGACTGCTGGGGCACCACCGCCGTCGCGGGGGAATGCTGTCTCTATCTGAGTCAGGCCGGTGTCCTGCATTGCTTCGACATGCACACCGGGCAGCGGAGGTGGTCGACGCCGGACCTGAGCTTGCGCCACCACGTCAGCGTTGCCGGATCTGTCGTTCTCCTGGGCGGGTGGCGCGGTTACCGCGGGCTGACGCGGCTCGACCTGACGAACGGCCAGCCTCTGCCGGGCCGGATTCCGGGGCTCACGCCAGGCAGCAGCCTGGCATGGCCGTTGCCCGTCCGCTGGGACCTGCCGAGCGGCTCCACGGCCGATACGTTCCTCGTCGCGGCTGCTGACCAGGCGGCCCTGCTGCTGGTGGACGCTCAGACCGGCGTCACCACAGGAACTGCCCAGGTCGGAGAACCGTGAATTCTTCATCGTCCACGAGTTAGACGACGCAGGGGGGAGCGCGAGGTTCACGGACCCGCGGTAGTCGAACATGGCGGCGGGGAACGGGCGATGTCACCGCGTCGGACATCCGGCCTGCGGTCGACGGCCGGAGCCGCCGGACCCACCGCCGGTTGCCCTGCCCCAGAACCGATGACTGTCGCGTTGAACCGTCGTGACCCCGGCTCGTATTACAGGACCGGAACGGCAGGATGTGGATGGACCGAGGGTACGGAGGCGATGGTGCTGATACGGCGAGCCGTGGCGGCGGCACTGGTGCTGGTCGGGCTCGTCGTGGGTGCCCCAGCGGGGCAGGCGCGTGCGGCCCCGGCTGAGACCGGCCGGTACTACGTGGTGGGGCCGGCGGTCGACGGCCAGAAGGAGTATCTGTACGCGATTGCCCTGCGCACCCTCGGTAATGGCAACCGGTACCGGGAGATCGTCGAACTCAACGTGGGGCGGAAGCAGCCTGACGGTGCGACGTTCACCGACGGCCTGGTGCTCGAACCAGGCTGGATGCTGGTGCTGCCCGCAGACGCTAAGGGCCAAGGGGTACGCATCGGCCGGATGCCGACGATCGCCGCTCGATCGCCGCGACCGTCGCCGAGCATACTGACGCCGAGCGCCGTTCCGTCCAGGCCGGCTCCCCGGTCGGCCGCGCCCTCCACACCGGCCCCCTCGACGGCTGCCCCGTCCACGGCTGCCCCGCCGCCACCCTCGGCCCCTGCCGTGGCGGCCACGGATACCGAAACGATTGCCAGGCCGCGGGACGAGCGGGACGTCACCACTGATCCCGTCAACCCGCTGCTGGTACGGGGTGGTGCGGGCGTACTGGCGGTGATCTTCGCAGTGGTGGCGCTGATGCTGCTGCGCCGTGCGGGATCACGCCGGGGTGCGCTCGCCCTCACCGACGACGGGCCATGGCCGCCGCAGCGGCACCACACCCCGACCCCCGCCGAACTCGCCACCGACTCGGGCAACGGTCACGCCCGGCCGCCCGTCGCTCCGCCCTCGGTGTCTACCGCCCCGCCGTCCACGGAACAGGGGCGTTCTGAACCCACGGTGCCCGTCATCCCGCCGACGCCGACACCATCTCCGACGCCGACGCCGACGCCCGCGCCAACACCGCCGCCGACGCCGTCCCAGATCCAGGGCGGCACGCGGCCAGGCGAAGCTTCCGTGTCACCGACCACTCCGGAGCCGGCGACGAATGCCGAGCACCAGGTGCCGGGCCCCGTGGCGGCGGGGCCATCGAGTGAGCAGGAGCCAACGCAGGCACTGATGCCGGAGGTGCCACGACCGACGGTGCCGGGCGGCGACGACGTTCCCTACCTGAGCGCCGATCTGGACAGCGAGGCCGGTCCGATGCGGGTCCGGTTGGCAGGGGTGGCGACGGGGCGTGGTGCCGCGCCCGCGTACGCCTGGCTCGGTGAGCGGGAACCCGCCCCACCGGCCATCCTCCCGCTGGTGTTGGGCCACAGGGGTCCGTGGCGGCTGCACGTCGACCTCGGTCGGGCTCCGGACGTACTCACTCTCGTGGGGCCCGTCGGTGCCTGCCGGCGTGCGGCGGTGCTCCTCGCCCGGCGGCTGCATGCCGCCGGGATCGGTGTGGCGGTGGTCGGCGCGGCGCTCGGCACGCAGGCCCCCGGCGGCAGCCGGGTCCTGGACGCCCTGCCGCAGCCGCCCACGCCGGAAGAGGAGTTGCCGAAGCCGTACGTCGTGTTCACCGCCGGGTTGGCCGCCGGTGACGCGGCCGGCGCGCGGAGCCTCGCCGCCACGACGGGCGGACGGTGCGTCCCCGTGGTGATCGGCCCGGTCCCCGGCGGCCGGTGGTCGATTCAGGTCGGGCCGGATGCGGGGGTGGTGGCGCCGGACTGAAGCCGGCGCAGCGTGGCTGGCAGCGGCCCGGAGGCTGCACCCGGGCTGCGCTGCCAGGCGCCGTCGCGGGCGTGGTGGACGCGCCGTACCTGGATCCGGTCGTAGGAGCGGCTGCCCAGGATCAGCTCCACCCCGGCCCGGTGCAGCGCGTCCGCCCGGGTCCGCACCGAGGTGAGCGGGGCGAGCATCGCGGCGGTGGCGCCGACATCGACGGTACGGCTCCGGGGCACCCGCACGTCGACAAGCAGTCGGCCCTGTCGCGCCGGTGGCGGCTGCCGGTACAACCGCAGCCAGCCCTTGGGGAGACCGCGTGACCGCGCCGGTAGGAGGGCGTATGCCCTCCTGGTGCCGAACTCGGGCCAGCGGCGTACGTCGTTGGGCAGGCCGGCGGTCGAGAGGGCGGTGGGCGCGGACCGGATGCGCACCGTCGCGTCGTATGCGTCGCCGACCGGCAGGAGCCATCCGATGCCCTCGGTGCGGAACCCACTGACCGCGCGTACCCGATCCAGTCGGGCCGCCGGCAGCAGGTAGGTGTCCGAGGTGCCGAGGAGGTACTGCAACCGGGCCGGCACGTGTGATCGCAGCGTGGCGACCGCGATCGCCCCGCCCGGCTCGATCCGTACCCGCAGCAGGTTGCAGCCCTCGGGCGCGGACCGGGGGTCGAGGAAGGCGATCAGGAACAGCTCGGCGCTGGGCATGCCATCGGCGACCACCTCGGCGGGGTCGCCCGGTGTCTGGACGAACGCCTCGAACGTCTCCGCGTTGACCTGCTGGCCACGGCGCAGCCAGGGCGGACCGTAGTCGGACGCGCGCCGTCGCTCGGTGACGAGCGCGGGGCGGGACAGCGGCGGGGTCAGCACCGCAGTGGGTGCGACGGCGGGCGGATCGGGCGCGGTCGGTTCCTTCGACGTGCCGACTGTCGTCGTTTTCGTCGGTGCGGCGTCCGTCACGCGGCCGTTCGCCGGAGTTCCGTCCGCAGCCTCCCGGCCCGCCTCCGACGAGCCGTCGACGCCCGCCGGCGACCCGGCGGGGTCCTGCGCCGACCCGCCGGGGCCCTCCGCCGACCCGTCGACGTCTGCCGGCGACCCGCCGACGCCCGGCGCCGAGCCGACCACGCCGGACGCCGGGTCGTTCGGCGCGGTGACGGCCAAACCAGCGGCGACACCATTCGCGAGGGTCAGCGTGACCCGCTCTCTGGTGAGCCGGGACACCAGCAGCCCGTCGGGGGTGGCGTCGAGGGTCGCCGGACCGTCGGCGTACCTCGGCCGGTACGCCCGCCACGGCGCGACGGCGCCCGCCGCGTCGAGCGCCCGCAGGTCCCGGTGGTCGTCGACCAGTTCCGCGCGCCCTCCCGGCGGCGGGGTCCAGACCGTGGCGCCGGTCGTCTCGGCCAGCTCGATGGTCTGCTCGGCGAGCCGGGCCTGTTCGCCGGCATCGGAGGGCCAGGTCAGCCAGAGCCGCAGGTCGGCGCCGTAGAGGGGAAGGTCACCCACGAGGGCGGCGAGCTGACGGCCGCTGTGCACGCCCTGGGTGCCGCTGTAGTTGCCCACCAGGAAGCCGTCGGCGCGGGCCGTGACGGCGATGGTGACGATGCCCTCGGAGACCAGGCCGAGCCGGTGCGCGGTGGCCCGGCGGGCCACGAAGTCGGCTCGCGTCGCCAGTGCGAGCCCGTCGGCGAGCGGCAGGCGTACGACGCCGGTGCGGGGGCGGACCAGGCCCTCGTCGAGGGCGAACCAGCCGGGCAGGTGGGTGGCGAGGTCGGGTGGCTGAAGCACGAGCCAGTCCATCGGCTGCCGGGTTACCCGGTGCAGCGGCACCGCGTGCAGGGGACCGGCGCTGCCCGCGCTCGCGCCGTCGGCGCCGTTGACCCGGTGGGCGGTGTGCCGGATGTCGGTGCCCTCCGGGCTGACCAGCACGTCGTGACCGAGCAGCCCGGCAACCTCGGTGAAGAGGTCGGCGTGCCGGGCGCCGTCGTCGGTGAGGATCCGGACGTCGTCGGCGGCGTCCCCAGCGCGCCGTACGAGGTCGGCGATGGACCGGGCGTCGAGCAACCGGTTGGGGTCGGTGGGCACCATGAGACGGCCCTTCGGGCCCGGGGCGAGCCACAGGTCGAAGAGCCCGGCGACCCGCCGGTGCCGGCGCGGGTCGAAGCGCCGGGTCACCGGGACCCGGTCGATATCCCTGCTCGCCACCGCCCTGGCGGTCCGTCCGAGTGCTGTCACCGCCGCCCTGCCTTCGTCCCCACTGGACCATCGTCGTGATTTGACCACTGTGCACGGTCGGCGAAACGTGCCGTATACGCGAGTCCTGAAAAGATCGTCTCTCAGCCCTCGCCGGTACGCTCGGCCGACCTCATGACGAGGTTCGTCGGGGCCCGGTTCAAATTGATTTGAACTAACGCGGCGCGAATCCGCAATAGACGGTGGAACGCGGCGACGTTCATGGCCGTGGTGACTGAAGGAGGACACCCAGTGCTGGCGAAGCACCCCATCCTTGCCCGCCTGCTCGTGGTGGTGATGACCGGTTGCGTGCTGTTGGCCGTACCCCGGCTGTCGGCGGCGAACCCCACACCTGACAACCGGCCGTACGTGAAGTACTACGTGGTCGCGGCCCAGTTTCAGGGCCAGCCGGAGAACCTGACCGACATCGCGTGGCGGCTGCTCGGCAGCGGCGAGCGATCCGATGAGATTTATCACCTCAACACCGGACGGGTGCAGCCGGACGGGCTCCGGCTGACCGACCCGGGAGTCCTGACCGCCGGCTGGTATCTGGTGCTGCCCTGGGACGCCGCCGGTGAGGGGGTCAAGTACGGCCAGCTTCCTGCGCCACCGGCGCAGACACCGTCGGCCCGTCCCGGTGGCACCGCGAAGCCCGGTGGCACCCCGAAGCCCAGCGGCAGCCCGTCGCCCACGGCGAGCCCGACCAGGGCCAGCCCCGGACCCGGCGCCACCGGCGGCACCCAGAAGTGCACCGCCGCCGCCGGGTCCAGCAGCCGCTCGGACTGGGCGCAGCTGCGGATGGCCGCCGACAGCGCATGGACCCTGACCCGGGGCAACGGGGTGAAGATCGCGGTGGTCGACACCGGCGTCGACGCGAGCCTCCAGCAGCTGAGCGGCCGGGTGGCCGTCGGGGCGGACGTGACCGTCGGCAACGGTCGCGGCGACACCGACTGCGTCGGTTCCGGCACCGCGATGGCGGGCATCATCGCCGCTGACAGCAGCGTCGACGGCAGCCCGGTCGGGATCGCCCCGGATGCCACGATTCTGCCGGTCCGGATGGTGGGCTCCGGCGCTGCCCGGGCGGCCGACGCGGCGACCGCCATCGAGGTGGCGGTCAGCGCGGGCGCGTCAGTCGTCGCGCTCGGCTCCCACGTGGACCTGGCCGCTCCCGCGGTGGCGGCCTCGCTGACCACCGCCCTCAACCACGACGTGCTGGTGGTGGCGGGCGCACCGACCAAACCGGCACCGCTGCCGTCCCCGGGCAATGGTGCCGCAGGCGGCGCGCTGCTGCTCACCGGCGGGGTGGGCCCGGCCGACCAGTTCGCTGACGAATATCTGGAAGGGACCGTCGAGGTCGTCGCACCTGGTGTCGACGTGGCGAGCCTCGGCACCGGCGGCAGGGTGACCGGCCGGACTGGTACCGGACTCGCTGTCGCCTTCGTGGCGGGGCAGGCGGCACTCATCCGGGCGGCCGAGCCCGACCTCACGGCAGCCCAGGTCAAGGAGCGGATTCTCGGCACCGCAGATCCGCTCGGTGGACAGGACCAGCACCGGGCGTTCGGCGCCGGAATGATCAACCTGGCCACGTCGGTGGCGGGCGCTCTGGACAACAAGGGTCCGGTGTCCGCCGGGCAGGACAGGCGAGGCTCGGGCGCGGCGATCATCGTCCTGCTGGGCCTGGCGTTGGTGTGCGGAGTTGGTGTGGTCTTCGGCCTTCGGATGCGTCGACGCCGCTTCGCCGGCTGATCGTCTCACCACAGACGCCGGTGCCCGGCGGCCGCCCTTTCGGGATGGGCCGCCGGGCACCGGCTGTTACGAACATTCCCTGCGAGGCGGGGCTACCTCTGGCTGAACGTCTGCTTCGGGTTGAACACGCAGATCCAGATCACCATGGGTGCGCCCGGCGCGTGGCCGTCGACGTCCAGGCACTTGTCGGTCGCCCGGTTGAAGAGTGAGCGGCGTCCATTGCTTTCGATCCACTCCCACTTCTGGGCGGGCACGGCGGTGCAGTGGGCCGACTGCACGGGAGCGCCGTCGCGCTTCTCGCCCCAGGCGACGTCCAGGCAGAGGCCGTTCGCCCGGATGGTGCCGTCGGACGAGAAGGACCACCACTGGTTCCGTACCTCCTGGCACTTGCGCACAGTGGCCCGAACGCCGTCGCCTTCGCCGCCGCTGAGGCAGAGTCCGGTCTCCTTGCCGACGATCTGCTTGGCGCCGGCGGGTCGGACCGGCGGTGCCGGTGCCTTAGTGGGCTCGTCGGGCCGCTCCGGCTGCGCGGGCGGCACCGGAGGCCGGGGGTTGGCAGCGGTGGCGGTGGGGGAGGGCGACAGGGACGGTGAAGCGCCGGGCTTCGGCGGCACGACCGGCTTGGTGGGTGCCGTCGGCTTCAGTCGGGAGTCGAGGGCGTAGAACTCGGTGTTCTCCCGGACGGTGCGCAGGAACACCTGGGTCGGGCCGTCGAACTCCCCGCCGGTCTGCCGGACGGCCGTGGGCCCGTTGCGGAACGCGGCAAGCGCCAGCAGGTAGGGGTCACCCTCGATACCGCTCAGCTCGTTGCGCAGCGCGCACATCACGGTGCCGACCGCGGGTACGGCCACCTGTGGGTCCCAGACCGAACCCCGTGCCGGGCCGTGCTCCTGCCACACCTCGGGCAGGAACTGCCCGATCCCGCGCTGCCCCTCGTCACCGAGCATGTTGGGGTCGAAGCCGGACAGCGCCATCACCTGGCCGGCGACCGCCGCGGGCGGTACCTCGGGACAGGCCGCCCCGGCGCGCACGACGAGCGGGAGGTACCCCTCGGGGACCGCCCTCGGCTGCTGCGGCTTGTTGTTCGGTCGGGGCTCACCGGCCCCACCGAAGGGCACCAGTTCGGCGTAGAAGGCGGCGTACCCGCTGGCGTGGTCGACATAGTCGACGGCGCTGGACGGGACCCCCTTGGCCTTACGTACCTCGTCGATGCCGGCGTTGAACGCGGCAAGCGAGAGCCGCCACGGGTCGCCTTCGATCTTGGTCACCCGGACCTGGCCGCTCAGATCGCACATCTTGTGGGCCAGGGCGAGGATGTTCGCCGCGCTGTCCGAGCGTCGCGCGCCTGGCCACGGCACCCAGGCCTCCCATGCGGCGTCGTCCAGGCCGGCGATGCCCCGGCCGCCGGAGGCGGTCTTCCTGGCCCGACCGTCGAGCCCCGACTCGGCCATGAGTTGGCCGGCGAGCCGGGCCGGTGTCAGGGCCGGGCAGGACCGGGCGGCGGCCCGGATCGTGGTCAGCTGCTCGTCGGTCACGGCACGGCCGACGAAGTCATCGTCCTGAGCCGAGGCGACTCCCCAGCTGACGGTGGCGACGACCGCGGACAGCACCGCCAGGCCGGCGACCACACCGGCGGCCGCGCGTCGTGAGATCGGGCCCAGTCGGCGCAGGGGGGAGGGCTGATCGGATTCCACGGGGTATCCCTTCCGGTGTTGGCATCGCTGTCTCGACGGGCGGGCGATGCCCTCGGTTCACCGGCTCGTGTGCGGATCTGACGAAAATCTTTTTTCTGCCGGGGTATTGAACCGAGGGGCATGCCGAGCCGTCAACGCAGCAACCGCCGGCCCGCGTTGTGTGTCACACCGCAACGACGCCGACGGCTGACCGTCAGACCTTTGATCGGAGTTGATGAATGCTGACTCGGCGCAGGATGCTCCGGATCGGACTTGCCGGGGCTGCCGTGGTCGGGGCACCCCTGGTGGCCGCACCGCTGATCTCCCGGGCACACGCCGCGGACGGGCTGCCGTTGACAATCGTGAACAGCACCGGCCGTTTCGACAGCGCCGCGATCACCATGTACGTCGTCGGCACCGACCTGGCGACCGGCCGGATGGGGTACGTCCGCGAGAGCGGCCGGTTCACCCCCGCCAACCCGGCACACAACGGCCCGGACGGCTTCGCCGACATCGGGGTACGGCTTGACGCCTCCGGCACGACCCGGTTCGTGCTGCCGAGGATGTCCGGGCGGATCTACTTCGCGATCAACGGACGGCTGCGGTTCACAGTGGTCAGCGGCGGTGACGGCCAGCCGGCGTTGCAGTACCCGGTGGGCTGGGCGGAGGGCGACCCGGCGTTCCAGGTGCTGCACGACTGCTGCGAGTTCACCTACAACGCCTCCGTGCTGGCCTGCAACACCACGACTGTCGACATGTTCAGCATCCCGATGGCGATCCGGCTGCGCGGCAACGACGAGCAGGTCACCGGCAAACTCGTTGACGGTGGACGCGAGGCGATCTTCGCGGAGTTGTCCCGCCAGCCCGGCTACGAGCGCCTCGTCATCGGCGACGGGCTGCGGGTGATAGCACCGGGCAAGGGCATCGAGACCGGCCGGTTCGACCCGCACTACTACGACGGCTACGTCAACGAGGTGTGGGACCGCTACAGCCGCACCGAGCTGCGGGTGCACACCCCGTCCGGCACGCGCCGGGGCCGCGTGGTCGACGGGCGACTGGCCTTCGACGGCGGCGTGCGAGCCTTCGACAGGCCCTCGTCGCTTGATGTCTTCTACTGTGCCGGCGCGCTCGGCATGACCGGTGACGAGGCCGCCAACCAGGTGGCACGGGTCCTCGGCGCCGGGTTCAACCGATCGACCCTGGGCCAGAACGACCATCCCACCACCAACCGCAGCGCCTTCTACCAGCATCCGATCACCAACCACTACTCGCGGATTCTGCACCGGAACGCCGCAGACGGTAAGGCGTACGGGTTTCCGTTCGATGACGTGATCGATGACGCTTCGTACATCCAGGACACCGCGCCCCAGGAAATGACCATCACGCTCACCCCGTTCGGCGGGGGACGGGTGAACGTGCCGCAGCCGCAGGCCAACGAGACGGTCGTCGTGCCGCCGCCGGTGGTGGCCGCGGCCGCCGCACCGGGCGCCCGGGAGGTGGGCAAGGAGATCGCCGCCGCGAGCTTCGACCGCCAGCACGGGGTCCAGACCGAGGCATCCAACGAGGGTGGCGAGCACATCGGCTTCCTCGCCAACGGTGACTGGGCCGGCTACCGGGGGGTCGAGTTCGGCGGTAAGCCTGTCACGCAGTTCCAGGTGCGGGTCGCCTCCGGGGCGCCGCACGGCGTCTCCGGCCTGATCGAGGTACGCCTCGACGCCCCGGACGGTCCGCCGGTGGGCTCGATCGCGGTGGCGAACACCGGTGGCTGGCAGAGCTGGGCGACGGTGCCCGGCACCCTCGACCCGGTCACCGGCACGCACGACGTCTATCTGACGTTCTCCAGCGGACAGCCCGAGGAGTACGCGAACGTCCGCTGGCTGCGGTTCAGCACGTGAGCGCCGCCGTCCTCATCGGTGCCGACCGGACAGACGAGCGCACCGGCGGCGGGCGACGGCCCGCAAGCGGCAGTGCCGACGCGCGACCACGGGAGCCCATCGGGCGGCGTCCACAGTGGCTGTCGACCGGATCCGGCTATCCTTCCCCTCAGGCTGTGATCGACGTTGACACGTCGACGCGACCGTACGGGCACACCCCGTACGCGAGGGGGAGGCGTTCTGTGTCGGCGGTGCCCAACGAAGCGCTGGGATCTGAGGTCGTCAGCGACACCGTGAGCGGGCAGACCTCTCCGGATGCCCTGATGCGGTGGATCCACGAGCAGTACCGGGCGCCCTTGCTGCGGTTTCTCACCCGGCTCGTCCTCGGCCAGCACGAGCTGGCCGAGGATCTGGTGCAGGAGACGTTTCTGCGCACCTGGCGCAATCTGGAGACGCTGGCCGCCGATCCGCGGCGGATCGCCCCGTGGCTCTACACCGTCGCCCGGCACGTGGCGATCGACGCGATGCGCGCCCGGCAGGCACGTCCACCCGAGGTCGCCATCCCCGACCTGAACCGGCTCTCCGTCGCGACTGACGACATGGACCGGGTGGCGTCCGCGCACACCGTCCGGCTGGCGCTACAGCGAATCTCCGCAGAGCATCGCGCGGTGCTGATCGAGATGTACTACAAGGGCTCGTCGGTCGCCGAGGCCGCGGAGAGACTAGGAATTCCGGAGGGTACGGTAAAGTCCAGGACGTACTATGCGGTGCGCGCGCTGCACGCGGCAATTGGTCCGATCGAGTCGTCCTGATGTCATCTCTCCTGATGTCTCGTCGCCCCGTTTCCTCGCCAGATCTCCGGCACGGAGGTCGTCGCGTGTGGCGTTCCGCCGTTCGCGGTGCTCTGGGTCCGAGATGGGGGGCGTGATGCGAACCGGCGAGGAGAACTCGACCGCCGAGCACGCCACGCTTGCCCGCTATCTGCTCGGTGCCTTGGACGAGCCCGAGCGCGTCGCGTTCGAGGCGCACCTCGCGGGCTGCTGGGAGTGTCTGTCCGCGGCGGGGGAGATGGGGAGCGTGACCAGCGCCCTCCCCGAGCTGGACGCCGCCGATTGGGAGGCGTTCGCGGCCCTGCCGCCGGGCACCGTGCTCCCGACCGGGCCCGACACGTCGACGGTCGTACCGCTGGCGAGCGGTCCGGCTCTCCCGGCGGATGATCTCGCGATCAGCGCCGCAGCTGAGCCGGTCGAGGCCGCAGCCGACCCGACCAGGGTCGTCGTCGACCCGGTCGAGGCCGCAGCCGACCCGGCTGAGCCCTCGGTCGGCACTCCGGCAGGGGTGACAGCTCCGACGCCGGCCAGCGGCGGGGCTGACGTGGCCCGCCGCAGAGGTAACCGTGGCGGCGCCGGTCCACGTACCGTCGGGTCGGACCGGCCTGCCGGAAACCGACCGGGGTCGCCAACGGGGTCCGACAGCCGCCCGGGGCGGCCGGGCGACCCTCGGCGTCGCCGGCGCAAGCTCTGGGCCGGCGTGGCCGCCGCGGTGCTGGCCGTCGTCGTTGCCGGCGGTGGTGTCGTAGCCGGCCTGGGCCTCACGAACAGCGACGTGGTGCTCACCGCGAACGGGGAGGCGCCCGCCCAGGGCGTGAGTCTCGCCGTCACGATCACCACCGACGAGGACAGATCCAGCATCAAGGTCACCGCCATCGGTCTGCGTCAGGGCCTGCGGTACCGCCTCTTCGGCGTGACCCGGGACGGCGCCACCCACGTGATACGCGACTGGACGGCGTCGTCCGGCCCGCAGGAGGTGACTGCCGAGCTGTCGCTGCCCGTGAACGACCTCGCGTTCGTCACGGTGGGGCTTGTCGACGGCACGGCGATCGTCACCGCTCCGATCTCCCGCTGACCGGCGTTCGGACGGCTCCTGCGGATCGGGCTGAACCGAACGCCGATGGCAGCCGTAGGGCCTCCGACGGCGATGACCGAGGCCCACCGGAGGTGTCCGTGCCCGAGCAGAAGCGAGCGACCAACCCACACGTCGAGCGGCTGGCGCTGAAGATCGTCGAGGACGACCTGCGCCTGATCGGGGGCATTGCAAGCACCCGCTCGCCCGAACTGGCGAACAAATGGAGCGACGCGAGCACGTTCGTCGACCGCAAACAGCGCGAACTCGACCGCGGAGGGCCGCCCCCGCCCGGTGGGATGAGGCGGCGCGACCGGGATCCGGATCAGGATCTGGACCCAACGGAAGTGCAGTGGCAGCCCGAACCCGTTGTCCGCCAGGACTGGGACGCCATCATCGGGCGCCTCATACAGGAGCTGCGGCACATGTTGGACGGGACGTCGGATGCGACAGCGGCGTATCCAACCTCGCAGGGGCCACCGCACGCGACGCGGGGCCCGTGGCCGACGGGGTCGGGGCCGTGGCCGGCGGGGTCGGAGCCGTGGCCGGCGGGGCAGCCTCCGGTCCCGTCCGGCACGCCGTTCGGGCTGCCTCTCCACGACTTACCGCTCGGCAGCCGGCCAACGTCCGAATTCGACGAAGCGGTGCTGCGCAGCCAACTCACCGATGCGGTGGAATCGATGCTGAAGGAAAACCACGCGCTGAGCGAGCTGTACAAACAGGTCGACCTGCCCACGGTGTCCCACTTCCTCAAGGGCCGCGGGGTCGAACCGGAGGGGGTCGAGGCGCGGCTCGACCGGGCACCGGCCGAGCCGACCATCGCCAACATGGCCGCGCTCGTCAG
Source organism: Micromonospora sp. DT68 (assembly GCF_049847245.1). NCBI lineage: Bacteria > Bacillati > Actinomycetota > Actinomycetes > Micromonosporales > Micromonosporaceae > Micromonospora > Micromonospora sp. DT68. The sequence goes on from NZ_JBNCNZ010000006.1 coordinate 38,213, forward strand.
CCCGGACGGCGGCCGCACCCTGTCCTCCCAGCGCGAGCCGGAGACGCCGATGGCGAGAGCGGCTGCCGTCCGGTCGTCGCCCGAGCTGACGCCGAGCACCCGGCCGGTTTCGCCGGTCAGCCGGCGGCGGAGCAGCTCCGTGGCGAGTCGGGGGCCAACGCGGGGGTAGCCTCGCTGGCCCGCGGCCTCCCGTCTCCCTCGGCCGGGTGGCCGCGGTCGCCGCCGCGCACGCCCGCGCCGGGTGCACGTGGCCACCACCGGCAAGTACACGCTGATCTGGGTGCATCCCAAGCGTGGCCGGGTCAGTGACCCCTCGCATAAGCCCTGATCAGTTACCCATCCGGTACGCCGACGGCCGAATACCGGTCTCTCGCAGGAAGGCCGCCGAAAACTGCGCGGTGCCGCCGAACCCGCAGCGGATCGCAGTCTGTCCTACCCCCATCCCACGTTCCAGGTAGCGGCGGGCCTGATCGATGCGCAAACGGGTCAGGTACCGGGCCGGGGTCAGCCCGGTGGTCTGCCTGAACACCCGCAGGAAGTGAAAGGTGCTGAGGTGCACCTCCCGTGCCAGATCGGCCAGTCTCAGTGGTTCAGCCATACGCTCGTTCATGAGCTCGATAGCGGCGTGGACCCGCTTGTCCTCACGACCCACCCGTTCGGCCTCTCCGGGCCGGCCCAGCAGGTGAACCGCGAGGAACTCAGCAGCCGTTTGAGCATGAAGGTCGCCGGCGCCCCGGCGTGCCGCGCTCGCGAGTGATGGCAGTAGCGACGGGAGTAGTTCGTCATCGCTGGGGATGTGTGTTGCAGTCGGGAGATTCATCTCGGCTGCCACCCTGCGTACCGTGTGGCCGGGCAGATGTAGGTGGACAGTGGACATCGGTTCCGAGAGCTCGAACCGCAGGCGGCTCTGATCGCCGCCCACGGACCCGCCGATCAACCCCGGGGCGACCGGAACGGTCTTGCGTTCGTTGCCCTGCTCGATCCGCATCGTGCCCTGCCCGGCCACGACCAGCCACACGTGGTAGCTGGATGTGGCGGGCAGGTCGATTTCGGCGGCCTTGTCCAGATGATCGAAGCTCTGGACAAGCAGAGCCCGCCAGCCTGCGGCGTCCCAGCTGTACAGATTCGTGTGGAGTCGTGACGTGTCGTATCCCGCGTAGGCGGCGAAGTCGAAATGGGCCTCGCGATTCACAGATCGACGCTAACACCGCAAGTCGACGCTAACACCGCAAGATTGCTACGGCTGTCCGCAATCTCACGTAACAAACGATCACGCCCACGCTTCTACCGTCGGGGAATGCCTCACCGCTACTCCATCAACGCGCGCTCGGACGCCGCTCCCACGGCTGTCTATGATGCGCTGCTGCGTGCCGGCTCCTGGCCACTGTGGTCACCTATCGACTCGGTGACCCTGGCAGACGGTCGCGACCCGTGGGATCGCGGCCGTGTAGGCGACGTCCGGCTATTCCGCACAGGACGGGCTCTGAGCCGCGAATCAATCGAAGATCTTGAGCCCGATCGCCGCTTCGTCTACATCAATCCCTCCGGACCGTTTCGCAGCTACCGCGGCCAGATAGAACTGATACCTGACGGCTCCGGAACCCGGATCAGCTGGCAGGCCGAGTTCGAGACGAACATCCGTTTGTTGGGTCCGTTCATGCGCCTCTACCTGCTCCGCTTCATGCGCCGGATGGCGTGGGGACTCGCCACCTACGCGGAACGGCCGACGATGACGAGCAAGTAGTTGTGAGCCGGGCAGCAGCCGGCGACAGGTCATCAGGTCCGGCAACCAGCGACGGCAGCGTTCGCATTACCCCGCGGCGGATGGTCGCCACGGTGGACGTGACCCGGCGGGTGCCGAACGCGGTGTCGCCCAGGGCAATCCATCACCGAGGCAGTGCCAGTCACCGACGGTGAGCACGGCGGGCTGCTGCCCGACCTCGCAATAGCCCTGACCCCCGCGCCGAGCCGGAGCCCAATGCGGCGGTCGTCTCACTGACCCGCGGCCTCCCGTCCGGCCCCCGGCCGGGAGGCCGCCCGCGGAGGCGGGCGCCTCTCTTGACCGCCGATTTACTGCTTTACTATGGTCCTAGTAAAGCAGTAAGGGGCTACCGTGTTCGTCTTCCGGCTCGACACCCACTCCGGCGTGCCGCCGTACCTGCAACTCGTCCAGCAGGTACGCCAGGCGGTGCTGCTGGGCTTCCTTCAACCCGGTGACCGCCTACCGCTCATCCGCGAGGTGGTCGAGGACCTGGCGATCAATCCGAACACCGTCGCCAAGGCGTACCGGCAGATGGAGCAGGAGAACCTGGTCACGGGCCGGCCGGGCCAGGGCACGTTCGTCAACGAGCAGCAGTCGGCCGTGATGTCGGCATCGACGTACACGTCGCTGCGCCGTGGCCTGGCGACCTGGCTGCGCCGCGCCTACGCGGCCGGCCTCGACGAGCAGGCGGTCGACGCGCTCTTTACGTCCGTCCACCAGCAAACGAGGAATGAGGACGCGGCGTGACAGAGACCCAGTTCGCGCTGCGCACCGACGGTGTGGGCAAGCGGTACCGGAAGGGCTGGGCGCTGCGCGACTGCACCCTGGCCCTGCCGGCGGGCGGCGTGATCGCCCTGGTCGGGCCGAACGGCGCGGGCAAGACCACGCTGCTACGCCTGGTCGTCGGGTTGCTGGCACCGAGCACCGGCACTGTGGAGGTCCTCGGCCACGACGTCACCGCCAGCACCCCGCAAACCCTGTCCCGGGTCGGGTTCCTGGCCCAGGACCATCCGCTGTACAAGCGCTTCACAGTCGCCGAGATGCTCCGCTTCGGCCAGGCCTGCAACCTGCGGTTCGACAAGGGGTTGGCCGAGCGCCGGCTGGCGAAGCTGGGCATCCCGCTCGACCGCAGGGCCGGTACGCTCTCCGGTGGGCAGCAGGCCCAGGTCGCGTTGGCTCTGGCACTGGCGAAGCGGCCGGATCTGCTCGTCCTCGACGAGCCGGTGGCCAGCCTCGACCCGCTGGCCCGCCACGAGTTCCTACAGGTCCTCATGGGCGCGGTGGCTGAAGGCGGCGTGACCGTCCTGTTCTCCTCCCACGTCGTGCACGAGTTGGAGCGCGTCTGCGACCACCTGGTCGTGCTCAACAACGGCCGGGTCACGCTCACCGGTGACATCGACACCCTCCTCGCCGAGCACCGGCTGCTCGTCGGCCCGCGCACCGCCACCGACCTTGACCGGGCCGGCACCGTCGTTCAGTCCGTCCACAGCGACCGGCACACGACACTGCTGGTACGCGACGGCGGTATCCCGGCCGCGCCCGGGTGGCAGGCCCAACCGGTCGCGCTGGAGGACCTGGTGCTGGCGTACCTGCGCCGGCCGTCCGAGCCGAACACCGCTGTCACCTCGGAGGTGGCGGTATGACGTGGTTGATCTGGCGTCAGCACCGGACCGAGGTCTGTGTCCTGGGTCTGCTTGTCGGCATGTTCGGCATCGCCCTGCTCGTGCTCGGGACGCAGGCCCACGACCTGTTCCCCGGCGGTCCGGCCCGGTGTGCGGGAGACGCCGGTGTCAACGAGGCCTGCGCGGCCTCCTTCCGCCGGCTCGACGAGGAGTACGGGTACGTCGAGAACCTCCTGGCGGCCTTCTACCTGGTCCCCGTCGTCATCGGTGCGTTCCTCGGTGCGCCGCTGCTCGCACGCGAACTGGAGGACGGCACCTGGCAGCTCGCCTGGACGCAGGCCGTGCCGCGGATGCGCTGGCTGGCGGCCAAGCTCGCGGCACTGGCCGGCGTCACCGTCGCGCTCACCGGGATGTTCACCGCTGTGCTCACCTGGTTCCGTCAGCCATTCGACGCGTGGGAAGGGCGGTTCCAGTACGACGCCTTCGACCTGGAGGGACTTGTCCCGGTGGCGTACGCGCTGTTCGCGTTCGGCGTCGCCACCGCTGCCGGGGCGATCCTGCGGCGCAGCCTGCCCGCCTTCGGCGTCGCGTTCGGGGCGTTCCTCGCCGCCCGGATGTCGGTGGCGCTGTTGGCCCGTCCCGCGTACGCCACTCCGCTCACCACAACGGAGCCCGTCGGTGTGGGCACGGACCAGGCGGGGCTCCGGCCCGTGCCCAGCGTCGCCGACTGGGTGATCGAACGCGGCTTCGCGGACGCCGCCGGGCGCAGGCTGAGCTCGACCGAGTACTACGAGCTGGAGGACGCCGCCAACCGGGCCGGCACCAACGTCAACCAGTTCCTGCACGAGCGGGGCATCCAGGAGTTCGGGGTCTACCACCCGGCCGACCGGTTCTGGGCGTTCCAGCTCATCGAGGCGGCCCTGTTCGTCGCCGTCGCGGCGGTCCTGATCGGTGTGGTGGTGTGGCGGGTACGGCGCCGTGTGATCTAGCGCCCTGACCCCGACCGGGCACGCTCCGGTCAAACAGCCGCCGCGGCCTCCCGTCCCCCTCGGCCGGGAGGCCGCCGGCGGGATTCAGTACGGCTCGACGTGCGGGATCTCCTTGGCCCGGTGGGCGCCCGGCTTGCACCCTGCGAACGGACCGGACGGGTCGCGCAGCGTGCTCATCACCGGGCCGAGGTAGTCCCGGTGCCAGTTCGCCGGCCCGCTCAGCCCGGCGTTCGGGCCGGTGAGTTCCTGCCACGCCAACCACAACCCGTACAGCTGGGCGATCGCCTCGGGGTGCAGCCACCACCGGGAACACCAGGGCGCTGTGGAGGCGACCTCCCGGGCGTAGACCGGCACGAGCAGGTGCCGTACCCACATCGTCAGCATGCGCAGCGCCTCGGCGTACTCGTCACCCTCCAGGTAGAGGATGAACGGCGGCTTCCTCGGCGCGGGTGGGTCTGACGCGCCCGTGTCCGGCGGAGCCGGTGCCCCGGTCGGCGGCGTGGGCTCGGCGGCCCGCTGCTGCTCCTGTTGTGACAGCATGTCCTCTCCTTCTCGGTTGGTCGGTGCGCTGACTGTCAGCTCGGCGCGGCGAAGTTCTGCGTCCAGTACGGGCCGTCCCCGGTGTCGGCCCGACCGATCCCGACCTCGGTGAACGCGCAGTTGAGGATGTTCGCCCGGTGACCGGGGCTGTCCATCCAGGCGGTCATCACCGCCTCCGGCGTCGACTGGTTGTACGCGACGTTCTCCCCGTAGGTGCGCCACGCGTAGCCGGCCCGGTCCAGCCGCTGGCCCACGTCGCTGCCGTCGCTGCCGGTGTGCGACATGCTCCGGTGCTCGGCCTGGTCCTGACTGTGCCGCTGCGCCGCAGTGGTCAGCTCCGGATTGCTCTGGACCGGCGCGCAGCCGGCCTCGCTCCGCCGGGCGTTGACGAGTTCGAGGACCCGGCCCGCGGCGGCGGCGCTGTCGCCACCGCCCGCACCGCCGGAGTCGTCGTCGGCGTCGTCCGAACCGGGGCCGGTGGTCTTCGGCGTCTCGTACGGCTCGCCGAGGATCCCCATGTACTGGCCGAAGTACGCGCGTACCTTCGCGATGTAGGCCCGGGTGTTCGTGCTCGGGCTGACTCCGCCGGCCTCGCGTACCGCGTCGATCCCCTCCTGGTACGCCGACAGGATCAGGTCGAGGGCGTTGCCGATCACCTGCCCCTCGTCCAGCAGGGTCTGGACCTCCTTGGCGAGCGCGCACATGTACTTCGCCTGCGCCATGATCGAGTCTTCCGGGTCCTCCGGGCGGGTCTTGTCGTTGTCGTCGGTGTCCTCGCCGTACTTCTCGAAGATCTCGGGATCGAGCTGGGAAATGCCCACCTTCCCGTCCTCGCCGACCTTCGCGGTGTACCACCCGGAGCCCACCTGAATCTGGGCGGCGATCACCACAGGGCCGACCTGGGTGCACTCCTCGCCGGCGTCCTCGATGGTCTCCAGCAGGGAGGCCGGCACCTGCTCGGTGTCCAGTTCGCCCTTGCCGTCGCCCCGGCCCGCCTCGATGGACTGCCGGGCGGCGTCCTGGACGTCGATGTCCGGGCCGCCGCCTCCACCGAATCCGCCGAAGAGCCAGATGAGCAGGATCAACGGGAGCAGCAGGATGTAGAGCGCGCCCACCACGATGATCAGGGCGCCGCCGATGACCAGGGCGATCGGGCTGCTCATCAATGCCATGCCCGCGCCGACCGCCGCGCCGATCACGGCGATCCGGGTGCCGCTGCCCTCCCCACCCGCACTGGAACCACTCACGTCGCCTCCCGTCCTCGGGTCGCTTGAAAAATCTGGAACTCGTCTTGAACCGGGGCGTCGGGCGCCCCGTAGAGGCGTCCGTCAACGAGCCGGACGGCCGCACAACGGGGCCGAGGGCCGGTCGGTTCAACCCCGGTCGGGACAGATCAGATCGGGACTCACGAGGAGGAGGTGGATGGCATGATGCCCGCGACCATGGCCGGGCCGGCATCGCGTGTGCCACCGGGATCGGTGTCCGCGCGTCCACCCGGTCACAGCCCCGAGCCGCAGCCCCGCCGCTACCTGTCCGACGAGGGGATCGGCTGGATCGCGGCGCACGGGGGCGCCGGCACGACAACACTGGCCCGACTCCTCGGCGGTACCGACCTCGGCTGCCGATGGCCGGACGCCGCGTTGGCCGAACCCGCAACTGTCATGCTCGTCGGCAGGACCAACGCGGAGGGGATCCGGGCACTGTCGCGGGCCCTCAACGCGTTGCGCGAGGGTCGGCACCCACCGGGCATGCGGTTGACCGGCCTGGTGCTGCTCGCCGACGCACCTGGCCGGCTGCCGATGGCGCTGTCCCGGCGGATCCGGGTGCTGCGCTCGGTCGCCCCTGTGCACCGGGTGCCGTGGGTGCCGGAATGGCGTCTGGGCCGGCAGGCACGCACGCTGCCCAAGGCGGTGCTACGGCTCGCCGCGGCGGCAGGTCTGGGCCCGGCGACACGGGGGAGGACCTCGTGAACCCCGGGTTCACCCGCGCGGCAGATCCGAGCCCGTTCGTGCCGCCGCCGGGCTACACACCGGTCTCCGCGGCCAACGACCTGCTCGGCCTGCTCGCCTGGTGCGTGTCGGCCGCCGCCGTGGCCGGCCTCATCATCGTCGGCATCCAGATGGCCCTGCAGCTCAACCGGGGTACGCCCGGCGAGGGAGCCGAACACTTCCGTGGCCTGGTTGTCGTCGCGCTCGCCTGCGTCCTCGGCGCCTCGGCCGGCCCGCTCGTCTCGTTCTTCGGCGACCTCGGTCTCTGACCAGTTCGCCGCCGGTCGACCGGGCGTTCCCGGATCGCCGATCGTCCTGATCCGCTAGTTCTCCACAAGGAGTTTTCCGATGTCGATCACCAGCCTCGCCCAGTCCGTCGCCGTCCACGTGCTCACCCGGCTGCCGATGGAGCCGGCGCCCGGAGGCGGTGGCGTGGTCAACCCGACGCCTGCCGCCCCGACCGCACTCTCCAACCTGGTCAACAAGCTGCTCGGGTTGATCGCCTGGGGCGGTACCGCCGCCGGGGTGGCCGGCGTGCTGATCACCGGCACGATGATGGCGATCTCGGTGAAGCGCGGCGAGAGTTCCGAGCACATGTCCCGGCTCGGCCTCGTCCTCGGCGGCTGCATCCTCATCGCCGTCGCCGGGCCGGTGGCGAACTACTTCCTCGGCAGCGGCGGCGGTGGGGGCACCACCCAGGGCGGAGCCCAGTGACCGGCGCCGACCGAGGGTGGTCCGACGGCGAAAAACCGCCCTTCTGGACGGAACGGGGGTGGATCGTCTCGGCGGTCTTCCTCGCCGGAGCGGTACTGCTCTCCGGGATGGTCTGGATCGCCGGGCTGGGCGGGAACGACAGGTCCAGCCAGGGCGATCGGCCGGCAGCGGAGTCCGCGAAGCGGCCGGTCACGCCCTGCCCGGAGACCTCCACAGTGGCGTCGGCCCCGACGAAGCCACCTGCGGACGTGTCCTGGCGGGCCGTCGACCTCGGCTACCAGGTGCCGGTCTCGGCCAGTCAGGGGCCGTTGCGCATCGAGGGCGGGGTGCTGCGCTGCTTCGCCCACACTCCGATCGGTGCGGTGCTGGCCGCGCACATCATCCCTGTGAAGTTGGACGGCCCCGACTGGCGGACCGTGGCCGACCTCCAGGTTCTGCCAGGCCAGGGCCGGGAGGTGCTGACTGCCCGGCTCGACCGGGCGGTCAACAACAACCGCCGGGGTGGCGGCAACTACGCCGGTTACGCGGTCGACGCGTACACGCCGGAGGCGGCCACCGTGCAGCTACTCGTCCAGGGCGCGGGGTCGTACATGGCGAGCCGGATCGAGGTGCGCTGGGACGGCGGGGACTGGAAGCTCGCGCCGTCGCGGGTGGGCGTGGTGTTCGAGCCGATCGGCACGATCGCCAGCAGCCGTGGCTTCAGCGTGTGGAGGCAGTGACAGGTGTGTGACACGAACCCGCTGAACGGCTTGAGGGACATCTTCGAGCTCATCACCAACCCGGTCGGGATGTTCGTCCGGATCATCGCCAACCTGATCCTCGCCGGGGCGATCGCGATCTTCGGTGAGCTGACCGACCAGGTGCCCACCCTCTCGGCGGAAGCCGACGGCGAACCCTCAATGGCCGTCCCCGCAATGATCAGCGACCAGGTCGAATGGCTCATCGTCTACCTGGCGATCGGTTCGATCCTCTTCGCCGCCGCGAAGATGGCGATGGAACGGCGCGGCGAGGCCGGCAAGGTGGCGCTGCGCGGCTTCCTCCGGGTGATCCTGGTGGCCGGCGCGGGCTCGTGGATCGCGATCAAGGCCGCCGCCGTCTCCGACGACTACACCAGGCACCTCTTCTCCACCTCCGCCCTGAACATCATCAAGAGCGTGCCGTGCATCGACGACGGCTCCGGGATGGAGGCGTTCCTCCTCCTGGTCCTGGCCTTCCTGCTGCTGATCTCGGCGATCGTGCACGTCCTGCTGCTCTACGTCCGGCTCGGTGTGATGATCCTCCTGCTCGGCACGCTGCCGCTGGCAGCCGCCGCCTCCATGACCAACTGGGGTGCGGGCTGGTGGCGTAAGCACATCGGCTGGACGGTCGCCTGGCTGCTCTACAAACCGGCGGTCGGCCTGATCATGTATGCCGGCTCGCAGATGATCGCGCAGGGAAACAACTTCGAGAACGGCATCCACAGTCGAATAGCCGGGGTCGGCGTGCTGCTGCTGTCGGCCATCGCACTTCCCGCCCTGCTCAAGCTGGTGGTCCCGGCCACGGCGGCGCTGGGCACCGGCGACCCGGCCGGCACCGCCATCTCCGCGGCCGGCGGAGCGATCGCCTCCGGTGCGAAGAAGGTCGCCAGCTCCGCGTCGTCGCCCTCCGGAGCCAGCGTCGCCCCGTCCGGGGCACGGGCACCCAGCGGCGCCTCGGGCCCTTCCGGCCGCGACGGCAGGGGTGGCGGCTCCGGGAGTGGCGGCCGCGACGGCGCGTCCGGCCGCGACGGCGTCGGCGTACGGCCCGCCCCGAGCCAGGCCGGTGCCGCGTCGAGCGCCACCGGCGCAGCGGCGGCAGCCGCCGGGCCGGTGGCCGCCGTGATCGGAGCGTCGTACCAGGCGGCCCGGGTCGGCAGCCGCATGGTGACAGGCGCTGTGGAACGCGCCGACGGCGACGCGGGCCACAACTGACTGCGGGTCGGCGGCCGACCGCCGACCAGAAGAGACGAGGGAGAGGTCCATGTCGACGGAGACCATCATCGAACCGACGTACGGCAACTGGCGCCGACCACGCCGCGCCGGGCTGGGCCCGTTCGGTCTGCTCGGCACGGTCGGCGTCTTCGGAGGGCTGGTGGTGGTGCTGCTGGCGTCGCTGGCATCGCTCCAGGCGGCGATGGTGATCGGTACGCCGTTCGTGCTGGGCCTGCTTCCCATGGCGGTGCGTACCCCGGACGGCCGCAATCTGTACCAGCTCGTGGCGCTGCGCGTCGGCTGGTCCCGGCGACGGGCCCGGGGCGAGCACCTGTACGTCTCCGGGCCGCTGTCGGCCCGCCCCGAGGGTCGGTTCGCCCCGCCCGGCATGCTCAGCGGGGTGGTCGCCCTGGAAGGGCGGGACGCCTACGACCGGGCGTTCGGGGTGCTGCACCACCGCCGCCGCAACCTCTACACGATCGTGCTGCGCTGCGAACCCGACGGCGGGTCGCTCGTCGACCCGGACCAGGTCGACACCTGGGTGGCGCTGTGGGGCGAATGGTTGTCGCGACTCGCCCACGAACCGGGGTTGCGCGGCGCATCGGTGGTGGTGGAGACCGCTCCCGACCCGGGCACCCGGCTGGCGACCGAGGTGCTTCCCCGCCTCGACGCCGACGCCCCGCCCGCCGCCCGGGCGGTGATGCAGGAGGTGGTCGACGACTACCCGTCGGCGTCGTCGGAGATGAACTCGTACATCACCCTGACGTACGCGCCAGTGGGTGGACCCCGCCGCGACCCGGAGGACGTCGTCACCGACCTGGCCATCAGGGTGCCGAGCCTGCTGACCGGGCTGGTCAGCGCCGGCGGTGGGGTGGCCGAGCCACTCACGGCCGAGCAGATCGCCGAGGTGGTCCGGGTCGCGTACGACCCCGCGTGCGCCGCCGACGTGCTCAGCGTCCGCGCCGAGCACGGGCGCACCGGGCTGGAGTGGATCGACGCCGGGCCGGTGGCGGCCGTGGAGACTGTCGACGCGTACCAGCATGACTCCGGGGTGTCGCGGACCTGGCTGCTCACCCTGGCACCTCGGGGCACGGTCCGCTCCAGTGTGCTGCGGACCATGTTGGACGCCTCCGCCGGCACCCGCCGCAAGCGGGTGGCGCTGCTCTACCGGCCGATCGACCCGGCCACCTCCGCCCGGATCGTCGAGGCGGACCGACGGACCGCCCAGTTCATGGCCACCTCGGGTCGCGGCATGGTGCAGGCGCGGGCCGCCGCCGAGGTACGCGCCGCCGAACAGGCCGCCTCCGAGGAGGCCACCGGCGCCGGGCTTGTCGAGTTCTCGCTGATGCTCACCATCACCGTCGACCGTCCCGACCAGCTCGACGACGCCTCGGTGGTGGTGCGCAACCTGACCGGTGCCGCCCGGATCTCCATGCGTTCGGCCAACCGGATGCAGGCGGCGGCGTTCAGTTGCAGCCTGCCGGCCGGAATCCTGCCCTGGGAGCAGACCATGCTGCCGCACGAACTTCAGGAGGCGATGTGAACACCCCACTCGGTGCCGGCTGGCCGGTCGGGTACGCCGGGGCGTCCACGGCGCTCACGGGCCTTGTCGGCGACCCGGACGACGAGGCTCCCAAGCCGGCGAAGGTCAAACCACAGAGGCCCCGCCGGGACTTTCCGATCTCGGCACGCGGCTGGGACGGCCCGGGCGGCGGCAAGGTCGGCTACCTGGACGCGCCGACGATGTGGCGGGCCACCACGGTGCAGGCGTGCGGGCTCTGGCCGTTCTCGGCCGGCTCCGGCGCGCCGATGTCGGGGGTGCCGCTCGGTCAGCACCTCTTCACCGGCGCGACGGTCTGCGGTGACCCGATCTCGTGGTTCACCAGGGCGAAGTACATCTCCAACCCGTCGCTGTTCATGCTCGGCATGCCGGGTCTGGGCAAGTCGACCCTGATCAACCGGATGGCTGTGGGTCTGGCCGCCACAGGTGTGGTGCCGCTGGTCCTCGGCGACCTGAAGCCGGACTACGCCGACACGGTCCGCGCCCTCGGTGGACAGGTGATCTCGATCGGCCGTGGCGTCGGCGGCATCAACGTGCTGGACCCGGGGGCGATGGGCCTTGCCGCCGAACGGATCGGCGGCAAGGCCGGTCAGGCGCTGGCCGCCGAAACCCACGGCCGGGTCCTCAACATGGTGGCGGCGCTGCTGACAATCGTGCGCGGCCGGGCCCTCGACGACCATGAGCAGGCGGTGCTGTCCGCCTGCCTTCGGCACCTGCGGGAACGTACCCCGAGTGGGTCTGCCCCGGTCCTGCCGGATCTGCTGCGGGTGTTGGAGGAGGGCCCGGACCGGGTCCGGGCGGTGACCTTGGACCGGGGGCAGGAGACCCGGTACCGCGACGCGGTGGATCCGCTGCACCGGTCGCTGCTCGGCATCCTCGACGGCGCGCTCGGTGACACATTCGGCTCGACCACCTCGACCCGGATCAACCTGGACGCTCCCGCCGTCTGCATCGACATCTCCCGGATCGGCGAGTCGGACACCCAGCTCACCGCGGCGGCGATGCTCGCCGCCTGGTCTGACGGACTGGGCACGGTCGCAGCCGCGCACGCCCTGGCCGACGCCGGCCTGGCCCCGCGCCGCTGGTTCTTCACAATCCTCGACGAGTTGTGGCGCCCGCTGCGGGCAGCCTCCGGCATCGTCGACCGGATCGACGCGCTGACCCGGCTCAACCGTTCGCTCGGCCTCGGCGACGCGAAGATCACCCACACCCTCAAGGACGCCGAGGCGCTCGGCACCGACGCCGACCGGGCCAAGGCGCGCGGTTTCGTGGAGCGGGCCGGGATCGTCGCCTGCGCCGGGCTGCCGGCCGCCGAGATGACCGAGTTGGGCCGGGTGATCGGCCTGTCCCGCAGGGAGATCGAGCTGGTCTCCTCCTGGTCGTCCCCGCCGGGCTGGGCGAGCAGCGGCAGCAACGAGGAGCCACCCGGCCGGGGTCGGTTCCTGATCAAGGTGGGTGGTCGGCCCGGCATCCCGATCCGGGTGTCCATCACCGACACCGAGCGCCGCCTGCACGACACCAACCAGCGCTGGGTGCAGAACGGATACGCCGAGCAGCAGGCCGCCGAGCGGGCGGCGGCCCGCAAGGCCGTCTTCGAGGCCGAGGCCGAGCTGGGCAACCTGACCACCCGACCGGAGTACGCCCAGGTGACCGACGGAGCCGGCCGGAGGTGGGAGGCGTGAGCGGGAAGATGTCCTCCGGCCCGCCACGCGGGGCAGACCTGTTCTTCTGGGCCTTCAGCCTGGTGGTCCTCGCCAACCTCGGACTCTTCATCGTCGCCTGGACCGGCGGCACGCTCGGCGCCGGCGTGACCGGGCACGGCTGGAGCCCGCCGCCGTTCACAATGGGCTCGTACTTCGCCCTGGCCTCCGGCGACCTCGACACGCTCTGGCCCGGCGCGTCCCCGTACGCGGTCTACGGCGGGATGGCCGTGGTGGCCGCGCTCCTCGTCGTGCCGGTCGTGGTGGCCGGGCGCTGGCTGCTCGACCGGCGCAACCAGGGCGTCGGGCTGGCCCGCCGCGGCGATCTCGCATCGCTCGCACCGGCGGGCATCGCCGCCCGCGCCCGGGAACTGCGGCCCTCGCTGGCCGGGATGAAGCACCTGCCGCCGGACGAGACCGGCAACCTGCTCGGCGACCTGTCCCCGAACGGCCCGGAGCTGCGTTCCTCCTACGAGGACGTGGAGCTGGACCTGATGGCGCCCCGGGCCGGCAAGTCCACGGGCATCGCCATACCCCGGGTGCTGCGGGCCCGCGGTGCGGTCCTGCTCACGTCGAACAAGTCCGACGTGTACGCGGTGACCCGCGCCGAACGGGAACGCGTGGGCACCGTCTGGACGTTCGACCCGCAGGGCATCGCGCACGCGCCTCGGGAGATGTGGTGGGACATCCTCGCCGACTGCGTCACGATCGAGGGCGCGCGGCGGCTGGCCGGACACTTCGTCGCATCGGTGAACGACGACAGCTCGAAGAAGGACTTCTGGATCTCGGCGGCGCAGAACACCCTGACCGCGCTCTTCCTGGCCGCCGCCCGGGGGCGGGCCTCGGTCACCGACCTGCTCGGCTGGCTGGCCGACCCGGCCGACCGCACCCCTGTCGACCTGCTGCGCGACGCGGGGATGTCGGCGATGGCGGAGCAGTTGCAGGGCACCGTACGCGGGGCTGTGGAGACCCGCGACGGCATCTACGAGACCGCCCGGCAGTGCGTGGCGTGCCTGCTCGACCCGGAGATCCTGGCCTGGGTCAGCCCGGACCCGTACCTGCCGCAGTTCCGCCCGGACCGGCACGTGCTCGGCCGGGACACCCTCTACCTGCTCTCCAAGGACGGCGGCGGCTCCGCCGCAGGTGTGATCGCCGGGCTCGCCGACGCGACGCTGCGGGCCGGAGTGGTCGCCGCCGAGCGGATGGGCGGGCGGCTGGACCCGCCGATGACGGCGGTGCTCGACGAGGCGGCGAACGTCTGCCGGATCTCCGACCTGCCCGACCTCTACTCGCACCTCGGCTCGCGCGGAATCAACGTGGTGACCCTGTTGCAGAGCTACCGGCAGGGGTCCCGGGTCTGGGGCGAGGCGGGCATGGACGCCATGTGGGGCGCCGCCACCATCAAACTGCTCGGCGCGGGCCTCGACGACGCCGACTTCGTGGAGAAGATCTCCAAGCTGGTCGGCCAGCACGACGTGAGCACCGTCAGCGTCTCGCGCAGCAAGGATGGCTCGTCGCGGTCCGTCTCGTACCGCCAGGAGAGCGTGTTGCCGGCCGACCGGATCCGGGCGCTGCCGAAGGGGACCGCCCTGCTGCTGGCCACCGGCGTCCGTCCTGCGGTGATCAAGCTGCGTCCCTGGTACAAGGAGCCGGACGCCGGACGGATCTCGGCGCTTGCCAAGCAGGAGGTCGCGGCCATCACCGAACGGGCCGCCGCCAAGCTCGGCACGGGGTGGTCGTAGGGCTTCGGCGGCCGCCTCGGAAAGCGATAAAATCTCCCGTTATGAGATGAACCGCGCCGCGCCTTCCTCCGTAGTGCTGGCGACAGAAAGCGTGCGACGAGCACGGTGCCGCCGCGCTCGGCACCGTGCTACAGGAAGGCGGCAACAGTGGTCAGGTACGCACCGTGGGAGATCGGACTCCAGCAGGACGCACTGGACGACAGGCGTCAGGAACTCGCCGGGATCATCGACCGTCTGCCGGAGATCAGGCGTCGGTTGTGGAGCAGCAGCCGCCACGAGAACGAGTTCGGCGTGGCGGTCGGGCGGTACCGGTTCGTCGAGGCGCTGCGCGCGTCGTCGCTCAACAACCCGCCGGACCTCGGATCCCACGAGTCACGACGCTTCGAGCGCTACCAGCGCAATGCCCGGACGCTTGTCGACGAGCCGGTCCGCGCGCTGATCGAGACCGCACGGCAGCGCTGCGCGGAACTCGACCGGCGCGGCAGGCTGGTGAACCCGGCGGACCGTGCGGACCTGAACCGGGCGAGAGACCTGTTCGGGGAAAAATTCGAACTGGAACGCGACCTGAGGGAGTCCCGGCAGCACTACGCCCAGCAGGTGATCGACGACCTGCGCGGCCGGATCAACGTCGCCAATCAGCACGGCCGCTTCGCCGCGACCGGCGGCCAGAGCCTGGAGGTCCTCCACGCCCAGGTGCGTAATCCGGAGGCCAAACTCGATCCGCCGACCCAGGAGATCGAGATGGGTCAGGAGGGGGCGCTGGCAGAGCATTACCAGGAGGCCGGCTGCGAGGAGTTCGCGTCCCTGATGGCCTGCGCCGGGCACCGCGACCTCTACGACCCGGCCACAGGGACCGGCGACGTGATCACGAGAAAGGACTTCTCCGATGTGACGTCCGCACCCGGCGCGCCAGCCGCCGCTCGTGATCACGTGGTTGTCTACTTCGGCCCTCCCACCTCGCCCGAGGGCGTTGTCTGCGAGGCGTGGACGGACCAGCCGAGAGCCCTCGGCGCCCTCGACTATTCGGTTCGTGAGGCCCACGCGTACGACAACGACTATCAGAAGTGGGCGCACGGCAGGGACTATCTGGCCACAGCCAGAGCCCAGTACCTCGATCACGCGTGGATCGCCAATCATCCGCGGGCGGACATCACTGCCAGCCCGAACACCGCGACCGCGACCCTCGATGCGATCGAGGACCATGCCGACGCGCACGCCGTGTACCAGATCGGACATCCCTACCACGGCGTCGCGGACCCTGCCCTCGGCCGGCCACTGAATCAGGACACCCTGTTGGCGACGGGCGCTCAGGGCTTCGCGGTGTACCCCGAGAACTGGTCTCCCACCCCCCTGACGCCGTCGTCGGACCAGGCCGAGGCGCTGGGCCCCTACCTGCCCGCGGGCGCGGCATCGCTGTCGTTCGGGGACCGGATGCTGCCCACGGCCCACGGTTCGGGCTCGGAAGGGGAGTCGCCGACGGCGGAGCCCGCAGCACCTGGCCACTTCGCCTACGACCAGTTCGGCTACGGACACCCCGCCTGGAGCGCCTCGGTCGAGGGACAGTTCAGTGATCTGTCGGTCTCGGACTCACCGTCGCCACCGGGGCAGACGGACCCGGGGCCCAGTGTCACCCAGCAGGCCGGATCCTCGCACAGCTGGACCCCCAGCCAGACGCTCGCGTATCTCGCCCAGGTCAACGCGGCACGCGCGGGCCAGGACCACGCCGAGCAGGGGTACCCCGCGCAGGAGTACCCCGGGCAGGGGTATCCCGCCGGGAGCAACCCGCAGCAGCCCGCCCGCCGGGGCGGGCGCGGTCGGTAGCCGGCATTGCCGCCGTGACCGGCCGGGGTCCGTCCTGGGTACGGCCGGTCACGGCGGGCGGGCCATTCAAAAAGATCTCCGTTCCGGACTGAACCGGCGCGCCGGGTGCCGCGTAGAGCGGGAATCCACGTCCGCCGTCGTCAGGAGACGATGAAATGGAACGTAGTCAGGACTCCAGACAACCCTACGACCACGGAAGCGGCTACCAGGGCTCCAGCCGCGGCACCAGCGACCAGGGCGACGACAACGCCTACACCTACACCTACACCTACGAGGACAGTCCCGCGCTCGATATGGGCTCGTCCTCGACCGGCGACTACTACCTGCCCTCGACGTACGGGATGTACCCCTACCCGACCGAATGGGCGCAGAGCGACCAGGTCGACCACCTCGCCGCCCTGATGCAGCAGCAGCAACTCTCCGACAACTTCGCCTCCGTCTACGAGGAGGCGCGGGAGGCGCAGGACGTCTTCGCCACGTCATCTGCTGATTACTGGGCGTCCGTACCTGCCCCGGTGACGCCACCGCCGCCGACCTTCGGCGAGTTGGACGAGAGCACTGCGGCGTGGCAGAGGGAGGATCAGGAGATCGCCGACGGGCTCACCGACGCCGTGAACGGGGAGGGGTTCCAGCTCGGGACCTACCCGGTGACCGGCGGCGAGGTGGTCGTCCCCGAAGGTTCCCCGCTAGCCAGCCCCAGCCACACCCCGAGTGGATCGCCGCCCCGCCCGACCAGCAGCGCGTACTCGACCGGAAACGTTCCGGGCAGGGCTGACCTGGAGGCAGGGCGGACGCCCTCGTTCCGGGTGGCCCCGGACACCGGGACGCTCCTGCAACGTACCGCGGCGGGTTTGTGGGCGGCCGTCCAGGACGAGGAGATCCGGACCCGGGTCGGGTACGCGATCGGCAGCACGCTCGAGGGGATCGGGCGAAGCGCTGGCGTGTCGTACGCCATCGCGACAGGCAACGCTGTTGTCCTCGGCTCCGACATCTACAACAGAGGGCAGAGCATCTACAACAACCTCACCACGCCGCCGGTCGACGTGCCGCTGCTGGCGCGGGACGTCGCCGACGTCGTCGGCCTCACCACCGGTATCGCGGCCGGCTACACCATCATCTCCGGCGTGGACCGGCAGGCGTCCTCGGCCACGCAACTCGTCATCAACAGGGCCAACATCGAAGCGGCGGGTTACCTGAACGCTGCTGGCGCACTCGCGAACACGGCTGGCGCCTATCTGGCCAACGTGCAGCGCCGGAGGGAAGCAGCAAACCCCACCGACGCCGGCAGCGAGCACGGGTCGCACGAGACGCTCAACCCGCCGCCGTCGCATCGGTCGCACGGGACGACAAGCGGGGCCGCCCGGATGACCGCGCCATACGCCCCGCAGGAGTTCGACGCGTACCAGCAGGGGGAGTCGAGCAACCAGTCGACACTCCAGCACCGGGGTCGGGGCAAGGGCAAGGGTAAGGCGCCGGTGAGATCCTGACGTTCAGGTACGCCGGGTGAGGCAGAGGCACGTAGTCCTCCTCTGCTCTTGCTGACGGCAGGCGGTGCCCCTGACCCGGTCGCGCCTGGTCAGGGGCGCCGCTGCGTGGGCCACCTCCCTGCTCCGAGAAGATCACCGCAGGAGATCGCTTCCGTGGCCGTCCGTACGGCCGCACGGATGTCGTGGCGCAAACGAGCGCGGTCCGGGATAGCCTTGCCGCATATGGCTACCTATCGCAGTGCCTCAGTGCTTCTCTCGTCCGACGGCACCAGGACCCCCGGCACCGTCGCGCTCTTCGCCGAGCCCGCCCGCAGGGGTGGGATCGCACCGTGGGCTGGCGACTTCCGGCCCGCCAACAGCGCCGGTAACGGCCCCAAGAACGCGGTCGGAAAGACCTTCAGTCTGGAGTTGCCCGACGGCAGCACCGGCACTGTGGTGGTCCAGAGCCTCAAGCAGGGCAAGGGCGGCACCGTGCTGGCGCTGATGGGCGAGGACGCGCCTCCCTTCTGAGGCAGCACACGACAGACCTCCTGTTCCCCGCCGACGGGCGGCGGCCGGGAGGCGGTTCGCGATCGGAGCACGTGGCCTGACGGCCGCGCGCCGCCCGGCACAGCGGCCGGGCGGCGCGTGGTCGACGCTGCCTGATGCGGTGCTAGGTGCGCGTGCTCCACTGTTGGTTGGCGCCACCGTGGCAGGCCCAGAGGTGAAGTTGCGTCCCGTTGGCAGTGCCGGCGCCGACGGCATCGAGGCACAGCCCTGACTGGGCCGCGGTGATGGTGCCGTTGGAGTTCAGGTTCCACTGCTGGTTGGCTTGGCCGTTGCAGTCCCAGATGATGACCGCGGTGCCGTTGGCACTACCGGCTCCACTGGCGTCCAGACACTTGTTGCCGTAGACGGTAAGGGTGCGGTTGGCGGTATGGGTCCAACGCTGGTTGGTCCCGCCGTGACAGTCCCACAGCTGCGCCCGGGCGCCGTTGCTCGTGCTGGCGTTGGGGATGTCGATGCACCGGCCGGACTGACTGCCCGTGATCAGCACGTTCTGCCCTGCGGGCGGCGGGGTCGACGGCGGGGGAGTGGTGGGCGGCGGATTCGACCCGAACTGGGTGAAGAACCGCCACACCTCCTGCTTGACCCAGCTCCGCGCGCCGCTCTCACAGCCGGCGCAACCGTCCACGGGGCCCTGCTGGTGGCCGCCGTCGAACGCGGCCCACACCACCGGATAACCGCTCTGGCACGAGTAGGCGGTGGTGATGTGGGTCCGGCTGCCCGGTGCGGGCTCCGGCGGGTTCTGCGCGGCACAGCCGTTGTTCCGGACGAACCTGTCGCGCAGGGACCGTCCGCTGGAGATGTTGTCGTTGATGCCGTGGATTCCCAGGTACGCGACCGGCTGCGTGCCGCCGCTGCATCCGCTGATCGGCCCGGGAGCCGCGATTGCCGCGACCGCCCGGAACACCGTCGGTCGGGAACACGCCAACGAGTAGCTCATCGCGCCGCCGTAGCTGAACCCGACCGAGAAACGCTGTGTCGTGTCGACGCAGAGCGCGTTGTCGATCAGGCGGATCATGTCGTCGGTGAAGGTCACGTCCTCACCATTGGAATTGCCCCAGCCGTTACCGATGCCCTGCGGGGCGACGAAGATCGTGGTGATGTTCGACTGCGACTGCATGCCGTAGTAGGCCCACGCGGCCCCGTCGGTGCCACCCGACGCCACCTGCTCGGCCGTGCCGCCCAACCAGTGGAACCCGAAGGCCAGCCGGTGGGCGTAGGTGTTGTTGTAGTTGTCGGGCAGCCGAAGGATGAAGCTGCGGCTCTTCCCGCTGCTCTGGATGGTGTGGGTGCCGCTGTTCAGCCCGGGCGCCCTGCCGCAGCCGGCAGTGGTGGCCGCGGCCGCCGACGCGGCGGTCGTGAGGACGTACGCTCCGACGGCGACCAGGGTCATGAGCGTCAGTGCCGCCCCTATCCAGGGGGTGGAGAGTTTACGAACTAACACAGTTGAGCCTCCCTATGGGAAGAAAACTCCGTGGGATCGTCGCCCTACCGGGGCGCTCGGCGGGTCAGCCTCGGCTCCATCGTTGGCTGGCAGCGCCTGTGCAGTCCCAGATCTGGATCCGTGTCCCGTTGGCGGTGCCGCTGCCGACCACGTCCAGGCACCGGCCCGAACCAACTCCGGTGATCGAGCCGTCGGCGTTGAGCCGCCACTTCTGGTTGGACTGGCCGTTGCAGTCCCAGATGATCACCGGGCTGCCGTTTGCGGTACCGGCGCCGCTGACGTCGAGGCACTTGCCGCCGAAGACCCGCAGCTCCTGGGAAGCGGTCGAGGTCCAGCTCTGGTTGGTCTGGCCGTGGCAGTCCCAGATGATCGCCGCGGTTCCGTTGGTCTGGGAGGCGCCGTTGACGTCTAGGCACCGTCCGGAGGACGTGTTGCGCAGGGTCGACGTGCCGCTCGGGGGCGGCGTGGTCGGGGGCGCAGTGGTGGGGCCGGGCGTGGGGTCGGTGCTGCCGAACTGGGTGAAGAACCTCCACACCTCGCCCTTGGTCCAGGTCCTGGCGCCGCTGTCCCCGCCGCCGTCGACCGGGCCGGGAGTGTGCCCGCCGTCGAAGGCGGCCCACACCACCGGATAGCCGGCGCGGCAGCCGGAATAGGTGGTGGTGATGTGGGTCAGGCTGCCCGACCTCGGCTCGGGTGGGTTCTGTGCGGTGCATCCGTTGTTCCGCACGAACCTGTCCCGGAGAGACCGTCCGGCGGAGATGTTGAGCACCGAGTCCCCGAGGCCGTGGATTCCCATGTACGCGATCGGCTCGGTGCCGCCGCTGCACCCGCTGAGCTGCCCGCCCGAGTAGACCGCGACAGCGCGGAAGACACCGGCTCGGGAACAGGCGAGCGAGAAGCTCATGCCTCCGCCGTAGCTGAAGCCGAGCGCGAAGCGCTGCGTCGTGTCGACACAGAGGTCGGCGTCGATCAGCCTGATCATGTCGTCGACGAAGGTGACGTCCTGGCCTCCGGGGTTGGCCCAGCCGTTGCCGTTGCCCTGGGGGGCGACGAAAATGGTGCTGTTGTTCGCCTGCTGCCGTAGCCCGTAGTAGGACCAGGCCGCCCCGTCCGACCCGCCGGAGTCGACGTCGTTGGCGGTGCCGCCGTTCCAGTGGAATCCGAAGATCAACCGGTAGGCGTGGTTCCGGTCGTAGTTGTCAGGGATCCTCAGGATGAAACTGCGGTTCTGGCCGCTGCTCTGGATGGACCGTTGTCCGCTTGTCAACGTGGGTGCCTTGCCGCACCCGGCGGTGGCCGCGGCCACCGCGACGTTCGCGGCCGACGCGGTGCCGCGCACACCGCCGGCCAGTGCTGTCGCGCCCACGGCCACGACGACAGCAGCGGCCGTCGCCAGAGAACGAAGGAGGGGTCTACGTCTTGTCATGATGGGGCTCCCGCCACTCGGCACGGATTGATCCACAGGTGAAAGATGCGCGGCGTCGTGTCCGGGTGCCTCCGCTGACCACTTGCCGCAACGGAGCCCGAGAGGACGCGCTGTGCACGGCGTCCGGCCGGCTCATCGGCACCAGATCCCGCCACCGGTCTCGCCGCCCATGCGGGACCAGTCGGTGGTCGAATCGGTTCGGCCAGACGCTAGATCAGGCAGAGAAGTGTGTCAATGCTGTGTCCGGCAGGTTGCGGGCCGTTGGGCCGGGCGTGCCTGGTGCCCGCGGCGATGCGGGCTGAGGCGTCGGTGGGCCTCCACCGACGGCCTCGCGGCCCTGCTCCATGCCGGTGTGTTGATTTCTTGACACGCATCGATGCGATCGCTAACACTGTTCGCAACGCGAAGGTAACAAGCGCAAAACATGCGCCGCGATTCGCGTGATGTGCCGAAAAAGCAACCGCTCCACTGCCGGTCGCCGTGGCCCAGGCCCCGGTGGTCAATGATCCCAACCGGGATGATCTTGTTAGCGCTAACATAGATGATCATCCGGGACGCGATGCTCGTGCTCTCCTCCAGCTGACTCGTATGGCCATCCGCGAAGGAGAAACACCATGTCGAGAGCCCTCTCCCGGCTGTGTGCGGTGGCGGTTGCCGCGTGCCTGCTGTTCACCACCTGGTCGGCGGCGACGCCGAAGCAGGCGTCCGCGCTCGACCCGACCGTCGGATACCTGATGGCGCACTTCACCGGAGAGTCGTCGACCGACCAACAGATCTACCTCGCCCACAGCACCGACGGCCTTCGCTGGACGGATCTCAACAACGGTGGCCTCGTCCTGCGTTCCCCAATCGGCACCCGCGGCGTCCGCGACCCGGTCCTGGTCCGCTCGCCCGGCGGCGACAGGTACTGGATCATCGCTACGGACCTCTGCATCGGCTGCGGCCAGGACTGGTCGACGGCGATCAACAACGGCAGCCGCAACTTCGTCGTGTGGGAGTCCACCGACCTGGTCACCTGGTCGGCGCCGTGGCTGCTGAACGTCGCCGGCGCCATCCCGGACGGGCGCAACGCCTGGGCACCCGAGGCGATCTGGAATCCGGCCACCGGTGACTACGTCCTCTACTGGGCGACGAACGTCCCGCTCAACGGAGTCACCAAACACCGCATCTACTACGCGCGGACGACAAACTTCCGCAGCATCACCACACCGCAGGTCTACATCAGCCGACCCGGCAACCAGGAGATCATCGACACCCAGATCGTCGAGGTTCCGGCAGGCGTCGGTGCCTACCGCTACGTCCGGGCGTCCCGGGACGGCCAGATCACGCTCGAAGGCAGCAACTCGATCCTCGGCACCTGGACGACCCTCGGAAACCTGTCCGGCATCGGGCTGACCGGCGCCCAGGTCGAAGGCCCGATGTGGATGAAGTTCAACACCCGCAACGAGTGGGTTCTCTACCTCGACCAGTACGCCAGCGGGCGCGGCTACCTGCCCGTGCTGACGACCGATCCGTCGGCCCCGGGCGGCTTCCGGCTACCGGCGTCCGGCTCGTACGCCCTGGGTGGCACCAAGAAACGCCACGGATCGATCCTCAACCTGACCGCCGCCGAACAGAGCCGCGTGCTCGCCCGCTGGCCCGCCACCGCTGTCAACCGGATCCAGTCGTACAACCTCCAGGACCGGTACGTGCGGCACGCCAACTACGACGCCCGCGTCGACGCGAACGTCAGCCCCGCCCAGGACGGCCAGTGGCGGTTGGTGCCCGGCCTCGCCGGCTCCGGCACGGTCTCCATCCAGTCGGTCAACTACCCGGGCTACTACCTGCGCCACTACGGGTTCGACTTCCGGCTGGAAGCCAACGACGGCACCACCACCTTCGCGGCCGACGCCACGTTCCGGCAGGTCGCCGGCCTCGCCAACTCGTCGTGGACGTCGTTCCAGTCCTACAGCCACCCCGACCGCTACATCAGGCACTACAACTACCTGCTCCGGCTCGATCCGGTCACCGACGCGCAGAGCCGCGCCGACGCCACATTCCGCGTGACCAGCTGAACGTCGTCCGAGCCCACACCGATTGGACATGTCATGACACGGATCAGGTCGGCACGGCGGCTGGCGATCACTCTGGTGACCGCGTTGACCGTGCTGGCCGGCGTCATCGTCGTCACGTCGTCGCCGGCCACCGCCGCCACCAGCCAGTTCCGAGGCATGAACTGGGCGGTGCTGGGAGACAACTTCAGCACCGGCCCGCTCGTCGTGCAGGGACTGAATGCCTCCGACAGCAATGCGACGGTGCGGGCCAAGGCCAACGCCCTCTACGACGACATGGCCTCCACCATGGGAGTCAACACCGTCCGGCTGCCCATCAACACCCACACGGTCGGGACGGCGTGGTGGGAGGCGTACCGAGGTGCCATCGACGCCGCCACCGCGCGCGGCTTCAAGGTCATCCTCGCGTACTGGGAGGACGGCGCCGCCTCCGGCGGAAGGATCACGAACCTCGCCGCGTGGAACGCCATGTGGTCCACAGTGACGAACACGTACGGGGCGAACACGAACGTCTACTTCGAGCCGATGAACGAGCCGCACGGTTACAGCTCGGCGGAGTGGCGCAACGTCGCGGCGAACTGGCTCAGCTACCACTACTCGGCGGTGCCCGGCCGGGTGCTCATCGGCGGCACCGGCTTCAGCCAGGACCTGCGGGACATCTGCAACGACAGCCGCTTCGCCTCGACGCTGCTGTCCTTCCACCACTATGCCTTCTTCTACGGCGCGATGACCTACGACGCCTTCCGGAGCCACATCCAGACCCGCCTGGGCAACTGCGCGTCGCGGGCGGTCGCGACCGAGTTCGGCGCCCCAATGAACGACGGCCGCAACTACGCCGACGCGGGCAGCAGCGACAACTTCGTGCGGCACATCCGCGCCATGGCCCAGGTCATGCGCGACAACCAGATGGGCGGCACCTACTGGCCCGCCCTTGGCGGCAAGCCCGGCACCATCGGCTACGACTGGTACTCGATGTTCTCCCTGAGCGGTACCGGCACCGACCTCAACCTCACCGTGCGCAACACCTCCGGCGCCGACCAGATCCGGTACGCGTGGGGCGACACCGTCGGTGGCGGTCCCACGACGCCTGCGCCAGGGACGTCAACGTACTACCGGATCACCGTGCGGCACAGCGGCAAGGCCATGGACGTCCAGCAGCCGAACACCGACAACGGTGCGCGCATCGGCCAGTACACGTACGGCGGCAGCGCATGGCAGCAGTGGCAGTTCCAGGACGCCGGCAGCGGCTACTGGCGCATCATCAGCCGGCACAGCGGGAAGTGCCTCGACGTGGTGGGCGCCTCGACCGCCGACGGTGCCGAACTCATCCAGTACACCTGTGGCGCCGGCGCCAACCAGCAGTTCCAGATGGTCGCCAGCGGCAGCTACTTCCAGCTCCGGGCACGACACAGCGGAAAGTGCGTGGACGTGCCGGCCGCGTCGACAGCGGACGGGGTGGTCCTCAAGCAGTACACGTGCAACACCGGCGCCAACCAGCAGTGGTCGCGCACCGTCGTCTGACGGGGAGCCCATCAAGAGCATCGACCGAGGTGTGAGATAAATTGGCGATCATCGATGTAGTGCGCCATCGTCGAGGTATGACAGGCGTCTTCTCGTCCTCGCTGTTCCGCCGCCTGCGGCCGGGTCTGCTGGCCGCCGCCGCGCTGTCGACGGCGGTGCTCGCGTCCGCTCTGAGCGTCGCACCGGCGGCCGACGCCGGCACGGCACCGGCCGCCGCCGCTTATCCCGGGGTCGCACCGGCGCCCGCTGGGGCGGCCGACCCGACCGGGCCCGCGTCGCCGACCACCACGCCGAGCCTGCCGAGCACCTCGCCCTTCCCGCCGAGCGTGCCCACCAACCTGGCTGCCAGCCAGGTTCGCGCCGCGTCGGTTACCCTCACCTGGACGGCCTCGAATCCGGGCTGCTGCCCCATCGTCGGCTACGACATCATGTACTACGAGGCGTTCAGCGACGTCATCTACAGCGCCAGCGTCGGGCCCGTCACCACCGCCACGATCACCAACTACATCCGGCCGGGCTGGCAGTACTCGTTCCGGGTGTCTGCCCGGAACAGCCACGGACTCCGGTCGAGCTACGGGGACGTGCTGACAGTGGTCACCCCTGCGACGGACACCGGGCCGGACACGACCCCGCCGAGCGCCCCGCAGAACCTGACCGTCGGCGCCGTGACCGCCTCGACCGCCACGCTGTCCTGGTCGCCGTCGACGGACAACGTCGGCGTCCTCGGGTACGACATCTACCGGTTCGACGGCTGGTTCACCTCAAGGCTGATCGCCACCGTGAGCGCAACGACGTACACGGCATCTCTGCCCGCCCCGACGCCGCTGCACAACCTGTACTACGTGCGGGCCCGGGACGCGGTGGGCAACGTGTCGATCGCGTCCAACACGGTCGAGCTGCCCACGACGTCCGATCCGACGTCGCCGCCATCGTCGCAGCCCCCGCCGCCTCCGCCCCCGCCGCCCTCTACCTGCCAGGTGACCTACCGGAACCAGTCCCAGTGGCAGGGCGGTTTCGTGGCCACCGTGACGATCCAGAACTCCGGGGCGACACCGATCGACGGCTGGGTCGTCACCTTCGGCTTCCCGGGAGACCAGCAGGTCACCTCGGGATGGAACGCCACTATCGCCCAGACGGGTGCCACGGTGACCGCCCGCAACGTCGACTGGAACCGCGTCATCGTGCCGAAGGGCTCCGCGGCCTTCGGCATCCAGGGGCGGTGGAGCGCCAGCAACGCGCCGCCGACCGGCTTCTCGCTGAACGGCGCGCCCTGCACTGTGGGTTGAGCGTGACCCCGTCCCCCTTGTGCGAAGGAGTCTCGTGAGCACGCATCCGGCCACACCCCACCGCCTTCGCAGGGCCCTGATCGGCGCCGTCACGGCCGGCATCCTCGTGGCCTCCACCACGCTCGGTGGCACGCGGGCATCCGCCGCGAACACGCTGAGCATGCGGGGCGCCGACGTGTCCTCGTTGCAGCGCAGCCTCGACCTGGGCGCGAAGTACTACGACGCCGGCGGCGCAGCCCGCGACCCGCTGGACATCCTGAAGTCCGTCGGCGTCAACTACGTACGGCTGCGCGTCTGGAACAACCCGATCAGTGGCTACAACAACAAGAGCAAGGTGTTGGGGCAGGCGAGGGCGGCCAAGGCGATGGGTCTCAAGGTGCTCATCGACTTCCACTACTCCGACACCTGGGCCGACCCGGGCAAGCAGTACAAGCCGGCCGCCTGGGCCGGCCACAGCCTGAGCCAACTGCGCAACGACGTGTACGCCTTCACCTACGACGTCTGCGCCAGCCTCAGGGGGCAGGGCACCACTCCGGACAGCGTGCAGATCGGCAACGAGATCAACGTCGGGATGCTGTGGAACGAGGGGAAGGTCGTCAACAACGACTTCGCCCCGCTGGCCGGGCTGCTGAAGCAGGGCTACAACGCCACAAAGGCGTGCGGCAGCGGCATCCCCGTGATGATCCACACCGCGAACGCCGACAGCAACGCCAACGCCCGCTGGTTCTACGACGGCATCCGCGCACAGGGCGTGCAGTGGGACATGACGGCACTGTCGTACTACTGCATGTGGCACGGCAGCCTGTCGAACCTCTACAACAACATCGTCGACGTTCGCGGCCGCTACGGGAAGCCGGTGGTGATCGTGGAGACCGCGTACCCCTTCACCCGGAACAACGCGGACAGCGAGCCGAACGCCATCGGCGACGCGACATGCGACGGGATCAGCGCGACCTGGGCCGGGCAGGCCCAGGAGTTCGACTGGGTCCAGAACACCGCCCGCAACGCGGGAGCCATCGGGGTCTTCTACTGGGAACCGACCTGGTACGCCGTCAACGGCAACGGCTGGGACCCGGCCAACATCAACGGCACCGGCAACCAGTGGGACAACATGGCCGTCTTCGACTGGTCCGGAAGGGTGAACCCGGGCGTGCGCTGGACGCCCTGACCCGCTGCCGAGCGCCGGCTTGATCGACGCCCATCACTCAGGCCGGCGCGTGGCCCGCGGAGGCCGGCGCAAATCGTCGGCGCTGTCGGTTGCGCGGCAGTGTCCGAGCACGGACAGTGCGCGCCATCCGACCTCGGATCGGGCCGATGATGGATCACGTCGACGTGCCGCCACGACTGGCCGGCGGGCGTGGAACTCCGGGCAGGGGGATGGGCATGCCGTTCGAGGTTGACTTCAACTGGGCGTCACAGGCGATCATCGAGACGGTGGCGGTGCCGTTCCCGTCGCTGGAGACGCCGCGCGAGGCGGGCGTCGCCGACCCTGCCGTCCCGCAGTTGGAGTTCAAGCAGTCCGGTCCGGTAACTGTCACCATGTTCGGCTGCGGCCGGTGGAACCGGGACACGAGCTACCGGTTCAACGCCGGCTGCAACCCGGATCGGCACCGCGCGGCGGAGGTGGGGGACGTCGGAGTGCTGCCCCTCGCCGAGGCGCAGCGGCTCGAGCAGTGGTTCCTGGAGCGGTATCCGGAATCCAAGCCGGACGTGCTCAAGACGGGCGAGAAGTGGAATTTCGTCCTCGTCCGCAACAGCGCGGTCTTCAACTTCCACCTCGAGGTGCAGTAGGCCCACGGGTAGCGCCAGCCTCGATGCGGGTCGGGCCGAACCTGGAGCTTCACCGGGCTGGTGGCACGACACGACACAATGGAGGGCGGGTCGCGGATGTCCGGCGCGACCCGCCGCTGCCATACTCGGCTCTGAACAGGTGGGGATCGTCGTTGTGGTGATGGCGTGCAGTTCCGGGTGCTAGGTCCGCCGGAGGTCGTCCGGGACGGGCGGGTGGTGGCCCTCGGAAGTCCGAAGCAGCAGGCGCTGCTGGCCCTGTTCGTGCTGCGGCCGAACCGGTTCGTCGCCGCCGACTGGCTGGTCGAGGCGCTGTGGGACGGGCGACCGCCGGCCAGCGCCCACATGACGCTGCGTACGTACGTGGCCGGGTTGCGTCGGGTCCTGGAGCCCGAGCGGTCCCACCGCGAGCCGGCGCGATTCCTGCGTAGCCGCCCCAAAGGGTACGAGCTGCGGGTGAAGATCGAAGCCATCGACGCGATCCGGTTCGGCAGTCTTGTGGATCGGGCGGCGGACGCGCTCGCGGCCGGGGAGCCGGCGACCGCCGAGTCCGGCTACGCCGAGGCGTTGGCGCTGTGGCGGGGCGATCCGCTCGCGGGCGTCGCCGAGCTGGCTGCGGTGCGCCCGGAGGCGGCACGCCTGACTGAACTGCGGTTGAGCGCCGAGGAGGGGCGGTTGACCGCCGCTGTCGTGGCCGGTCGGCACGCGACGCTCCTGGCCGAGCTGCGTCGGTTCGTGGCGGCACACCCGTTGCGCGAGGGGGCGCGGGCGCAGTTGATGGTGGCGCTGTACCGGTCCGGCCGGCAGAGCGAGGCGCTTGCGGTCTTCGACGAGGGGCGCCGGGTCCTGGCCAGCGAGTACGGGCTCGATCCCGGCGAACAGATACGGGCGGCGTACCGGCTGATCCTTGAGCAGGCCGTACCGGCGGAGACCGGTCCTGCGCCGACGCTCGGTAGGCAGGCTGTGCAGGTGGCCGGCACCGCGCCGCCTGCCGCCGAGACCGGGTCGAGCCCGGCGCCGCCCACCCCGACCGATCCCGGAGCGCGGCCGAGCGATCCTGGACCGCGGCCGGTCGAGCCCGAACCGCAGGCGGGCGAGCGCGATCCGCAGCCGTCCGGACCAAGGCCGACCGAGCCCGAACCCCTGCCGACCGAGCCTGGAGCGCAGGCAGGTGAGCGTGAGGGCGGGCCGTCCGGGCGAGACCAGGCGGGGGCCGGCGCGTCGCCGGACCGGGACGCGGACCCGCTGGTGGGTCGCAGCGCGGAGATGGCGCGGCTGCGGGAGACGCTGCACGCGGCCAACCGGCACGGCGGGCGGATGCTGGCCCTGGTGGGGGAGGCCGGCATCGGCAAGACCAGCCTCGCCGCGGCACTCGGCGCGCAGGCCGCCGCTAGCGGCGTTCCGGTGGTCCGGGGCCGCTGTCCCGACGTCGGGCAGGCGCCACCGTTCTGGCTGTGGAGCCAGGTCGTCCGCGCGCTCGTGGCGATGCCGGAGGCCAACGCCACAGGCTCGGCGAGCCGGCTGGACGGGTTCGCCGCCGGGTCGCTGGCCGGCTCCGCCGACAGCGGCGGACTCGACCCGACGGCGCGGTTCCAGGTGTACGAGGCGGTGTCGGAACTGGTGCACGCGGTGGCCCGGCGGCGGGGCCTGCTCGTCGTGCTTGACGACCTGCACGCCGCAGACCCGGACTCGCTGCTGTTGCTGCGGTTCCTCTCGGCCGATCTGTCGGCGTCGCGGGCGCTCGTGGTCGCCACCCTCCGGCCGTACGACCACGATCCGGTCCTGGTGGCGACGGTCGCCGAACTGGCTCGCGGCTGGGGTTTCGGTCAGCTGCGGCTCGCCGGGCTGGACGCCTTCTCGGTTGCCGACCTCGTCCGGGACCGGACCGGAGTGTCACCGCCGGAGCCGGCCGTGGCCCGACTCGTCACCCGTACCGGAGGAAATCCGTTCTTCATCACGGAGCTGCTCAGGTCTCGGACCGACCCGGTGGATGCCGGGGAGCTGCCGCCGAGCATCCGGGACACCCTCCGGCTGCGGCTCGGCGGGCTGCCCGACCCCGTCCGGCGCTGCCTCGACCTGCTCAGCGTTGCCGGACACGACCTGGACCTCCAGGTGCTGGCGGCGGCGTTGGACACCTCAGCGTCGGCGGTCGCCGAGCAGCTCGTCCCGGCGTACACGTCCGCACTGGTGACCGAGGCCGGACCGGGCGCGGTCACCTTCCGCCATCCGCTCATCGCCGAGGTCACCTACGCCGAGCTGTTCCCGCCGCACCGGGCCGCGCTGCACGCCCGGCTGGCCCTTGCCTACGAACGGACCGCCGACGTCGCACCGGCGGAGCTGGCCCACCACTACGGTCAGGCCATCGGGATCGGCCACGGCGAGGACCACCTGCGGTGGTCGCTGCTCGCCGCCGACGACGCGACCCGGCGGGTCGCCTACGAGGACGCGCTCGGTCACCTCGAGCGCGCCGCGCACCGGCTGGCCCCTACCGCGCAGGTCTCGCCCGACAGGGCGTTCACCGAGCTGACAGTCCATCTGCATCGCGCGTCGCTGTTGCAGATGACGGTAGGCGTCGGCAGCGACGCGGTCGACCAGGTCTGCGCTCGCGCCCGTGAGCTGTTGACGCTCGTGGGGCCGGACGCCGACATCCGTTCCGCGCTCTGGGCACTGGG
This sequence comes from Micromonospora sp. DT68, assembly GCF_049847245.1. Classification (NCBI taxonomy): domain Bacteria; kingdom Bacillati; phylum Actinomycetota; class Actinomycetes; order Micromonosporales; family Micromonosporaceae; genus Micromonospora; species Micromonospora sp. DT68. The sequence goes on from NZ_JBNCNZ010000006.1 coordinate 68,822, forward strand.
CGAGCTGGCCGCCAACCGGGCCGAGTTCGCGATCTGCGCCGACCTCGCCGAGCGGCTGGTACGGGCCGAGGACGACGGCAGCCGGCTGATCGCCGTGGCCGGCGAGTACCTGCTGGGCGCGGTCGGCTACTTCACCGGACGACCGGCCGACGGCGAGCGCCGGCTCACCGCCGCGATCGACCGGCTGCGTACCGTCGATCGTGGGCTGCTGCGCCGCGAGGTCGGCAGGCGTCCGGTCCTGGGCTGCCACAACTTCCGGGCGCTTGTCCGCTCGGTGCGCGGCAACCCCTCCGGCGCCTGGGCGGACATCGCCGACGCCGAGGCGCTCGCCGAGGAGATGGACGACCCGTACGGCCGGGCGAACGCGGCACTCTACGCCGCCTGGCTGGCGATGCAGGAACACGACGTCGCCGCGGCCGACGCCGCCGGGCGGCGGTGCCGGAACATCGGACAGGCCACCGGGCTGCCGCACATGATGGCGACAGGCGCGTTCTTCATCGAGTGGGCTGCCGCGCGCGGCGGCGACCACGGCCGGCTCGAAGCGATGCGCGCCGCAGGTCACGAAATCTACCGTCCCGGGCTGCGGTCCACCCGGACCATCACGCTCTGCGCCATGGCCGAGGCGTACCTGACCGCCGGTCGCCCGGAGACCGCGGCGACGCTGGCCGAGGAGGCGCTGGCCGTGGCCGAGCGGTTGGGCGAGCGGGTGTTCGCCGCGGAACTGCACCGCATCCGCGGCGTCGCCCGCCGCGACCGCACGGAGTGGGACCTCGGCGCCCGGATCGCCGCCGCGCAGGGGGCTGGGCTGTTGCTGCCCCGGTTCGCCGGTTTCTGACCCGGCCTGGAGGCCCGCCTCCACGCCGTCTCCACACCTTCTCCACGCCGGCCTGGTGCCCTGGTTCACGTCGGAGGAGGACGGCCGGGTGCCGTCCCCACGGGAACGTGTTCCGAGAGGCACCGCCATGCGTCCAGTTCAGTCGTCGGCCCACCACCCGGTCCAGGATGTCGACGTGGCCGTCATCGGCTGCGGGCCGGTAGGTGCGCTCACCGCCAACCTGCTCGGCGCCCGCGGCGTCACCACGCTCGTCGTGGAGCGCAGCGCGGCCCCGCACGGCCAGCCGCGGGCCTTCTCCTGCGACGACGAGGCGCTGCGCATCTACCAGCAGGCCGGCCTGCTCGACGAGATACGCGGCGAGACGATCGCCCCGCCGCTCGTCGAGTACGTCAACCGCGTGGGCCGGGTCTTCGCCCGGATGGCGTTGTCCGAGACGGATTTCGGGTACGGGCACGCTCCGCTGCGCTTCTTCGACCAGCCACGGCTGGAGCAGACGCTGCGGACCGGGCTGGACCGCTTCCCGCACGTCCAGCTCTCGTTCGGCACCGAGCTGGTCGGTCTCCAGCAGGACCAGGACGGGGTGACAGTGCTCCTGTCCGAGGTGGGCACCGGCCAGCGGCGTGTGGTCCGCGCGAAGTACGTGCTCGGATGCGACGGCGCCCGCAGCGCCACCCGTGCCGCCGTGCGGATCCCGCTGGGCGGTGCGAGCTACGCCGAGCCGTGGTTGGCGGTCTCCGGCGATGTGCCGCCCGACGCGGTGCGGGTCAGGGACACCCGGTTCGTCTGCGACTGGCGGCGCCCGGCGTTCGTGTCTCCCGGCGCGGCCGGCAGCTACCGGCTGGAGTTCATGCTGCGCCCGGGGGAGACCGAAGCCGAGATGCGGCGCCCGGACATGATCGCGGCGCTCGTCTCGCCGTACGTCGACCCGGACCGGTTCGACGTCACCCGGGCGGTGGTCTACAGCTTCCACCACCTCATCGCCAAACGGTGGCGAGAAGGCCGGGTGTTCCTGCTGGGTGACGCGGCCCACCAGATGCCGCCGTTCCTGGGCCAGGGCCTGTGCAGCGGTCTGCGCGACGCGGCGAACCTGTCGTGGAAGCTGGCTCTGGTGCTGTCCGGCGCCGCCGGCGCCACGGTGTTGGACACGTACGAGACCGAGCGGCGCCCGCACACAGTGGAGATGGCGCAGACGAGCGTCCGGCTCGGGCGCGTCTTCCTGGCCCGCAACCGGGCCACCGCCTGGATGCGGGACACCGTGCTCCGGGCGGTCCAGACGGTCCCCCGGGTACGGCGGTTCGTGGAGCGGTTCGAGTTCAAGCCGGTCCCGGCCTACCGGCGGGGTCTGATGGCCGGCGGCCGGCGCGACGGCGTGGTCGGCACGATGTTTCCCCAGCCCCGGATCCTCATGCCGGGTTCCCCCGGCGCGGGGCTGCTCGACGAGGCGCTCGGCGACGGCTTCGTCGTACTCGGCCCCGCCACGGCGGGCGGTCCGCTCGGGCCGCAGTGGCGGGGGCTGCCGGTGCGGTTCGTCGCCGTTCACCCGGCCGGCACTCCGGTGACTGACCTGCCGGGCCCATCCGCGGACGGTCAGCCGGACCGGGTCGATGTCGTCGACGTCGACGGTGTGCTCGGCGGGTGGCTGCGCCGCCACAGCGCCGACCTGGCGGTGCTGCGGCCGGACCGCTTCGTGTTCGCCCTGGCGGCGGTCGACGGGATCGACCGGGTCGGGCAGGATCTGTCGGCCGCCCTCGGCGTGCCGTCGGACCGACCGGGTCGATCCCTGCGACCGGCGAGGGGGCAGGCCGCATGACCGGGCGCGACCACCTGCCCCCGCCGAGGCGCAGGTCAGTATCGGACCGTCACTCCCATCTTGCGCCAGGTGCGCGGGCCGACCGCGCCGTCGGCCGTGAGGCCCTGCATCTTCTGGTACCAGCGGACCCCGGCCTCGGTCCGGGCGCCGAACTTTCCGTCCGCCGCGCCGCACCGCCGCGCGCCGATGAACCGCTGGACGAAGCCGACGTCGTCGCCGGTCGCTCCCTGGCGCAGGGTACGGGAGCCGGGCTCCCGCCGCGGTTGAGCAGGCGGTTTTGTCATCGGCTTCGCCGGCGCCGAGGGCTTGGCGGGCGTCGAGGGCTTGGCCGGTGTGGGCTTGGATGCCGCACGGAGTGCCGTCATGGTCTTCGGTCCGACCACGCCGTCGACGGTGAGTTTTTTCGCCTTCTGGAAGTCGCGGACCCACGCCTCGGTCCGGCTGCCGAAGTCGCCGTCCACCGTGAGCTTCGGCTTCGCCCCGAGCGTGTTAGCCAGGCCCTGGAGTTCGCGGACGTCACCACCCGTGCACCCCGTACGCAGCACCCGATCGCCGAGCTTCAGGAGAGTGGTCGTCACCCCGGTGTCGATGCCCCAGGCCCGGCTGCTGTTCTCCAGGGCCGGGGAGTGGCTGACGCTGACGTGCAGATGCTTGGTGTGCGGATTCGACCCGGTGTACCGGGACGGCGTGAACCCGCGGGTACGGCTCCAGATCGTCCGGTCGAAGATCACGTACTGGGTGGACGGGTGAGCGATGGCCCGACGCACCACCAGCTGCGGATCGATGCCGTCCCGGTCGACGTCGAGTGCGTTGACGGAGTTGTCCTGATCCGGGTTGTGGTCCGATTTCGTGGCCCGGTGAGCCGCGTCGCCGATCCAGCCGTCCGACGCGCGGTCCCGGTTCGGCCAGCGGGCGTTGATCTCGTTTCGCAGGCACACCAGCACCGGGGCGAGCCGGACCGGCGGGCGCAGCCCCGGCGGCGGTTCTTCGCCGTCGTCCGGCTCATCTCCGCCGGGATCGATGCCCGGGTCGTCGTCCGGCCCGAGGTCGTACTCGATCTCCTCGCCGATCAGGCTGCCCGGGTCGTCGTCCTCGCCGTTGTGGGTGACGTCGGGCTCGTCGATGTCGGGTGCCTCGTCCATGTCGTCCTCCCAGAGGTGTGGTTGCCGGCGGCGCGGCGCGGGAGACGAACCGTCCCGGCAGCGGCCGCCACCAGGCTGTGTGCTCCGGATTTCCGTCCACAAGGGCTAGTCGGGTTCCTTGCAGCAGGAGGGCCGGACAGGTTGAGGAGCAGGCGACCGATCGGTAGGTCGGCCGCCCGCAAAAGGCCCCTGGTTGTCAAACGAAGGGTTGCGAGTTGAGCGGCAATCGAACGATGTTACTCATTGGTCACCCAGCGTTGACTGAACGCTCCGGACGTCGGCGAGCGTGGAATGGGTGGCGTGTGAAGGGATCCAGTGCAACAGACATGTCCACTGTGGACATATGTGACCGGCTCGGTGCCGCAGACTCGGGCTCGTGGAGGTCGGCGTGACCTGGCAGCCCCGCCCGCTCGCCAGCCTTCCGCTGGTGCTGGCCGGCCCCCTGCTGCGGCGGGTGGACGGCACGTCCGTCACCGTGTGGCTGGCGCTGCGGGAACCCCGCAAGGTCACCCTGCGGGTCTACTCGTCGGACGCCGACGGGGTCGGGGTGACCCAGGTCGGCGAGGGCAGCCGCAACACGGTCAAGGTGGCAGCCAACTGCCACCTGGTCGCTGTCACCGCCACCGGCGCGGCGCCGCTGGCGGCAGGCACCCTCTACCGGTACGACGTGTTCTTCGGCGCCCCCGGCGACGAATCCGTGCCGGTACCGGCCACCGAGCCTCGGCTGTACTCCCCGAGCGTGGTCGCCGCGACGACGCCCGCCGCCCGCGCTGCCCTCACCTACGCCGGGCCGGGTGCGCCGAGCCTGCCGAGCTTCGCCACCCCGCCGCAGGACCTCAACCGCCTCCGCGTGGTGCACACCTCCTGCCGCAAGCCGCACGGCGGTGGCGACGACGCGCTCGCCGTGCTCGACGAGATCCTGCGGGCCGACGTCGCCGACCCTCTCGCCCGGCCGCAGCAACTGGTGCTCAGTGGCAGCCAGATCTACGCCGACGACGTCGCCGATCCGCTGCTGGCGGTCGTCACCGGGATTGGACAGACCCTCAAGGCCGGCCCCGAGGCGCTGCCCGGAGTCGTCGACGCGGACCTCCGACTGCGTCCCGGGTACCGGCAGGATCTGGTCACCGGGGCGGCCGGACTGACCGCCGCGGCGGCGAAGAGCCACCTGCTGTCGCTTGCCGAGTTCTGGGCGATGTACCTGCTCGTCTGGTCCGACGTGCTCTGGCCGGAGACCCTGCCGGAGTTCGCCGACGTGCACCCGGACGAGCACGCGCTGCTGGAACGGTCGCTCACCGACTCCGGGCTCACCGACGCCTGGGCCACCATGGCCCGGTACGGCCCGGCCAAGCAGCGGCGGGACACATTCGCCGACGAGCGCGCGGCGGTGCTGGAGTTCCGATCCAGCGTCGGCGCGGTCCGCCGGGTGCTGGCGAACACCCCTACCTACCTGGTGCTCGGCGAGCACGAGGTCAGCGAGGACTGGTTCTCCACGCAGAGTTGGGCCGAGAAGGCGCTTGCCACCACCGGCGACGCCAGCGGGCTGGGCCGGCGGGTGATGCAGAACGCGCTCACCGCGTACGCCCTCTGCCAGGGCTGGGGGAACACGCCGGAACGGTTCGCCACCGACGGTCCGGCCGGTGAACCCGGCCGGCGGCTGCTCGCCGCTGTCGCGGGGTGGGACGGCACCGAGAACGACACCTCGGCCGCCATCCGTACCTGCGTCGGCCTGCCCACAGGCTTCAACAGCGGCGTACCGCTGCGCCCGGCCGGCGCGCTGAGTTGGCACTACCACGTCGAGTCGGCCAATCACCAACTCATCGTGCTGGACACCCGGACCATGCGGGTCTTCCTCGGCGGGGCGGGCGACCCGCCCGCCCTGCTCTACGGCGACGCCGCCCTGAAGGAACAGGTGCTGGACCCGCCGGACCTCGGCCCGGAGGCCGCCACCTTCGTGGTCTCGGCGACACCTGTGGTCGGCTACCCGTTCGTCTCCGACTTCGCGCAACAGCTACTCGGCAAGCGCTACCGGGGCCGGGCCACCGTGGACAGCGAGGCCTGGGGGCTGCAACGCGCCGGGTACGAGAAGCTGCTGTCCCGACTGTTCAACAGGGGCGCCGCACGACCGGACGCCACCCGCCGGCAGCGAATCGTCCTGCTCTCCGGTGAGGTCGGCTACGGCTTCGCCGCTCGGCTGCGCTACGAGGGCGCGGCGCCGTTCCGGGCCACCGCTCCGGTGCCCACCCGGGGAGTGGTCGCGCAGTTCGTGGCCAGCGCGGCGCGCAACGAGGACGGGCTGACCCGGTTCCTGCACGGCACCGGCTTCGACGTGACAGCCGACGTGCTGCCCCGCAGCAGCCGGGTCGGCTGGGCGAACCCGGCCGGCGGGAATCTCACGGTCGGCACCGAGCTGGTCGACACGATCACCGGGCACCTCCGGAGCGTGCCGTGGACGGTGAGCGGCACCCCGGCAGTGGCCGAGACCGGGCCGCTGCGCACTGTCACAAGTACCCCGGACTGGTCCTACGACCTGAGCTTCGCCAAGCACGACGCCGCCGACCCGACGATCCCGCCCCGCCCCGGCTCGCCGCGACCGGTCTACCCGCCGACAGGCGACCGCTCGGCGGCCCTCGGGCAGTACCTGGCGGCCACCGAGAACCACGACGATTACCTGGGCAAATGGGGTGACGGCAAGGAGGTGGTGGGCTACGCGAACCTCGGCGAGGTCAGCCTCTCCTGGCAGCCGGGCAACGCCAAGAAGGCGATCCAGACCCTGTGGTGGCGGCTGCCCGGCCAGGACGCCGCCGCGCCGTTGACCCGCTGCGTGGTCAGCCTCTCCACCCGGGTGGCCGGCGCGTCGCACGACCCCGACCACCTCGTCCTGATGACCGGTCGGCCCGCTGTCGACGGCACCGCCGCGAGCAGCCAACCCGCCGAGGACACCTGGGTCTACTGGCGTACCGGCGACGCTGTCCGCCGGCTTCGCGCCGGCACCGACGGCTACCTGTACGCCAGCGCCGTCGCCGGCTCGACCGAGCCGTGGGACTACACCGAGGCGTTCAGACCGGCCGCCGGCACGGTCGCCGAGGTCGCGTACAGCACGGGCGCCCGGCCTCTGCCGGACGCGCTGCTCGGCACCGCCGGCCTGTTCCAGCAGCGCACAGTGCCGCCCGTGCCATCGTCCGGCGACACCGAGCCCGAGCCGGTCACGATCACCCTCCCCGCTCGCCTGCTGAAACTGGTGAGTCCCGAGGAACTGGCGCTCTGGCCGGTGCTGTGGCACGTGCCGGACACCTACGCCACGGGGGGCCTCCGGCAGCAGGCCAACGCGTGGGCGCCTCCCGCCGTGGTGCACGGCGACCCGGCCCCGGCCGCGGTGGCGCCCCACCGGCCGGTGGAGCGGGGCCTGCGGATCGAGGGGCAGGTCGACGGCGCGGCGACGCAGGTACGACTACGGCTGCAAACCGCCGCCGGCGTCGCGCTGCGGTTGCGGACCGGGATCGCTGTCGACGCGCCCACCGCCGACGAGGTGACGGCGACGCTGGCACCCGCTGCCGGCGGGGTGCGCACGTTCACAGCGACCGTGTTCCTGGTCGACGCGGCGGCGGCGTTCGGCCCGGTGGAGGTCCTGGTCGTCGCCGAAGGTCCGACAGTGCCACACGTCGAGTCGTTCACACTGCACCTGTGCGGCCTTCAGACCGCGCTTGTCGACGACCCGAATGCGCAGGATCGCGGCCCGCTGCGCGGCGAGGCGAACGAACTCGTCATCGTGGACTTCCTCCGGTCGCCGCAGAACAACCTCGCTCTGCTCGACGACCAGACGAGGGTCCGCCGGATGGTGCCGTACGAGTTCCGCAACGAGCGACGGCCACTAGTCGCCAATGGCCCGGCCCGGCTGCGGCCGCAGATGCCGATGTGGATGGGCGAGGTGCAGTTCGTCGGCGTCACCGACGCCCAGCTGCGGGACCTGCTGCGCCGGCGGTACACCCGGTCGGCGGTGTCCGACCCGCCGGACCCGACGGCCAACCCTGCTCCGCCGCAGAAGCTGCGCATCGACTGGACCTGGAACCTGCGGCTGAGCTGGGACGGCCCGGACGCCAACGCGAACGCCGTGGCCGGCGCGGTGCAGAACCCACAGATCGGCCACAACTACCAGTTGGACCTCACCGGCAGCCCGACGGTGGTGCTGCACTACGGCGCCACCGGGCAGTTCACCGACGCCACGGGGCGGGACCTCGTCGTGGACGGCCAGGGGCGGGTGCCGGCGGCGTTCACGCCCGCACCGACACCGGTCCCGTTCCCGGTCGCGAACCGGCGGTTGCCCGCCGTGCTTGTCACAGGGCAGCAGCGGCCGTGGGGGCGGCGCGCCGGCACCCAGGCGCGGCCGTCGCTGGTGCTGGAGTTCCAGCCCGCGGTGACGCAGAACGGGGCGGAGGTGATCCGAGGCGGCGACGGGAAGGTGGGCGTGTCGAGCTTTTCCTTCGACAAGCGGCAGGTGGACCCCGGGCTGATTCCCGGCGCGGGGGGCGTGCTCGGGCCGCCGCCGGCCGCCGTGCCGCTGCTGGCGCTGCCAGACTTCCGGGTCCTCGGGCGAAACCCCGCTCCCGACGCCGAGATCGAGGCGGTCATCGAGGACATCGTGCAGGAGTACTACAACAACAATCAGAACCTGGCACGGGTCAACATCCTGACGTTGGCGTGCTGGCAGCGGACCGCACTGTTGATCTTCCAGCACGAGAGCGGTGTACGTGGCGGCTACAACCAGTTCCGCACGGACCCCCCACGCCGACCCGAGTACACGTTCCAGGGCAGTTCCTGGCGGTACGGCCAGGAGACGGACATGCCGCTGTTCGGGCCGCCCCACGGTTACGGAATCGGTCAGCTCGACAACTGGGGCAACCCGCCCACGGGCGTCAATGCCGACCAGGCGTGGAACTGGGTGGAGAACATCCGTAAAGCCGTCGACCTGATCTTCGGGACCTACGGCGCCGCCGCCTACAACCTGGTCGACGACCATCTGCCGAATCCGATCGACCAGCGCACCCGCGCGGTCTTCCAGCGGGAGACGATCCGCCGTTACAACGGCGGTCGAGAGTTCCGGTGGGACAACAACACCTGGGAGATCATGCCGAGTCTGCAGTACGCGACGACGGGTCAGGTGGCCTCAGGCCCGAGCCCACGGCTGCTTTACCCGAACCAGGTCCTGGCCCACGCCGGCGTCCCGGCCATCACCTACTTCAGCAGCGCGGCGGGCGTCGCGAACATCGCCGACCCGGTGAACGTGGTCAACACGGTCTACAACCGGCCGGCTGCCTTCACCGCGGCTCACTACGGACCGGAGACGGCATGACCGACGACGGCAACTTCCAGACACAACTGCTCGGCGAGATCGAGGCGCTGCTGTCGCCGATCACCATGGCCGCCACCAGCCAGTGGCGTCGCTCCGGCATCCTCGACTCGCTCGGCTGGGACCTCGCCGCGCTGGCCGGGATGCCGCCCGAGGAGTTCGAGAAGTGGTTGACCGACTGCGCCGAGGCTGTCGACGGCGTCCGCCAGATCATCGAGCACGGGCCGCCGGAGACGCTCGACGACCTGACCGCGGCGCTGGACACCGTGTCGGCGGCGGTCGCGGCGGTCAGCGGGCTGCCCCCGGCGCTGAGCGCCGGTGCGGCGAACCTGCCGCCCGCCGAGGTGCTGGCCGAGGATCTGATCACCTTCCTCACCGTCAACTACCTGCAACGCCAGCACCCGGTCGCGTACCAGGTGGCGATCCTGTTGACGCTGCTCACCCCGGCCGGCGAGCAGCCGGTGAGCGCGCCGATGCCGGCGACCGGCGCACCGGTACGGCTGCCCCGGTCCCGGCCGCAGCTGCACCTGGACCGGCTCGGTGACCTGCTCACCGACCCGGTCGGCACGCTACGGGCCGAGTACTTCCCGGACGGGCTGGCCACCACGGCGGCGGCGGACGCGGCGGCGGCGAAGCTCTTTCCCCGCATCGCCGCCGTACTCAAGGAACTCGGCGTGCCGGCGCTGTACGGCCTGAACCCGGCCGACGGACCGGACCTGGGCACCGTGGGCACCGCCCTGGCATCCCGGATGCTCACAGTGGCCGCCCCGGTCCGGGTCGGCGACGCCCGGCTCACCGTCGGGGCGAGCGCGGCGCTGTCCGCCGCCGACCGGGGCGGGCTCGGCCTGGTCCTGGCGCTGCGGGGCGCGCTGGAACTCGACCGGATCGTCGCCGGTTGGGCGTTGAAGCTGGCCGTCCAGGGGGCGGGCGCCGGATTCGCGATCGGGCCGGACGGGCTCACCCTGCCGGCGGGCCTGGACGCGATGGTGCGGATCGCGCTCACCGCCGACCGGGTGCCGGACGCGACAGGTGTGGCCCTGCGCATCGGCAGCGTCACCGGCACCCGCCTGGAGGTGCAGGGCCTGCGGCTGGCCGCCGGCGCGGCGCTGGGCGGCGGGGTGGACGACATCGAGCTGTCGATCTCGGCGGCCCGCGCGGCGCTTGTCGTCGCGGCCGGCGACGGCGACGGGTTCCTCGCCCAGGTGCTGCCGCCGGAGGGGCTGCGCGCCGAGTTCGACCTCGCGCTGACCTGGTCGCTGCGCAAGGGTCTCACCTTCCGGGGCGCCGCCGGGCTCGACGCGGACCTGCCGCTGCACATCTCGGCCGGCCCGGTCGAGATCTTCGGGCTGCACGCGGCGCTCGGCGTACGCGGGGAAGGGCTCTTCGCCGCGCTGGCCGCCTCGGCGACCCTGCGGTTGGGGCCGCTGCGCGCGGTGGCCGAGCGGATCGGTGTCGAGGCGGGCCTGACCTTCCCGCCAGGTGGCGGCAACCTCGGCCCGGCCGAGACGGCACTGGCGTTCAAGCCGCCGTCGGGCCTCGGGCTGTCGCTCGCCGCCGGGCCGCTGGCGGGCGGCGGCTACCTCTTCGTGGACGCCGACGCCGGCCAGTACGCCGGTGCGCTGCACCTGCAGTTCGAGTCGATCGCGGTGAGCGCTGTCGGCCTGCTCGCCACGAAGAACCCGGACGGGTCGCCGATCCGGATGCCGGACGGCAGCGACGGGTTCTCCCTGCTGGTCATCATCTCGGGGGAGTTCACCCCGATCCAGCTCGGCTTCGGCTTCACCCTCAACGGGGTCGGCGGGATGCTCGGCGTGCACCGGACGGTGAACGTCGAGGCGTTGCGGTCCGGGGTGCGCAACGGGTCGCTGAACTCGCTGATGTTCCCCACGGACCCGGTGGGCCGGGCCGCGGAGACGGTGGCGGCGGTCGGCACGATCTTCCCGGTGGCCGTCGGCAGGTACGTCTTCGGCCCGATGGCCCGGCTCGGCTGGGGCACACCGACCCTGCTCACCTTCGACCTCGGTCTGGTGCTGGAGTTGCCGGCGCCGCTGCGGCTGGTGGTGCTCGGGCGGCTGCGGATGGCCCTGCCCGACGAGAAGAACCCGATCGTAAAAATCAACATGGACGTCCTGGGCATCGTCGACTTCGGTGCCGAAGAGGCATCCATCGACGCCTCGCTCTACGACTCGCAGATCGCCGGCTTCCCGATCAGCGGGGACATGGCGATGCGGATGTCCTGGGGTGCGAAACCGACGTTCGCGCTCGCGGCCGGCGGGTTCAACCCGCGATTCCAGCCGCCGCCGAACTTCCCGCAACTGCGTCGCCTCGCGATCGCCCTGTCCGAGAAGAACAACCCCCGGTTGCGGCTGGAGTCGTACCTCGCGCTGACCTCGAACACCGTGCAGTTCGGCGCCCGGCTGGAGGTCTACGCCGAGGCGGCCGGCTTCAACGTCTCCGGGATGCTCTCCTTCGACACCCTTGTGCAGTTGGCGCCGTTGAGCTTCGTCGCCGACATCGGTGCGGCGGTGGCGCTGCGCCGGGGCAAGCGGGAGCTGATGGCCGTCGCGCTCAGCGTGACGCTCAGCGGTCCCCGGCCGTGGCGGGCGCGCGGCAAGGCGAAGTTCAAGGTGCTGTTCGTCAGCGCCTCGGTCTCCTTCGACCTCACCATCGGGTCGCGTACCCCACCGCCGCTGCCCACACCTGTCGACGTCGGCGGGCAGCTCGACGCGGCGTTCGCCGACCCGCGCAACTGGACGGCGCAGCTGCCGCCACGAGGCGAGGCCCTGGTCACCCTCCGCAAGATCGAGGCGGCGCCTGGGCAGTTGCTGGCCCACCCGCTGGGCGCGATAGCGGTCACCCAGCAGGTCGCCCCACTGGGCCTGACCATCGAGCGGTACGGCAGCGCGCCGGTGACGCAGAAGACCGCGTACACGATCGCGTCGGTGCGGTTCGGCGGGGTCGACGCCACCGACGCCGGCACGGTCACCTACGAGCACTTCGCGCGGGCCCAGTTCCAGGCCATGACCGACGACCAGTTGCTCTCCACTCCCTCCTTCGAGCGGATGGAGGCGGGCCGCGGCTTCTCCTCCCCGGAGGTGGAGTACGACATGGCCGCCCCGCCACCGGTGGCGCTCGGCTACGACGTGCTGATCATCGACGAGCCCGACGTCGCCGCCCGTACCCCGGGCGGGGCCGGGCGGGCGAAGCGGTCGGCTGTCGCCCCGGCACCGGCCATGCGGCCGATGGACGGAGCGACCCTGAAGCGCCTGACCCGGTCCAGCGCAGCCGCGCTGGCCCCCGCCCGGGTGACCGGCCCGGCCGCGTACCGCGCCGGGCTGACCCCCCTGGTGCGGTTCACCGAGCCGGTCGCCGGCTCACGCATCCCTGAGGAGGCACGCCGGTGACGGCGCAACTGCACTTCCTGGCGTACGTCCGGCAAGGGCTGGCCGCCGCCGGTGCGGTGGCCGACCCGCTGGAGACGGACATCCCCGCACGGCAGCCGGTCACTGTGGGCGTCCGGCTGGCCGGTCGCACCGAGCGCACGTTCGACATCCGCCTGTACGGGCCGGGCGACATCCGGGGCATCGACACCCGACAGGTCATCCGCACCGACCCGCCGGAGCGGGCCAGCGACTTCGAGCCGAACAACCTGGTCACCATCGAGTTCGACCGGCCGGACTTCCCGTGGCTGTTCACCCCGGCCGCGCCCGGCAGCCGCCAGCGGCTGCGCCCCTGGCTGTTCCTCGTCGTGGTGCCGGTGGCGAACTCCGAGCTGCGTACCGACATGGGCGCCCCGCTGCCGGTGTTGCAGTGCGCGCTGTCGGACCTGCCCGACCTGGCCGAGTCGTGGGCCTGGGCGCATGCCCAGGTCGCCACCACCGGGACGGGTGAACCGGTCGCCGATGTGCTGGCCGGTGACCCGCGACGCACCCTGTCCCGGCTGATCAGCCCGCGCCGGCTGGCCGCCGGCATCGCTTACCGAGCCTGCCTGGTGCCGGCGTTCGAGGCCGGCCGGCGGGCCGGGTTGGGCCTGCCTGTCGACGACAGCGCGGCTCTCGCTCCGGCTTGGACGCCCGGTCTGGGTGCCGCGCCGCCGCTGCCGGTCTACCACAGCTGGGAGTTCTCCACAGGCGCCGACGGCGACTTCGAGTCCCTGGTCCGGCGGCTGCAGGCCCGGGCCCTGCCCACCGACGCGGGGCTGCGCCCGATGCTGCTCGGCCCGTCCGGGGTGCCAGGGCTCGACCCGTCGGTACCCACTGTGACCCTGGGTGCCGAGGGCGCGCTCCGGGGGGCGCTCACCATGCCGACCCTCTGGCCGGCGCAGTCCCGGGAGGCGTTCGAGGAACTGCTGCGCGCGTTGATCGCCGACACCGGCACCCGGCTCGGCCCACCGCTCTACGGCGGAAGGTACGCCGGGGTCGACCGGGTGCCCGGCGACGCGGCACACCCGCACTGGCTCCGGGAGTTGAACCTCGACCCCCGGCACCGGATCGCCGCAGCGCTCGGCACCCGCGTGGTGCGCGAGCAGCAGGAGGAGCTGATGGCGGCGGCCTGGGAACAGGCGGCCGAGGTGCAGCGCGCCAACGAGGCCGTACGCCAGGCCCAGCTGGCCACCGAGGTCAGCCGCTCGACGTACGACCGGCGGATCGCCGGCGCGGCGGCGGCCGCTCTCGCCCGGTCCGGGGCTGCCGTCGGCCGGCTCGCCCTCGGCGGCCCGTTGGGGGCCGGCCGGCTGTTGCAGGTCTCCGGGGCGGTGCTGGACGCCGTGACGGTCACCCCCCGCGGCAAGCGGCTGATCAGCGGCGAACTGCACCGCAACCCGACCGCGACGGCGGCCCTGTCGGCGACGTTCCGGAGGATGACCCGGCCGGACGGTCCACTGGCCCGCCGGGCCGGCGTCGCAGCTCTGGACTCGATGGTGGAGGCGGCGGCGAGCAACGAGGTGACCGCGACGCCGCCGGAGCAGCCGCCGACGGGCACCGTGCTGTTCGACGAGGTCGCGGGGGACGACATCGCCTTCCACCTGATCAACCGGAACCGCATCGACCGCGCCAACCCCTGGTGGCGGGGACGCGCCGCGGGCCTCGCGGCAGCCGCGACCACCGGTGCGGCCACCGCTGAGGCACCGGCCGTGGCGGCGGACGAGGCAGCCGTGGCGGCGGACGAGCCGGCCCTGGCGTCGGCCGTCGTGGTGGATCAGCCGGCTCCGGCAGCGGATGCCGTCCCGTCGACGTCGGAGCCGAAGGTCGCGCTGGCTCCACCGGCGTCCGACGGCACCGGTGGCGACAGCCGGCCGGCGCTGACCGGCCTGCTCGACACCCCGGTCGGCGCTGCCACCGTCGAGCAGTTCGGCGAGGTGTGGACGGTGTCGCCGATGCGACCGATCGAGCCGAGGCTGCCCCCGGACGACCCGAACTGGCCGCCGCGGGACCCCTATCCCGATCCGGACCCGATCCCGGACCCGCCGCAGCCGTTGCCGGTGTCGTACCCGGACACCAGCCCGCTGCCGGCCGGCGTGCCCGCCCAGCCGACCGGCCTGCCGGGCGTGGTGCTCAGCCCGCCCGGCCCGGCGGTGAACGACCGGCAGACGTTCGTCAGCACCACCGACGGCCGGTTGTTCGAGCGGTCCTTCGACGGCACCCGGTGGCTCTGGTTCGACCACGGCGCACCGACCGGCACCCAGGCCGCCGGGGTCGAGCCCGGCGGGGTCATGGACGGCGGTCGGCGGATCTTCGTCGCCACCGTGCACGGCGGGCTCTTCGAGCACTACCGCGAGGACGACCGCTGGTACTGGCGCAAGCACCCGATCCCGCCCGGCAGCTACGGGCTCGGCAGCTCGCCCTTCCTGGTGCTCAACAACCAGAGCATCTTCCTGACCAGCACCACCAACGGTGGCGGCAACCGCCTCTGGGAACGGCGCCGCAACGGTACGCAGTGGAGTTGGGTCGACCACGGCAATCCCAGCCACTACAGCGCCGAGAAGATCGTCAGCACGCCGGGCAGCGCCCAGGCCAACGGAAGCTTCTTCGTCACGAGCGACGCCGGCAGACTGTGGCAGCGCTACTGGACCGGCAGCCGCTGGGAGTGGCGCTGGCACGGGCACATGGCCGGCGCCCCGCTGCGGCACATCGCGCCGCGCACCGCACCCGTCAGCGTGTTCGGCATCTCCTACGACGGGCGGCTGATCGAACGGGTACTGACCAACAGCACCTGGGGCGACCACGGCACCCCGCCGGGGACCACGCTCAGCAACGCCCCCGGCGACATCATCGTCAGCGGCAACGAGGTGATGGTCTTCTGCGGCGCCTCGAACGGGCGGCTGTACATCCGGTTCTGGAACGGCTCTGCCTGGTCGTGGCGGGACCTGGGTTCCCCGCCCGGCACGACGGTGATGCAGGTGCCAGGCGCGGCGATGTGGGGCCGGTTGACGGTCTTCGTGACCGGCAGCGACGGCCGCCTCTTTTCGGTGAGCCGTACCGGCAACGAGTGGACCTGGGAGGACCAGGGCTTCCCGGTGGACTCCCGAGGCGCCGGCTCGATCGCCGCGGAGCCGGCCGGCGGCGTCCGGTGGGCGCTGCCGCTGGGCTTCATGTCCAATCTGGTCGCCGCGCACGTCGACAACGGCGTGACCGACAACGTCATCTACCACCGGGTGGGCCGCAACCTCGGGTTCGAAGCCGAGGTACGCGGCGGCTGGACCGCGCAGATCGACAAGCCGGGGCCGATCGGCTGGGAGACGCAGGGTCTGGGCATCGCGGTCGCCGACATCAACGGCAACGGCCAACCCGACCTGATCCTGATGTGGGTGGACAACCCGGCAGGAGCCAACGCCGTCTACTACCAGATCGGCTGGAACCTGGGCGCCAACGGTGCGGTGACCGGAGGGTGGAGCCCGACGTACCGGTTGCCCGACGAGGTGGCCGCCGAGATCCAGGGCGCCGACCTCGCCGTGGCGGACCTCGACGGCGACGGCCGTCCCGAACTGATCCTGGCGTACGCCACCGGCGGTGCCGCCCCGGGCCTGTACTACCGGGTCGGTTGGCGGCTGGACACCCAGGGCGCGATCAGCCGGGGATGGTCCGACTCGGTGTCGGTGCCCTGGACGCCGAGGCCGGTGCAGGGCGTCGGGGTGGCCGTCGCCGACCTCAACGACAACCTGACTCCGGACATCGTGGTGCTCACCATCGAATCGGCCGGCGGTGCCAACCAGGCGGTCTACCGGATCGGGTGGCAGCTCAACGCCCGGGGCCGCGTCACCGGCGGCTGGGCACCGGCCAAGGTGGTCGGCGGCGGCCCGCTGCCGGCGGCGCACCAGGGCGCCGGCATCGCCGTCATGGACGTCACCGGCACCCGCCGGGCCGACCTGGTCCTGTTCCACGTCGCCAATCCGGCCCAGTCCAACCGCGGCTACTACCGGGTCGGGTGGGACCTGGACCGGTACGGGGTGGCCCAGCGGTGGTCGGCCGACGCCGAGGTCCCCGGGTGGTTCGGATGGGAGGGGCAGGGGGCGGCGGTCGCCCTCGCCGACCTCGACCCGGCGTTGACCGCGGCCCGCGCCACCATGGGCGACCAGTTCGCCGCCGCCGCCGGGCGGCACCAGGACCGAATCCTGGCGGCCCAGGCGCTGGCTCGGCCGAAGCAACGGGTTGCCGTCGACACCGCCACGCTGGCGGCCCGGATGACAAGCGCCCTGGAGCCCGTCGGCGGGATCACCGACAAGACCGCCGGTCGACTGAAACTGGCCGGCGCCGAGTCGGTGGAGGAGCTGCGCGAACTGGTGGTGGTGCCCCGGTTCCCTCGCCCGATGTACGAGGCGCTGCGGGACCTGTCCCAGGAGCTGCTCTTTCCCGGAGTGTCCGAGATCCCGCCGGAGACGGTCACCCTGTTGCGGGTCAACGCGTCCTTCGTGGAGGCGTTCATGGTCGGCCTCAACTCCGAGTTGGGCCGGGAGATGCTGTGGCGGCGGTACCCGACCGACCTGGGTGCCACCTTCTTTTCCCAGTTCTGGGACGTCCGATCCGCGCAGTCGTCAGTCGGTCCGCTGTCCGACATCCCACCCATCCAGGGCTGGAAGCCCGGCAACGGGCTGGGCGAGAACGCCACCGCCGTCGGCGCCGGTGACCTGCTGGTGGTGCTGGTCCGTGGAGAGCTGCTACGCCGGTACCCGGGCACGGCGATCTACGTGCAGAAGGCCACCTTCGCCGCCGACGGCAGCCGGCAGCTGGCCGACGAGACGCGCGAGCCGCAGTTCGCCGGCCGGCTCGACCCGGACATCCAGTTCTTCGGACTCCCGCTGGAGGTTTCCGAAGCCCGGGGGAGTGACACCGACGCCGGCTGGTTCATCGTGTTGCGGCAGCCGCCGACCGACGCCCGGTTCGGGTTGGACGCCCCGCCCGACGGGGCGAGCTACGGCGGTGCCCCGACGCACTGGTCGGACGTGCACTGGCGGCACCTGACGGGCGACGCGTCCGAGGAGGAGCGACTGCGGCACGCCCAGGCCTCCGGCCGGCTGAGCAGCCTGCGACTCGGTGGCCTGGAGTGGGGCTACAACAGCGCCCACCAGGCGCAGATCACCCTCCAGCGGCCGGTCATGGTGGCGATCCATGCCAGCGACATGATCCCGGCCATCGACGACACCTGGCAGATCGAGGCGGTCGCCCGGCACTCCGGCGGGGTTCCCCAGCACCGGATCGTCGCCGTCGGCGGGCACCGTGCCGACGGCACACCGTGGCGGATGGGCACCGAGGACGTGATCGCCGCGATCGGTAGGCACGAACGGTTCTACGTCGAACGCCCCGTCGGTGACCAGGTCCAGGTGCTGGTCTCCCGTACCGCTGCCGGTCGCCCGTACCTCACCACCGAGGCCGACGGCGACCTGCCCAACAACCTGCTATCCCTGCCCGAACTGGCCGAGGACGCGTGATGACTGCACCCAACCCGACGTGGCACCTGCCCACCCAGTGGCCGGTGGCCATGCTGCCGGTGCGCGTGGAGACCCGATTCGTCGACACCGGACCGACCGGCACCGAGCTGTGGCTGCGGGTGCTGCCGGACGTACTGCACGTCGACACCCACCAGCCAGATCTGACCGACGACGAGGTGGCCTGGGCGAAGCAGTACTGGATCGACGTGTGGCGGGCCGGCCGGGTCTCCGCCGACGAGGTCACCGCCTGGCGGCGGCTGTGCCAGCTCGTCGACCCGGAACGGGCCGTCTGGATCGCCCGGGCCCTGGAGCCGGCGGCGGACGGCCGACCGGGCAAGCCCGTCCCACCGGGCCGTCCACTGCTGCGGGACCCGGACTTCCCGCCGGTGGCCGGTGGCGCCGACGCCTGGGACCGTGCGCCGGTGGCCCGCGCCCTGCCCAGCCAGTGGCACGTCACCCTGTGGCGGACCGGCGTCGCGCCGGTGTACGCACAGTCCACGCCGGTACACCGTCCGCTGGTCGTCGGCCCGTCACCCTCTGTCGACTTGACCTCGGTCAGCAACGAGGAGCCTCCGGTCGACGACCGTAGTCGATGGCTCGTCGACTTCCAGGCCGCCGTCGACGCCGGCATGGCGATGCGGATCCCGCTGCCACCGCAGATGGTCCAGGGTGGCATCGACCGGCTTGTGGTGTTCGGTGTGGACGCCGACGAGGTGGTCGCCCCGGAAACCCCGGCCGGACGCGGGGCCCGGGTGCTCGGTGAGCTGCTCGACGCCCACTTCCACACCCACGGGCTCGTCTTCGTGCCGCCGGGCACCCCTACCAACAACACCGCGGGCGCCCGCTCCGGCCATGACCCCGACGATCCGCAGCGGATCGACCTGCTGCGGGTGCTGCCCGGTCAGGAGCCACCCGCCGAGGTGGACGGCGACGCACCGGTCACCGCCCGGGCGCTGGGTGTCCCGCTCGTCGCGCAGCCGGGCGACCCGCTGCACGTGGTCCGGGGTGACACTGTCACAAAGTCGCCCCGGGCCCTGGCCCGCGCCGCGCTGCGCCCCGAGGGACCGCCCACCGCCCCAGCCAGGGCCGCCGTGTCCCAATCCGCCGGCGCGCGACACATGAACACCGTCACCTGGGCCACCACCTGGGGATACTTCCTCAGCGACATGGTGACCGGGGTGGTCACCGAGGACGACATCCGATACGGGCGGCGGCACTACATCGAGCACGTACGGGCGGCCGGTCCGGTGCCGGCGCTGCGGGTCGCCGAACAGCCGTACGGGGTGCTGCCGGTGACGGCGTTGGACCGGTGGACCGGCACCGACGCCCGGGACAACGCCCTGGTCGGCTTTCTCCGGCTGCTGCGGGACCGGGTGTGGCGCCCGTCGACCACCGAGATCGAGCCGGATACCAACCTGCCGGGCGTACCCCGGGTGGGTGGTCCCGGCGACCCGCGCGAGGTGTTGTTTCGGATCCTCGCCCAGGGGCCGTTGGGCTCGCAATGGCAGGCCCGCAGCCTGCTCGGCATGGACTACCTGACGCACCTGTGGCGGTTCCTGCGCCTCGACATGGACGAGAACTGGCGCGTGCGGCAGGCGTTCGAACCGAGCCAGGTGATGGAATTGCTCGAACTGGGCTGGGAGACCCGGCTGGCCCAGGCCGCCTTCGCGCAACGGGCCTTTCCGGTCGGTGGACCCCTTGTCGCCCCGCCCGAGGGCGCGGGACCTGCCGACTACCTGCCGTGGCTCGCCGCACTGGAACGGACCTGGACCGACCTGCGGGACCAGGCCGAGACCAACGGTACGGCCACCCCGCTGCTCTACCGCCTGCTGCGCCAGTCCGCCCTGGCCGAGTACGCCACCGCGGCGCGCCGGCTCCAGCAGATGGTCGCGCCACTGCCGGCCGACGCGTACCGGGACGCGGAGCTGATCGACATCCGCCCCGACCGGACGAGCTGGCCGCTGTGGCGCCAACTCGCACGCCAGGTCCCGCTGCCGGGCGGGTCGACCGCAGTGGTCGGCGAGCACCTGCGTACCGCCCCCGGTACGGATCTGTTCGCGTTCCGGGAGAGCGCGCTGGCGCTGGCCGCGTACCCGGCCGCCGATCTGGAGCGGTTGCTCGCCGAGTCGATCGACCTTTCCTCGTACCGGCTCGACGCCTGGATCACCTCGTTCGCCACGAAGCGCCTCGCCACGATGCGCCGGACCCAGCCGACCGGAGTGCACCTCGGCGCGTACGGCTGGGTGGAGAACCTGCGCCGAAGCGGCACCTCCGCCGACCCGGGCACGCTGCGCGAGGGCGCCCCGAACGCCGGGTACGTGCACGCGCCGTCGCTCGGCCAGGCGGCCACCGCCGCAGTGCTGCGCGCCGGATACCGGGCGCACGCCTCCGGCGGTGACAACCCCCTCGCCGTGGACCTCAGCTCCGACCGCGTACGGCTGGCGAGCTGGCTCCTCGACGGCGTACGCCAGGGGCAGCCTCTCACCGAGCTGCTCGGCTACCGGTTCGAGCGCCAACTCCAGGACCATCCGCGGGTGCTGGAGCAGTACCTGCCCCGGCTGCGGGAGATCGCGCCGGTGCGTGCGCTGCGGGTGCAGCACGACGCCGAGGTCGAGCCGGTGATCGCCTCCGCCGCAGTGGTGGACGGCCTCGACCTGTACCAACGCTGGCGCGCCGGCGGGCTCGACTGGAACGGCGACCCGGAGCTGCCGAACGCCGGCGCCGGCGACCAGGTGGCGCTCGTCGAGGTGCTCACCTCGCTGGGCGAGGCGATCGACGCGGTGGCCGACGCGCTGCTGGCCGAGAGCGTGCACCAGGCGGCGCAGGGCAACCCGATGCGGTCCGGGGCCACGCTTGACGCCGCCTCCCGGGGCGACGTACCGGCGAGTGAGCTGGAGTTCGCCCGGACACCGCGCACCGGCCTGGCCATCACCCACCGGGTCGCGCTGCTCGGCAACGACTGGCCCGCCACGACGCAGGACTGGCCGACCACCGGGCCGACGCCCCGGGCAGCGGCCGAGCCCCGTCTGGACGCGCTGGTCGGCGGGCTGCTGCCCCGGCCGGCGTCGGTGCGCGCCCGGGTGGAGTGGGCCGGGCCGGGCGCCCCGGTCATCGGAGAGGTCGGCCTCGACCGGATCGGCAGGTCCCCGCTGGACCTGCTCGCGCTCACCGACGGCGAGGAGATCTCTGCCGACGGTGAGCTGGTCGCCCGGATCCTGGACGCCGCGACCCCGCCGGTGGGCGCGACCGGATCCCGGCCGCAGCGGGTGCTGCCGGGCCGGCGCGAAGACTGGACCGCCGACGTGCTGGCACTTGACGAGTTCGTTGAGGTCGCCCGCGCGGTGCGAGCCCTTGTGGCCTCGGCCCGCCCGCTGAGCGCCGTCGACCTGCACCCGGGCGGCGCCGATCCGGGCACTGACGGGTCCGCGCCAGCCGATGACCCGACTCTGCGCGACCGCGCCGACGACGCCGCTGACCTGCTGGGCCAGCTCGTCGCCGACCTGGCAAGCGAAGATCCGGCGGTGCTCGCTGCGGCGCTGGCGACCGCCGCCGGCATCGGGGTGCTGGGCGCGTACCTCGGTCCGGACGCGACGCCGCCGGCGCTGCTGGCGCGGGCCCGCGCGGTCGGCGCGGAGGTCGGCACCCGGCACGCCGCCCTGCTCGTGCTTACCAACGGGTTCGACCGGGCCAGGGCGACCGCCGAGGAGCGCCGGGACCACGACGTGGCCCGGTTGCAGGCGGTCTTCGGCGCGGACTTCCGGGTCCTGCCGGCGTTCACCATCGCCGACCCCGCCGGTCTGACCGCGGCGCTGGCCGCGAGCACCGATCTTCAGGGCGGGTCGCCACACGAGGCCGATGACTGGCTCGCCGACTCGGCGCCGGTCCGGGCCGGAGTCGACCGGCTGGAGACGGTACGCGGCTACGCCCAGGCGGTCCGCCCCGACCGGTACGGGGACCTGCGGGTGGCGCAGCTTCCCTACGCGCCCGGCGACCGGTGGGTGGGGCTTCGCTTCGGCGCCGACCGGCCCGCCGGGTCCCGGCTGTCGATCGTCGTCGACGCCCCGGCCACTGTCGACCCGGCCGCACCGCTGTGCGGCCTGCTCGTGGACGAGTGGGTCGAGGTGGTGCCGAACGAGGCCGAGACCACCGGGGTCGCGTTCCACGCCGAGACGCCCGGCCAGGCGGCACCGCAGGCCATCCTGCTCGCCGTGCCGGCGGACGACGCCACAGTGTGGACCCGGGACGCCCTGGAACGCACGCTCGTGGAGACCCTCGAACTCGCCCCGCTGCGCGCCATCGACGTGGCGACCCTCGGCGAGGTCGGCCAGTTCCTGCCCGCGCTCTACTTCCCGTTCAACACCGACGGCGAAACCGCCGCCACCGACTTCACCCGCACCGTCCCCGCCGGCTAAGGAACCCAGGATGCCCTCTGTCACCTCATGGACCCGGCTCGAACCGGGCGCCCGCAGCGACGACCTCGCCCCCGGTCTGCAAGCCCGCGTCCACGACCCGCTCTGGATGCTCGCCCGGCAGTGGCAGTTGGGCGAGTTCACCGGCGAGGACGCCGGTTCGCCGGTGTCGGTGCGCCTCCAGGCGGAGGTCGCGCCGGTGACCCGTTACCGTCCGTTCGGCGGAACCGCGCGACCGTACGACCGTGGTCGTCCACTGGAGACGGCCGTTGAGGCCGGTTCTCCCGGCCGGCTCACCGACCTGCGGATCGCGGCCCGCGCCGGCCAGCACTTCCTGCGGCTGCTCGGCAGAGATCAGCCGCTGGCCGGCTACCGGGACCGCTTCGCCGAGGCGTACCCGCTGACCGTCGACGACGGCGGCTCACTGGACCCGCAGAGCCGGCGCTGGCTGTCGGTGCTGGCACGGCGGACGCCGAGCGGCGCCCAACTGCTGCCGGAGCTGCGCGCCCTGGCCGACAACGGCACGCCGCCGACTCGGGTGACGGTGGCCTTCGCGGACCTGCGTGCGTTGCGGTCCCGGGCCCGGTCGTGGCTGGCCTGGCTCGACTCGCTCGGGCTCGACGACGACGAAACGGAGACGACGCCGCCGGCCTGGGATCCGTCCAGGATGGAGTACCGGTTCGAGGTGGCGGCCCGCTCCGGCGGAGCCGACACTGTATTCTCCGCGCCCGAGTACGACGGCGGCCGGCTCGACTGGTACTCCTTCAGCGTGGACACGGGCGCCACACTGCCGGCGGCCGATCCGACCGAGGCGCCGGTCGAGGAGATCGTCCGGACCGTCCTACCGGCCCCGGCCGGCTATCCGGGTATGCCGGCGGCGCGCTGGTGGGAGTTCGAGGACGCGCGGGTGGACTACGGCCGGGTCGAGGCCGAGCCCACCGACCTGTCCCGGCTGCTGCTCGTGGAATACGCCACCGTCTACAGCAACGACTGGTACCTGCTGCCGCTGACCCTGCCGGTGGCATCCGTGGTGCGGATCGGGTCGCTGGTGGTCACCGACACCTTCGGTTTCCGGACCCTGATCCGCCCCGCCGGTGCGCTGCCCGGCGACGGTCAGGACTGGAGCCTGTTCCGGCACACCGTCACCGGCCCGGGGGCGGCGACAGGTGGGCGCTCGGACCGATTCCTGGTCGCCCCTGCGATCGCCGACAGCCTGGAGGCCGAGCCGGTGGAGGAGGTCCGCCTGTTTCGGGACGAGATGGCGAACGTCGCGTGGGCGGTGGAGACCACTGTGGCGGGGGCGACCGGCCGCCGGGTACGCCGGCACGAGACGGCGGACCTGGCCGGCGCCAGCGCTCCGACGGGCTCCGGCGGCCCGGCGGTGGGCTCCGGCGCGGCGGGGGCCGACCACTACCGGCTGGCCACCAGTGTGCCCGAGCACTGGTTCCCGCTGCTGCCCGTGGAACCGGCGCGGGGCGCCTACCTGCTGCGCCGGGGCAGCGTGCCCCGACACGACGCGGGGCACACGGTCGACCCCCGGCCGCGGGGCGAACTCCTGGAACCAGGGCGCGACCTGACGATCCACTCGGAGGAGGTGCCGCGCGAGGGGCTGCACGTCACACGCGTACACCAGCGGGCACGCTGGTCGGACGGGTCGACACACACCTGGATCGGCCGTCGGAAGCGGCCGGGGCGCGGCGAGGGTTCGAGTGGTCTGGTCTTCGACGTCGTCGAGCAGGGCTCGGTGGAATAGGCGCTGTGGGCCGCCGCCGGCTCCGGCTGGTGGCGGCTACCTCTCGACGGCCGAGAATCCCCTGAAGAAGCCGCCGGTGGGTCCGCCGTCGGGCAGGGTGGCCAGCCACACCGCCGCCGAGGCGAGTGGCGTGGGGGGAACGGCCCGTCCGGTCAGGATGCCCGCGCGTTCCGGGGTGCAGGCGTTGACCAGTATGCCGTCGTCGGCCAGCTCGGCGGCGAGCATGCGGGTCAACGTGTTGACCGCGGCCTTGGACAGTCGGTACGCAGGCAGACCGCGCCCCAGCGGTGGAACGCCGTCACCGTCGCTGGACATGTTGACGATCCGGCCGTACCCGCAGGCCCGCATGAGAGGCACGACGGCCTGGGTGAGCCGCCACGTGCCGAGCAGGTTGGTGTTCAGGGTGCTGACCACCACGTCCAGGTCGACGGCGGTGGCGTCGATGTCGTCGTCGTCGAGGAGCACGGCGGCATTGTTGACAAGTACGTCGCATCGCCCGAGCCGCCGGTCCATCCATGACGTGAGCGCAGCGACACTGTCCGGGTTGGTGATGTCCAGTTGGCGGACCGCGACCCGGTCCGCGAGGTCACCCAGGGACTCGATCGCGTCACGGCCGCTCTCCACCGAGCGGCTGCCCAACACCACGCGCATGCCGCGTTCAGCGAGCATTCGGACGACCTGAAGCCCCAGCCCGCGGTTGCCTCCACTGACGAGCGCGACCCTGCCGTCCTCCGGCTCGGGCGACGAGGGCGGCGACTCGGCCGGCCAGGCGACGTACAACGCTGGGGATCCTGCGGGTGCCCGCTTCCGTGTTCTCGGGCTGCGGCGCGCCACCGCGCGACCGCTGTCCCCGCCTTCGCTCAAGGCGGGCTGGTCACCCCTGGGCCCATCCTGGCGCGTAGCGTCGTCCAGTGAGATCCCACGGGTCATCGGATGTGGTGCGGCTGCCTGGCCGTCATGCAGCCCCCTTCGGTGTTCGGCGTACTGGGAGAGTCTAGGTGGCTGGCTGGATAGCAAGCTGTTACCGCGACACTACCATCCGGATTCGCCTATTTGTTAAGTCAATTAAATCAAGCCAAGCACCTGCTCGTACACGGGAAATCGGTCGGTGCCACCTGCCGCTCTGGTCATCGTCGGCTTGGCTGACGAGGGCATGGGCGTGTCGTCGGAATAGACAAGCGCGCGGCGCGTCGTCGAACCTGCGCGCGGGTGCCGTGAGCTCGGCGCGACACGCCGCGTAGTAATGAGTCGTGGCGTAATGCTCGCATACCTTCGCCCGGTCGCGCCGCCCGGCCGCGAGCCCGCGCTGAGGACGCCCGCGAGCATGGGCGGCGGGGCATCGAGCAGGGCCGGCTCGGTGGGAACGGCGACCGGAGGGCTGCCCATCTCGGTGCCGACGGGAGGCCAACGCTGGCCTCCTGCTCGACGAGATCCTCCACGGCGGCGTGCCGCTGTCAGTCGCTCGGCGGCTCTCAGATTGTGCTGCTGGGCCCGTCGTCGCCGCGCAGGACCGGGCCGATGGCACCGGCATGACAGGCAGTGCCCTGATAGCCAGTCGGGTCGGGGACCACGCCCGTGATGCTACGGCTGTCAGGCCGCGATGTTTCAATCTGGCCGGATAGGATTCTGTCTATCTCGTCACACTTCATAGCGTTGTCCGCGACAGTTGCGCGAGCAAAGGTGATGATGGCGCGTACGGCTGGGCTGAGAACGTTCTCTGACCGGTAACTCCGCACGGACATCAATTCAGGAGGCATCTCAGCATAGGTAAGAGAATGCACCGTCGCCGGCTTGACCGTGGCCAGCAGCGCAGTGCTGTCGGCGTGCTGGTTCAACCCGCAACGCCATCGACGATCCGAGTAGGAAAGGGCGCCGGTGCGGTCGTACCGGCCCGAGGATGGACACTGTGACGATGCGAAAGGGCCTGACCATCGGCGAGTTCGCCACAGTGAGCCACCTGAGCGTGCGGACGCTGCGCCGCTACCACGAGGCCGGCCTGTTGGAGCCCGCGACGGTGGACCCGCACACGAACTACCGGTACTACCTGCCCGACCAGATCGCTACCGCACAGGTCATCCACCGACTCCGTCAGCTCGATGTGCCGTTGGCCGAGGTCAAGTCGATCCTCGCGACGGACGACACCACACAGCGCGCCGAGCTCATATCGGGTCACCTGCGGCGACTCGAGGCCGAACTCGACCGCACGCGCGCCGCCGTCGTGTCGCTGCGCCAACTGCTGCACCCGGACGCTGCGGCGCTCGACGTCGACCTGCGGTCCGTGCCCGCCAGGACCGTGGCCGCCATCCGTGAGCAGGTCCGTCAGGAGGACGCGCTCGCCTGGTTCGACGCGGCGATGGACGAGCTGGACGAGGCATTTCCGCCCGCCGAGCGCAGCGGGCCCTCCGGCGGGCGGTACGACAACGAACTGTTCACCGACGGAGCAGGCGTCATGACGGTCTTCCGGCCGGTGCGCGACCCGCGCGCCAGAGGCCGGATCGAGGTCGTCGAGTTGCCGTCGGTCGATCTCGCCGTGGCCGTCCACCAGGGGTCACATGACGACATCGACGTCACCTACGGCCGCCTCGGTGCGTGGGTGGTCTCCCACGCGTTGGGTGTCGCAGGGCCGGTCCACGAGACGTACCTCGCCGGTCCCCGGGACACCGGCGACCCCGGGCGGTGGCGCACCGAGTTGGGCTGGCCGGTCTTCCGCGTAACCTCCGCCTGACCCCCTGAGTCGACAGGGCTGCGCGGCGGCGCTGGCCACCACTGTCGAGGCGAGGGATTCCGGCACCCACCTGCACCTCGCCCCGCTGACAGTGGCCGAGTTGGCTGCCGTCCTGCCGGGGATGCCGGCCGGCTGACGCGAGGGTCGGGACGGGTGGAGCGGGTCACGCTCTTGACTCTCCCGCCGGGGGAGACCTGACGGTGGAGACATGGAAACGAACGCAGGCCGAGGCGCCGTCATCTCCTGGGACGAACTTCCGGCCCCGATCGCGGCGTACCTTCCCGCGCACCAGGCCCGTGACACGGAGACCGCGATCAGCGCCTTCGCCGCCGACGCCGAGGTGACCGACGAGGGCCGCACCCACCGGGGCCGCGACGAGATCCGGTTCTGGCTGGACAACGGGGCCAGCGAGTACACGTACACCACGGAGTTCGTCGGTGCTTCCCGGACAGGGGAGGGGCAGATCGATGTGGTGCAGCACCTGGAGGGGAACTTCCCGGGAGGGTCGGCCGACCTGCACTACCGGTTCGACCTGGAGGGCGCTCTGATCCGCCGGCTGGTGATCGAACCGTAGCGGCGACGCCGCCACCGTCCCTTGACCCTCTCCCGAGGAGAGGGTTGACGATTCGTGGGCGCTGCGGGCCGGTCAGCCGGTCACCGGTGCCTCTTCTCAGGCAAGGAACACACACGCAATGAAGACCTGGTTCATCACCGGCGGCACCCCGGGCGGGTTCGGCATGGCATACGCCGAGGCCGCGCTTGACAACGGCGACCGTGTGGCGTTGACAGTGCGCCGGCCCGACGAGCTGCGCCAGTGGGCGCAGCGGCACGGCGACCGCGTCCTGGTCCTGCCCCTGGACGTCACCGATCCGACGGCCGTCGAGCAGGCCGTGCGCGCGGCCGAGGAGCACTTCGGCGGCATCGACGTGCTGGTGAACAACGCGGGACGAGGCTGGTGCGGGTCGATCGAGGGCATGGCCGACGCCGACGTCCGTCGCATGTTCGAGCTGAACTTCTTCGCCGTGCTGTCGGTCATCCGGGGCGTCCTTCCCGGCATGCGTGCCCGGGGCAGCGGCTGGATCATCAACATGTCCTCGGTGGCGCGGCTGCGCGGCATCGACGGGTTCGGTTACTACAGCGCCTCCAAGTTCGCGCTCGAAGCCGTCACCGAGGTCCTCCGCGCGGAGGTCGCGCCGCTGGGCATCCGGGTGCTGGCGGTGGAGCCCGGCGCCTTCCGCACCCGCGCCTACGCCGGCTTCGCCGACGAGGCCCTTCAGGAGACCATCACGGAGTACCTGCCGATGCTCGAGTACGTCCGCAAGGCCATGATCGACGAGGACGGTAACCAGCCCGGTGACCCGCAGCGTGGTGTTCGCGCGGTGCTGGCGGCCATGGTCCAGGACGCGCCTCCGCGCCGGCTCGTCCTCGGCAGCGCCGGATTCGACGCTGTCGTCGCCACGCTCGAGGACACCCTCGCCGACGTCCGCGCCTCCGAAACGCTCTCCCGGGGTGCCGACTTTCCCGGCGCCTGAAGGGCAGCGGAAATGGTGGACGCGCCGTCGGGGCGGCGAAACGGAGTCGCGCCGTTGGATTGACGCTGTTCAGTAGTGGTGAGCCCCTCGTTGACGGTTGGTTCATCGCGGTGTGGAATATGTTGCATGCCGATCCCCAAGCGTCAGGGTGTCATCCCGCGTGCCCTACTGCGGGAAAATGCGTTCCGGACCATCCGTGACGCGATAGTCGACGGCACCCTGGCGCCGGGGGAGCGGCTCAACGACGCGGAGTTGGCGCAGTGGCTCGGGGTGAGCCGCACCCCGGTGCGCGAGGCGTTGGCCCGGCTGGAGGAGGCGGGCCTGGTCCACACCAAGCCCGGCCGGTACACGATGGTCACTCCACTGGACGTCCAGGCCGCCCGCGCGGCGCAGTCGGTCACCGCGGCGATGCACGAGCTTGCCGTACGTCAGGCGGTGCCCAATCTGTCGTCCGAGGAGATCGAGACGATGCGGGCGGCCAACCGGCGGTTCGCGGAAGCTCTGCACGCGGGCGATGTCGACGCGGCGATCGCCTCGGACGACGAATTTCACTGCGTCACTGTGACGGCTTCGGCCAATTCGGCGATCGCCTCGGTGCTGGAGCAGTTCACGCCGATTCTGCGCCGGCTCGAACGGCTCCGTTTCTCCTCGCTGAACGGGCGCGACTCGGTGGCCCTGCACGACCGCATCATCGATCTCTGTGCGGCCGGCGACGCTGAGCGGGCCGCGTTGGCCGCCCGGGACAACTGGTTGAGTCTGGATCCGCTCTTCGAGTGCGGGAAGTCCGACGATCCGCCCGCGCACTGAGCGCATCGGCTCCGTCTGTTCCGCCCCTCCCAGGGGCGGAACAGACTCGGCCGCGGTGCCGTCAGTCCCCGGCTTTCCTCACAGGATGCGCAGGTCGTTGACGGTGTAGGACAGCGAGCCGCGGAATCCCACGCCGACCCGCCTCGGCGTGAGATCCGCGAGTTCCTCCCGGGGTGCGGGCAGGAATCGCAAGTCGCCTGTGCCGACCCAGGTGTTCGCGAACTTCAGGTTGTCGAGCACCGACATGGTCAGCTCGTGTACGGCAGGGTTGTCGTGCTGCCCGGCGGAGAGTCGCGGGAAGTGGCGCAGGTTGACGAGCGGGCGCGTCAGCGCGGGCAGCCGGTCCGCGGTCCGGTCGAGAGTCACCGTGGTCTCGGCCAGGCGCCGGCCACCGGCGGACATGACCGCCGCGAAGCGGCCACCCTTGCCGACCGCCGGCGCGGCAGGACTGTTGATGGCGAAGGCTCGGGTCTGCTGGATGGAGCCGATCTTCTTGGGGAATCCCTGCACCCAGCCACGCGCGAGCGAGGCGTCGTTGTCCACCCAGATGTACGGGCACCAGGCCACCGGGGTGCCCTGCCACTGCGCGTCGAGCAGCACCAGGAACTCCGAATACTGGCTGAAGGGTGGGTCGAGGTAGTCGTCGTCGGCGCCGTTGAACTGCCAGTCGATGAACACGGCGTAACCGTGACCGGGGTTGGCCGGATCCGGGTCGAGGCCGGTGGGCAGGGAGGCGTTGGCAGCCTCCGGGCTGGTCCAGAACTCCACGCCGACGGCGTCGCCAACGTAGTGCCACGGCGGCTTGCCGGCCAGGTTTGCCACGCCGCGTGGGCTGAGCGGATAGGTGTAGCCCTTCAGTCGCTCGGCCGGCGTCGGGGTGGCGCTCGCGCCGGCTGGTGCCGACGCCGCGAGACCGACAGTGGTGCCCGCCATCGCGGCGAGCACGGCGCGCCGTTGAAGGTTCTTGTCCATCCTGGTCCTTCCGTTTGTCAACGTCCACCTGGATGACGCGATGAAGGTCCAGGGGTTCATGCGTCGTCTCTTCCAACTCCTTGACAGGCGCAGAGTGGAACGCAATATATTGCATGTCGATCGCTGGTGACGTCGGCGGCGAGGCGACCCGATCCGGCTGCCTCGCCTGATCTGACTCTCCTGTTCTCGCGAGCCGCTCCCAGCTCGGAATCCTGTGGAAGGAACGACATGCCCCTCGACGCGTTCGAGCGTTACCCGCTGCTGTTCGGCCCCAGCCCCATCCACCCGTTGGACCGGCTCAGCGCGCACCTTGGCGGTGCCCGGATCTGGGCGAAGCGCGAGGACTGCAACAGTGGCCTGGCCTACGGCGGCAACAAGACCCGCAAGCTGGAGTACCTGCTTCCGGACGCGCTGAAGCAGGGCGCCGACACGCTCGTCAGCATCGGTGGAGTGCAGTCCAACCACACCCGTCAGGTGGCCGCTGTCGCCGCCCGTGCGGGGCTCAAGGCCGTCCTCGTCCAGGAGAGATGGGTGGACTGGCCCGACCCGGTCAACGACAAGGTCGGCAACATCCTGCTGTCACGGATCATGGGCGCCGACGTACGCCTCGCGCCGGCCGGTTTCGGCATCGGCTTCAAGCAGAGCTGGCACGAGGCCCTCGACGACGTTCGCGCCGCAGGCGGCACACCGTACGCGATCCCGGCTGGCGCGTCCGACCATCCGCTCGGCGGTCTCGGCTTCGCGAACTGGGCCTACGAGGTGCAGCAGCAGGAACGTGAGCTCGGCGTCTTCTTCGACACGATCATCGTGTGCAGCGTGACCGGCAGCACCCACGCCGGCATGATCGCCGGTTTCGCCGGTCAGGACCGGCCGAGGCGGGTGCTCGGCATCGACGCCTCCGCCACTATCGACGCAACCCGGACCCAGGTGGCGAAGATCGCCCGCAACACGGCCGAACTCATCGGGCTCGGCCGTGACCTGCGCGACGACGAGATCACCGTGCTGGAGGGCTGGGCCGGCGACCTCTACGGCATCCCCGTGCAGTCCACACTGGACGCCGTCCGGCTCACCGGCCAGCTCGAAGGCGTGATCATCGACCCGGTGTACGAGGGGAAGTCGATGGCCGGGCTGATCGACCTCGTCAGCAACGGCGAGATCCCCCGGAACTCGAACGTCCTGTACGCGCACCTCGGCGGCCAGCCTGCGATAAACGCCTACAGCACCGTGTTCGAGTAGCCCTTGACGTCCCCTCCGACTCTTGCTCAGGCCGAAGAGGTGGTCGCCGTGGCCGTGAGTGACGTGGACGTGGGTCAGCCTACGGTCGAACGACCGTATTCGGTAGATCAACTGCTGGTTCTGCTCAACGGTGACGTGGTGTCGCTCAGCACCGCCTCGCTGGCACCCAGCAGGTCCTGCAAGCCGTAAGGCAGGTTCCGGGTCCGGCCGGAGCGGGGGTTCACAGTCAAATGGCAGATGCCCGGCGGCGCCTCTGGCCGGCAGTCTCGTCGGAAAGATCCGACCGAGGAGGTTCGATGGCCACGATAAACGCTTTCGACGGCACGCCGATTTTCTACAAGGACTGGGGATCGGGCCGGCCTGTCGTTTTCAGCCACGGCTGGCCGTTGAACGCCGACGCCTGGGACGCTCAACTCCGGCTCGTCGCGGACAACGGCTTCCGCGGCATCGCCCACGACCGCCGTGGTCACGGCCGGTCCGGGCAGCCCTGGAACGGCAACGACATGGACACGTACGCCGACGATCTCGCGGCGCTGATCCAGGAGCTCGACCTCAGGGACGCCGTGCTCGTGGGTCACTCGACAGGCGGTGGCGAGGTGGTCCGTTACCTCGGTCGGCACGGTACCGGCCGAGTGTCAAAGGCCGTGCTGCTGGGTGCGGTGCCGCCGTTCCTGCTGCAAACCGCTGACAACCCGCAGGGCGCGCCCATCGAGACGTTCGACAGCATCCGGGAGGGCGTGGAGAGCGACCGCTCGCAGTTTTACAAGGACCTGCCCACCGCGTTCTACAACGCCAATCGCGAGGGCGTCACGATCTCGGACGGCACGCGCGACGCCTTCTGGCTGGCCGGCATGCAGGTGGGCCTGAAGGCCGCGTACGACTGCATCGCCGCGTTCTCGGAGAGCGACTTCCGCTCCGACCTCCCCACGATCGACATCCCGGTCCTGGTGGTGCACGGCGACGACGACCAGATCGTGCCGGTCGCCATCTCCGGCGTGAAGACCGCCGAGCTGCTCAAGGACGCGACGCTGAAGGTGTACGAGGGTGCGCCGCACGGCATCGTCGGCAGCCCCTACCAGGCGAGGTTCCACGCCGACCTGCTGGACTTCATCACCTCGTAGCGGCGGTCGCGAGCGCAGCCGTACACCGCATGGCGTTTCTCAGGGGGTGGAGCTGACCCCGGCCGGGTTTGTGGGGATCTGGCCGGGGTCGGTCTCCGTGGACCGCCGTTCGCCGCACCGAGGGTGCTCCTCGACCGATATCGTGCGGACCGCCTACCGTGCGTGGATCCACGACTCGGACAGCCGATGGACAAGGTCGAGAGGATTGCGGATCATCTATTTCATGACAACCCGGTCGACCGGCGCCCCACCAACAGACGAGCACGCGAAACCCGAGCAGGCCTCCGATGACCGGAGACCTGGCGATCGGGGTCGATGGCGCTGGCCCCGCCTGGAATGGACAATGGCGACGCTTGGCAGTCTGCTGTTGGCGGTGGTGCTGACCTGGCCGACGCTGCGACACCCGGCGACCACGATCCCCGGCGACCTCGGCGACCCGACATTGCAGGCCTGGCAGGTCGCCTGGTCCGGGCACGCTCTGCTCAGCGACCCCACCAACCTCTGGAATTCCAACACGTTCTATCCGGAGAGATACACGTACGCCTACAGCGACACCCTGCTCGGGTACGCCCCGTTCGGGATGCTCGGCTCCGGCTTCGAGGCCGCCGTCATCAGGTACAACGTGCTCTACGTGCTGCTGCACGCGCTTGCCTTCCTCGGCGCGTACGCGCTGGCCCGGCAGCTCGGGGCCAACCGGTGGGGCGGGGCGTTCGCGGGCATCGCGTGGGCGTACGCGCCGTGGCGGCTGGCGCACTCCGGCCACCTGAACATCCTGTCCAGCGGGGGAATCGCGCTGGCCCTGGCGATGCTGGCCCGTGGCCACGGTTGGTCGCTGCGCCACGGATACCGGCCGGAGCGACGACGCCCCGGCTGGGCACTTGCCGGCTGGCTCGTCGCCGCCTGGCAGATCAGTCTCGGCTTCGGCATCGGGCTGCCGCTCGTCTACTTCCTGCTGGCCGCGGTGCTCGTGGCGGCCGGTTGCTACGGCTGGTCGTGGTGGCGCAAGCGGGAACGCCCGCCGTTCGGCCGGCGACTGCTGCTCGCGGACCTGGGCGGTGGGGCCATCTTCGGAGCGGTGACGCTGCTGCTCGGCCTTGTCTACCTGCGGGTGGTCGACCTCAATCCGCAGGCCGAGCGGACGCTGGACTGGACGAAGATGTTCTCGCCTCCGCTCATCGGTTTCGTCACCGCGCCAGCGGACTCGTGGCTGTGGGGCGAGCGCCACGCCGCCGCACGGGAGCAGCTGTCCTGGCCGCCGGAGATGGCGCTGCTGCCGGGGATGACAGTCATCGGGTTGGCAGCGGCGGGGCTGTTCGTCTCGGCGTTCCCGTTCCGGCACCGGATCGCGCTGGGGCTCGGCGTGCTCGGCACCGTGTTGCTGGGCCTGGGCGCGACCCTCGGCGGCGACGGGGATCCCGGCTACCTGACGTTGTCCACGCTCCTGCCCGGCTGGGATGCGCTGCGTACGCCGGGTCGGATGATGCACTGGACGAGCCTGCTGCTGGCGGTGCTGGCCGCCGGGCTGGTGACCGCGCTGGCACCGTCGTCGGAAAAGGCATCGGACCCGACGTCGGACCAGTCGTCTGACCCGCCGTCGGAGCAGCCGCCAGACCGGTCGTCCGACCCGGCGTCTGACCCGGCGTCCGGCCAGTCGTCGCCTCGGAGCTGGACGCGGATGCTCATGCCGGTGGTGCTGTTGGTGCCGCTGGCCCTCGTCACCCTGGAGGGTGTCAACCGGACGCCCCACCCGACGGTGCCACGGCCGCCGGCCGCGATGCAGGCGGCGCCGGAGCCGATGCTCGTGCTCCCTGCCGGCGGTGTGGGCGACCTGACGGTCATGCTGTGGACGACCGACGGGTTTCCCCGGGTGACGAACGGGCTGGGCGGCTTCGAGCCGGTCACCCAGGCGCAGACCCGGATCGCTGTGGCGTCGTTCCCCGACGCGGGCAGTGTGGCGTACCTGCGGGGGATCGGCGTCCGATCGGTGCTGGCCGTGCCGAGCCGCGCCGCGGGGACGCCGTGGGAGGGTATCGAGACCCGGCCCGTGGACGGGCTCGGCATCACCCGGGAGGATCATGATGGTGCGCTTGTCTACCGCCTCTGACCGACCGCGTGCCGACGGAGGCCCGCGCGCGGGCCGGGCGGGGTGACGACGATGCGTCTGTCAGTGGTGGTGCCCTGCTTCAACGAGGAAGCGTCGGTGGAGCGGCTGCACGAGAGCGTGACCGCCGCGCTCGCCGACCTGTCCGACGTGGAGATCGAGGTGGTGTACGTCGACGACGGCAGCGAGGACGGTACCCTCGCGGCGCTGCGCCGGCTCGCCGCCGCCGACCCCGCCGTCTGCTACACGTCGCTGAGCCGCAACTTCGGCAAGGAGGCGGCGATGCTCGCCGGCCTGCAACGGGCCACCGGCGACGCGGTCGTCATCATGGACGCCGACCTCCAACACCCGCCCCGGCTGCTGCCCGAGATGGTCGCGCTGTACCGGCAGGGCTTCGACCAGGTGATCGCCCGCCGGGACCGGCGCGGTGACCGGTTCATCCGGATGGTCGCCTCCCGGTCCTTCTACCGGGTGGTCAACTGGTGGATCGACGTACGCCTCCAGGACGGCGCGGGTGACTTCCGGCTGCTGTCGCGGCTCGCGGTGGACGCGATCCTGGCGATGCCGGAATACAACAGGTTCTCCAAGGGCCTGTTCTCCTGGATCGGGTTCCGGACGGTGGTGGTGGCGCATCAGAACGAGACCCGCCAGACGGGAAAGAGCAGGTGGACGCTCAGCAAACTTTTCAACTACGCCTTCGACGGCCTGCTGTCGTTCAACAACCGGCCGCTGCGCCTGGCGATCTACGGCGGCCTGTTCCTCACCCTCATCGCGGTGGCCTACATGGCCTGGGTGGTCGCCGACGCCATCGAGAAGGGCATCGACGTTCCGGGCTACACCACCATCATCGTCAGCGTGATCGGGCTCGGCGGCATCCAGATGATGATCCTGGGTGTGATCGGTGAGTACATCGGCCGGATCTACTACGAGACCAAGCGCCGACCGCACTACCTGGTGCAGGAAACCGAGCGGCTGGCCGACGAGGCAGGCGAGGGCCCACGGCTGCCGACCCAGCACACGGCGCGGTCGACGGAGGCGGGCAGGCGGGCGGTTCCGGTCCCGGAGGATCCGTCCCGACGCGACCCCGAGGGCGGCCGGCCGGCCGGTCCCTGACCGGCGTCCTGCCCGCAGGGCACGGCTGGCGGCCACAGGTGGGGGGGGAGGGGGGAGGTTTCACTTTCGCGTCCTGGGTATTCATGCGGACCGCCGCGGCCGGTGGGTGGAACAGTCACGACGTGAGGAGCCTGCCATGTCCGATCCGCAGCCCACAATCGTCCTCGTCCACGGTGCGTTCGCCGAGTCGGCGAGCTGGAACGGCGTGATCGACCACCTGGGTGCCGCGTACAACGTGGTGGCCCTCGCCAACCCGCTGCGGAGCGTCGCGTCCGACGCCGCGTACCTGCGGGATGTGATGGGCGGGATCGGTGGCCTGGTCATTCTCGTCGGTCACTCCTACGGCGGCATGGTGATCACGCAGGCTGCGGCTGGCGATCCGTCGGTGCGAGCCCTCGTGTACGTGAACGCCCTCGCACCGGACACCGGCGATTCGGCGCTGTCGTTGTCAGCGAAGTTCCCCGGCAGCACGCTTGCCGACACGCTCGTGCAGTACCCGGTGTCCTCAGGCGGTAACGAGGTGGCCATCGGCCAGGACGGCTACCACGCGCAGTTCGCCGCTGACGTGTCGAACGATGTCGCCGCGCTGATGGCCCGGACCCAGCGCCCTGTCACCGAGCAGGCACTGAACGACGGGCTCACCGGCGACCCCGCCTGGCGATCGCTGCCCAGTTGGTTCGTGTTCGGCGAGGCCGACAAGAACATCCCGGTCGCCGCGCACCGGTTCATGGCCGAACGCGCGGCGGCCCGGGGTCAGCGTGAGGTCGCCGGCGCGTCCCACGCGATGGCGGTGTCCCAACCGAGCGAGGTCGCCGAGACGATCATCGAGGCGGTCCGCGGCGTGGGTGGCTGACGCGTCCACGAGCAGTGGCACCGGCCCTCTCAGCGGTCGAGGCAGCCGACCCGGTCGCC
Source organism: Micromonospora sp. DT68 (assembly GCF_049847245.1). Classification (NCBI taxonomy): domain Bacteria; kingdom Bacillati; phylum Actinomycetota; class Actinomycetes; order Micromonosporales; family Micromonosporaceae; genus Micromonospora; species Micromonospora sp. DT68. The sequence goes on from NZ_JBNCNZ010000006.1 coordinate 105,557, forward strand.
GAGCTCCGGCGGGATGCCGAAGGGGCTGCACTCCAGCGCGCTGCCCTCACCGAGCTTCTTCCACCTGCCGTCGGCGTACGTGAAGAGCAGCACCCCGTCGCCCTGTTGCGTGGGGTCGACGGCGATCACACCGGCCGTGGCCCACTGCCCGGCGCACTTGATCTGATCGGGGTCGATCCGGTGGGTGCTGCTCGCCAGCCCCGATGCCCGCTGCAGCGTCGCCGCGCTGACCGGACAGATCTTCGTGCCGGTGTCGGGCGTCGGCGATCCGGCGGCGGCGGTGGGCGATGCGGCGCTGCGGGTCGGTGCCGCGTCGCCGGTGGCCGAGGGCAGCGCCACGCCAGGGGTGGGTGTGGCGCTCGCCCCGGCGGTGGGGGAGGAGGTGCCGGTGCAGGCCGCCAGACCCGCCAGTAGGGCGACGGGCGCGAGGACGCGGAGCGCGGTCGGGGTCATTGTTCCTCCGGGATCGGCATGGGCGGCGATTTCTCACAACACGCCCATCGGTCCACGGAGGTTGCGCTCGCCGTGCGGTGCGTCCGATCTCCGACTCGGTGACGCGGCTTCCCCTACGCCGCAGCCGCGTGGGGATCGCCGGCGGCGTCGTGGGCTGCCATGGCGTCCTGCCGCTGTGGTTCCTCGCGCAGCATCGTGCAGTGCAGCCACGCGTCCGGGATGGCGAAACCGTCCACGAGCGTGCGCATGTGCGGGCGCAACTCCTTGAGCAGACCGTTCACCACCGAGGTGATCGCCTTGGCGCGGGCCGGGGTGAGCCGGCCGTGCTCCAGGAACCAGCCCTTGTTGGCCTCGATGACGCTGAGGGCGTACAGGTCGCAGACCTGGGAGAGCAGCGCCTGGACCGCCGGGTCCGCGGTGTCCTCGATGCCGGCGACGAACGCCTCCAGGGTGACGCGGTCGATGTGCGCGGCGGCGACGGTGAGGACGTGGTCCTGGACGTCGTTGAAGATGTCGAAGGGGCGGTCCTTCTTCGTGGTCGCGCCACCGCGCAGGCGGCGGACCGCGCCGTCCAGGAGGTGCTTCTCGCGGTCCTCGAACGCCTTGAGCTGCCAGCCCCGGTCGGTGACGGCGACCTCCTCGTCGCGGCCGGGCACGGCGCCGATGAGCCGTTCGATGAGCGACCGCGCGGCGGTGCGCTCCAGCACCATCTCGCGGACCTGCTCGGCGACGAACGAGGCGCGCCCCCAGCCGTCCAGCGAGCCGAACTCGTCCCGGTAGCCGGTGAGCAGCCCCTTGGCGACCAGTTGCAGCAGCACCGTGTTGTCGCCCTCGAACGTCGTGAAGACGTCGGTGTCGGCCTTCAGGCTGGGCAGCCGGTTCTCGGCCAGGTAGCCGGCGCCGCCGCACGCCTCGCGACACGTCTGGATCGTGCGGGTCGCGTGCCAGGTCTGCGCGGCCTTGAGACCCGCCGCCCGGGACTCCAGCTCACGTTGCCGGTGCTCGTCGACCGGCCCGTCACTGCCCTGCACCTCGTGCAACGCGGCGACCAACTCGGCCTGCGCGAAGTGCAGCGCGTACGTGGTGGCCAGGGCGGGCAGCAGTTTGCGCTGGTGGGCCAGGTAGTCGTTGAGCAGCACCTCGCGGTCGGAGTCGGGCGTGCCGAACTGGCGGCGGATGTCGCCGTAGCGCACCGCGATGGCGAGTGCCGACTTGGTGGCCGCCGCCGCGGCGCCGCCCACGCTGACCCGTCCGCGGACCAGGGTGCCGAGCATCGTGAAGAAACGGCGGGAGTCGTTCTCGATGGGGCTGGAGTACGTCCCGTCCTCGGCGACCTGACCGTAGCGGTCCAGCAGCATGTCGCGGGGCACCTGTACGTGGTCGAAGCTCAACCGGCCGTTGTCGACACCGAGCAGACCGGCCTTGGGCCCGGCGTCGCCGATCGTCACGCCGGGAAGCGGATTGCCCTCGGCATCGCGGATCGGGACCAGCCACGCGTGTACGCCGTGCCCCTCACCGTTCGTGATCAGCTGCGCGAAGACCACAGCCATCCGTCCATCGCGGGCGGCGTTGCCGATGTAGTCCTTGCGGGCCGCCTCGTGCGGGGTGTGCAGGTCGAAGGTCTGCGTCTGCGGGTCGTACGTGCAGGTGGTGCGCAGTTGCTGGACGTCGGAACCGTGACCGGTCTCGGTCATCGCGAAGCAGCCGAAGATCGTGCCCGAGATGATGTCCCGCAGGTAGGCGTCGTGGTGTCGACGGGTGCCCAGGGCGGCGACCGCTCCGCCGAACAGGCCCCACTGCACGCCGGCCTTGACCATCAGTGACAGGTCGACCTGGGCCAGCATCTCGGTGGCGACGATCGAGCCGCCCACGTCGGATCCGCCGCCGTACTCGGCGGGGAACGCCGACGCGATGCCCAACTCGACGGGGAGTTCGCCGAGCAGGCGGGTGATCCGCTCACGTGCCTGATCGCCTGTCTCGCCGTACACCGGAAGGAAGCGCTCGTCGAGGTGCTCCCGGTGCTCGTGGCGGACCTTTGCCCACGGCCCGTCGAGCGTCTCCTGCAGGCGTGTGACGTCGATGCGATCGGGCATGGTCACCCCTCCGGTGCGGGACATATGCGTACAGTCTGGACCCGATCAAGACTACCGGGTGGTCACAGCGGCCCACCCGGGAAGACCACGGTGAAACATGACACCATCGTGCGACGTTTGACCCCGCCCGCGTGCGGGATCGCCCCGTTCAGTAGGCCAGCCCCGTCTCGTAAGCCACGGACCAGGCCTGGGCGACGAGACGGTCGACGACGGCACGGTCCGGCAGAGAGCCCGGCAGCGCGGCGTTCGCCGGTTCGTCGAGTGCGCGGCGGTACACGCCCTCCAGGATGATGGCGACCTTCCACAGGCCGAGCACGTGCCAGAAGGGCAGCGCGGCCAGGTCACGGCCGGACCGTTCGGCGTACGCGGCGCTCACCTCGGCTCTTGACGGAAACCCGGGCAGGCGGGAGGCGTTGAACAGGCCCAGGGGCGGGTCGTCCGGCTCCTGCCAGTAGGCGAGCAGGCTGCCGAGGTCGGCCAGCGGATCACCGAGAGTGGAAAGCTCCCAGTCCAGTACCGCGCGGACGGCACCGGACGACGGGTCGACGATCTGGTTGACCAGGTGGAAGTCGCCGTGCACGAGCACCAGGTCGCCGGGCTCGGGAATCCGGTCGTGCAGCAGGGCTGTCAGCTTCTCCACTTCGGGCAGTTCACGGGTACGACTGGCAGCCCACTGCCGGGACCACCGTTTCAACTGTCGCGGCGCGTACGCGGAGTGGCTGGCCAGATCGTGCAGGCCCACCTCGGTCGGGTCGACGGCGTGCAGGTCGGCGAGCACCCGGCCCAGTTCCAGGCCGACGGCGCGGCGCAGGTCGGGCGTCATCGCCGCAGCGGTCTCCACCCTGTCCACGACGAGGCCCTCGACGTGCTCGACGATCAGCACCGGGACGTCGGCCACCTGATCGTCGCGGCACAGACCCAGGACGCGGGGAACCGGCACGTCGGTCCGGCCCAGCGCGGCGAGGATGCGGTGCTCGCGGGCGACGTCGTGCGCCGAGGCGAGGAGGTGCCCGAGCGGCGGCCGACGTGCCACGGCTCGCCAGCCCGCCGCGTCGGTCAGCAGATACGTGAGGTTGGACTGGCCGAGCCCGATCCGGGTCGCGGTCAGCGGCTCGACAACTGCCTGCCCCGACTGCCGTAGCCAGCGCCCGAGCGCTGTGACATCCACTGTCATCTCAGGCGCTCACCGGCTCGACGGCGGAGCCGGTGAGCAGTTGCCCACCGTCGACGAGGACCGTCTCCCCGGTGATCCAGGACGCCGAGCGGGAGGCCAGGAAGACCACCAGTTCCGCCACGTCGAGGGGCTCGCCGATCCGCCCGAGCGGTGTCACCGCGTTCACGTCGGCCTCGTTCTCCTTCCACAGCGCCTCGGCCAGCCGGGTCCGGACCACTCCCGGCGCGACGGCGTTCACCCGTACCCCGGGTGCCAGTTCCAGAGCCAGTTGCCGGGTCAGGTGGATCAGCGCGGCCTTGGAGACGTGGTACAGGCCGAGGTCGGGGCTCACCGCCAGCCCGCCCAGCGACGCCACGTTGACGACCGCGCCACCGTTGTCACGCATCCACAGCCGCCAGGCCAGCGAGGTCCACAGCAGCGGACCCCACAGGTTGACGTCCATCAGCTTCGCGAAGCGCCCGTGGTCCTGCTCGACCACCGGCCCGAACGCCGGGTTGGTGCCGGCGTTGTTCACCAGCAGGTCGATGCGACCGAAGCGCTGCAGTGTGGTCTCCAGGCACGCCTGGGCGCGGTCCTGGTTGGTGACGTGCGCGCCGAAGCCGAGTGCCCGCTCGCCGAGCGTCGCGGCGGCAGCCTCGGCGGCCTCGGCGGTGCGGGCGGTGAGCACCACGTTCCCGCCCTGCTCGTGCCAGTGGCGGGCCACGGCGAGACCGATCCCGCGCGACGCGCCCGTGACCACGGCGGTCCGGCCCTCAAAAGAATCCTGCACGCGATTCGCTCCTGTTTCTGAGTTCCGGATCAGGGGACGAGCAGCGAGATGGCGGCGACCGCACATGCCGGCGGTCCGCCCGTCTCCAGGTCGATCTGGATGTCCGAGGTGACCTGGAAACCGCGACGGGCCTCGTGCACACCGGTGAGGGTGATCCCGGCACGGATCCGCGACCCGACGGGCACCGGCGCGGGGAACCGCAGCCGGTCCGAGCCGTAGTTCACGCCCATGCTCATTCCGTCCACCCGGTACACCTGCGCGGCCAGGGTGGGGATCAGCGACAGGGTGAGGAAGCCGTGCGCGATCGTCGCGCCGAACGGCCCGGTGGCGGCCCGCTCCGGGTCCACGTGGATCCACTGGTGGTCACCGGTGGCCTCGGCGAACGTGTTCACCTGCTGCTGCGTGACGAGGTGCCAGTCGCTGTGCCCCAGGTGCTCGCCGACAGCCGCGCGCAACTCGTCGATGCCGCTGAAGACCCTCATCGCACCGGCCCGCCCGCCACGTCGAGCACCTGACCGCTGATGTAGCCGGCCCGTTCCCCGAGGAAGAACGAGACCGCCTCGGCGACGTCCTGCGGCTGCCCCACCCGGCGTAACGGGATGCCGGCGGCCGCCTCGGCGATCAGCTCGTCGAACGGGCGGCCGATCCGCCGCGCGGTAGCGGCGGTCATCTCGGTCTGCACGAAGCCCGGCGCCACCGCGTTCGCGGTGATGCCGAACGGGCCCAGCTCGACGGCGAGCGTCTTGGTCAGGCCCTGCAGCGCAGCCTTCGCCGCCGAGTAGTTCGCCTGACCGCGGTTGCCGTACGCGGAGGTGCTGGACAACGAGACGATCCGCCCCCACCGCTGCTTGACCATGTGCGCCTGGACGGCCCGGCTCATCAGGAACGCGCCCCGGACGTGCACCCCGAGAACCGTGTCCCAGTCCGCGGAGGACATCTTGAACAGCAGGTTGTCACGCAGGACGCCGGCGTTGTTCACAAGTGCCACCGGCGGCCCCAGCCGCTGCGCGATCTGCTCGACACCGGCGACGACTGCCGCCTCGTCGGACACGTCGGCCACCACCGCGTACGCCGGAACGCCCTGCTCGCCCAGGTCGGCCACCATCTTGTCGCACCCGTCGGCGTCCAGGTCCCACACGGCCACGGCGAAACCGTCAGCGCCGAGCCGGGTGGCCACCGCCGCCCCGATTCCGCGTGCCGCCCCGGTGACGACAGCTACCCTGCGCTCAGCCATTGTGGGTCACCGCCGCGTCGTCGAAGCGCTTCTGGAGCTTGCGCATGCCGGTCAGCCAGGCGTCGGTCCGGCCCGCGCGGGTCTCGTAGTACCGCTGCACCTCGGGGTGCGGCAGGATCAGGAACCGGTCGTCGTGCAGCGCCTCCCAGACCACCTCGGCGACCTGTTCGGGCTCCAGCGCGACATCGTGGCTCAGCAGATCCCGGAACTCGCCCGAGTCGTCGAGCATCTTCGTCCGCACCCCCTGCGGGCAGAGCGCCTGGACGGCGATGCCGCGATGCCCGTAGGTGACCGAGAGCCACTCCGCGAACGCGACGGCCGCGTGTTTCGACACCGAGTACGGCGCGCTGCCGAGCATCGTGAGCAGTCCCGCCGCGGAGGCGGTCACCACGAACCGGCCGCCGCCGGACTCCAGCCAGCCGGGGACCAGCGCGCGGGCCGCGCGGACGTGCGCAAGGACGTTCACCTCGATGGCGGTGTGCCAGTCGGCGTCCGGCGTGTCGATGCCCTTTCCGACACCCACTCCGGCGTTGGCGAAGAAGATGTCGACCCGTCCGGCGGCGGCGATCAGCAACCGTGCCACGCCCTCGTCGGTCGACACGTCGCCGCCCACTGCGACGCCACCGACCTCGGCCGCGACCCGTTCGGCTGCGGCGGAGTCCAGGTCGCCGACGACGACGCGCGCGCCCTGGGCCGCCATTTTCCGGGCGATGGCCCGGCCGATACCGTTGCCGCCGCCGGTGACCACCACGCACCGGCCGCGGACCAGATCCTGTTCACTCATGGGTACGTCCTCAGATGGGGTTGTTGACGAGCACGACCTTGCCGACGGTGCGGCGGTCGCCGAGGTTGGCCAGGGCGGACGGGGCGGCGCTCATCGGGAGCACCTCACTGACCAGGGGATCGACGAGTCCCTTGTGCCACAGTTCGACAAGCCGCTCGTGGGTGCTGGCGATCACGGCCGGGTTCTTGACGTGGTACAGCCCCCAGTACAGGCCGACGACGCTGTAGTTCTTGATCAGAGCGTGGTTCGTGGGCGCCTGGGCGATCCGGCCGCCCGCGAAGCCGACCACCACGATCCGGCCCTCGAAGGCGACGCACCTGCGGCTCTTGTCGAAGACATCGCCGCCTACCGAGTCGTAGATGACGTCCGCGCCGGCCCCGCCGGTGACCTCCTTGACCACAGGCACGAAGTCCTCCGCCAGGTAGTCGACGACCACCTCCGCGCCGAGGTCCCGGCACACCTGCACCTTGTCCGGTCCGCCCGCCGTGGCGATCACCCGGGCACCGGCGGCCCTGCCGATCTGGATCGCCGCCGACCCGACGCCGCCGGCCCCGGCGTGCACCAGCAGCCACTCGCCGGGTTGCAGGCGGGCGCGGGTGTGCAGGCCGACGTACCCGGTCTGGTAGGTGATCAGCATGGACGCCGCCTTCTCGGCGGGCATGTCGTCAGGGATGACGAACACCCGGTGCGGTGCCACGACCACCTGCTCGGCGAGCCCGCCGTACGGCAGCTCGGGCGCGGCGAGCACCCGCTCGCCGGCCCGCGGCCCGTCCACGATGCGCCCGCACACCTCAGCGCCGGGCGTGAACGGGAGTGCCGGCTTGTCCTGGTACTCGCCCCGGCACAGCAACACGTCGGGGAAGTTCAGGGCCACCGCCTCGACAGCCACCCGAAGGGCGCCGTCGGGTGCCGAGGGCTGCGGCACGTCGGTCCACTCCAGAACGTCCGCGGGCTCGCCCAGCCGGGTCACCTGCCACGCCTTCATCCGACCTCCTCCTCGTCGTGCCGGCCCGGTCACCATGCGGGGACCAGGGGTCGCTTCTTCCCGGCCCGAGGTGCTGGCGGCGGAGCCGCGTCCAGCACGCCGACGATCCGGTTCCGGGTCTGCGCCGGGTCGATCACGTCGTCCACCTCGAACACGCTGGCGATGTTCAGCGCGCTGCCGCGCTCGTACATCTGCGCCACCAGCCGCTGGTAGAGCGCCTCGCGCTCGTCCGGGTCGGTGACCGCGTCCAACTCCTTGCGGTAGCCGAGCCGTACCGCGCCCTCCAGGCCCATTCCGCCGAACTCGCCTGTGGGCCAGGACACTGTCAGCTCCGGCTCGTAGAAGCCGCCGCGGGCCATGGCCTGCGCGCCCAGCCCGTACCCCTTGCGCAGCACCACTGTCACCATCGGCACGGTCAGGCTGGCGCCGGCCAGGAACATCCGGCCGAAGTGCCGCACCTGCGCGCTCTCCTCAGCCGCCGGGCCGACCATGAAGCCCGGTGTGTCGCACAGCGAGACGATCGGCAGGTCGAACGCGTCGCACAGCTCCATGAACCGGGCGGCCTTGCTGCCGCCCTCGGCGTCGATGGCACCGCCGAGGTGGCGCGGGTTGTTGGCGATGAGCCCGACCGGGCGGCCCGCCATCCGGATCAGCGCGGTGATCATGCCGACGCCGTGCTCGCGCCGGAGTTCCAGCACCGAGTCCCGGTCGGCCAGGGTGTCGATCACGGTACGGACGTCGTACGTGCGCCGCCGGTTCTCCGGCACCGCGTGGCGCAGCGCGCGCTGGTCCGGCTCCTCCCAGGTGTCGATCCGACCCTGGAAGTAGGAGAGGTACCGACGGGTGGCGCGCACTGCCGCCGCGTCATCGGAGACCACCAGGTCGACGACGCCGTTGACGGCGTGTACCGCTGTCGGCCCGATCTCCTCCGGGCGGTACACGCCGAGGCCGCCGCCCTCGATCATCGCCGGTCCGGCCATCCCGATGTTGGCGTCCGGGGTGGCCACGATGAAATCGCTGCACGCGACGAGGGCGGCGTTGCCGGCGAAGCACTTGCCGGTCACCACCGACACCGTCGGCACGAGCCCACTGAGCCGGGCGAGCAGGGCGAACGCGCGAGTGTCCAGGTTCGCCACGCCCGGGTTCTCGGTGTCGCCGGGGCGACCGCCGCCGCCCTCGGCGAACATGACGACCGGCCACCTGTTGCGTTCGGCAAGCTCGAAGAGCCTGTCCTTCTTGCGATGCCCGTTGTAGCCCTGGGTGCCGGCCAGCACCGTGTAGTCGTAGGCCATCGCCACGCAGCCGGTGCGGTTGATCTGGCCGACACCGGCCACCAGGCCGTCGGCGGGGGTCCTGTCGATCAGGTCGTCGAGGCTGCGCCGCGCCCGCTGGCCGGCAAGTACCAGCGAGCCGTACTCGGAGAAGGTGCCCGCGTCGCAGAGGTCGTCGAGGTTCTCCCGGGCGGTGCGGTGCCCCCGGCCGTGCCGCTTCGACACCGCATCCGGCCGCGCCTCGTCCCGGGTCTTGTGCTGCCGGTCCAGGACGCGCCGCAGGTCGGGGCGGATCAGGTCCGGGTCGGCCTCGGCGACCGTGTCGACAGTCGTCGCCTGGACCTCACCGGCCAGCAGCGAGGCGAGCAGCGTGCCGGGGTGCACGGTCTGGCCGACGGTCACCGGCAGCCGGTCCACCACGCCGCTCGCGCCGGCCACGACCTGGTGTTCCATCTTCATCGCCTCGAGCACGACCAGGACTGACGTCGCGGTCACCTGGTCACCCTCGGCAGCCGGGACCGCTATGACAGTGGCCTCCATGGGTGCCCGGACCGCGATGCCGTCCGTTCCCTCCTCCGGCTCGGATGCGGCGGCCGGATCGACGTCGGCGCCGGGGAACCACAGCGGCTCCCGCGCCGGCGCGGTGGCCAGCCCGGCGGCGTGCTCGTCGAGGAAGGCGGTGGTCGCGGTCCCGTCGGTCACCTCGGCGTGCTCAAGAAGCCGTCCCAGTACGCCCAGATTCGTGTCCACACCCTCGACGCGGAACTCCGCGAGCGCCCGGGACGCCTTGCGCCGCAACACCGACGGGTCACCGCCGGGCTCGTGCACGACCACCTTGGCCAGCAGCGAGTCGTACCCGGTGCCGACCCGGTAGCCGGCGTAGCCGTGGGTGTCGGTGCGTACTCCCCGGCCGGCGGGCGGGTCGAAGGCGGTGAGCACACCGGTGGCGGGCAGGCTGCCACCGTCCGGGCGGACCGTCTCGGTGGTCACCCGCAGCTGGATCGCCGTTCCGGCAGGCTTCGGCGCGGGACCGTCCAGGCCGATGTCGGCGAGGCTCGCCCCGGCTGCCAGGCGCAGCTGGATCTCCACGAGGTCGACGTCGAACACCTGCTCGGTGACTGTGTGCTCGACCTGCAGGCGCGGGTTGGCCTCCAGGAAGACGAAGTCGTCTCTGCCGACGAGGAACTCGACGGTGCCGACCCCGCGGTAGCCGAGTCCGGCGGCCAGGCGTACCGCCGCGTCGTGCACCGCGTCGCGCAGTCCAGAGGCCAGACCGGGTGCCGGGGCGAGTTCCACCACCTTCTGCCGGCGCCGCTGGAGGCTGCAGTCCCGGTCACCGAGGGCGACGGCCGCGCCGGTGCCGTCGCCGACGATCTGCACCTCGATGTGCCGGCGGCCGGTGAGCAGCTGCTCGGCGTAGAGGGTGCCGTCGCCGAACGCGCCGAGCGCCTCGGACCGGCAGCGCTCGAACGCGGCGGCCAGGTCGGCCGGGTCGGTGACCGGCCGCATCCCGCGTCCGCCGCCGCCGGCCACGGCCTTGAGCATGATGCCCTCCGGTGCGCCGGCCAGCAACTTCGCCGCTTCGTCGAGCGTCGCCGGCCCGGTCGCCGGCACCACGGGGATACCCGCCGACTCCGCCGCCGCGCGTGCTGCGGTCTTGTCGCCAAGCACCCGCAGCACCTGCGGCGCCGGACCGACGAACACCAGCCCGGCCTCGGCGCAGCGGCGCGCGAACTCGGCGTTCTCGCTCAGGAACCCCCAGCCGGGGTGCACGGCAGTGGCTCCGGCCGCGTGGGCGGCCTCGATCAGCGCGGTCTGATCGAGGTACGCGCCGACCCCGGTGCCGGGCAGCGGCACCGCCCGGTCCGCCCGGCGTACGTGCAGGCAGCGGTCGTCGTCGGCGGCGTACACCGCGACCGACGGCACGGCGAGGTCGGCGAGCGTCCGCAGCACACGGACGGCCACCTCGCCCCGGTTGGCCACCAGCACGCGATCCGGGTAGATCCCCACGGTCAGCTCCTCTGCGTTGTCGCCCACGCCGCCATCGTCCCGGTCAGGCGGATGTCTGCGCGTGCAGCTCCGCACGGGCGATCGAGCGCCGGTGCACCTCGTCCGGGCCGTCGGCGAAGCGCAGCGTGCGCTGGTGGGCGTACATGCTGGGCAGTGGGGTGTCCGGTCCGAGGCCGGCGGCGCCGAACGCCTGGATGGCGTGGTCGAGCACGCGGAGCGCGACGTTGGGAGCGATGACCTTGATCCCGGAGATCTGGGTCCGGGCCGCCTTGTTGCCCTGGGTGTCCATCAGCCAGGCGGTGTAGAGCGTGTAGAGCCGCGCCTGGTCGATCTCGATCCGCGCGTCGGCGATCCAGCGCTGGATCTGGCCCTGCTCGGACAGCGGGCCGCCGAACGCCACGCGGGACGTCACCCGCTGGCAGAGCAGCTCAAGGGCGCGCTCGGCCGCCCCGAGCGACCGCATGCAGTGGTGGATCCGGCCCGGTCCGAGCCGCGCCTGGGCGATCGCGAAGCCGCCGCCCTCCTCGCCCAGCAGGTTCGTCACCGGAACCCGGACGTTCTCGAACGTGATCTCGCAGTGCCCCTCCTGGTCCTGGTAGCCCATGACGGTGAGGCTGCGCACGAGTGTGACGCCCGGGGTGTCCAGCGGCACGAGGACCATGCTCTGCTGCCGGTAGGTGGGGCCGTCGGGGTCGGTCTTGCCCATCACGATGGCGATCTTGCACCGGGCGTCGCCGGCCCCGGAGATCCACCACTTGTGGCCGTTGATGACGTACTCGTCGCCGTCGCGGACGATCGAGCACTGGATGTTGCGGGCGTCGGAGCTGGCCACAGCCGGTTCGGTCATCGCGAAGCAGGAACGGATCTCGCCCTCCAGCAGCGGCTGGAGCCACTGCTTCTGCTGCTCCTCGGTGCCGAACATGGTGAGCAGCTCCATGTTCCCGGTGTCCGGTGCGGAGCAGTTCAGCGCCTGCGAGGCGATGTGCGAGCGGCCCAGGATCTCGGCAAGCGGCGCGTAGTCGAGGTTGGACAGGCCCTCGGTCCACTGGGTCTTGTGCGGCAGGAACAGGTTCCAGAGGCCACGGGCCCGTGCCTCGCGCTTGAGTTCCTCCATCACCGGAGGAAAGAAGTGCGGGTCACCGCTGTCGGCGAGTTGTTGCCGGTAGACCGGCTCGGCCGGATAGACGCACTCGTCCATGAACGTCAGCAGCGTTTCTCGCAGGGCGGCGGAGGTGGGCGAGTAGGCGAAGTCCACGAGAGCTCCAAGCGTCGTCGATCGGACCGGGTCGGAAGCGGAGGTGAGTCCGGGCCTCCGACGATCCGGATGGTTGCGTCGGCCCGGTACCGGTGCTCAAATTAGAGCCGACGTCGACGTCGGCGTCAAGAAATCGGACAGGTCCGTTGGTGGACCTTTTCGCGACGAATGGAGACGACGTGGCGCCAGCCCGCGAAGCAGTAATCGTGGCCACCGCACGGACGCCGATCGGTCGTGCGCACAAGGGGTCGCTCCGTCAGGCACGGCCGGACGATCTGGCCGGTTTCGCCATCGCACAGGCCCTGGGAAAGGTCCCAGCTGTCACCCCTGACCAGATCGGCGACGTGATCGTCGGTACCGCCAACCCGGCGGGGGAGCAGGGACTGAACGTCGGACGGCTGGCCGCGCTGCTGGCCGGGCTGCCCGACACCGTCACCGGGACCACCGTCAGCCGGGGATGCGCCTCCTCGCTCGACGCGATCCGGATCGCGGCGAACGCCATCGTGGCCGGCGAGGGCGACGTGTACGTGGCGGGCGGCGTCGAAAGCGTCTCCCGGACCTCAAGCGCACACATCGACGACGCCGCCACGAACCCGCGGTTCGGCACCGACCCCCTGCCGGACGCCTACATCACGATGGGGCGCACGGCCGAGAACGTGGCCGACCAGTTCGACATCTCCCGCGCCCGGATGGACGAGTACGCCAAGCTCTCCCAGGACCGCGCGGTCGCCGCCCGGGACCGTGGGTTCTTCGCCCGGGAGATCAGCCCGTACCGGCTGGACGACGGCACGCTCGTGGAACAGGACGACTGCCCGCGCGCGAACGTCGACCTCGACGTGCTGGCCGGGCTTCCCACCCCGTTCAAGGTCGACGGGCGGGTCACACCCGGCAACTCCTGCCCGCTCAACGACGGCGCTGCGGCGGTCGTCGTGATGTCCGCCGAGCGCGCCCGCGACCTGGGGATCCAACCCCTGGCGCGGATCCTGGGCTGCGCCACCACCGGTTTGGCCCCGGAGATCATGGGGGTCGGGCCGATCGAGGCGGTACGCCGGCTGTTCGACCGCACCGGGCTCGCCATCAGAGACGTCGACGTGCTGGAGCTCAACGAGGCGTTCGCGGCGCAGGTGCTTGCGGTCGTGGACGCCCTGAAGATCTCGGTGGAGGACCAGCTCAACCCGCACGGCGGCGGGATCGCCCTGGGCCACCCCTTCGGCATGACCGGTGCCCGGATCATGACCACGCTGCTCAACGGGTTGGAGGCCACCGGCGGTACTGTCGGCGTCGAGACGATGTGCGTCGGCGGCGGGCAGGGGATGGCCATGGCTGTCGAGCGGATGGCGTGACCCGATGACGTACCCCACGGCGCATGCGCTCCGGTGGCCGGACCGGCCGGCGGTGGTGATCGCCGAGACCGGCGAAACCCTCACCTACGGTCAGTTGGACGATGCCTCCCGCCGACTGGCGCGGGCGATGTGGAACGCCGGCCTGCGCCCCGGAGACCATGTCGCCCTGATGATGGCCAACCACCTCAGCTTCCTGGAGGTGTACTGGGCGGCGATGCGGTCCGGGCTGGTCCTCACCCCGATCGGCACTTCGCTGACCGCCGACGAGGCGGCCTGGATCGTCGACAGTTGCGGGGCCAGAGCCCTTGTGGTGGACGCGGCGGCACCCGCTGCGGGCGCCCTCGCCGCCGTACCCGCGATGGTGTTGAGGCTTGCGGTCGGTGGCCCGCTGGCGGGCTTCGACGACTACGCCGAGACGCTCGCGGCGTCGTCGGCCGAGCCGCTGGAGCACGAGCCGCTGGGCGTCGCGATGGTCTACAGCTCCGGCAGCACCGGGCGGCCCAAGGGGGTACGCCGCGAGCTGTCCGGCCGCACCGTGCAGGAGGGACACCCGCATTTCCTGCGCTGGCTCAGGGAGCTGTGGAAGTTCACCGACGACTCGGTGTTCCTGACTCCGGCCCCGCTGTACCACGCCGCGCCGCTGTCGTTCTCCAGCACCGTCACGGCGGCCGGCGGCACCGTAGTGCTGATGCGCAGGTTCGACGCGGATGCGGCGCTCACGGCGATCGAGCGGTACGGCATCACCCACGCGCTGATGGTGCCCACGATGTTCGTCAGGCTGCTGCGGCTGCCCGCCGAGCGGCGCCGGGCCGCTGTGCTCGACTCGCTGTCCGTCGTGATCCACGGTGCCGGACCGTGCGCCGTCGACGTCAAACGCCAGATGATCGACTGGCTGGGGCCGATCCTGCTGGAGTACTACGCCGGCAGCGAGGACAACGGCACCACGTTCATCGATTCGCAGGAGTGGCTGGCGCACCCGGGGTCGGTGGGCCGCGCCATCGCCGGCTGCCGGGTGCACGTCTGCGGCCCCGAGGGGGACGAGCTGCCGTCCGGGCAGGATGGCCTTGTGTACTTCGAGGCCGAGGGCGGTCGGTCCGACTTCGAGTACGTCGGTGGAGCCGACAGCTCGGCGGCCCGCCACCCGGTACGCCAGGACTGGTCCACGCTCGGCGACATCGGCCACCTCGACGACGAGGGCTACCTCTACCTCACCGACCGGCGGGACTATCTGATCATCTCGGGGGGCGTGAACATCTCGCCCCAGGAGATCGAGAACGCGGTGATCGGCTACGAGCCGGTGGTCGACGTGGCCGTGTTCGGCGTTCCGGACGAGGAACTCGGCGAGCAGGTGGTGGCGGTCATCCAGCCCGTCGACCCGGCTGTCGACCGGGACGAACTCGTGGCCGGGCTGCTCGCGTACCTGACCGGTCGGCTGGCCCGGCACAAGATTCCGCGGTCGGTGTTCGTGGTGGAGGCCCTGCCGCGACTGCCCACCGGCAAGCTCGCCAAGAACCGCCTGCGGGAGCGGTACCTGCCGGCCCGTGCCCTGGACACGGCCGCCGGGCCGCAGGAGTTCCGGGCCTCCGTACGCGCGCTGCTGGAAAGGGAACTTCCGCCCGGCTGGAGCGGGCTCGGGGCGCTCGGGGACGACGAACTGCACAAGTGGATAGCGCGCTGGCGCGCGGTGCTGGCCCGGCACCGCCTGCTCGCCCCCGGCTGGCCGGTCGAGCACGGCGGGCTCGGTCTCGCCCCGGACCAGCAGGTGGTGCTCCAGGAGGAGTTCGCGAGGGCCGGAGTGCCAAGCGGCAGCGGCAACGACCCGTTCGGCATCGACATGCTGGGCAACACGCTGCTCGCCCTCGGTACGACCGAACAGCGGGCCCACTACCTGCCCCGGATCCTCGACGGCACCGACGTGTGGTGCCAGGGCTTCTCCGAGCCGGGCGCTGGATCCGACCTGGCGGCGGTGCAGACCCGTGCGGTGCTCGGCGCCGACGGGCGCTGGCGGCTCACCGGGCAGAAGATCTGGACCTCGAACGCGCACCTGGCGTCCTGGATCTTCGTGCTGGCCCGTACCGGCGCCCGCGCTGAGCGACACCGTGGCCTGACCTTTCTGCTCGTGCCGCTGGATCAGCCGGGTGTCGAGGTGCGCCCGATCCGGCAGCTCTCCGGCGCCTCCCACTTCAACGAGGTGTTCTTCACCGACGCGGTGGCCGCCGATGTGGTGGGCGCCGTCGGTGGAGGCTGGGCGGTAGCAATGGCGTTGCTCGGCCACGAGCGCGGGCAGTCCGCCACGACCCAGGCCATCCGGTACCGCGCGGAGTGGGAGCGGCTGGTCCGTACCGCCCGGGAGAACGGCATGCTGGATCGGGCCTGGGTACGTGACGGCCTGGCCGCCGCGTACGTCCGGATCGAGGTGATGGACGCGCTCGGCCGGCGGCTGGCCGACGGCGGCCTCACCGGTGCCGACGCGGCGGGGGACGCCGCCCTGTTCAAGTTGCAGTGGAGCGCGCACCACCAGGCGGTGACCGAGCTGGCCCTGGAGATCCTCGGGCCGGAGGCCACCACGCCGACAGGGCGTGTGCTGGAGCTGGGCTATGGCGGCCCGGACGCGGCCGGCGCGCCGATCAGCTCGGCCTCCTGGGTCGACATCTTCTACAACGCCCGACCCGGAACCATCTACGCCGGCACCACCCAGGTGCTGCGCAACGTGGTGGCCGAGCGCCTGCTCGGGATGCCGAAGGAGGTGCGACCGGCGGGCCCCGGCTGAGGTCAGTCCTTCTTGAGCCCGATCGCGTTGGCCCACAGGCGGGTCAGGCCGTCGACGGCGGCGTCGAGGTCGAATTCGTAGTCGGGGCCGGCGTCGGCGCCCATCCACAGGTACGCGAAGCGGCTGAGCATCGAGGTGAGGGCCACGGCGCTCAGGTGCGGGTCGAGGTCCGGGTCGGCGAAGCCGTCGGCCTGGAGCCTGCGGATCGAGCGTTCGGTCCGGCTCATGGTCTGCTGTGCCCGGGACTCACGGATCGCGTGGATGTCGTCGTTGAACGTCGACACCTGCTCGATGATCGCCATGATCCGGCTGTGCCGGCGGTAGGACTCCAGGTAGCGGCGGTTGGCGGCCTCGATCCGCTGGTACGGGGTGAGGTCGGCCGACCCGCCGCGCTGGCCGTCGAACATCTCGGCCTGGATCTGCTCGGCGACGACCCGGAAGATCTCCTCTTTGGAGGAGAAGTACGTGTAGAACGAGCCGTGCGCGAGGCCGACCTCCTTCGCGATGTCGGTGATCCGGGCATCGATGAACCCGTCCCGCTCGAAGACCCGGTGGGCGCCCTCCACCAGCTTGGCGCGACGCTCGAGATAACGCTTCGACTGCGTCGCCGCGCCGTCCGGACGTGCCGGCGTGGTGGTCCTGTCTGTCACTCGTCGCCCCATTCGATCTCGTGTCGCCCGGTCGGCCGCTGTCGACCGGCCGTGTGAACCGAATCATAGAAAATCCTGGACACCGGGTAGTGCCTCGTCCTAACGTCCTGTGCAACGAATCTGACCCCGACGTCAGAGTCAACCCTAACTCCCCTGCTTGACGCGCGTCGCGGGTCTCCCAGGATTAACGCGAGAAAGGTGACGGGATGCGTGCCTTCCTGATTCGCAGACTGGCCACCTTCGTGCCCACGCTGCTTCTCATCACCTTGATGGTGTTCGGGCTGCAACAGATCGTGCCGGGCGGTCCCGCCGAGGCGATCGCCGGCGCGGGATCGACCCAGGAGTCGATCGACGAGATCAACAGGCAGCTCGGGCTGGACCGCCCGCTCATCGAGCAGTACACCTCCTGGATCGGCAACCTGGTACGCGGTGACCTCGGCACGTCGTACTTCAGCCGGGAGCCGGTGGACGAGCTGCTCTCCCGCCGGCTCGAACCGACGGTGCTGTTGGTGGTCTCGGCGCTCGTCCTGGCCCTGCTGATCGGCGGCGGCGCCGGTCTGTGGGCCGCGGCCCGGCGTCGCCACCTGGACGGCCGTTCGGTGCTCGCCGTCTCCGGCATCGGCCTCGCCGTCCCGGACTTCTGGCTGGCGACGATCGCCGCCGGCTTCATCGGTCTCGACCTGGCCCTGCTGCCGGCCGTCGGCTACACGCCGCTCGCCGACGACTGGGTGCAGACGATCCGCTCGATCATCCTTCCCGTCCTGGTGCTCTCCTTCGCCACCGGCGCGCTGGTCTGCCGGCACGTCCGCAGCGCGGTGAGCCAGGCCCTGGACAGCGCGCACATCCGTACGGCCTGGGCGATGGGCCTCGCGCCCCGGCAGGTGTACCTGGGCGACGCGTTGCGCTCGGCGGCGCCCGCCGTGGTGACCCTCCTGCCGCTGCTGGTGGCCACACTTGTGGGTGCCTCGGTGGTGGTCGAGAACGTGTTCGCGATTCCCGGCCTGGGCGGCCTCATCGTGCAGTCGGTCGACAACCGGGACTACGCGACGTTGCAGGGCACTGTGCTGCTGATGGCGCTGCTGGTGCTCATCCTCAACTTCGTCGCCGACCTCGTGCTCGCCCGGCTCGACCGGCGGGTGGCGGCGTGAGCGCGGCGGCCGGCGCGCTGGCCGGCGTCCGGGTGATCGAGCTCGGCCACGCCATCGCCGGCCCGCACTGCGCGCAGATGCTCGCCGACCACGGCGCGGACGTCGTCAAGGTCGAGCCGCCGGTGGGGGAGATGTCCCGCGACGCCCTGCCGGTCGTGGACGGCGTGAGCGTCTACTTCGCCTCGCACAACCGGGGCAAGCGCAGCATCTGCCTGGACCTCAAGACCCCGCCCGACCTGGAGCTGCTGCTCCGGCTGTGCGACACCGCAGACGTCGTGCTCACCAACTACGGCGCCGACGTGCCGCAGCGACTGGGCTGGTCCTACGACGTGCTCCGGGCCCGCAATCCACGACTGGTGATGGTGCACGTCACAGGCTTCGGCTCCGGGGCGTCCGACGCGCCCCGTGCCGCGTACGACGGCGTCATCCAGGCGATGAGCGGGATCGCCGACCTCACCGGGCAACCCGGCGGGGAGCCGACGTTCGTCGGTGCCTTCGTGGCCGACCACGTGGCCGCGTACCACGCGACAATCGCGGTGCTCATGGCGCTGCGCGAGCGTGAGGCCACGGGCGCCGGAACGTTCGTCGACGTGAGCATGCTCGACTCGTACACCGCAATGCTCGCCCACGAGGTCGGCCTGGCGGCCGCCGGCGTCCCCCGTGGACGCTGGGGCAACCAGGTCCAGACCGCGTTCGCGAACGTCTTTGCGGCGCGGGACGGGCAGGTCTTCCTGGCCCCGTTGGGTGACGCCGCCTGGCAGCGGTTCTGGGCGGTTCTGGGCGGCACCGACGTCAGCTACGACGAGTCCACCGGAGAGGCGCGGGAGCGTCTGGAACAGGTGGTGGGCGACTGGACCTCCGGTCGCACCATCGCCGAGGTGCTCGACGCGATGCGCGCCGCGGGCGTGGCGGCGGGACCGATGCGCCCGGTCGGGGAGGCGGTCACGGCGATGGCCGGCACGGGCATGGTGCTGACAGTTGAGGGCCCCGACGGCCGGCCGGTGCGGGTGCCCGGCCGGCCGGTGCGGGTCGGCCTCACCGAACGCCCCGGCGCGCTCACGGTGCCGCGGACCGGTGAGCACACGACGGAAATCCTCACCGAACTCGGGCTCGCCCCGCACCAGCAGCAGGACCCGGCCGAGCGCGGCCCGGCCGCCCCGGTAGCGCGATCGCAGGAGGCAGACCGATGACCACGTCGATGGACCCGCGCACCGCTGCCACGCCGCTGCGCGTCCGCGCCGGGCTGGCCGCCCGGCGGCCACGGTCGGCAAGCGGCCCGCGCGCGGTCGCCTTCTGGATCGGTTCCGCGGTCGTCCTGCTGGTGCTGCTGGCCGGGCTGCTCGCGCCCTGGCTGGCGCCGTACGACCCGCTGGCCATCGATCCGGCCGACCCGTACGCCGGGCCGTCCGGCGCGCACTGGCTCGGCACCGACGCGAACGGCCGCGACGTGCTGTCCCGACTGATGCACGGCTCGGCCTCCAGCTTCCGCGGAATCGCCATCACCGTCGGTGTGGCCGGAGTGTTCGGCAGCCTGTGGGGTCTGGTCGCCGGCTACGTCGGCGGGCCTGTCGACGAGGTGTTGATGCGCCTCGCCGACGCCGTGATCTCCTTCCCGGGCATCGTGCTGGCCATCGCGATCACCGGCGCGCTCGGCCCGAGCCTGCTCACCGCGATGCTCTCCGTCGGTGTCGTCTTCGCCCCGATCGTCGCCCGGCTGCTGCGTGCCCAGGTGCTGGCGCTGCGGCAGGCGGAGTTCGTGCTTGTGGCCCGGTCGCTCGGCGTACGCGGCTGGCGGATCGCGCTGCGGCACGTGCTGCCCAACGCGATGGGGCCCGTCGTCGTCCAGCTCTGCGGCCTGGCCAGCACCGCGCTGATCATCGAGGCCGCGCTCGGATTCCTCGGCCTGGGCGTGCAGCCGCCGGCACCCAGTTGGGGGCCGGACCTGGCCCGCGCGTACGCCGACTTCTACGTCAACCCGTTGCTCACCGTCGCTCCCGGCCTGCTGATCACCGCTACCGCGTTCGCGATCAGTCAGGTCGGTGACGGCCTGCGCGACCGCCTACGGATCGGATGAGCCGTCCCGTCATCCGCTCCTTTCTTCTCACCAATTCCCTCGATGAGGAGCAGCAATGTCCATATTCGGCCCCCGCCGCCTACCCACCACTGCCCTCGCCGTCAGCATCCTCGTCCTCGCGACCGGGACCGCATGCGGATCCGGCGAGTCCGGAACCGACTCGACGGCCGCCGCACCCTTGAAGATCGGCACGGTCAACTTCCCGACCTCACTGGACCCGACAGTGAGTTCCTCGGGGTACGACTACCCGCACCTCAACCTGGTCTACGACCGCCTTCTGGTCGGCGATCCCAAGACCGGTGAGCTCGGCCCCGGCCTGGCCACGTCGTGGAAGGTCGCCGACGACGGCTCCTCGATCACCCTGGAACTGCGCGAGGGCGTCAAGTTCTCCGACGGCACGACGATGGACGCCGCCGCCGTGAAGGCCAGCATGGATCGGTTCAAGGCGTCCGCGAACGGCCAGGACATCGCCAGTGTCTCCGCGATCACCGCAGAAGGCGCCAACACAGTGGTGCTCACGATGAGCAAGCCGGACTCCTCGATCCCGACGGCGTTGAGCGACCGGGCCGGGATGATCGTCTCGCCGACCGCTGTCGAGAAGGAGGGCAAGGACTTCGCCGCCCGTCCGGTCGGCGCCGGGAAGTACACGCTGGAGAGCCTGCAGACCGGGGCGGCCGTCAACTACAAGCGCAACGACGCGTACTGGGGTGACAAGGGCAAGGCGCCCACGCTCAACTGGCAGGTGTTCAAGGACCCGCAGGCAATGGTGACGGCGTTCCAGAGCAACGTGGTCGATGTGGCGATCTCGGTGCCGCCGCTGAGCGTCGAGAAGCTCAAGACGGTGCCGGGCAAGCAGGTGGTGGTCGGTCCCGCGTACTCCGAGACAATGATCAACTTTAACGCGAAGCTGGCGCCCACCGACAAGGTGGAGATCCGGCAGGCCATCAACTACGCGCTCGACCGCGAGGTCATCCGGAAGGCGGCAAGCGGTGACGCCGCCGAGGTGACCTGGACGGCGCTGCCGCCGACGCACCCGTACCACGACGCGTCGATCACACCCACCTACGCCTACGACGAGGCGAAGGCCAAGGCGCTCGTCGCCCAGGCCACCGGTGGCAAGCGGGTGGCAATGAAGTGCCTGACCTTCCCGGGCCTCAACTACGAGACCAGCGGCCCGATCATCATCGACTCGCTGAAGAAGATCGGCATCGACGTCACCATCCAGTCCGAGACCGCCGCCGCGGCCACCGAGGCGTTCTGGGCCAAGAGCCAGGCGCCCTGTTTCCTGTCCGGCTGGACCGGCCACGCCGACCCGGCGATCACCTACGGCCGGTTGCTCAACCCGGACTCCTTCTACAACGCCGGCAAGACCGACTTCGGCACCGCGCAACTTCAGGACAAGCTGTTGACCACGTTCGACTTCGCGCCGCGCAAGGCGGCGGCCACCGACCTCGCCAAGAAGGTGGCCGAGGTCGCGCCGTTCGCGCCGCTGTTCACCGTACCGATGATCGTCGGTCTGTCCGACCAGGTCGACGGCTACGAGCCGAACGCCAGCGGCCGACCGGACATGTCGACGGTGGCCCGCAAGTGACAAGCGCGGAGCAGGCGGCCCTGGAGATCCGTGACCTGGGCATCAGGTTCGCGGGGAGCCCCGAGCCCGCGGTGCGGAACGTCTCGTTCACTGTCGGACGCGGTGAGGTCCTCGGCGTGGCGGGGGAGTCCGGCAGCGGCAAATCCTCTATCGCCCTCGCCGCGCTGGGGCTGCTGCCGCCGGACGCCGAGGTGACCGGAAGCATCCGCCTCGGCGACCAGGAACTGGTCGGGCTCCGGGGCCGCCGGCTCCGCGCGATTCGTGGTCGGAGGATCGCGATGATCTTCCAGGAGAGCGTCTCGGCGCTGCATCCGATGCGCCGGGTGGGTGACCAGATCGTCCGGGTGATCCGGGCGCACCTGCCCGGCAGCCGGGCCGAGGCCGGTGCGCGCGCGGTGGCGGCGTTGCGCGACGTCCGGCTCGACCCGGATCGGGTCATGGGCAGCTACCCGCACCAGCTCTCCGGCGGGATGTGCCAGCGAGTGATGATCGCGATGGCGCTCAGCTGCGAGGCCGACGTTGTCCTCGCCGACGAGCCCACCACGGCGCTTGACGTCTCGTTGCAGAAGGACATCCTCGTCCTGCTGCGGGAGCTGGTCGCCTCGCGCGGCCTGAGCGCCGTCTTCATCAGCCACGACCTGGGCGTCCTCGGCGACGTGAGCGACCGGGTGATGGTGCTCTACCGCGGTGAGGTCAAGGAGGTCGGTGCGGTGGACGCGATGCTGAGCCGGCCGCAGCACCCCTACTCGCAGGCGCTGCTGGACTGCGTACCCCGGCTCGGGGGCGACCGGCTGCGGACCTTCCCGGAGATCGCCGCCGACCAGGCCGGTGGCTGGACCGGCGGTGGGTGCAACTACGCGGCCCGCTGCCTCCGTGCAGCCGACGACTGTCGGGAGCACCCCGACCTGCGCAGTGTCGAGGAGAGCCTGGTGCGCTGCCGGCACCCGCTGGGTGAGGCGGCCCCCGCCGGCCGGACGGAGGTGCTGCGGTGAGCGACGTCCTGCGGGTCTCGAAGGTGTCGAAGGACTACGGCTCGGGCGACCGCGCCCACCGCGTGCTTTCCGACGTCAGCCTGGAGTTGGCGCGCGGCGAGGTGCTCGGCGTCGTCGGCGAGTCCGGCTCGGGCAAGTCCACGCTGGGTCGGATCGTCGCCGGCTTTCTGCCGCCGAGCCAGGGCAGCGTCGAGCACCTCGCCGGCGGGCCACGGTCGGTCCAGATGATCGTCCAGGAGTCGGCCGGGGCGTTGAACCCCCGGCTGCCGGTCTGGCGGTCGATGGCCGAGGTCACCGCTGTCAACCGGCGGTTGGCCCGCCGGTTCCGCGAGCCGTCGATGGAGTACGTGCGGTACGTCGGGCTCAGCGACGCCGACGCCGACCGCCGCCCGACGCAGTTGTCCGGCGGTCAGCGCCAGCGCGTCTCGATCGCCCGGGCGCTTGCCGCCAAGCCTGCGGTGCTGGTCTGCGACGAGGCGGTGTCCTCGCTCGACGTCTCGGTACGCGCCACAGTCCTCAACCTGCTCAACCGGGTCCGAGTGGACTTCGGCATCGCGATGATCTTCATCTCGCACGACATCGCCGTCGTGAGCCATCTGGCCGACCGGGTGCTGGTGCTGAGCAACGGAAAAGTGATGGAACACGGGCCGACCGAGCAGGTGCTCACCCGGCCCGAGTCGGACTACACCCGCGCCCTGATCGCGGCGACCCCCAGCCTGGAACGTCGCCTGATGCATTCCGCCGAAGGAGCCTGAGCAATGGACGTCTTCGAGGCGATCCGGACGACGCGCGCGATGCGGCGACTGGATCCCACGGTGCCGGTCACCGACGAACAACTGTGGACCATCCTGGGCGCGGCCCACTGCGCGCCCTCCGGCGGCAACGCGCAGTGGCTGCGCTGGGTGGTGGTCACCGACGCCGAACGACGCGCTCGACTCGGCGAGATCTATCGGGCCTGCTGGGCGCCGGTCCGCCGGCGCTACGACGACCGCGTGCCCGCCGACCCGGAGGCGGCCGAGAAGCAGGCACGGATGCTGCGCTCGGCGGACCACCTGGCCGAGCACATGGGTGAGGCGCCGGTCCTCATCGTCCCGGTGACGACAGTGGACGAGCCGTCGTCGGTGTTTCCGGCGGTGCAGAACCTCATGCTGGCGGCGCGGGCACTGGGCCTGGGCACGACGCTGACCACCACGCACCGGCACGCCGCCGACGAGGTGCGGAAGGTGCTCGGCCTGCCACCGGACGCGATCACCTGGGCGCTGATCCCGGTCGGCGTCCCGACCGGCCGCTGGGGCGAGGCCCGCAGGCGTCCGCTGGAGTCGGTCGTCTACTGGGACACCTGGGAGGCGACCCGGTGAGCGACGCCCAAGCCGACTTCCGCCAGTCGCTGCGCGGTTTCCTGGCGAAGGCGTCACCGGAATCCGAGGTACGGCGGCTGATGGAGGCCCCGATCGGCTTCGATCCCGCAGTCTGGCAACGGATGGCGGTCGAGCTGGGGCTGCCGGGTGTGGCCATCCCCGAGGCGTACGGCGGGCAGGGCTTCGGCGGCGCGGAGCTGCGGCTCGTGATCGAGGAACTCGGTCGCGTCCTCTACGGCGGCCCGTACTTCGCCACCGTGGCCCTCGGGGCCGAGCTGCTGCTCCGGCTCGACGACGAGCGGGCCCGCGCCGACTTGTTACCCCGGATCGCCGACGGGTCGCTGCCTACGGCCGTCTCGCTGGGCGGCGACCTGCGGGCCCGGGCCGGCGAGGACGGGACCTGGGTGGTCGACGGCACCGCGACGCACGTCGTCGACGCCGAGGCGGCGACGCTCCTGCTCGTGGTCGCCGCGACCGTGGACGGTGTCGACGTCCTGGCGGTGGACCCGGCCGAGGCGGAGGTGACAGTGCAGCCGTCGCCCGTGCTGGACCCGACCCGCCGCCAGGCTGTGGTGCGCTTCCGGTCAGCCCCGGCACGGCGGCTCGGGCGACCGGGCCAGGCGGCCACGGTGGTGGCCCGCGTGCGGGACCAGGCAATGGTCGCGCTCGCCGCGGAGCAGACCGGCGGCGCGGCCCGCGCGTTGGAGCTGATGGTGGAGCACGCGTTGACCCGGGAGCAGTTCGGCCGCCCGGTGGGCGGCTTCCAGGCGATCAAGCACCTGTGTGCCGAACGCCTGCTCGACGTGGAGTCGATGCGGTCGCTCGTCCACGCGGTCGACGACACCCTCGACGACGACGCCTTCGCCGTCCAGGCCCGGACCGTACGGTCGTTCTGCTCCGAGGCGTACTTCCGGGTAACCGCCACGGCCGTCCAGGTGCACGGCGGCATCGGCTTCACCTGGGAGCATCCGATCGGCCTCTACTTCAAGCGGGCCAAGAGCAGCGAGTTGCTGTTCGACGGGCCGGCGACGCAGCGGGAGGAACTCATCGACCACCTGCTCGCCGCCCGATGAGCGTCCACACGCCGCTGAACTTCCGGGACCTCGGTGGCCTGCCGACAGCCGACGGCGGGCGGGTGCGCCCCTGCGCGGTCTACCGCAGCGCCACCCCTGTGTTCCTCGACCCGGACGAGGCAGAGGCCTTTCGCGAGGTGACAGGCATCCGGGTCCGGGTCGACCTGAGGGGCCGCCGGGAGATCGCCGAGACCAGCGAACGGGACCGGCTCACAGGCGGTCTGCGGATCATGCACCTGCCGTTCGGCCGATCGACCCTGCGGCCGGTGCATCCGGACCCGGGTGTGCGCCTGGCCGAGCACTACGCCGACATGCTCGTCGTGTCCGCCGCGACGATCACCACGGCGGTGCGGCAGGCTGTGGACGCCCGCGAGAACCCCCTGCTCGTGCACTGCACAGCGGGCAAGGACCGCACCGGCGTTGTCGTCGCCGTGCTGCTCGCCGCGCTCGGCGTCCCCGCGCGCGACGTGGTCGAGGACTACGCGCGGACCCGTGAGCACCTGGTGGCGATCTGGAACCAGGCGCGGCTCCTGCCGGAGTGGGAGAAGCGGATTGCGAGCCTGCCCGAGGAGGCGCACACTGCGGAACCAGCCACCATGGAGCACTTCTTGGCGCTCGTCCAGGAGCGGCACGGCGGCGTCGCCGCCTGGCTGGCGACGCAGGGCTTCGGCGCCGCCGACCTCGACGCGCTGAGGGCCGCCCTGGTGGAGTAGTGCTCGGGCTGTGACGAGTGTCCGACACCGGCGGTCCCACCATTACCGTCTCGGAACTCCGGGTTCCTGATTGCTACCGTGATGCAAGGCGCGCGTCAACGTATCTCACGAGAGGGCAACCATGGCCCGGACCGTTTCCGCGAACGCAGCAATCCCCGGTATGTCCGAGGCGACCCACGACCAGCCTGTCGCGGCACCGCCGGGGGCCGCGCCCCGCTCGGAGTCGCTGCTGGAACGCGCCTTCACCGAGGCGCTCGAGCGCTCCGACGACAACGACGAGATCACCATGCGGCTTCTCGACGCCGCCTACGAGCAGTTCCGCCGCATGGGCGTCCGCCGGTCAACAATGGAGGACGTGGCGCGGCGGGCCGGCGTTTCCCGGATCACCGCGTACCGCCGGTTCGCCACGAAGGACCGGCTGGTGGAGCAGGTGGTCCGCCGGGAGTTCCGGCGCTACTTCGACCAGTTCCTCGTCGACATCCAGCGGGCCGCGACCGTCGGCGACCGGGTGGTGCTGGGCTTCGTCAGCGCCTTGCAGGCGATCCGCCGCAACCCGCTGATCGGAGGGCTGATGGACGCCGAACCGGACATGCTCATCCCTTCGATGATCAGCGACGGCGGGCGGACGTTGGCCACGGTGCAGCGGTTCGTCGCCGGCCAACTCCGCCGCGAACAGCACGCCGGCACCATCTCCGCCTCGGTGGACGTCGAGATCGTCGCCGAGCTGATGACCCGGCTTTCCTGCTCCTTCCTGCTCATACCCAGCCACGTCATCGACCTCGATGACACCGAAGAACTACGAGCCGTGGCCCGGCGGTTCCTCGTACCCATGCTGGAGCACGGTTCACAGGCCGAGTGATCGGCCGATCACCTCCTTCATGATCTCCGTGGTGCCGCCGTAGATGGTCTGCACGCGGGCGTCCAGATACGCCCGGGCCACCGGATATTCGCGCATGTAGCCGTAACCGCCGTGCAACTGGAGGCAACGGTCGACGGTGCGGTGCTGTAGCTCGGTGCACCACCACTTCGCCATCGCCGCCGTCTCCGCCGTGAGGTCCGGCGCGACCAGGCACTGGTCGATGAAGACCCGGCCGAGGCGCAGTTCGGTGGCGAGTTCGGCAAGCACGAACCGGTTGTGCTGGAAGCTGCCGATGGGGCGGCCGAATGCCTGGCGTTCCTTGCAGTACGCGAGGGTCTGCTCGAACACCGTCTCGGCGCCGGCGAGCGCCGCCACGGCGATCGACAGCCGTTCGAAGGGAAGGTTGCGCATCAGGTAGCCGAAGCCCTTGCCCTCGACGCCGAGGAGATTCGCCGCGGGCACCCGGACGTCGGCGAAGAACAGCTCGGCGGTGTCCTGCGCCTTCTGCCCGATCTTGTCGAGGTTGCGGCCCCGCTCGAAGCCTGCCATGCCCCGCTCCACCACCAGCAGGCTGATGCCCCGGTGCCCCGCCGCCGGGTCGGTGCGGGCCACGACGATGACCAGGTCGGCCAGGATGCCGTTGCTGATGAAGGTCTTCTGACCGTTGAGGACGTAGCAGTCCCCGTCGCGTACCGCGGTGGTCGTGATGCCCTGCAGGTCGCTGCCAGCGCCCGGTTCGGACATGGCGATCGCGGTGATGATCTCGCCGGAGCAGAAGCCCGGCAACCAGCGTTCCTTCTGCTCGTCGTTTGTCAGGTCGGTGAGGTACGGACCGATGATGTCGTTGTGCAGGCCGAACGCAGGGCCGCTCGCGCCGGCCCGGGCCAGCTCCTCGGTGAGAATGGCGCTGAACAGCCGGTCGGTCACCCCGCCTCCGCCGTACCGTTCGTCGACGGAGAAGCCCAGCAGGCCGGTCGTGCCGGCGGCCCGCCACAGGCCGCGGTCGACGATGCCGTCGGCCTCCCAGCGGTCGTGGTGCGGTGCGATCTCCTTGTCGATGAAGGCACGCACCAGTTCGGCGAACGCGAGGTGGTCGGCGGTGAGGATGGGACGGTCCACCATGTGTGTCAGCTCCTTGCCGCACGGGCCCTACCGGGCCATGTCCTTCACTGTGGCGATGAGACGCCGCGGGTCCGAACCCAGCGGTGTGACGTTGAGGATCGTGACGCCGGCGTCGCGGTAGGCCTGGACCCGATCCCGTACGTAGCTCTCCGGCCCGATCAGGCTGGTGCGCTCCAGCAGTTCGGCGGGGACGGCGGCGGCGGCCTCCGTCTTGCGCCCCGCCAGGTACAGCTCCTGGATACGGTCGGCGTCGTCGGCGTAGCCGTAGCGGCACAGCAGGTCGTGGTAGAAGTTGCGACCCTTTGCGCCCATGCCGCCGACGTACAGGGCGATCAGCGGTCGGGCGAGGTCGCGCAGGCCTGTCACGTCGCTGCCGATGGCCAGTGGACCACCTGCCACGACCTCCAGCGGCGGGAGATCGGCGGATCGTTTGCCCTGTCCGGCGGCCAGCGCCGCACCCCAGATGTCGGCCGCGCGCTCCGGGTCGTAGAGGAACGGGAGCCACCCGTCGGCCACTTCGGCGGTCATCCGTACGTTCTTGTCGCCCAGGCTCGCCACGTAGATCGGGATGCTGTCGCGGAGCGGACGGGTGAGGATCTTCAGCGGCTTGCCGAGGCCGGTGCCTTCCTCGGCGGGCAGTGGCAGCGGATACACACCGTCGTTGACAAGCGTCTCGCGTCGCCACACCTGCCGGCAGATCCGGATCACCTCGCGCGTCCGGGCGAGCGGCCGATCGTAGGCGACGCCGTGCCATCCCTCGATCACCTGCGGCCCGGACGCGCCCAGGCCGAGGATGGCACGACCGCCCGAGACCGCGTCCAGCCCCGCCGCGGTCTGCGCCAGCAGCGCCGGGGTACGGGAGTAGATGGGCAGGATGGCGGAGCCGATCTGCAGCCGTGTGGTCTTCGCGGCGAGGTAGCCCATGATGGTCGGCGCGTCGAACCCGTAGGCCTCCGACACCCAGACCACGTCGAGGCCGTCCTGCTCCCAGGCGGCCACGGCATCAGCCCCGCTTCTGGGGTCCGTCGCGTAGGCCAGGGGTGTCGCGATACGCATCAGTGGTCTCCTAGTTTCTCGCTGACGGCGCCGTTGTCCAGCCACCGCGGCACGTCGGCGCCGAGGCCCCAGTCGGTGAGGACCGTCGCGGTGTCCGCGCCCGGCGCCGGCGGGCTGCCGCCGACCGACCCGGGTGTCAGCGACAGGCGGGGCGCCACAGCGGGCTGGCGAACGCCGAAGTGCTCCTCGAACGTCGCGCGCGCCACCAGGTGCGGATGGTGCTGCGCCTCGGCGAGCGACAGCACCGGTGCCACGCAGGCATCGCTGCCGTCGAACAGCTCGGTCCACTCGTCGCGGGTACGGCCCGCGAAGACCTCCGCGAAGCGTGCGCGGAGCACCGGCCATCCGGTGACGTCGTGCTGGGCGGGCAGGTCCGCGTCGGCCAGCCCAAGCAACCGCAGCAGCTCGGCGTAGAACTGGGGCTCCAGTGCGCCGACGGCCATGTGCCCGCCGTCGGCGGTCGCGTAGACGTCGTAGAACGGTGCGCCGCCGTCGAGCAGGTTGCGGCCACGCTCGGGTTGCCAGGCGCCGTCGGCGAGCAGTCCGGCGAACATCGTGGTGAGGTGGGCAGTGCCGTCGACGATGGCGGCGTCGACCACCTGCCCCTGACCGGTGCCGCGGGCCGTGTGCAACGCGGCGAGGCAGCCGACGACGAGGTAGAGCGCGCCGCCACCGAAGTCGCCGACGAGGTTGAGTGGGATCTGCGGCGGCCCGTCGGAGCGGCCGATCGGGTGCAGGGCCCCGGCGACGGCGATGTAGTCGATGTCGTGGCCGGCGGCGTGAGCCAGCGGCCCGTGCTGCCCCCATCCGGTCATCCGTCCGTAGACGAGGCTGGGGTTGCGCTCCAGCGCGGCCTGCGGGCCGACACCGAGCCGCTCGGCCACCCCCGGACGCCAGCCCTCAATGAGGATCGCGGCCCGGTCGGCCAGTCCGAGGACCACCTCGGCCCCGTCGGGATGCTTCAGGTCCACGACGACCGAGCGCTTGCCCCGGTTGAGCAGGTCACGCCTCGGGTCGCCGGCCGGCAGCGCGCCCGGCCCCGGTCGGTCGACCCGTACGACGTCGGCGCCCAGGTCGGCCAGCAGCATAGCGGCGAACGGGCCGGGGCCGATCCCGGCGAGTTCCAGGACCCGGACCCCGGCCAGTGGCCCGCTCACGCGCCGGCCCGGGGCGCGAAACGGGGCGTACGCCTCTGGACCTGACTGGCCAGGGCCTCACCGAAGTCGGCACCGGCCAGGGAGGCGGTCATGAGTCGACTGGCATCGGCGGCCGCCTCGGCGATCCCGCACTCCAGGCCCGCGAACACCTGCCGCCGGATCACCGCCATGGAGGCTGGCGAGCAGTGTGCGGCAAGGTCGGCGGCGTAGGCTTGCGCCTGGGCCAGCACCTCGTCGCGGGGGAGTACGCGTTGCACAAGTCCGATCCGGAGCGCCTCCGCCGCGTCGATCTTGCGACCGGACACCAGTAGGTCCAGCGCGTTGCCGACGCCGACCAGCCGGGGGAGCAGCCAGGCGCTGCCGTACTCGGCGATGAGACCGAGCCGGCTGAACGCCGTGGCAAGGCGCGCCCGCGTCGCCATGAACCGCACATCGGCATACAGCGCGTGGACCAGCCCCAGGCCGGCGCCGCCGCCGTTGACCGCCGCGACGATCGGCGTTCCCAGCGTGATCGGCAGATGTGGCTCGAAGCCGAACTCTTTGGTCAGTTGGTCGCGGTGACGTTCGTCGAGCAGCGCCTCCAATGCCCCCGGATCGGCGCCCGCGCAGAACCAGTCGCCGGCGCCGGTCACCACGATGGCGCCTACCTCCGGATCCCTGTCGGCTGCCAGCAGCGCCGCGTAGTAGTCGCGGAACATGTCAAGCGTCATCGTGTTGCGCTGGTCGGGCCGGTCGAACCAGATCGTGCGTACGCCGGCGTGGGTCGCGGCCCGCAGACCACAACCGGCCGGCTCGGCCTCAAGCACGGAGAGCATCGGTGCGTCCCTTGTGATATCTGATATTTGATACTGTTGTCGGGTGGCAACCCGGAGCAAGGTCCAAGACGTATCTCATCCCCAGCTCTCCGAGACAGTGGCGAGCCTGCTGCGCGACCGGATCATGTCCGGCCAACTGCGCCCCGGTGAGCGGATCCGCCTTGAAGAGGTCGCCAAGGAGACCGGGCTGAGCATCACGCCGGTGCGCGAGGCCCTGCTGATGCTGCGCGCCGAGGACATGGTCGAGTTGCAACCACGTCGTGGCCACGTGGTCGCGCCGCTGTTCCGCCAGGACATCGTGGACGTGTTCGGGCTGCAGGGCGACATCGCCGGCGAACTCGCCGCCCGGGTCGCCGTCAGAATCACCCAGGCCCAGCTCGATGACCTGCGGCAGCAGCACGAGCGGCTGCGCCGGGCAGCCCAGGCCCGGCAGGTCGGCCGGGTCGAGCAGCTCGAGTTCGAGTTCCACCGCGGCATCAACCGGCTGGCCGGCGCACGCAAGCTGTCCTGGCTGCTGCGAACCGCGACGCGCTACACGCCGTCGCGGTTCTACGCGGCCGACGCCGAGTGGCGGGCGGGCATGATCGCCGACCACGAGGCTCTGCTGGACGCCCTCGAGGCCCACGACCCGGTCGCCGTGCGGCCGGTCATGGCCCGCCACTTCACCGACGGCGCGGAGCGGCTGGTCAAGCACCTGGACGGTCTGGGGGTGTGGAGCGGGTGAGTCAGTGGCGACCATGACGCCACTTGAACATCGCCAGCGAGGTCCGCATGGCGGAAGCGGCGGGTTGCAGCGTCATCACGTCGATCGGCGGCCGGAACCGCTGCCAGGTGACCGAGCGCGGTCGGCTGAACTCGCGCAGGCCGTCCGCGCCGTGGACCCGCCCGAAACCCGAATCGCCCACGCCGCCGAAGGGCAGTGACGGCACCCCGGCGTACCCGAGCACCGAGTTGACCGACACGGCTCCCACCTGCAGCCGGGCCGCGAGTGCCAGCCCCTGGCGGCGGTGTCGCGTGAAGATGGAGCCGGACAGCCCGTACCTGGTCGCGTTCGTCCTGCGTAGCGCCTCGTCGACGTCGGGCACCGGATTGACCACCAGCACCGGACCGAACGTCTCGTCGGTCACCGCCGTGCTGTCCTCGGGGACGTCGGCGAGCACTACCGGCTCGACGAACGGTGGCCGCACCGAACTCGCGTCACCGACCACGGCGCGGGCACCCCGGTCGATGGCGTCGGTGATGTGGCTCAGCACGATGCCGGGCTGGACCGGCGTGCTCATGGGCCCGTACGGCGCATCCGGCTCGGCGCCCGGCTGGACCTGCCGCACCAGCTCGGTCAGCTTGGCCACGAACGGCTCGTAGACGGCCTGCTCCACGTAGACGCGCTCGACACCGGCGCACGTCTGCCCGGCGTTGCCCAGGCCGCCGAAGACCGCCGCCTGTGCGGCGGCGTCGAGGTCGGCGTCGGCGGTGACGATGAGCGCGTCCTTGCCGCCGCCCTCGATCACGACGGGGGTCAGAGTCTCGGCGCAGGCGGCCATCACCGCCCGGCCCGTCGCGGCCGACCCGGTGAACGCGATCTTGTCGGCCCCCGCGCGGCACAGTGCCGCCCCGGTCGTGCCGTCGCCGGTGACGACCTGCAGGACCGGTCGATCGGGAAGCAGGTCACTCCAGCGCTCGGCGAGCCACACGCCGACGCCTGTGGTGAACTCGCTGGGCTTGAAGACCACAGCGTTGCCGGCGGCCAACGCGTGCGAGATGGCCCCCATCGGCGTGTAGACCGGGTAGTTCCACGGCCCGATCACGCCGACGACGCCGTACGGCACGTACTCCACGGAGCTGGCCTGGTTGAACGCGAGCAGGCCGGAGGAGACCCCGCGTCGTTTCAGCACGCGCCGGGCGTGCCGGGCGGCCCAGTCCAGGTGCTCGACGGCGAGCATCACCTCCAACTGAGCCCCGGCGATCGACTTGCCGGTCTCGCTGCGGATGAGCTCGGCCAGCTCGTCGATGCGGTTCGCGATCGTCGCCTTGTAGGCGAGCAGGTGCTGCCGGCGTTGCCGCGCGTCCAGGCCGGCCCACCAGCCTGCCGCCTCGCGTGCCCTGTCGACGGCGGCGCGTACGACAGCTGCGTCAGCTATGTCGTAGTCGGTGCGGGACTCGCCGGTGATCGGGTCGACGAGGTGCAACCGGCGGGGTTGCTCAACGAGGGATGTCATCCGCAGCTCCTGACATTTGATATTCGATAGTTTAGCCTTGCTGTCAATCCCTTTGCGACGCTGGAGGTACAGCTGTGGAATGGAGCGACGAGCAACGGTCACTGGTCGCCGCCGTGCAGGATTTCTGCCGTCGCGAGGCAGGCACCCGTGAGCAGCGGCAGAGACTCACAGACGGCGGACGGGAGCCCCACAGCCCGGAGCTGTACCGCAAGATGGCCGACCTCGGCTGGCTGGGCCTGTCTCTGCCGGAGGAGTTCGACGGCGGTGGGGCCGGCATGGTGGAGCTGTGCCTCTTCCTGGAGGAGACGGCCAAGGCGATGGCGCCGATCGGCGGCTTCACCACGTCGATCATCGTGGCCGCCACCTACGAGCGCTTCGGCTCGTCCGAGCAGAAGAAGCTCATCCTCAGCGGGGTGGCCCGTGGCGTCGTCGAGGCAGTCGCGATGTCCGAGCCGGAGGCCGGCTCGGACGTGGCCAACCTGAGCTGCCGCGCCGAGCGCCGGGGCGACGTTTTCGTCATCAACGGCCAGAAGACGTGGTGCTCCAACGCCCATCTCGCCGAGCACATCCTGCTTGTCGCCCGGACGTCGGGAAGCGCCGGTGACCACCACGGCCTCACCATGTTCCTGGTCCCGGCCAACGCGCCTGGCCTGACCATCTCCGGCATCGACACAATGGGCGGCCGGGAGGTCAACGACCTCTACTTCGCCGACTGCGTGCTGCCCGCCGACGCCGTGGTCGGTCAGGTCGACAACGGCTGGCGGCAACTGATGGCCGGGCTCAACATGGAGCGGCTCATCCTGGCCAGCGTCATGCTCGGCACCGCGCAGCGGGCGTTCGACGACGTCATGGAATACGTCAAGAACCGGCAGCAGTTCCGCCGGCCCATCGGGTCGTTCCAGGTGATCCGGCACCGCCTCGCCGACCTGGCCACCGAGATCGAGTGCGCCCGGCTGCTCGTCTACAACACCGCGGCCCAGGTCGATCGCGCCCCGGAGACGGTGCTGCCCCGGGAGAGTTCGATGGCGAAACTCAAGGCCACCGAGACGGCCCGTCGGGTCGCCCTGGACGCCATGCAGATGATGGGCGGCTACGGGTACGCGACCGAGTTCGACATGGAGCGACTGGTCCGGTCCTCGGTCGTGTCCACCGTCTACGGCGGCACGAGCGAGATCCAGCGCGAGATCATCGCGAAGACCTACGGGCTGTCCGACCACATGCGGTAAGGCTCAGCGATACGCCGTCGATTGCACGTCCACCGACGGCGAACACCCCGGCCGACGAGTGTGCCGAACACTCACCGGCTGGGGTGTTTGTTAGGCATGGTTCGACATCTCCCGCCCGTCGTCGCCACCTTTCAGTGAGCCGGATACCGCCACAGCGCTCATATCGATCAGTGCTCAGCCCAGAACTCTTCCCAAGAAGTTACGTGTGATTTACAGTGCCGTAAGCACGAAGAGGGGTGCCCGCGCCAATGATCGCGGGCCGATCGCCTGTCACCGCCGGTACCGCCGGTCCGGTCACGCGCCGGTTCGGCGGTGCGCCGTCCTGGGCATTCGCCGACACCGCCACGCCACAAACGGCGACGTCTGACAGAACACCGCAGGACAGGCCCGTCGCATCACGGAGAGCCGTTCGGTCGGCCGCCTCGAACGGTTGACGGCACCGACCATCGCGTCGAAATGAGGACCCATGCCCAGATGCCCCGCCGTCCTGCGGGCTTCAGCAATTCTGGTCGCCGCAGTGGTTGCCGCGACCGGCTGCGCCTCGGACACCCCGAGCACGACCTCCACGCTGTCCAAGTCACCGATCGTCGTGGGCTTCCTCAACCCGTCCGGCGGTCCGGTTCCCCAACCGGGCACCGACACCGGGGTCAAGGCGGCACTGTCCTACATCAACGGCGAGTTCGGTGGCATCAACGGCCATCCGCTCGAGGTCGTCTCGTGCGACACCGACACGACGCCTGAGCGGGCACAGTCGTGTGCCAACATGTTCGTCGAGAAGAAGGTGGTCGCCGTCATGGACGGCTACAACCTCTCCTCCAGCGCGACCCTGCCGACCCTGACCGCCGCGCAGATCCCGCTCGTCGGCATGATTCCGTTCGACTCCGTGACCGGCGCCAAGGCGGAGAACAGGGTGTTCTTCGCCGCGCCGCAGGCCGCCTTCCTCATCGGCGCCCTGCAGGCGTTCAAGACCGAAGGCAAGAAGTCGGTGACGCTGGCCCTCGTCGACACCCCGTCGTCGCACCAGACCATCGACAACCTCCTTCCGGCACTGGCCAAGGCGCTCGAAATCGACGCCAAGGGCATCTACTTCTCGCCCACGAACCCCAACTTCACCGCCGTGGCCTCCACTATCGCCCGGGACAATCCCGATGTGGGCGGCCTGGTCGCCGCGCCGAGCGAGGCTGTCTGCACGGCTCTGGTCAAGGCACTGCGGCAACTGCGGTACCAGGGCGAGATCTTCACCGCCGCGTGCACCGACTACATCAAGGGCGCCCCGGAACAGGCTGCCGGCGGCGCGCTGTACTCGTCGAACTGGCTGCCCGCCGCCGCCCGGTACGCACCGGCGGAGGTCCAGAGCGACCTGACGCTGGCCGAGAAGTACATCTCCGGGGTGTCCGGCGGGACCGCCGGGTACTACGCGTACGGCGAGTTCGCGCTCTTCATGAACTTCGCGAAGGCGATGTCCACGGCCGCCGAGGCCGACCTGACCGGCCCCGGTGTCCTCAAGACGCTCAAGGCGCTCAAGGACTTCCCGAGCTTCCTCGGCCCCAAGATCACCTGCGGCAGCGCCACCTCACCGAACTGCACGACACAGCTACTGCTCTTCGTGGTCCAGCCCGACGGTTCGATCAAGCCCGCCACGGACACCTGGATCACGCCCATTCCCCAGGTCATGAGCATCATTCCCGGCGCTGTGTAAGCCCTTGCTGCGGCGGCGTCCGCGGGTCGCACGCCGCCGCCCACAGTCCATATCAGGGCCAGCACAAGGGAATCGACAATGGATCAGGTCTTGCTGTTCGTCACGCTCGGCTTCGCCGGCGGGGCGGTGTACGCCGTCATCGCCACGTCCATCGTGTCCCTGTACGCCGCCACCGGAGTCCTCAATTTCGCACAGGGCTCCCTGGCCCTGTGGGCGGTGTGGGTGGTGGCCGAGCTACGGGAGTCCGGCACGCTCGTGTTCCCCATCGGCGCGGTGCGGCTCAGCTCGCAACCGCTGCCGGCCTGGCCCGCTGTCGCGCTCGGCGTGCTCAGCGCGGCCGGGCTGGCGTTCGCCGCGCACTGGCTGGTGTTCCGGCCGCTTCGCACCGCACCACCGTTGTCCCAGGTGGTGGCATCGGTCGGGCTGATGCTGGCGGTCGCCGCGCTGGTGCCGCTGCGCTTCTCGACCAACGGGGCGCTCGCGCCCGCCCTGCTCACCGACCGAACGCTGCCCGTGGGCGGCGCTGTGATCAACATCAGCGACCTGGTGCTCCTGGTCGCGGCCGTGGTGGTGGCGTTGGTGCTCGCCGCGTACTTCCGGTTCACCCGGTGGGGCGTGGCGACCCGGGCCGGAGCCGAAGACGAGCTAGCCGCCAGGCTGACAGGGTTGTCGCCGGACCGGCTGGCCAGCGTCATGTGGCTGCTCACCGGAGCGGCGACGGCACTTGTGGCGGTCCTTGCCGCCCCGACACTCGGCCTCGACCCGATCGGCTACATGTTCTACGTCCTGCCCGGCCTCGCCGCAGCCCTCCTGGCCCGCCTGACCTCGATCATCATCGCGTGCCTGGCGGGTGTGGGCATCGGCGTCCTCCAGTCGGTTCTGCTGTTGTTGAGCAGCTTCGACGGCTGGCCGGTCTGGGCTCAGGCCGGCCTCGGCGACGTCGTGCCGTTCGTGCTCGTCATCGTCGCGTTGGTAGTCCTGGGCCGGCACCTTCCCGCACGGGGTGCGTTGGGCACCGTACGCATGCCCGCAGTAGATCTGCCCCGACGGCCGTTGCGGGCGGCGGTGGCGCTGGTCGGTGCCGCCGCCCTGGCCGTCGCGCTGACCTCCGGCAGTTGGCGGTTCGGCGTCGTCACGTCGATCATCATGGCGCTGATCGCCCTCTCGCTGGTCGTGCTCACCGGCTACCTGGGCCAGATCTCTCTCGCCGCCATGGCCTTCGCCGGTACCGCAGGGTTTCTGCTGTCCCGCGCGACGACGTCCTGGCACATACCGTTCCCGCTGTCGATAGTGGTCTCGGCCGGCGCTGCCACCGTCGTCGGTGTGATCGTCGGCCTGCCGGCGCTGCGGGTCCGCGGGGCGCAACTGGCGGTCGTGACCCTGGCCGGTGCCGTCGCCCTGCAACAGCTCGTCTTCGCCAACCCGGCGCTGACCCCGTTCGAGGGCAACCTCATCGCGGACCCCACCCTGTTCGGCTGGGACCTGGCGGTGCGCAGCGGCACCGACCTGACGACCACCGCGTTCGCGACCACAGTGATCATCATCGTCGGCCTGCTCACACTGGCCGTCGCACGGATCCTGGCCGGCACGACCGGCCAGTCGTTTCTGGCCGTCCGCTCGAACGAGCGGGCCGCGGCGAGCGCCGGCATCGACGTGGCGCGCGTCAAACTGACCGGCTTCGCGCTCTCCGCGTTCCTCGCCGGTGTCGGCGGATGCCTCATCGGCTACAGCCGCTCACAGCTGTCGGTCGAGTCGTTCAACATCATCGTGGGGCTCAGCGTCCTGTGCATGGCCTACGTCGGCGGAATCACCCGAATCAGCGGTGCGCTCATCGCCGGACTCGTCGCACCACTGGGCGTGCTCTACACGCTGCTCAACGGAACGTTCGGCCTCGGCCACTACTACACCCTCATCGCAGCCTGCGCCCTGGTCGTGACCGCCGTACTCAATCCCGCGGGTATCGCCGGCGGCGCCACCGGCCTGCTGCGCGGGCACACCCGTCGGGAGGTCACCTCGTGACTGCGACCCAGCCGCTGTTCACCACGACCGGACTGACCGTCCGCTACGGCGGCGTCGTGGCCAACAGCGATATCAGCATCCATGTCGACGAGGGCGAAGTCGTCGGGCTGATCGGCCCCAACGGCGCCGGCAAGACCACATTCGTCGACGCCGTCACCGGATTCACATCGGCCCGGGGCACGATCAGCGTGGCCGGACGCCGGATCGACCGGCTCGCGCCCCACCAGCGCCGGCGTACCGGTCTGGCCCGGACCTGGCAGGCGGGAGAGCTCTTCACCGACCTGACCGTGCGCCAGAACATCGCGATCGCGTCCGGCCGGGGACCGCTGCACAACCTGTGGAGTGACATTGCCGGTCGTCGCCGGCCCGACCACGACGACAACAGCGTGCTGGAGATGTTCGGCCTGCACGTCGTCGCCGACCGCCGCCCCGGTGAGCTGAGCCTCGGCCGGCAGAAGATCGTCGGCGTCGCCCGAGCCCTCGCCGGCACCACCCGCGTCCTCCTGCTCGACGAACCGGCCGCCGGGCTGGACACCGACGAGAGCACCGAATTCGGCGGCCACGTCCGTGCCATCGCCGCGTCCGGTCGGGCGGTGCTGCTCATCGAGCACGACATGAGCCTCGTCGCGGACATCTGCGATCGCGTGTACGTCCTGGACTACGGGGCCGTCATCGCCTCCGGAACGCCGAGCGGCGTGCTCTCCGATCCGGCAGTGCGTACCGCGTATCTCGGATCGGAGCTCGTGCCATGAGTGATGTCCTGCGACTGGAACGCGTCACGGCGGGCTACGCCGGCATCCCCGCCCTCCGGGAGCTCGACCTCCACGTCGGCGAGGGCGAGGTCCTGGCACTGCTCGGCCCCAACGGCGCGGGAAAGACCACGGCGCTGCTGACCGCCGCCGGGGTCATCCGGCCGATGGTCGGCAGCGTCACCGCGTTCGACCGGCCGCTGCGTAAACGGCTGGAGCAGAACGCCCGCGACGGCCTGATCCTGGTACCTGACACCCGAGGGGTGTTCCACAGCCTGTCGGTACGCGAAAATCTCGCCCTCGCCCGAGGCTGGCGTTCCCGCCTGGGGCACGCCCTCGACCTCTTCCCCGCCCTGAAACCACTGATGTCACGCCGGTGCGGTCAGCTGTCCGGCGGTGAGCAGCAGATGCTCGCCATCGCCAAGGCCCTGGTCTGCCGGCCACGGGTCCTGCTCATCGATGAGATGAGCATGGGCCTGGCTCCGATCGCGGTCCAGGCTCTGCTGCCCGGCATCCGAGCGCTGGCCGACCGGCTCGGTGTCGGTGTCGTCCTCGTCGAGCAGCACATCGATCTCGCCCTGTCCATCGCCGACCGGGCGATGGTGCTCCATCACGGCCGAGTCGTGCTCACCGGGTCCGCCGCCGAACTCCGCGTCGACCGGCGCGCCGTCGCCGAGGCCTACTTCGGCACCGCCCCGCGCCTGGCGCCGGCCACGCGGGACCCCGCCCACCGCTCTGAACGGGAAAAATGATGGAATTATCTGCCAAACAGCGCGCCGCCCTGGCGAGCATCTGCGACACCTTCGCACCGGGCGACGGGGCTGACCTCCCGCCGGCCAGTCAACTCGGCGCGGTCGACATCATGGCCGCGCTGGTTCTGCACAACCCTCGCGCCGCCGAGGTCAAGCAGTTCCTTCAACTGCTGGATCTGTGGGACTCCCGCACCACCCAGTTCATCCTCGGCGGCGGCGCACGGCGCTTCTCCCGGCAGACCCAGCAGCGCCGCGAGCGGATGCTGCTCGCCCTGGCCGAGTCGAACGTCACCCGCAAGCGGGCGCTCTTCCAGGCGCTCAAGGGCGCGGCCACCCTGTCCTACTACATGGCGCCCGGGCCGACCGGTCGATCGCCGGTGTGGCCCGCCATCGGCTACCCCGGCCCACTCGGCACCAGAACCGACGCCCCCGAGCCCGCCCTGGCGCCGATCCGCCCGTCCGCGCCGACCACCCTGGACTGCGACGTCATCGTCGTCGGGTCGGGCGCTGGCGGCGGCACCGCCGCGGCCGTCCTCGCCGGTCACGGCCTCGACGTGATCGTCGTGGAGAAGGGCGGGTACTACGACGACAGGGACTTCGACGGCGGCGAGCTGTCCGGGCTGTCGCGGCTCTACGCCCCGGGCCCCTCGGCCACC
Source organism: Micromonospora sp. DT68 (assembly GCF_049847245.1). Classification (NCBI taxonomy): domain Bacteria; kingdom Bacillati; phylum Actinomycetota; class Actinomycetes; order Micromonosporales; family Micromonosporaceae; genus Micromonospora; species Micromonospora sp. DT68. Next base: position 145,623 of record NZ_JBNCNZ010000006.1, read on the forward strand.
GCGGAGGGCCAGCTGAGCATCCTCCAGGGACAGTGCCTCGGTGGCGGCACCGTCGTCAACTACACCACGTCGTTCCGCACCCCGCCGCGGGTTCGCGACGAGTGGGCCGCGCTGGGCGTGCCACAGTTCGCCACTGACGAGTACGAGCGTTGCCTCGACGCGGTGTGGTCCCGGCTCGGCGTCAACAGCGACCACGGCAGGATCTCGTCTCGTGACGCGCTCATGGAGCGCGGACTGACAGCGCTCGGCTGGCATGTCGACGAGATGCCCCGCAACGTCGACGGCTGCGACACCGGCATCGAGTGCGGGCGGTGCGGTCTGGGCTGCCGTATCGGCGCCAAGAAATCCGCGACAAAGACCTGGCTCGTCGACGCCCAGCGCGCGGGGGCGCGCCTCCTCGTCGACGTCGACGTCCGCACGGTCACCATCACGGCCGGCAGGGCGACCGGCGTCGCCGGTCACACCGCCGACGGTCACCCGGTGACCATTCGCGCCCGCGCGGTGGTCGCCGCGGCCGGCAGCGTGCAGACGCCGGCCCTGTTGCGCCGCTCCGGCCTCACGAACCCGAACATCGGCCGGCACCTCCATCTGCACCCGGCCACCGGCGTCTGGGGCGTGTTCGCCGAGGAGGTCCGCCCGTGGGAGGGCGGAATGCAGACCCGGTACTCCACCGAACACGCCGATCTCGACGGCCTCGGCTACGGCGTCATCTACGAGACCGCCGCCACCAACCCGGCCACCGCCGTGTCCTTCATGAGCTGGACGGGCGCCCGGAACCACCTGGACCAGATGCGGTCGCTGCCGAACCTCAGCGGCGTCGGCATCATCACCCGCGACCGCGACAGTGGACACGTAAAGGTCGGCAGCGACGGCGAGCCGGTGGTGCACTACCGCCTCTCCGCCTACGACGCCGCCCACATGCGGGCCGGGATCGCCGGTGCCGCTCGTATCGTCGAGGCCGCCGGTGCCCGCAAGCTGTTCTCCGGCCATCAGCGCGGCAGGATCTGGGAACGCGGCAAGGGCTCCATCGAGGACTTCATCAGCCAGACGGACACCCTGGGCACCGCGCCCGGTCAGGTCGCCATGGCAGCCCTGCACATCATGGGCGCGGCCCGCATGGGCGGCAGCAGGGCCACGTCGGTCGCCGGGCCCGACGGTGCCACGTGGGAGGTCCCGAACCTGGTCCTCGCCGACGCGTCCACCTTCCCGGCGTCGTTGGGCGTCAACCCGATGATCTCCGTCGAGGCCATCGCGTACATGAACGCCCAACGACTCGCCGCCGGGATCTGACCGCCTATTCGAACCGCTCGCCCCGGCCGGCCATTGCCACCAGCAGTGGGGGCGGGCTGAACCGGTCACCGTAGCGCTCCGCGAGCACCCGCGCGCGGGCCACGAAGCCCGGCAGCCCGCCCTCGTACTGGTTGATGTACTGCAGGACGCCGCCGGTCCAGCTCGGGTAGCCGATGCCCAGTATCGAACCGACGTTGGCGTCGACCACCGAGGTGAGCACCCCCTCTTCGAGGCACCGCACCGACTCGACCGCCTCGATGAAGAGCATCCGCTCCTTCAGGTCCTCGAAGGGTGTGTCGAGATTGGTTCCGCCGAAGGTGTCCCGCAGGCCCGGCCAGAGGCCGACCCGCTTGCCGTCGCGGTAGTCGTAGAAGCCGGCGCCACCCGAGCGTCCCGGTCGACCGTAGTCGTCGATCATCCGGTCGATGACCGCGTCGGCGGCGTGCGGCTGCCAGGTGCCACCGGCGGCGACAGTCGCCGCGGCCGTCTCCTGCCGGATCCTGCGGGGGAGGGTGAGGGTGAGTTCGTCCATCAACGCGAGGACCGGCGCGGGATAACCGGCCTGGCTGCTGGCCTGCTCGATGGTGGCAGCCGGGATCCCCTCGGCCAGCATCGCCACGCCCTCGTTGGTGAACGTCCCGATGACCCGGCTGGTGAAGAAACCGCGACTGTCGTTGACGACGATTGGTGTCTTGCGTATCAGACGTACCAGGCCCAGGGCCCGCTGGAGCGTGGCCTCGTTGGTGCGCTCGCCGCGGATCAGCTCGACAAGTGGCATCTTGTCCACCGGCGAGAAGAAGTGCAGCCCGATGAAGTCCTCCGGCCTGCTGACGCCCTCGGCGAGCATTGTGATGGGCAGAGTGGACGTGTTGGAGGCGATCAGCGCCTCCGGTGCGACCTGCTCGATCTCGGCGTACACCTTCTGCTTGAGCGCGGGATCCTCGAAGACCGCCTCGACGGCGAGGTCGACGCCGGCGAGGTCGGCGATGTCCTCGGTCGCCTGGATCCGGGCCAGGATCGCGTCGCGCTCATCGACGGTGGACACACCGCGGGCGACGGCCTTGTCGAGCAGGCCCACCGAGTAGTCCCGCCCGCGCAGCGCCCCTGCGAGGGTCACGTCCTTGAGCACGACACGCATCCCGGCCCGGGCGCACACGTACGCGATGGCGGCGCCCATCATGCCCGCGCCGATGACCGCCACCCGCTCCAGCGGCGGATGGCCAGCGCCGACGTCCCGCGAGCCGGCGGCCTGTACGTCGAAGAAGAGCGCCTTGATCATGTTCTTGGCGATCTGGCCGGTGGCGAGTTCGGTGAAGTACCGCCCCTCGATGGTGAGGGCGGTGCCCAGGTCGACCTGGGCGCCTTCGACGGCGGCGGCGACGATGTTGAGGGGAGCGGGGTAGGGGGCGCCCTTGAGTTGCTTGCGCAGAATGGCCGGCACGGCCGGCAACTGGGCGGCGAGCGCCGGAGTGGACGGGGTGCCGCCGGGAATCCTGTAGCCCTTGCGGTCGTACGGCTGCATCGCGTCGGGGTTGGCGGCGATCCAGGCGCGGGCGGCATCCATCATGTCGGCCTCGTCGGCGGCGATCGCGTCGACAAGCCCGTGCGAGAGCGCGTCGTGCGGTCGGCGGCGCTGACCGCGGAGCAGCCAGTTGGTGAGCGCGTCGGTCACGCCCAGCAGGCGGACGCTGCGCACCACGCCACCGCAGCCCGGCAGCAGGCCGAGGGTGACCTCCGGGAAGCCGATCTCGATGGTCGGGTTGTCGAGGACGATGCGGTGGTGGCAGCCCAGGGCGAGTTCGAGCCCACCACCGAGGGACGAGCCGTTGATGGCGGCAACGACCGGACGGCCGAGTGTCTCCAGGCGACGTACGGTGTCCTTGAGCAGGCGGGTTTCCGCTTCGGACGCCTCGGCGTCGGCAGGCGTCAGCCGCAGTAGCGCGTCCAGGTCACCGCCGGCGAAGAACGTCTTCTTGGCCGAGGTGATGATCACGCCGGCGATCTGGTCGCGTTCGGCCTCGAGTCGGTCGACGGTCGCCCTGAGGCTCGCACCGAACTCGCCGTTCATCACGTTCGCCGAACGGCCGGGGTGGTCGAGGGTCAGCAGGACGACGCGATCGTCGCCGTGTTCCCACCGGATCGTGTTGACCATTCGTGGCTCCTCAGATTCGTTCGATGACTGTCGCGATGCCCATGCCGCCGCCGGCGCAGAGGGTGGCGAGGCCGTAGCGGCCACCGCGTCGCTCCAGCTCGTCGACGAGGGTGCCGAGGATCATGGCTCCGGTCGCTCCCAGCGGGTGCCCCATCGCGATCGCGCCGCCGTTGACGTTGACCCTGTCCAGGCTCAGGCCCATGTCGGCGACGAACCGCAGGACCACGGCCGCGAACGCCTCGTTGATCTCGACGAGGTCGAGGTCGTCGACGTCGAGGCCCGCCTTGCTCAGCGCCTTACGCGCGGCCGGCGCCGGACCGGTGAGCATGATCGTCGGTTCGGCGCCGCTGATCGCGGTGGCGACGATGCGTGCCCGCGGGACGAGACCGGCGGCCGTGCCGACGGCCTCGCTGCCGACGGCCACCAACGAGGCGCCGTCGACGATGCCGGAGGAGTTGCCCGCCGTGTGGACGTGGTTGATGCGCTCGACCCAGTGGTACTTCTGGAGCGCGACGGCGTCGAAGCCGGCCTGCTCCCCGATGCCGGCGAAGGAGGGACGAAGCGCGGCGAGGCTTTCGGCTGTAGAGTCCAGCCGGATGTGCTCGTCGCGGTCGAGGATTGTCAACCCGTTGCGGTCCCGCACCGGTACGACCGAGCGGTTGAAGTAGCCGTTGGCCCATGCCTTGGCGGCCCGGACCTGCGACTGGAGCGCGTAGCCGTCGACCACGTCGCGGTCGTAGCCCGCGATGGTCGCGATGAGGTCCGCGCTGATGCCCTGGGGCACGAAGCCTGTGGTGTAGTTGGTTTCCGGGTCCAGTGCCCACGCTCCGCCGTCGGAGCCCATCGGGATGCGGGACATCGATTCGACGCCGCCGGCGAGGACGAGGTCCTCCCAGCCCGAACGCACCTTCTGCGCGGCGATGTTCACCGCCTCCAGGCCCGAGGCACAGAAGCGGTTGAGCTGGACGCCGGCCACGGTGTCGGGCAGGCCGGCGACGACCGCGGCCGTCCTGGCGATGTCGGCGCCCTGGTCGCCCAGCGGGGACACCACCCCGAGCACGATGTCGTCGATCAGCGCCGGATCCAGTCCGGGCATCCGCCGCAGGGTCTCCTCGATCAGGCCGGTGACGAGCGAAACCGGCTTAACCCCGTGTAGCGATCCGCTCGGTTTGCCCCGACCACGCGGTGTGCGTAGTGCGTCGTAGATGAACGCCTCGGTTGTCATAGCCAAGCTCCTCGCTGCTCACCCGAATGCGAATCCAGCCTAACTTTCGTTGAGCTCGCGGCCGATTGTCAAGCAACATCGACCCCTCATGCCTGCTGGCCGCATCCGGCCTGGATCGCTTACGGCGAACGAGAGGGCAGAGGGGCATCGCAGCAATCCTGCGAGGTGGCGCTAACGTGTAGAGGTGCGAGCAGCAGCGAGCGGCACCGGCCCCGTAGCGACGAAGCGTCCGAAGGATCGCAAGGACCGTATTGCCCTGGCCGGGGCCGAACTGTTCTGCGAGCGGGGCTATCACGGCGTCTCCGTCGACGAGATCGCCGCCGTCGTCGGCATCAGCGGCCCGGCGGTCTACCGGCACTTCCCGAACAAGTACGCCATCCTCGTGCACGCCACCCGGGAGGTGGTCGGCGCGCTGCTCGCCGCGACCGCCGACCCGCCGACGGCCACCGCCGAGGGCGTCCTCGACGTCCTCCTGGGCAGGCTCGCCAGCGTTGCCGTGAGCAAGCGGCGCGTCGCGGGGCTGTACCAGTGGGAAGGCCGCTACCTCACACCGGAGCATCGCCGCGAGTTCGCCGCGACCCTGACCACGCTTGTCGGCCGCCTCGCCGGGCCGCTGCGCGAGCTGCGGCCCGAACTGACCGCCGAGCAGGCCGAGTTGCTTGTCAACGCGGCTCTCAGCGCTTTCGGCAGTGTGACCACCTACCGCGCGGCGACCACCGGCACCGGCACCGAGCAACTGCTCACCCGGGTCGCCTGGACCCTCCTGCGCGGCGATGCGCCCCAGTTGCCGCCACCGCAGCGCGGCACCCCGGGTACCGCGCCGGTGCGCCCGGCGGCGCGCCGGGAACTGCTGCTGATCGAGGCGATCCGCCTCTTCCACCGCCACGGCTACCACGCCGTGGCCGTCGAGGACATCGGACGCGCGGCCGGCATGCAGGCATCCAGCGTGTACAGGTACTTTCCCAGCAAGGCCGACCTGCTCGCGGCCGCCTACTACCGCGCCACCGACCGCCTCGCCGGGGCCACCAGCGCGGCGATCACCGAGGCGAGTGACCCGGCGGACGCCCTGCGCCGAGTCGTGCGGGCCTACGTCGCCTACGCCTTCGGCCAGAGCGACCTCGTCGCGGTCTACCTGGCGGAGAACAACAACCTGCCCGACAAGGACCGTCACCAGTTGCGCGGGGCGCAGCGGCTGCACGTCGAGGAGTGGGTACGACTCGTCGGGACGGTACGACCGGACCTGCCGGTGACCGACGCCCGTGTGCTCGTCCACGCCGCGCTCAACGTCATCACCGACATCGGCCGGCTCGGCCGCTTCGACCGTGCCGAAGGTTACGACACCCAGACGGCCCACTTGGCCCTCGCCGTCCTGCACGCCTGACCAGCGAGCATCCGCGCCGGGCAGGTCCGGCCGCGCGCCTCGGAGCCGCCCGGGCACGGCGGACCCGGCGGTGAGCACGGGGCGCGACGATGCTGTGATTGACTGTCAGGCGTGCTGCTGTGTCCGCCCACCTTTGATCGACTGAGCCGGTGACTACCGGGCCGACCGCGGCCACCCGACCTCGAAACCGCAAGCAGGTCATCGTCGAGGCAGCCGGTCAGGTCTTCAGCGAGCGCGGCTACCACGCGGCGTCCATGGAGGAGATCGCCGCCGTCGTCGGCATCAGCGCCGCAGCCCTCTACCGGCACTTCCCGAACAAGTACGCGCTGTTCGCCGAGTGCGCCAACGTCATCGTCGACAAGCTCGTAGCTGTCGTCGACGAGTGGCCGCCCGAGGCGGCCCTGACCGACGTGCTCGCCGCCCTCACCCGGGTCACGGTGTCCCACCGCGTGTCCGGCGGCCTCTACCGGTGGGAGGCCCGCTACCTCAAGCGCGCGGACCGTCAACTGCTTCGGACGAAGTTCGCGCACGTCGTGGGGCGGGTCACCGACACGGTACGACGCGAGTACCCGCTGCCCGACGAGCGCCTGCGGGCGATGGCGGCCCTCGGTGTGATCGGGTCCATCACCATGCACCGCACCTCGATCGCCCAACGCCGGATCGAGGATCTGTTGCTGGCGTCCGCCCTGGGTGTGGTGGCCACCGATCCGGCGACGGCGGCGGGCAGCGCGCGCCTGGTCGAACTGCCCGCCCAGCCCGTGCCGCGTACCCGACGCGCCGAGATCCTGGCGGCGGCCGTCCCGCTCTTCGCGCGGGACGGTTTCGCCAACGTCACGAACGCGCAGATCGCCCAGGCGGTGGGGTTGGCCCCGTCCGCGATCTACCGGCACTACCCCGGAAAGGTCGACATTCTGGTGGCCGCCTGCCTGCAGGCGGCGGGCCTGCTGGCCCAGGCGGTGGAGCGGAGCCTTCACCGGGCGACCGACCCACATCAGGCCGTCGTCGCGTTGGCGGCGGCGTACGTGGCCTACTGTTTCGAGCACAACGCGCTCACCAGCGTCGCCGAGGCCGAGGTCGCCGGTCTGCCGGCCGATCTGCGGCGGCCCCTGATCCTCGCGCAGCGGGAGCACATCGCCGTCTGGGAGCAACAGGTGCGGATGGTCCGCCCGGAGTTGGACCCACGGCAGGCCCGACTGCTGGTCCATGCGGGCTTCGGGGTGGTGGTCGAGGCCGGGCGCGCCCTGCGCTGGCAGGATGCGCCCGGCCATCGGGACGCGGTGACCGCCCTGGTCACCGGTGCCCTGACGCGGTGAGCACTGGCCGACTCAGCTGCCGGGCCGGTTCATCACCGGGATGGTGATGGGGGTGTGCGACGCCGAGGTGCCGTTGTTGAGGAAGAGCATCGCCAGGCCGCGCACGAAGTGGTCGAACGTGGAGAAGGTGCGCGGCATGATGGGTGACAGCCCCTCGCGGAACATGATGTACGTCGGCCAGCCGGCTTCGATCACGCCTCGCGAAATGAGGTCGCGCGGCAACCGCAGCCAGTTACCGATCTGGTCGCTGAGCACGTAGCGCGCGAACTCGCGTTGGAATCCCTTGGTGATGCCCAGGTCGACCGACGAGGTCAGGTTCAACAGGATGTCGGCCAGGTCGATGCCCTCCCGCGTCGGCGCCAGGATCGGCGTCAGCGCGTACTGCGACTGCTCGTGTGCGGCGGCCCAGGTGGCGGGGATGAACTCGTCCCGTACGCCAAGCAGGTGCAGCGCGACCTGCCACATGTGCAGGTACGCCTCCTCCTCCGCCGCCGACACCCGCAGGCCGTATCGACGCCACTCCACCAACTTGCTGTGCACGTAGGTGCCCAGGCTGTGGAAGGTGATCAGGATGTCGCCGTTGCTGATCGGAATCGGATGGTCGGTGACCCCCCGCCACGCCGCTGACTGCGGCAGCAGGTGCCGCACCGCGGCGTGCGTCAGGCGGGTCTTGGTGGAGGTGGTGATGAAGTTGCCCGTCGGCTTGAAGGCGTCGGGGGTGTTCAGGTCGTAGCCGTAGGTGAAGGTCTTCGCCGCGCGTGACTTCATGTCGGCGCCGCCCTCGGACCAGTAGACGTTACGGGCCTCGCGGGGGATGACGGTGCTCATGATGCCGCTGCCAAGCCCGTACAGCAGGAACAGGTACATGCTCATGCGCTTGTTGAACTGGGCGGCACGGTCCAGCTTGGCCTGGTCGGCCCACGACGGCAGCTTGTTGAACTGCCTGAGGTAGGTGGTGAGTGCGGGGGGCAGGCCGCTGGGCACCGGGTCGCCGTTCTTGATGAACGATTTGAACGCGTTGTTGACGGCCGGGATCTGGCCGTTGTCGAGCATGGAGGCGACGAGCGGGTCGGTGTCGTCGTCCCACACGTCCCACGGGTCCGTGACCGCGTTGGTCCCGGCGATCGAGTTGGTCGAGGACCACGCCCACGCCTTGGGCACGTCGGTCACGGCTACCAGACCCAGCGCCGCGCCGAGGGTCAGGGCGCTTCTTCTGCTGAGATTTTCCATTAGCCACCGCTTTCCGGGCTAGCCGGACATCGCCCTGAACACCAGCTTGATGGGGTGCTACAAGCAGGTTTCAAGTTATCCGGGCGTGTGATTTTCTATTAACATAGAGGAGCTTGACTCTGCCGACAAGGGGGTAGGCGCGACGCGGCTCCGCGATGGCGAGGCCGGGTCAACCGAAGGTGAGCACAGGCTTGATCGCGGAGCCGTCGCGCATGCCGGCCACGGCGTCACCGATGTTGTCGAAGGGAAAGGCGGCGATGAGCCGGTCCAGCGGAAAGAGGCCGCGTTGGTGAAGATCGACCAGTACGGGGATGAAGCGCGGCGGGTCCGCGTCGCCCTCGATCACGCCGTGAACACGGATCCCCTTGGTGAGCAGGCTCATGACGTCGAAGGCGACTGTGGTGCCGACACCGACGAGGGCGAGGTCGCCCCGGGGACGCAGGAAGGCGACGGCCCGCTGGAGCATCTCCGGACGGCTGGTGGTGTCCACGATGTGGTGTGCGCCGCCACCGGTGAGGTCACGCACGTTGGTGACGAGGTCGGCCGCTTTCGGGTCCAGGCCCGCCGTGGCGCCGAGCTCGATGGCCAGGGCTCGTCGCGAGGCGACCGGCTCGATGACGATGACAGGGGCGCAGCCGCGCACCAGCGCGGCCATGAGCGCGGTGAGTCCGACCCCGCCGGCACCGATGACGACCAGGGAACTCCCCGGCTCGGGGCGCAGACGGTTGAGTACCGTACCCGCCCCGGTCTGCGCACCGCAGCCCAGCGGCGCGGCGACGACGGCCGGCAAATCGTCAGGGACCCGGATGGCGTTGCGCTCGTGGGCGAGCGCGAACGTGGCGAAGCTGGACTGGCCGAAGAACCCCGCGTGTACGGGTGCGCCGTCGCGGGACAGCGGGGTGGTGCCGTCGCCCCGGCCGCCGGAGGTGTTCAGGGTCTCCTGGCGACGGCAGTACGCCGGGTGACCAGCCACGCACTGCTCACACCCACCGCAACTGTTGAAGGTCAGGCAGACACGGTCGCCCGGCGCGAGAGTGGTCACCGCCGCGCCGACCTCCTCGACCACGCCGGCACCCTCATGGCCGAAGACCATGGGAGTCAGCCGGCGGGGCCAGATCGCCTGCATGCTGAGGTCGGTGTGACACAGGCCGGCAGCTGCCATTCGGACCAGCACCTCGTACGGCCGTGGCGCCTCGAGATCCACGGCCTGGACGACGAACGGCCCGCCTGGGGTGTCGGTGACGGCAGCTCGGATTCGCATGGCGGACTCCTTCGCGCGCGGTCAGCCTCAGGCCGCGCGCTCGAGGACGAAATAGAAGAAGGGGCCCTCGGCGGGGACGTTCTTGCCGTTCATGATCCCCATGAGGGTGTTCTCGTCAGCTCGCTTGAAGTGATCGAAGACCGGCTGCCCGTCGTAGACCATTGTGGCGGTCGACTCGCCACGGAACTCGACGATCCACAGGCTGGCCTCGCCCTTGCCGAGCACGGTGTTGGAGTACAACTCGCCCCTGTCGTCGCGGCAGATCAGCGGCTTGACGTCGGCGCGGGAGACGAAACGCTTGCCGTACCACCGGACCCGGTCCAGCTGCCCGTTGAGGGGGTGCCCCGTGTCGAGCGCGCTGCCCTTCCACTCGCCGAGAATCTCCTCGGGGCGGACCGTGTCCAACGCGGCCCAGATGTCGTCGAGTTCGGCGGCGGATACCCGGCCGCCCCGTCGGCGCAGCTCGGCGAAGCGGTCTCGGGCCGTGCTCGTGTTCATCGTGGCTTCCTCTCGCCGTTTGTGAGGGTCGCGGGCACCTGGCCGGGCACCGCACCCGGCCTTGACAACGCGCCGCGCCGTCGCCGAACCTGCTGGGGAGGTGATCGCGATGGCTGATGGCGGCCGACACCGCTGGTTGCGCCGTATCGAGGCACTCGATCCGGTCCGCGACCATCACGAGATCTACCGCATTTCGATCGGCTACGAGTTTCCCTTCGACTACCAGCGGGCGCTGGAGCTGGCGCTGCTGCGCACGTACTGCGTGCCGAGCATCTCGGCGCTGCTCGACGCCACCGGCGAGTTCCGGCTCCGCGCCCAGCGGCGGTACGACGACACCGCGCTGCTGATGGCCGAGATGGCCGAGCACGGCTACGACTCGCCGCGCGGCCGGCAGGCGCTCAAGGCCATCAACCGGGCACATCATCGGTACGCCATCTCCAACGACGACATGCGCTACGTCCTGTCCACGTTCGTGTACGAGCCGATCGACTGGCTGGACCGGTTCGGCTGGCGCCGGCTGCACGAGCACGAGCGGCTGGCAGCGTTCCACTACTACCGGGCCGTCGGCGCGCGCATGGGTATCCGCGACGTGCCGGACGACTTCGACGCGTTCCTCGACTTCAAGCGCGAGTACGAACGGGCCACGTTCCGCTACGACCCGAGCAACCAGCGCATCGCCACCCACACCCTGGATCTGTTCGCCTCCTGGTACCCGCGCCCGCTGCGCCGCGCCGCGCGGCTCGGAGTGCTCGCACTGCTGCCCGCCGAGCTGCGCGCCGCCTTCGGGCTCCCGGCCGCGCCGCGCTGGGTGTCCGCCGTGGTCACCTACGGGCTGCGCGGCCGGGCTGCGGCGGTGCGCCTGATGCCGCCGCGCGGCACCAGCAGGTTGACAATCGCGCCGGACAACCGCACATACCCCGGCTACCCGCACGGGTACGAGCCCTCCGACCTGGGCGCACCGCCACCGCCGTCCGACCTCGACCCGAAGTGGCTGGCCCGCCCGGAGCCGCCGACCGATCGCTGACAGTGGTGTACGGCTAGCCGGTGGCGGACTCGGCCGCCGGGGCCGCCGACCGGTAGAGACCGTCGATGCTGTCGCCGTACCGCTCGACGATGACCCGGCGGCGCAACTTCAGCGTCGGGGTCAGCTCGCCCGACTCCGGCGTCCAACTCGACGGCAACACCTCGAAGGTCTTCACCTGTTCCGGTCGCGCGAGCCTGGCGTTCGCGGCGTCGACGGCGGCCTGGATCTCGGCGAGCAGCAGGGGGTCCGAGGCCAGGTGGGGCAGCTGCGCGTCACTGATGCCACGTGCCCGCGCCCACTGGGGAGCGACCTCGTCGTCCAGCACGATCAACGCTGTCACGTACGGTCGCCGGTCGCCGATCGCGACCGCCTGACCGATGAGCGGATGTGCCCGAAGCAGCCCCTCGATCTGCGCCGGCGAGATGTTCTTGCCGCTGGACGTGATGATGATTTCCTTCTTGCGGTCGGTGATGGTGAGGAAGCCGTCGTCGTCGATCGTGCCGACATCGCCGGTGGCCAGCCATCCTTCCGCGTCGACGATCGGCTCGATGCTGCCGTCGGCGCGCAGGTATCCGGAGCAGACCAACGGCCCGCGTACGAAGATCTCACCGTCGTCGGCGAGGCGTACCTGCATGCCCAGATGGGGCCGACCGACGCTGCCGGTACGGAAACGGTCCGGCAGGTTGATGGTGGCGGTGCCGGTGGTCTCGGTCATGCCCCACACCTCCAGCACGTCGACGCCGAGCCCGGCCAGGAACCGCAGGACGTCGACCGGGATCGGGGCGGCGCCGCTGCCGGCCCAGAGCATGTTCTGCAGGCCCAGTGTGGACTGGATCGGGCGCAGCACCGTGGCTTCGGCCTGCGCCAACTGGGCAGCCAGCTCGTCGGGCACGGCCTGGCCCGCCGCGCGCAGCTCGTACGCCTGAAGGGCGACGGCGCTCGCGGCGCTGAAGGCGGTCTGCACGGCGGGCTCCGCGGCGGCCAGGTGGGCCTGGACGCCGGCGGCCATCTTCTCCCAGATTCGCGGAACACCGAAGAACGAGTACGGAGCGACAGTGCGCAGGGCCTTGATGAGCTGGGTGGGGTCCGGGCAGATGGTCACGTGGCCGGCGCGGTAGATGGGGTTGTAGATGCCCAGGAACCGCTCCGCGATGTGGGCCAGCGGCAGGTAGGCCACCGACGGCGCGTGGTCGGGGACGAACACGTTGGCCTCCAGGGCCACGGCCTGGTAGATCACGTTGTGGTGACTGAGTACGACCCCCTTCGGGTCACCTGTCGTCCCCGACGTGTAGAGCAACGTCACCGGCTGCTCGGGTCGGATCGCGCGCCAGCGCCGCTCGAAGGCGGCGGGGTCGGCCCGGTGCGCTGCCTGACCGGCGGAACGCACCTGTGACAGCGGCACGGTCTTCGGGGACAGGTCGTCGGGCTCGGCCTCGTCGACCACCACGATCCGGCGCAGGTGCGGCAGGTCCGGCAGGACCGGACGCCAGCGGTCCAGCGCTGCGGCGTTTTCCAGCACGAGCACCTGGGCGTTGCTGTGGAGCGCCAGGTATCGCATCTGGTCGGTGCTCAGCGTCGGATAGATCGTGGAGGGCACCGCGCCCAGGTGGACTGCGGCGAGGTCGACAAGCCAGTGCTCCGGCCGGCTCGACATCATGATCAGCATGTGGCCGCCCGGCTCCAGGCCGATGTCGGCCAGGCCGCAGGCGATCTCGGTGACCTCGGCGTGCACCTGCGCCCACGTGCGGGTGTCGTCACTGTCGAGTGTGGTCAGAGCCGGCAGGTCGGCGAATTCGGTGGCGTTGCGGTGCAGCAGGGCGGGAACGGTCAAGTCGGCGGCCGTCTTGGCGCATTGGTCGGCAAGAGTCTCGGCGGGGTCCATGGGGTTACTCCTTCAGCCGTAACCGGGCCTGGTGGGGTGAGGCCGGTGTACCCCTCATCGTGGTGGTGGCGAGGGTGCCGCAGCCTGTGACAGCACTGTAAACGAGGGCTAACTTTCTGGGAAGGACCGACTGTCCGTACGCGGGTATCTGGGCCGCAGTCGTGACCAGCGCTAGAACTTCGCCTAACCAAACGGCCGCCCCGGGGCGGGGCGGCCGCAGCGGCGCTCGTCGGGGCGGGACCGGTGGTTACTGCGCGGTCCACCCGCCGTCGACGTGCAGGATGCTGCCGGTGACATAGCTGGCGGCGTCCGAGGCCAGGAAGGCGACGGCACCGACGACCTCGTGCGGCTGGCCGAACCGGCCCATCGGAATCCGTTCGCGCAACCGCCTCGACCACTGGTCGTGGCTGCGTAGCCCTGCCGTCATCGGTGTCTCCAGGTAGCCGGGCGCGACAGCGTTCACCCGTACGCCTGCGGCCGCCCACTCCAGGGCCAGCGTCCGGGTGAGCTGCTCGACTCCGCCCTTGCTGGCGCTGTAGGCGGCCAGTCGCGGAAGACCGACCTGGCCGTGCACCGATGACATGTTGACGATGCTGCCCGCGCCCTGCTCGATCATGATCGCGCCGGCGGCGCGGGCGCAGACGAACACCCCGGATAGGTTGGTGTCGATCACCTGCTGCCAGTCCGCGACGCTCAGCTGCTCGCTGCGGTGCAGCGCCGGGCTGATGCCGGCGTTGTTCACCAGGATGTCCAGGCGATCCCATCGTCGTCGGGCCAACGTCACGACGGCTTCGGCAACAGCCTCGTCGGTGACGTCACCGGCGACGATGTCCGCCGTACCACCGTTGGCGACGATCTTGTCGCGCACCGCCTCCAACGCGTCCATCCGGCGCGACTGGAGGATCACGGAAGCGCCCGCCTCCGCCAGCCCTTCGGCGATCGCCGCTCCCACGCCCTGGCCGGCGCCCGTCACCCAGGCGACCTTGCCCTGAAGCTGCCCGTCGGTCACGCTCATCTCGTCTCCTCTCTTCGGCGGTTCCGTCACGAACCCAGCGCCGCGACGCCCTGCCCGTCGACGACCCGCAGGCCCATGTCCACGAGCGCCGCAGCCGCCCCGGCCATCTCCGCGGCGTCCGATCCCAGCTGGTTGCCCTGCAGATGGCGGAAGTAGATGGATTCCATGATGACCGCGAGCTTGAGGCAGGTGAGAGCGAGGCATACGTCGAGGTGGTCACTGTCGACCGGACGGATCGCCGTGTAGGCGCGCAGAACGGCTGCCCGGTCACCGAACCCGGGACGGTCGGTCACGCCGAGGGCCACCGGAACGTGCCGCCGCAGCGTGTCTCCGGGCTCGGTCCAGTAGACGAGCAGGAGCGCCACGTCGCACACCGGATCGCCACGGGTGGCCATCTCCCAGTCCAGCACCGCGCGTACCTGTGAGGTGTCCGGCGCGAGGATGAGATTGTCCAGCCGGTAGTCGCCGTGCACCAGCGCCCACGGCCGGTCGGCGAACGCGTCCGTGCGGGCGGCCAGCCAGCGCGCGAGCCGCTCGAATCCCGGCAGGTCACGTACCTTGGTCCGGGTCCACTGGGCGGTCCACAGCGTGGCCTGCCGGCCCAGGTAGCCGACCGGCTGACCGAAGGTCTCCAGATCGGTGCCGGTCAGGTCGGCGTCGTGCAGCGTCGCCAGCGTCCGGACCAGGACGTCGGTTATGGCTGCCGCGCGTTCTCGGGGGAGACCGGCGCAGTCGGCCGCCGAGGAGAGCACGACGCCGTCGACGTGCTCCATGACGAGGAAGGGGGCGCCGATGACGGATTCGTCCGCGCAGAGCAGGTGTGGCCGGGCGCTCGGCACCGCCGTTGATCGCAGGCCGTGTAGCACGCGATACTCGCGCGCCATGTCGTGCGCCTTGGGCATCACGTGGCCGAGCGGTGGCCGCCGCAGCACCCAGGACCGTTCGCCCTGGCTGATCCGGTACGTGAGGTTGCTCCGGCCGCCGGTGAGGAGTTCCGCGTGCCAGGGCAGGGCACTGTCGACCTCCGGCAGATACTGCATGAGGTACGGCACGAGGCGGCGCAGCGCCAGGCCCGGCGGATCGCAGCCCTGCTCAGCCATGCGTTGCCCCGCCTGATCGGGCGGCCTCGTACCGCCGGACAGCGCGGCGGGCCACCGCCCAACGGTGCACCTCGGATGCGCCGTCGTAGATGCGGAACGGGCGCACCTCGGCCAGGAACCGCGCCAGCGGCAGGTCATGGGAGACGCCCTGCGCGCCGCACAACTGGACCGAGCGGTCGACGATCCGCCCGACGGCCTCAGACACGAAGGTCTTGGCTATCGACGTCTCGTTGTTCGCGCGTCCATGCCGGTCGTGCGTCGCGGCGGTGGTACGGATCAGCGCCCGGCACGCCGCGATGTCGATCTCGTTGTCGGCGATGAGGTGCTGTGCCAGGCCGAGATCGGCGAGCCGGCTGCCGAACAGTTTCCGCTCGACGACGTAGCCGAGCATGATCTCGTGAGCGCGGCGGGCGACACCGAGCCAGCGCATGCAGTGGGTGAGACGGGCCGGCCCGAGCCGCACCTGCGCGTTGACGAAACCCCTGTCGACCTCACCCAGCACGGCCGACGACGGGACCCGGCAGCTGTCGAACGCCACCTCGCAGTGTCCGCCGGTGAAGCCGGCGTCGATGGTCGGGATGTGCCGGCCGACCGACAGCCCGGCCGTGCCGGCGTCGACGAGGAACATCGTCGCGGCGTCGGCGCCCGTGCGCGCCATCACGATGAAGAACGCGGCGCCGTCGGCGCCCGTGATGAACCATTTCCCGCCATCGATCACCCAGTCGTCGCCGTCACGCGCGGCTGTCGTGGTCAGCGCTCCGGGATCTGATCCGGCGCCCGGGGCGGGCTCGGTCATCGCGAACGCCGAACGAGCGTCACCGGCGACCAGTGGCCGGAGGTACCGCTCGCGTTGCGCGGGCGTGGCGATGTGCTCCAGCAGCGTCATGTTGCCCTCGTCGGGTGCCGCGCAGTTCATGACGAGCGGACCGAGCAGACTCCTGCCTGCCTCTTCGAGGGCGTCGGCCTGTTCGAGCAGGGGCAGTCCCAGGCCGCCGTATTCGGTGGGCGCCGACGGGGCGAACACGCCTGCGGCGCGGGCCCCCGCCCGAAGCTTGGCGAGGATCCCCGGATCGGTCTCGATCTCGCGCTCGACCGGAATCACCTGGTCGTCGATGAATCGCCGAACCCGCTCCGTCAGGCTCTCCGGGCCGGTGTCGACTGTCCTATCCGTACGCACCCTGTGCCTCCTGGTCGGTCTGGTCGCCCGGACGCGGAGTCCAGTGGTCGGGTGGGGCACCGACCGGCTCTTTGGGTCTGGACTGTCCGGCCAGGACGTACGCCGGAACCGGTTGCCACCGTGGCGACTTCGTGTCGCGCGACGTCCGCGCAGTTCAGATCGCGCCGTACATAGATGGCCGTCGCGATCCTCCTTGTGATCACCGGCACAGTGTGCTCTCATCTGATACACGGTCGCAACATTTGTTTCACCGTATCAATGGCCTCGACCGCGAGGAGTGAGCCGTGGAACCACTCAGCAGACGCAAGATGTTGCAGGTCGGAGGGGCCTTGGGCGCGCTCGGCGCGTTGAGTGCCACCACGCCAGCGCAGGCCGCACCATGGTCCTGGTCCCCAGTGGGCTCGGTCGCGGGTGCCGGGGCGGGCACCGACCCGCGATGGGTGTGGGACGAGGAGGCCGACCCTCTGGTCGCCTCGCTGCTCGACAGGGGCGACGCGCCATTGGTCAACCGGGTGCTGCGGACCTGGACCAGGAACGGGCAGCCTCTGCCGGACGGCCTGCCCGCCGACGTGCGCCAGTTCATCGAGCGTGCCCGCCAGCTTCCGTCCTGGGTCGACCAGGGCAAGCTCGCCACAGCTGTGCAGTTCAACGAGAAGCGAGGGCTCTACCTCGGCGTGCTGTACGGCCTTGCCAGCGGCATGATGAGCACTGTCATTCCGAAGGAGGCCCGCGCCGTCTACTACTCCGAGGGCGGCGCGGACATGAAGGACCGCATCTCCAAGACGGCCAAGCTCGGATACGACATCGGCACGGCGAACGCCTACCAGCCCACCGGCTCGATGATCGTGACGGCCGTCAAGACCCGGCTGGCGCACGCCGGCGTGCGCCACCTCCTGCCACAGTCGCCGAGGTGGGTGGCCGTCGCCCCGGAGGACATCCCGATCAGCCAGCGAGACATGATGGTCACCTGGCACAGCCTGCCGACCACTGTGATGCGCCAGTTGAACGCGTGGCGGGTTCCGATCCCCACCCGGGAGTCGACAGCCTTCCTCCACCTGTGGCAGGTGGCCGCACACATGCTGGGCATCAAGGACGAGTACATCCCCGCCACGTGGAGCGAGGCCAACGCCCAGGCCGACCAGGTCCTCGACCCGGTGCTGGCACCGACTCCCGAGGGCATCGCGCTCGCGGACATCCTGCTCGACCTCGGTAAGGAGATCGACGCCGGCATCCTGAGCAAGCCCATCCTCGGCTCGTTCACGAGGTTCCTGCTCGGCAACCAGATCGCCAACTGGTTGCAGATCCCCCGGGAACCGCTCTGGGACACCCTGTTGCAGACGGCCTGGGGGCCGTTCATCGCCGTCCGGGAGGCGCTGCTCCCGCTTCCCCTGGCGCCCCCGTCCTACTGGCTCTTCGACGAGTTCCTGCGCAAGCTGGCACTGCTCTTCCTGTCCGAGGGGCAGCAGATCAACATCGAGATCCCGCTCGGCAACCGCCCATCCTGAACATGTACGTCGCAGTCGGGGACGCGGCCGGTGTCGCGTCCCCGACCCCTGCCGACGCACCGCACCCAGTTCGCGAGACAGCACACCGATCAGCAGTGAGAACGGCCATGGTGGAGCGCAATACCCGGGGACGCTTCCCCGGGTACGTACTGGCCGCACCGGTGCTGGTGACCGCTGCGGAACTGGTGACGCCCCCCGGTGCTGCCGAGCTGCCGTCGTCGGACCCGACGGAGCTGCTCGGCCTCAACGGCATCATGACCGCCGTGGCGCTGACCACCTCGGCACTGATCGCTGTCGAGGTCAGTGAGGACGGAACCGTCTCGTTCGCGGTGCCCCGAGCCTTGATGGGGCAGACGGCCACCACCTCGACCGCCACCCTGATCGCCGAGGAACTCTGCGTCCCGCGGGGACGGATCCGCGTGGCACCTGCCGACGCCCGGCCGGAGCGTGCGGGCACCCTGGCTGCCGTCGGGCCGTCCTATGCGCCGATCCGGGTCGCAGCGGCCATCGCCCGACAACGGCTCCTGGGGGCCGCGTCGGCAGTGCTCGACGTACCCTTTGGCGACCTGCGGCTGGAGGCCGGCTTCGTCACCGACGACGCCGGCCGGAGAGTCGACATCGGTGCCCTCGCCACGAGGGCCGCCAGCCCGAGCACCCTCGCCGTGGCTGTGGAACTCGCCCCGCGCGACGGTCGCACCCTCGTCGGCCATCCGGCGGTCGGGCCGGCGCGCGGGCGCTAGATCCCTTGACATCGGAAGGTGTGCGCGGCCACACTAATTTTGCTAATTCGATTTAGCGCCGCACCAGGTCCAGAGAGTGCCGGAACGGGTCGTTATCGACGGGCGCGAGCCCGAGTGGCCCAGGAGGAGGCTCTTCACGTTCCACCACCACCAACCCGCGTCCCCGTCCCCAGACGCCTTCAGCTCCGGTGGCTCCTCCGGTAATGAGCCGAATCAAGCGCTGCGCCCCGATTGGGGCTCGATCAGTGCTGCCCTCAGTCGACAGTGTCCGAATAGAACCGTGGGTCGGAAAGGACAAGATATGAGACTACGAAGGAGTGTGCTCAGATGAGGAAGGCGATCGGAAGGCGCGGGCTCGCGCGTGCGGTCGCGTTGCTCGCGTTCGCGTCACTCGGTGCCAGCGCGATCGTCTCCGCGCCGGCTGCCGCCGCCACCACGACCGCGCTCGTGGAAGGTGCGACAGTCACTGCGGACAGCACCTCACCGACCGGCTACACCGTCAGGTTCGTCTACCACAACCCCAACGCCACGCAGGTCCGCCTGGCCGGTGACCTGACGTTGCTCGACGTCGGCACCGGCACCACGCGGTACCAGCCGGAGGCGTGGCAGCCGGGGCGGTACCACGCCGGAGGTACCGAGTTTCTCAGGGACATGACCAGGGACCCTGCCGGCTACTGGTCGGTCTCGGTCCCGCTGCACGCCGGCAGCCTCAGCTACTGGTACCGGGTCTGGGACCCGACCCAGGGCTGGGTCAACAAGCGCATCTGGGACCCGGCTTCGACGAACCCCCGACCCCCGGGCGAGTCTTCGTTCCGGGTCCGCAACAACGACGTGCTCGACGCCGTGTACGTGCCGTACGCCGACAAGCAGAACGACCCGGTGCTGAAGGAGCGCTCGGAGTACGAGCTGCCGGTGTCGGACCCGTCGCGGCGGGGCACCGTCCGGTACATCCCCTACACGACGATCCTCGGCGACAGTGGCCACTACCTCGGTGTCTACCTGCCGCCGAACTACGACCCCAACCGGGCGCAGCCGTACAAGGTCGCGTACCTGGCCCACGGGATCTTCGGTGACGAGACCGACTTCATGGTCCCCGCGAACGTCCCGAACATCCTCGACAACATGACGGCCAAGGGCGAGATCGAGCCGACTGTGGTCGTCACCATGGGCAACCACTTCACGGGCACGAGCCTCGGGTTCGCCTCGTACAACCAGACCAACGCCGCGAACAACCTGGTCCAGACGATCCTTCCCCTCATCGAGGCCAACTACAACGTCTCGACCGAGCGGGAGGGACGTGCCTACGGCGGGTTCTCCTATGGCGGGATGACCGGCGGCGTCGTCATCAGGAACTATCCGACCACGTTCGCGTTCTACGGGCACTTCTCCGGCAACCCGTCCCTCACCACGCAGGACTACGACACCATCGCCGGCGCGGTCGGCGACGACGACCTCTTCGTGTTCCTCGGCAACGGCGTCTTCGAGGGCAACCTCAACGCCCAGAACGGCATCGCCAACAACTTCCGGGCCCGCGGGTACGACGCCCACACGACCCAGGTGCCCGGTGCGCACGACGGGATGACGGCGGGCCAGCTGTTCACGATCTTCGCCCGGGACCACCTGTGGTCAGGCGTCGACTCGGTGTCGGTGATCCCGCCGACGGAGAGCCTGACGCAGGGCTGGAACTGGACCCGGCAGTTCGCCGCCAAGGTCACCACCAACGACGGTGTGAGTCCGGCGGTGACGTGGTCGGTCACGGGCGCGACCTCGGCGGGAACTACCGTCTCCGCGGACGGTCGGCTCTCGGTGGCGGCGAACGAGACCGCTTCGGCGCTCACCGTCGTGGCGACGTCGGTGGTCGACCCGACCAAGGCGGGCACGGCCAGGGTCACCCTGACGCCTCCGGGTGCGGCACGGGTCGTCGTGAAGGCGAAGGCCGCGCCCGCGTCGATCGTCCGGGGTGGCACCTTCAGGCTGGACGTCGACCTGCGGGCGCAGACCCAGCACAAGAAGGCGCCGCCGGTGACCGGTGAGATCGCCGTGACGTTCGGCGGTAGCACGCAGGTGGTGTCGCTTACCGACGGCGCGGCCGTCGTCAACCTGCCGACCAGCGGCCTGTCGGCCGGGGGATACCCGGTCCACGTCGCCTACTCCGGTGACCCGACCTACGCCCCCACCGCGGCCGTCCATCAGCAGCTGCGGGTGCGGTAGCCCTTCGGCATGGTGGGCCGGCGATCGCAGGTCGTCGGCCCACCATCACCGGCGCCGTCCGGCCGGAGCCCCGAGTCGGGGCACGGCCCGGCGGCGTCTGACGGTCAGGCGTCCGCCGTGGCGGCCAACGCGCGCAGGTCGCAGCCGACGAGGGCGTCCGACTGGGGTACGTGGGCCAGGTCGGGCTCGGCGAGCCCGAGTCGGCCGTACGCGCTGTGCAGCGCCGCCACCACGGCGCCCAACGCGCCGGAGAGGTCCCCGAGTTCCGCGCTCTGGACGACCGCCGGGGCGGAGGGCACGATCTCTCGCAGCCGACTGCCCAGTCGGCCGAGATCGGGTGTGAGCGCGTGGGAGATGCCGCCGCCGAGGACGATCACCTCGGGTTCGTAGGCAACCACTGCGGCGGTGAGGATGATCAGCAGCGCCTGCTCGACGTACTGCTTGACCGGCACCAGGCGGGGATCTCCGGAGTGGAAGACGTCGGCCGCGTTGTCGAACGGTAGGCCGAGGTCGCGGGCGCGGGCGAGGATGCCGGGCCCGGTGATGATCTGTTCGAGTGCGCCGCCCAGAGGGCCGGCCGGCAGATGCCCGAACTCGCCCACCATGCCGCTGCGGCCCCGGAACAGCCGCCGTTCGATGGCGACGCCGGCGCCGAGCCCGGCCCCGATCGTGAACATCACAGCGGTCTGCGTGTCGCGCGCCGCGCCGAAGCGCAGCTCACCCAGCAGTGCGTAGTTGGAGTCGTTGTCCACCTCGATGCCGGTGGCCAACCGCTTCTCCAGCAGGCGAAGGAACTCCGGATCCTCGACCTGGGGAAGGTTCGGCGCGTTACGGACGGTGCGGTCGTGCTGCCGAACGGCACCGGGCAGCCCCACCGCCACGCAGTCGAGCCGGTCGAGATGGTCGCCGACGGTCTGCCGGATGAGGTCGGCCAGCCAGTGGGCCAGCCGGGGGGCGTCGTAGTCGGCCGGGGTGGGGACCGTGCGGCCCACAAGCGGTGTGGCGGCGAGGTCGGCCACCACCAGTCGGACGTTGGAGCCGCCGACGTCGACTCCGCAGACCACGCCCCGTCCGGCGGCGATCGCCACCCGTGTCGCCCGCCGGCCCCGGGTGGTGCTCGGGGTGCCGTCGCTCTCGGTCAGCAACCCCTCGTCGAGAAGTTGCTCGACGATGCGCGAGACCGTGGCGGGGGAGAGGTCGGTCTCCTGGCCGATGGCGGTACGGGTCACCGGGCCGTGGGTGAGTACGTGCGTCAGCACTGTCGACCGGTTCGCGCGTCGCGGCGCCTGTGCTTCCACGTCCACCTCCCCTATTTCTTTCCGACCGAATGTTAAGGCTGCGCCCTGGCCGCCGCAACACCCGAGCGCGTGTCGGTTCGCCCGGGTCTCGGGATGCCGCCGGTGACTCGCGCCGTCCACTGCATTTCCGCCGTAGCCGGACAGATGCCCATCTTTATGGTCGAACCGCGTGGCTGAAATCTCCGAGCGGGCCTCTTGACTGGTGTGAGCAGGGACGTTAATACTTTCATCCTGAACGGAAATAGAGGCCGCCGCCCCGCCGGTACGGACCGGAGCCGGGGTGACGGCACGGGTCCCTTGTCACGTGCCGTGCTGGTCACGTCGGAACCCCGTCTCAGTCCGGAGCCACCGGCTCCGGGCCCGTTGCTGTGGAGGGAAGAGCTATGAATCTCACCCGTAGGCGTGGGGCAGTTCTGGGCGCGATCTGCGCCCTGGCGCTCATGGTCAGCGCCTGCTCGACCGAGACGTCCGGTGATGACGGCGGCGCGTCGAGCGGTCCTCGCACCGAACCGAGCCTGTCGTTCGTCGGCCCCGGCGGGGAGACGCCCACCGCCGCCGACCAGCTTTCGCTGACCCCCGAGGAGCAGCAGAAGGTCAAGGACGGCAACTTCTCGGCCGCGTTCGTCTGGCACGAGGGATCCGCGCTGACCAAGGCTGTGGAGTCCGGCGTCCGCAAGGAGTTCGACCAGCTCGGCATCAAGGTGCTGGCCAGCACCAGCGCCGAGTTCGACGCCGCCCGGCAGGCCAACAACCTGCAGACCGTCCTGGCGCTCAAGCCCGACCTGATCGTCACGATCGCTGTCGACCCCACCGCGGCCGCGGCGGCCTTCAAGCCCGCTGTCGACGCCGGCGTCAAGCTGGTCGTGATGACCACCCCGCCGAAGGGCTACAAGGCCGGGGAGCAGATCGTCGGCATCGTCACCGCCGACCTGACCGCGTTCGGTAAGGCCAACGCGGAAATGCTCGGCAAGGCGCTCGGCGGCAAGGGCAAGGTCGGCTACATCTACCACGACGCCGACTTCTGGTTCACCAACCAGCGGGACAAGGCGTTCAAGGACTGGCTGAACTTCCTCTACCCCGACATCAAGATCGTCGAGGAGAGCGGGTTCTCCGACCCGGCGCGCACCGAGGACATCGCCACCGCGATGTTGACCCGCCACTCCGACCTGAACGGCGTCTACGTCGCCTGGGCCACCGCCGCCGAGGGCGTGCTCGCCGCGACCCGGCAGCAGGGTCGTACCGACGTCAAGATCGTCACGAACGACCTGGAGGCGAACCTCGCCGCCGACATGGTCAAGGGCGGCAACATCGTCGGCGTCGTCGCCAACGGCTCCACCCGGCTCGGCCAGAGCCTGGGCATCGTCGGCGCCTACGGGCTGCTCGACAAGAAGGCTCCCGAGCTGGTCGTCGGATCGCCGATGGCCGCCACCAAGGAGAACATCGCCGATGCCTGGCGCGACGACTACGGCCAGGAGCCGCCGGCCGAGGTGCGCGCCAACTAACAGCAGGTGACGCGAGGCCCGGGGGCCTCTCCCTGACGAGACCCCGGGCCTCACCCCGGCCGCGCGACACGGCCGGGTCCGCGAGCCCTCTGCGAAGCGCGATGGAAGGAAAAGCCAGATGGGGTACGTCCAGACAGTCCTCGGGCCAGTGTCCCCCGAGTCGCTCGGCCGGGTGCTGAGCCACGAGCACCTCGGCGCGCTGGTGCCCGGGCCGTGGCTGTCCGGCGGCGCCGGCGACGACCGCGCGGACCTCGCCGTCGACGCCGTACGCGGCCTGCCGGAACTGGGCTTCGGCACGATCGTGGACCTGTCCCCGTACGAGGTGGTGGGCCACGACGTCACACTGCTGCGCGAGGTGGCCGAACGCACCGGCCTGCACGTCGTCGCCGGATCGGCGATCTACCTGGAGCCGTACTCGCCGGGCTGGGCGCTGAACGCCAGCGTGGACGAGATGCGGGAGCGGTTCGTCGCCGACGCCACGATCGGGGTGGGCGACACCGGAGTCAAGGTCGGCATCTTCGGCGAGCAGGCCACCGGACTCAACGAGATCACCCCGCACGAGGAGAAGTGCCTGCGTGCCGCCGCCCGCGCCCACGTGGCCACCGGGCTGTCGGTGAACACCCACACCACGCACGGCACGATGGCGCTGGAGCAGGTCGAGATCCTGCGCGAGGAGAAAGCCGACCTCTCCCGCATCGTCATCGGCCACCTGGACATCAACCCCGACCCGGACTACCTGCGGGCGGTGCTCGCGACCGGCGTCAACATCGCCTTCGACACCCTCGGCAAGCAGTTCTGGGACTTCGTGCTCGCCCCGCTGCCGGACAACCCGCCCGAGGGTGAGTTCGGCAAGCGGGCGTACCACCGGCCCGACCGTGCCCGGTTGGACATGCTCGCGGGGCTGGTCCGCGACGGGTACGCCGACCGGATCCTGCTCTCGATGGACCTGACCGGCGCGGAGGCGTACCTGAATCCGGGCACGCACGGCCGCCTCGGCTACTCGTACCTCGGCCAGGAGATCGTGCCGGGCCTCGCCCGGCTCGGTGTGCCGCCGGAAGCGCTCGACGCGATGCTGGTGGCCAACCCGGCCCGACTCCTGACGGTCGGCTGATGGCCGGCCACCCGAACCCGCGGTCCGACTCGACCGGGTACGTCGCCGGTGTGGACCTCGGCGGCACCAAGCTCCGGGCCGCGATCGCGGATCTCGCCGGTCACATCGTGGCCGAGGACGTGCTGGCCACCGACCCGCGCGGCGGGGTGGCGGTCGCCGCGCAGATCGACATGCTGCTCCGCGACCTGGCCGTCCGGGCCGGCATTCCGTGGTCCGACGTCCGGGTCAGCGCTATCGGCCTGCCCGGCGCCCCGGACCCGGCCACCGGCACCGTCGACCTCTCCCCGAACGTCTCCGAACTCGGGTCCTTCGACATCCGGGCCGAGTTGACCAGCCGGCTGGGTCACAGGGTCGTGCTGGACAACGACGTCAACATGGCAGCCGCCGGAGAGCGGTGGCTGGGCAGCGGACGTACCCATCGGCATTTCGTCTTCGTGGCCGTCGGCACCGGGATCGGCATGGGCATCGTGCTCAACGGCGAACTGGTCCGCGGCGCCCGCGGCGCGGCGGGGGAGATCTCCTACCTGCCACTGGGCACCGACCCGTTCGATCCCGCGAACCAGGTCCACGGCGCGCTGGAGCAGGCGGTGGCCGGCGCTGCCCTGGCCGCCCGCTACCGGGCGGTCAGCGGCGAGCAGGCAAGCGTGCCCGATGTCTTCGACCGGGCCGCGGCCGGCGACGAGGGCGCCCGGGCGGCCATCGACGAGGAGGCCCGCTTCATCGCGTTGGCAATCGTCGCGGTCACCGCCGTCCTCGACCCGGAGGCGGTCGTCCTCGGCGGCGGGATCGGCTCCCGGGTCGAGCTTGTCGATCCGGTCCGGCGTTGGGTCGCCGCGTTGAGCGCGGACGCCCCGGAGATCAAGACCAGTCTGCTCGGCGACCGCGCCGGCCTGCTCGGCGCCATCGCGGTCGCCCGTAAAGAGGCCGGCGTCCACAGCGGTCCGCCGACCGACCACGACCTGCCCGCCCACCTCGGTTCGGCGGCGCGGCCCGTTGCGACCCAGCCCGGCTGGACCGCCTCTTTCGAAACAGCGGAGGGACGATAGATGACCCAGACCGATGCTGCGGTGAAGGCCAGAAGCGGGCCGGCCTGGAGCAGGTTCAACTGGCGCGACTACGTGGTCTACATCGGCTTCGCCGTCGTGTTCCTGTTCTTTGCCATCACGCAGGGCAGCAATGGCTTCCTCACCACCAGCAACCTCACGAACATCATCATCCAGACCGCGCCGATCACGGTCATGGCGGTCGGCCTGGTCTTCGTGCTGGCAGCCGGTGAGATCGACCTGTCCATCGGCTCGGTCGTCGCGCTCTCCGCGCTGGTCGGCGCGGTGACGTTGCGGGAGACCGACAGCATGCTGCTCGGCGCGGCGGCCGGGTTGCTCGCCGGCGCGGCGGTCGGCCTGGTCAACGGCGTCTTCGTCACCCTCGTGCGGCTACCGTCCTTCCTGGTCACCCTCGCCACGATGGGTGCGGTGGCCGGTCTGGCCCGCGAGGTCACCGGCCTCCAGTCGGTGCCGGTCGGCAACGACGCGTTCCTCGCGATCTTCGGCCAGGGCGAGATCTTCGGCATCCCCGGCCTGGTGCTCTGGTCGGTGGCGGCAGTGGTCGTCGGCTACCTCGTGCTGCGGCAGACCCGGTACGGCGCGCACACCCTCGCGATCGGCGACAACGTGGGCGCGGCCCGGGTAAGCGGCATCAACGTGGTCCGCGTCAAGATCATGGTGATGATGGGCAGCGCCATGTGCGCCGCGATGGCCGGTCTGCTCTACGCCGGCCGCTTGCAGGGCGCCCGGTACACCCTCGGCGAGGCAGACCTGATGACCGTGATCGCCGCGGTGATCGTCGGCGGGACCAGCCTGTTCGGCGGCAAGGGCTCCATCGTCGGGGCGCTGCTGGGCAGCCTGCTCATGGGCATGCTCAACAACGGCCTGATCCTGGCCGGGCTGTCCGTGTCCCAGCAGATGATGGCGCGCGGCGCGATCATCCTCGTGGCCGTCTCCCTCTCGCTGCGCGAGCGGCGCAGCTGACCCGGAAGGAAGCTGACGCATGTTTCTGGATCTGCTGCGACGCCGCAACCCGGGCCTTTTGGCCGCTGCCGCGGACCTGCACGGCAGGGGTGACCTGCCGACCAACTGCTATGCGCTGGACCTGGACACCGTGGCGACGAACGCCGCCGCCATCAAGCGTGAGGCCGACCGCCACGGGCTCTCCACGTACGCGATGACGAAGCAGGTCGGGCGCAACCCCGACTTCTGCCGGACGATCCGCGACGCCGGCATCACCGACGCCGTCGGCGTGGACCTGCAGTGCGCCCTGGCCGATCGACGCGGCGGGCTCGGCATCGGTCACCTCGGTCACCTGGTGCAGATTCCCCGGCACGAGGCAGCCACCGCCGCCGCGCTCGCCCCGAGATACTGGACGGTCTTCAACGACACCAGGGCCGGCGAGGCGGCGGCCGCGAGCGCCGCCGCCGGCCGGGAGCAGGCGCTGCTCGCCCGGATCAGCGCCCCCGGCGACCGTTTCTACCGAGGTCACGAGGGTGGCTACCCGGCCGACGAGATCGTCGCGGTCGCCGACCGGCTCGATGCCCTTTCCGGGGCACGGTTCGCCGGTGTCACGAGCTTCCCGACCCAACTGTTCGACCCGGCCGCCGGCCGGGTGGTGCCGACTGCGAACCTCGAAACCCTGCGGACCGCCGCCGCCGCGTTGCGCGCCGCCGGGCGGTCCCACGTCGAGATCAACGCCCCGGGTACGACGTCCACAGCGATCCTGGGCATGCTCGCCGAGGCGGGTGCCACGCAGGTCGAGCCCGGTCACGGGCTGACCGGCACGACGCCCTGGCACGCTGTCACCGACCTGGTCGAGGAGCCCGCCGTGCTCTACGTCAGCGAGGTGTCCCACCTGTGGGACGGCCGGGCGTACGTCTTCGGTGGCGGGCTCTACGTCGACCCCGTGCTGGGTCTGGGCGGCACGCGCGCCCTGATCGTGCCCCGGGGCGGTGGTCTGGACGACGCGCACCTGGTCGACGTGGAGATGCCCGCGCCGGAGGCGATCGACTACTACGCGATGGCTGACGTCGGCGCGGTGCCGTCCGTCGCACCCGGCGACACCGTCCTGTTCGGATTCCGCCCGCAGGTCTTCGTCACCCGGGCGCTGACCGCGGGGGTGACCGGCGTGCGTTCCGGCGCCCCGGCCGTCACCGGCGTCTACGCCGCCGACGGGTCGACGCCGATCCGGCTCGACGACAGCGACCCGCGCACCCACACGTCCGGCAGCACAGGGAGGGCATCATGAGCACTGTCACCCAGAACACAGTCCCGGCCGGTGACGCGGCCGGCACGGGCGCCCCACCGTTGCAGCTGCGCGACATCCGCAAGCAGTTCGGCGGGGTCGTCGCGATCGAGCGGTTCAACCTCGAACTGGCCGCCGGTCAGATCACGGCGCTGGTCGGTGACAACGGCGCCGGCAAGTCCACCCTCGTGAAGATCATTTCCGGGGTGTACCAGCCGACCGAGGGCGAGCTGCGGATTCACGGCCGACCGGTGACGTTCCGGGACGCCTCCGACGCCCGACGGCAGGGGGTCGAGGTCGTCTACCAGGACCTGGCCCTTGCCGACTCGCAGCCGGTCTACATGAACATGTTCCTCGGCCGGGAGTTGACCCGCGGCCCGCTGCGGCTGCTGGACCGCCGCCGGATGGCGCGGGAGACCCAGGAACTGGTAGATGCCCTGGACGTCCGCATCCCCAGCGCGAAGGCGACGATCAGGGACCTCTCCGGCGGGCAGCGTCAGGCGGTGGCGATCTGCCGAGCCACCCACTGGGCGAGCGGCCTGGTGTTGATGGACGAGCCGACCGCCGCGCTGGGGGTGGCCGAGACCGCCAAGGTGGAGCAGCTGATCATGAAGTTGCGGGAACGGGGCGCCGCAGTCCTCGTCGTCAGCCACAACCTCGACCAGGTGTTCCGGATCGCCGACCGGGTGGCCGTGCTGCGCCGTGGCCGCCAGGTCGGTGTCCGCAACATCGAGGAGACCAGCCGCAACGAGATCGTCTCGATGATCACCGGTGCGTCGGGCGAGGTCGAGCAGTCCTGAGCCCCGGCTGCTGTTGGTGAAGCCGGGGCGTCACCAACAGCAGCCGGCCAGGCCGGCGACCAGTGCGCCGTGAACAGGAAGTGCACCTGGGCCTGCCGGAGGCCGGCGAGGTCACGGGCGACGGGCACGATGCCGTAGCGGTTGAACGCGTCGACGTTCGCTCCGAGCGAGGGCGGCCACCATCGCTGCCACTCACGCAGCTCGTTTGAGCGGCGCGCGCCTGCGAGACGTGTCTACAGGGCGCTCTTGCCGGGCCGCGGCTCGCGGTCGGCCGGGTCTTCCCCCGGGGCACCGTGCGCGTGGCGCGGTTGCCGGGTCAGCGAGCCGGGAGGCTTGACGCTTACCACTCGTGACGCAGACGGAGCGTAGAGAGCATCGCCGTCGAACGCGTTCGGGCAGCTGGTAGTGCCAGCACTACGCCGGGAGTACGGCACGGGGGATGGCTGCCGTCCGACGACCCGCATACGTTCAGGTGCAAGGAATTCCGGACGGAAGAGTTCGACCTGACACGTTCGGTCTCGCGACACGGGGCCTGGCGTGGTTGTCGCTTCGGCATGCCACCCAGAGCGCCGATAAAGGAAAGAAACTATGAGCACGGATGTCTACCGTTCCCCGATCCCGGTGCCGGCGGCTGCTGCCGGGCCGATTGCCGTCCGGGTCGAGAGCCTGGTCAAGGTCTATGGGTCCGGGCGTCAGTCCGTCACAGCGCTCGCCGGCGTGGACGCCACGTTCGAGCGCGGCACGTTCACGGCGGTGATGGGCCCGTCCGGCTCGGGCAAGAGCACCCTCCTGCACATGGCGGCGGGTCTGGACCGGCCGACCTCCGGTCGTGTGTGGATCGCCGAGGAGGAGCTGTCGCGGCTGTCGGAGACCAAGCTGACAAAGCTGCGCCGGAGCAGGATCGGCTTCATCTTCCAGGCCTTCAATTTGATCGGCGCGCTGAGCGTCGAGGAGAACATCCACCTGCCGTTGCGGCTGTCCGGGACGCCGGTCGACGCGGCGTGGCTGCGGGAGGTGGTGCAACGGGTGGGGCTCGCCGATCGGTTGCGTCACCGACCGGCGGAGCTGTCCGGTGGGCAGCAGCAGCGGGTGGCGATCGCCCGCGCGCTGGCGATGCGTCCTGACGTGATCTTCTCCGACGAACCGACCGGCGCCCTGGACACGCAGACGGCGGCGGAGGTGCTGACCCTGCTGCGGTCGGTGGTCGACGATTCCGGGCAGACGGTCATCATGGTGACCCACGACCCGGTGGCCGCCTCCTACGCCGACCGGGTACTGGTCCTCGCGGACGGTCGGATCGTGCGGGACATGCCCCAGCCGGGCGCGGAGCGGATCGCCGAGCAGTTGGCGTTGCTCGGCCGCCGCCCCGCAGGCACCGCGCGGGAGGTCTGAGCCGTGCTGAGACTGGCCGCGCAGATGCTGCGCCACCGTATCGGAAGCGCCGTCGCCACCCTGGTCGCACTCACGCTCGGCGTCACGATCCTGACGTCAATCGGCCTGCTGGTCGAGTCCGGACTGCGCTACCAGCCCACACCACAGCGGTTGGCCGCCGCGGACGTGGTGATCGCCAACCGCGAACTCACCGTCACCAACAGGGAATTCGACGGCGAGATGGTCACGACCACTGTCGCCCTACCCGCCGGCGGGACCGTTCCGGTCGCGCTTGCCGATCGGCTCCGGCAGGTGCCCGGAGTGGCAACCGTAGCCGTCGACAACTCCTTCCGGGCCGTCGTCTCGACACCGGTGGCGACGGAGGCCACCGGCCACGGCTGGAGCAGTGCCGGGCTCACGCCGTACCGGATCGTCGCCGGCAACCAGCCTGGCGCCGACGACGAGGTCGCCGTCGACGTCGGGCTCGCCACGACGTCCGGTTCCACAGCGAGCCCCGGTGACCGGATCGCCATCCTGGTCAACGGCGGCGTCCGCGAGTATCGGATCAGTGCCACCGTCGAACGGACGGTCGCCGGGGACGGGCCGGCGGACGCCCTCTTCTTCACCGACACCCATGCCGCGCAGCTGAACCCGCACCCGGGCCGGGCCGACGCGATCGGAATCATCCTGGCGCCCGGCGCGGACCGCACCGCAGTGGTGGCCGAGGTTCGCCGAATGTCCGCCGAGGTCGGAGCGAAGGCGTACACCGGTGTCGAGCGCGGCAAGCTGGAGCAACCCGAGGCTCTCGCGGCGGGTGCCCTGCTCGTGGAGATCGGGGCCGTCTTCGGTGGCTACGTCGCGCTGCTCGTCATCTTCGTCGTGGCGGGAACCATCGGCCTGGCGGTACGCCACCGACGTCGCGACCTCGCCCTGCTGCGGGCCATAGCGGCGACACCGGGTCAGGTACGACTGATGATCCTCGCGGAGGTCGGCCAGCTGAGCATTGCCTCCGTCGTGCTGGGCGTGCCGGCGGGCCTGTTCGCGACCGGCTGGGTGCACCGGCAACTGGTGGAGCGGGGCTTCATCCCCGAGGGCTTCCCGATCACCGGCGGTGTCGTCTCGACGGTGGCGGTGGCAGCGGCGACGATCCTGGTGGCCGCGGCGGCGGCGTTGATCGCGGCCCGCCGCACGGTACGGATCCGACCGACCGAGGCACTCGGTGAGGTGTCGGTGGAAGCGGCGCGCAACAGCAGGACCCGGCTCTATTTCGGCCTGGGCGCGCTGGCCGGCGGCCTCGCGCTCACCATGTTCACGACGGCCGCCGGTGGCCAGGCGGCTCTCGGTGCGGCGATCGGCATGCTCTACACCTTCGTGCTCGCGGTGGCCCTGCTGGCACCATGGATCAACCGGTACGCGGCCCGCGCGCTCGGTCCGGCCCTGCGGGCCGTCTGGCGGGAGAGCGGATACCTGGCCTCGGCGAACCTGCGGGCCAACGCGCAGGGAATGGTCACCGTGCTGACGGCGCTGGTGCTGTCGGTCGGCTTCGGAGGCTCGGTCTGGTTTCTCCAGGACAACCTGCAACGCCATACGATCGCGCAGAGCCGTGACGGGATACTCGCCCAACACGCGCTGGTTTCCGCCACCGGGCTACCCGAGACCGCGGTGGACGAGGCCCGCGCGACTCCCGGGGTCGTCGCGGCGACCGGCATCCGACGTACGTCCGTTCTGATGTCCTGGCTGAGCGAGGTCGAAGTGGTCGGCGCTCAGGGCATCGATCCCGAGGGCGTGGAGCAGACGATGGACCTGAAGGTCAGCGACGGCAGCCTTGCCGACCTTCGTGGCGAGAGCGTGGCCCTGTCCAGCCTCCGAGCGTCGTCGCAGGGTGTCGACGTCGGCGAGCAGGTCTCGATGTGGTTGGGCGATGGCACGCCTGTGACGTTGCGGGTGGTCGCCATCTACGAACGGGGGCTGGGTTTCGGTGACGTGACCCTCAGCCGGGAGACGCTCGACGGGCACACGGCGACTGATCTCGACGACCAGGTCCTGATCCGAACCGAGTCGGGCGGCGACGCCGGCGCCCTCGCCAACCTCGTCAGCCGCTACCCGGGCAGCGGACTTGTCGACACCAGCGCCATCAACGCTCAGTTGGCGAAGGACCTGGCGCTCAGCGCCTGGCTGAACAAGCTCCTCATCGGCGTGATGGTCGGCTACGCCGCCCTCGCGGCCGCGAACACGATGGTCATGGCTGCACTGGCCAGGGGGCGCGAACTGGCGCTGCTCCGTCTGGTCGGAGTGACCCGGCGTCAGGTCAAGCGGATGGTGCACGCCGAACAGGTCGGCCTGCTCGGGACGTCACTGCTGATCGGCGGAGCCATCGCCGCGATCTCGCTGATCTCGGTGGTGCGGACCCTGACCGGAGAGCCCGTGCCCTACGTGCCCCTGGCGGGATGGATATCGATCATCGTTGGTACCACGCTGCTGGCGCTGGTCACCACCGTCCTGCCCATCGGCGCACTGCTGCGCACACCGCCGGTCCACGGCATCGGAATCAGGGAGTAGACGGGAGGTCGTCGAGCGACTCGGCCCGCAGCAGCAGGGCCAGCCCTTCGCGCAGCAGAGGATCGTCTTCGGCGATCACGATCCGCACGGCAGCTCCACCTGTATCGTCGTCGGCCCGCCGGGCGGGCTGGTAAGCGAGAACCGTCCGTCGTACGCCTCGACCCGCTGCCGGATGCCGGTGATCCCCGAGCCGTCGCGCTCAGCGGCACCGCCGTGGCCGTCGTCGCTCACCAGCAGCAGCAGCTGCCCGCCCTCGGAGCGCACCGTGACGGTGGCAGCGGTGGCGCCGCTGTGCTTGTTCACGTTGGTAAGCGCCTCGGCCACCACGAAGTAGGCGGTGGCCTCGACGGAGGTGGCGCACCGACCGGGCATGTCGATGTCGACCCGGCACGGCACGGCGCTGCTCGCGGCCAGGCCGTTGAGGGCGCCGGTCAGGCCGCGGTCGGCCAGTACCGGCGGCAGGATGCCGCGCACGACCGTACGCAGCTCGGCCAGCGCCTGCTCGGCGGCGTCCTGCGCCCGCTCCAGGACGGCCGTCGCAGACTCCGGGTCCCGGGCCAGCGCCCGACGGGCCGCGCCGAGCAGCACGTTGACCGCCACCAGCCGGTTCTGTGTCCCGTCGTGCAGTGACCGTTCGATGCGGCGCAGCTCCGCGGCGTGGGCGTCCAGCGCGCCAGCGCGGGTGGCGGTCAGCTGTGCCACCCGCAGCGACAGATCGGCGCCGGGAGGTGGCGCCAGCAGACGACGGCCGGGCCGCGCCTGGAGGCGGGCCATGCCCGGCCCGACGGCCAGGCCGACTGCCAGCCAGCCGATGCCCAGAACTCCCGCCCCGAGCGCGTCCAGGAACCCGTCGATCCGCCAGGTAAGCAACCCCGGCCCGTGGGAGCCGGGCGGCAGCAGCCAGAACCACAGTGGGAACGTGACGCCCTGCAGCGCGTACAGGGCGATGACGAGGGCGAGCAGACCGATCAGGAAGCCAGCGAAGGCGTGTACCGCCAGCCAGCCCAACTCCCGCCGTACGGCGTAGTCCCGCAACGCGTCGCGCAGTCCGGCCGGCACCGGCCCGGGATTCACGACCGGCGGACCCCAGCGGGACAGGCGGTCCCGTTCGCGGTTGGCGACCGCCCGCACCATCCGCAGGGTGGGCGACGGGAGGAAGATTCCGATACCGATGACGTGGGCAAGCCCACCGAGCGCCAGTAATGACGTGCTCAGCCCGCCGACGAGATGCTCCAGGGCATCGACCGCGAGACGTATCCGGTCGTTCAGGTAACGCCGGCTGGCGTGGAAACGCCTGCCAGCGGCCGAGTCCTCGAATGACACCGCACCTCCCCGCCAGACCATAGGACACCGGTCCGGGCCGGGCGACGGCGCGGCCGTGAAAGCGCTGCTGGCGGTGCGACGTCACCACCCGCGGCAGCGCGCCACAGAGAAAAACTTGTGCCCGTTGTTGTAGATATTCTCGGCCGGTCCGGTTAAGGTATCTCTCGTTGACAGCAGAGGAACGTAAAGACGCGGACGACCTGACCGATTGCGAGGTCGCGACGGGCAGAGGGCTGGAAGCCGGCGCACATCGCCGCTTTCGCCCGCACGGCAGTGCAGATAGGCACAAGCTCCGGTCGACATGACGGAGGGTCGCAGGTGGGGCCGAGGCACGTTCAGGGCTCCAGCTGACAGTTCGTCGCCGACGTGTGGGGCCACGAAGTTGCGTGGGGCCTCCACGCGGGCGAGCAGTTCAGGCAATGGAAGCAGAGGAAAGGGAGGGTTCCACACCGTTGGATCGCCCGCTACCGGTCGCTGTTCGGGCCGGGCGGACACCGCAGTTTCCATCGAACGAGAGGTGGTCTCCGGTCACGCTTATGCGATCCTCGCACCCGTTGCCTGCACAGCAGGCTGGTGCGGAAAGGACAAGCCGACGTTCTCGTCGGTAGATGGTGTTCAAACCCATAACCCTGGGCCCCGGCGCGTCAGCGCCGGGGCCCTCGACATGGAGGTCAGATGGGCCAAGGACCCGAGGACATGTTCGGCGACGAGGACTTCCCCGCGTACACGATCGGTCGCGCCGCGGAGATCGTCGGCACCACCCAGGAATTCCTGCGCAGGCTGGACGAGGCGAAGCTGATCCACCCGCAGCGCTCGGCCGGCGGGCACCGCCGCTACTCCCGCTATCAACTGCGACTGGCCGCGAGGGCCAGGGAGATGGTCGACCAGGGCACGGCGCTGGAAGCCGCCTGCCGCATCATCATCCTGGAGGACCAGCTCGAGGAGGCCCTGCGGCAGAACCAGAACGGTAGGTGACCACAGCCGCGCCCGGCCACGTCAGACGGTGCGCCGGGAGCGGCTCAGTGCGATCGAACCGAGGCCCAACGCGGCCACGCCCAAGACCAGAGCCACGTACGCGCCGCCACGCCCGTTGCCCGTGCCGATCCCACTGTCCGAGGTGACCACCACGAGCGCGCCGAGCGCCACGCCGACCAGTCCTGTCGCCAGGGCCACGGCCGCGCCGAGCCGACCGGTGGCGGTGCCGACGCGACTTGCGGGACGGGCCAGGGACAACGCGCCGATGATGACGCCGACCAGTGCCACCACGGCTGCCACGGAGGCCCCGAGCCGCCCGGCACTCATTGTGACGCTGGCGGCGACCGGCTGAGTCGACGCGTACGCGGCCGCCGGTGCGGCGAGCCCGCCGACCAGAGTGGACGCGACGACGGCGACCACCAGCCGGGCGGTTGACAGATTCCCTGACGCGTTCATGTGCCACTCCTTCGTCGTCAATCGTTGTGCTCCGATCCTGGCGGTGGGCGGGCCGCGGGTCGTCCGGCGACGGGACGCCTTCTCGCCTGCCGTCGAGGGCGTACCCGCCTGCCACGGACGGGGCAGGCGCGGCGTGCGCTACAGCGGGCGCGGTAGTGGTGGCTCGTCCGCCAGGGGGAGTCGCAGGCGGCATGCGCGGGGCTACGGTTCCGGCATGAGCACGGGACGGGTGGGTGTCCGGGACATCGGAATCGCCGTGTGCGTGACAGCGGCGCTGCTTGCCGCAGGGCTCGCCGAGGACCGCTCCCGCATCTCCCTGGACCTGCTCGGCCTCGCGCTCCTGGCGGCCAGTGGTCTGGCTCTGGCCGCGCGCCGGCAGGCACCCGTCGCCGTCCTCGCCCTCAGCGGGTTGTGCGGCGTCGGCTACCAGGCGGTGGGCTTCGACGTGCCCGCTGTCGCCTTCCTGTTCGCCGTGTACGCCGCCGTGCGGGCAGGGCATCGCGCCGTCACGATCATCGCGGCCGTCCTGATGCTGGTCGCGCTGCCGCTCACGGCCCTGGCCCCGCCGCTGGACCTTCCGGTGGGCGAGGCGCTCACACGTGCCCGCGGCGCGCTCGAGGTGGCGTGGCTCGTCGCCGCCGCCGCAGCCGGTGAGGCGTTGCGGCAGGCCGAGCGGCGGGCCGACGAAGCCGAGCGCACCCGGGAACAGGTCGCGCGTCGCCGCGCCGACGAGGAACGGCTGCACATCGCACGTGAGCTGCACGACTCGCTCACCCACCAGATCTCGATCATCAAGGTGCAGGCCGAAGTGGCCGTCCACCTAGCCCGCAGGCGCGGCGAGGCGGTGCCGGAGGCGCTGCTGGCGATTCGGGAGGCCGGCCGTGAGGCGAGCCGCGAGCTGCGCGCGACCCTGGAGGCGCTGCGCGAGGACGGCGGCAACCCGCAGCGCGGGCTCGACCACCTCTCGGAGCTGGTGGAGCGCGCCCGGATGGCCGGCCTGGACGCGACGTTGACGATCGAGGGGCAGCGACACGACGTGCCGGCAGCGGTGGACCGGACCGCCTACCGGATCGTCCAGGAGTCCCTCACCAACGTCGCCCGGCACGCCGCCGCCGCGACGGCGTCGGTCCGTGTCGACTACCGTCCGGATGCCCTCGCCATCCGCGTCGACGACGACGGTACGGCCCGGCTGGGCACGCCGCCGACGCCCGGTGTGGGGTTGCTCGGCATGCGCGAACGGGTCACCGCCCTCGGCGGTCGGCTCCGTGCCGAGCCCCGCGACGAGGGCGGCTTCAGCGTCCACGCCGAGCTTCCCGTCGGCCCGACGCCATGATCCGCGTCCTGCTTGTCGACGACCAGCCGCTCCTTCGCAGCGGCTTCCGCGCGCTCCTCGACGCCGAAGACGACATCGAGGTGGTGGGCGAGGCCGCCGACGGGCGACAGGGGGTGGCTCTCGCCAGACAACATCTGCCCGACATCGCGCTCATCGACATTCAGATGCCGGTAATGGACGGCATCGAGGCGACACGGCTCATTGCCGCGGACCCGACCCTGGCCGGGGTGCACGTCGTCATCCTTACCAACTACGGCCTCGACGAACACGTCTTCCACGCACTACGCGCGGGCGCGGCCGGCTTCCTCGTCAAGGACATCGAGCCGGAGGACTTCCTGCACGCCGTCCGCGTCGCGGCACGCGGCGACGCGCTGCTCGCACCGTCGATCACCCGCAGGCTCATCGACAGGTACGTCACCGAGCCGCCCCACCTGCGTGCCCACGCCGGCCTGGCCGGGCTCACCAACCGGGAACGGGAGACCGTCGCACTTGTCGCGCGTGGCCTCTCCAATGACGAGATCGCCGACCGCCTGGTGATCAGCCCGCTGACCGCGAAGACACACGTCAACCGCGCCATGGCCAAGTTGCACGCCCGCGACCGCGCCCAACTCGTTGTCATCGCGTACGAGTGCGGCCTCGTGGTGCCACGCCCGCGCTGAGGTGATCACCAGCAGGGCGACGAGGCGTGGCGAGCGTCGCACGAGGGTTGGCGCGGTGATTAGCTGTCAGCATGATCGCACCTGTTTTCCTCGGGACGTGGCCGACTCCGCTGGAGGCCGCACCCCGGCTCGCAGCCCGGCTCGGGCTGGCGGAGTTGTGGTTCAAGCGCGACGACCTCGGCGGGCTCGGCGGCGGCGGCAACAAGATCCGCAAGCTGCGCTACACCTGCGCCGAGGCGGTCGCGGTCGGCGCCACCACGCTCATCACCTCAGGGGCGCCACAGAGCAACCACGCGCGGCTGACCGCCGCGGCGGCCGCACGCCTCGGCCTCGGCTGCGTGCTTGTGCTCGCCGGCTCGCCCCCGCCGGAGCGGCGCGGGAACCTGCTGCTCGACGAGCTGGCCGGCGCGGAGATCGTCTGGGCGGGAGACAGCCCGCTCGCGGAGGTGGTGGCGGTAGAGGCGAACCGGCGGTCGGCGTACGCCATCCCCTTCGGTGGCACCTCACCCGCGTCGGTCCAGGGCTATGTGGACTGC
The DNA here is from genome assembly GCF_049847245.1 of Micromonospora sp. DT68. Lineage (NCBI taxonomy): Bacteria > Bacillati > Actinomycetota > Actinomycetes > Micromonosporales > Micromonosporaceae > Micromonospora > Micromonospora sp. DT68. The sequence continues at coordinate 183,841 of NZ_JBNCNZ010000006.1, forward strand.
GGTCGGGAACTGCGCGACCAGGTGCCGGACATCGACGCGACGGAGGTCGTGGTGGCGCTCGGCTCCGGCGGGACGATGGCCGGGCTGGTACGCGAACTGGGCGCCGAGCGGGTGGTCGGCGTGGACGTCGGGGCCCTGCCCGACCCCCGCTCGACGGTCGCCGGCCTGCTGACCGGTGAGGTTGAGCCGGCCGCGCTGCGGATCGACGGGTCACAGGTGGGCGCAGGCTACGCCACCCTCACCGACGGGGTGCGGGAGGCACTGACAACGACCGCCCGCGAGGAGGGGATCTTCCTGGATCCGACGTACACCGGCCGGGCCATGGCCGCGCTGCTGGCCGGCAGCTTCCCGCGCGGCGCCAGTGTGGTCTTCCTGCACACCGGGGGCCTGCCGGGGCTCTTCGGCCATCCTGGGCTGTTCGGCGGCGGGAAAAGCCGCCAGGATCACTGAACGCAGGCGCCCCGAACAGCTCGTGCCATGATTGCGTTCATGGGCAAGCAGCAGCACGTCGGCCGATCCGACCGGCACAGCGGACCGGCCACCACCGGCAACGACACGGCAGGTGCTGACGCGCGCCTCGGCGTTGCGCAGGACCCGGCGACGTCACAGATGACCCTCATCGATCTGGCGTCCGACCCGTCGCCAGTGGTCCGTAAGGCCGTCGCGAGCCGCAGCGACGCGCCCGCGCAGGCACTGCGACCGCTGGCCCGGGACCACGACCGTCAGGTCCGGGAGGCCGTGGCGAGGAACCCGTCGACGTCGGTCGGCAACCTGCTGCGTCTGGTCAAGGACGCGGACCGGTGGGTCCGCTGGGCGGTGGCCAGTAACCCGGCCTGCGACGAGTCGGTGCGCCGGGCCATGGTCGAGGCGGCCGACAAGGAGCTTCGTGGCCTCCTCGCCGAGACCCGCGAGTTGGAACCCGACCTGGCTGCCCGGCTTGTCAACGACGTCTCACCCGAGGTGCGGGAACGGCTCGCCACCCACACCCACGACCCCGACGTGATCAACGCCCTGATGGCCGACCGCACCAGCCGCGTCCGCAAGGGGCTCGCCCGCAACCGGCGTACCACCGCCGCGCAGCGCAGCGCGCTTGCCGCCGACCCGGTGGTGGACGTCCGCGTGGCGCTGGTCCGCTCGGTCGACCTGGACGAGGCGGACCTGGAACGCCTCGTCGACGACCGCTCCGTGCAGGTGCGACTGGCGATGGCGACGTCCGAGATCGTCCCGCCGCACATCCGTAAGGCACTTGAGCGCGATCCGGACGAGATGGTGGCCTCGGCGGCACGGGACTTCCGCCCTGCGTCGGGCACCGCCTCCGCGGTGCGGGCGCCGCGCATCGGCCACCGCCCGTCCGGCGGGGGCACCGCCCCGGCCGGCGGCGCCGCGCACTGAGGCGAGGCCGTCCCTGCCTGCTCTGGTCGCCCTGCCCGCTCTGGTCGCCTCCTCGGTACGTGTAGTGGCGCGCTGTAGAGCTGCCCCAAATCTGGGGCGTGCGCGACGCACCCTCCCTCGTAGATGACCTCACCGCGCAGCACCAGACGCCGGCACACCGGAAGCTCGTATCGGATTGAGCGACATCCGGACAAGGGTGGTGGGGCGCCGCCGCCTGCCCCACCGGTGGGGCAGCTCGACAGGACGCGCCTGGGTATGGGCGACCTGACGATGGGGCGGCACAGGGAGCTGTCGACCTCGGAGCTCAGGCCGATCCACGGCGGTGGGTTGCGGCGGCCGTGGTCGGAGTCCTACGCCGCGGGGATGAGGCGCGGAGATGAGGGAGGAGAGGACGGCGCTAAGCGAGGTGGACGGTCGGCGGTTACAGGCGCGACGCCCTTGGCTGGTGTGGGGTGTTGCGGCGGGCGACCTGCGGCGTCGATGACGGCCGGGCGTTAAGCGGTACGTCCCGGCGGGCCAGGCGGTGCAGCAGGGCGCGGATCTGGCGCTTGTCCGAGGCCGGGACGGTCTCGTCGAGCAGCCGTTCACGGATGCTGCCCATGTCCGCGTCGACCTGCGTGAGCGCCGGAGGGCTGGCCGGGGTGGGGGTGCCGGCCATCGCGAGTGGCCGGATTGCGGCAGCGATGGGAAGTCCGAGTGTGGCGCAGAGGCTGCGGACCTTCGACAGTTCCGGGTAGCGCTGCCAGTCGCCGGCGAGCCAGCGGAACAGCGTAGAGCGGCTGATGCCTGTGTGTCGCGCGATGTCGCCGACCGTCCAGCCGTGTTGTTCCCGTGCGTCCTCGACGGTCTGGCGAACGAACTGCGCGAACGCCATCTGCGGCGTCGTGGGAGTGTCCGTCATCGGAGGTGCCCCCTCGGTGCTGTGGTGCTCGGCGTACGGCACTCGATCGGATACGGCGTGTGGCCGTGATGTGATCTTCTCGCAGTCGATGCCGTAGCGCCTCGTCGTCAGGCACCGCTGCCTTACTCGTTCCAGGTTGGGCGGTTACTCAACCCACTGATCGCAGGCGGTTTCCGCGGCGCCGGTGGAGCGCTCCGCAGGCGCTGTCGAGTGGGGCGGCCTGCGTCGCGCGACCCTGTCAATCGACGGTTGCCGTGATGTCAAGGTAATCTTTTTGCAATCAGACCTGTACTTTCGTCGATGGATTACATAAGTTGCTGGCATCCACCGAAAGTTCTGAGTCTTCCGAGCAAAGCCCGCGACGAGCCTCACCTCAGTCGTGCTTCCGCCCCGTGCTCGGCGGTTGATGCACCCTGCCCTTCGTCGCGTCTTCGCCCGGTCGGGAACGGAGACCCATGGACGATCATGCTGCTGGCCCTCACCGCCAGCTCTCCCGCAGATCGCTGATCGCTACCGGAGCACTGGCCGCCGGCGCGCTCGGCGCGTCCGCCCCGGCGATCGGTAGCGCCCTCGGCGGCAGCCCTGCACGGGCCGCCGCCGGCGTCACGAAGAAGGTCACCCTCTACGCCGAGCAGTTGCCCGGTGGCCTGTTCGGGTACGGCCTGGCGCCCGGCCAGGCCACCGTGCCCGGGCCGGTGCTGGAGATCTACGAGGGTGACACCCTGGAGATCACCCTTGTCAACACCACGAACCAGCGGCTGTCGATCCATCCGCACGGGGTGGACTACAGCACCGACTCCGACGGCAGCCCACTCAACGCCTCGTTCAACAACCCCGGCGAGACGCGCACGTACGTCTGGCGCTCGCGGGAGATGTTCGCCGCCTCGGGTCGGCGGTACATGCCGGGCAGTGCCGGCTACTGGCACTACCACGATCACGCCATGGGCACCGACCACGGCACCGGCGGGATAGCCAAGGGCCTGTACGGGGCGCTGATCGTCCGGCGGCGCGGCGACATCCTGCCGGACAAGCAGTTCACAGTCGTGTTCAACGACATGATGATCAACAACAAGATGGCCCCGGACACCCCGATGTTCGAGGCGAACCTCGGCGAGCGGGTGGAGTGGATCGCCATCGGGCACGGCGGCACCTTCCACACCTTCCACCTGCACGCACACCGCTGGGCGGACAACCGAACGGGCATGCTGGAGGGCCCGGCCGATCCGAGCCTCGTGATCGACAACAAGGACCTCAATCCAGGCAGCTCCTTCGGCTTCCAGGTCCTCGCCGGAGAGGGCGTCGGACCCGGCGCCTGGATGTACCACTGCCACGTGCAGTTCCACTCCGACGGTGGCATGGCCGGCATCTTCCTGGTCCGCAACGCCGACGGCAGCATGCCGCCGGGCGCCGAGGAAGCGATCCACCGGTTCCAGGGCCACACCCATACGGATGGCAGCTGACCGAAACCGAGAGTGGGGACGGGCATGACCAGAAAGCTACGACGAGCACTCGCCGCGATAGCGGCACTCGTGACACTGATCCCGGCGACTTCGGCGGCAGCCGCGCCGCGAACGGCAGCGGCACCGCAGGTGGCGCAGCCGCAGAAGACAGCGGTCCTGGTGTTCCACGGCCCGGTGGCCGAGCAGCAGGACCCGGTGGCGCGCGCAGCGGATACCATCCGGCAACTTGGTGCCGGTCATGACATCGATGTCATCACCACCAGTGACCCCAGCGTGTTCACAGCGTCCGGGCTGTCCGCGTACCGCAGCGTGGTCTTTCTCTCCGCGACGGGCGCCGCGCTCAACCGCGACCAGGAGTCGGCGCTGCAGAGCTACATGAAGGCCGGCGGCGGCTTCGTCGGCATCGCCGACGCCGCCCGCGCGCAGGTCGACTCCGCCTGGTTCACCGGCCTGATCGGTGCCCGCCCGGCGGGCGCCATCCCGGTGGCCGAGCCGGTCGCCCGGGTGACCGCCAGCGGCGAGAACCCGCCGGACGAGACAAAGGAGAAACTCACCGACGGCGACGCCAACACCAAGTGGCTGGTCCGCACCGCTACCGGTTGGGTCGCCTACGAACTGAGCGCGCCGAAGCAGGTCACTGGGTACGCGCTGACGTCGGCGAACGACTTCACCGGCCGCGACCCGAAGGACTGGACGCTCCAGGGCTCGGCAGACGGCCAGAGCTGGACCGACCTGGACCGGCGCACCGGTCAGGTCTTCCCGGAGCGCTTCCAGACCCGCCGCTTCGACATCGCCACCCCGCAGGAGTTCAAGCACTTCCGGCTGAACATCACAGCCAACAGCGGGGAGCCCCTGATCCAGCTCGCCGACCTGCGGCTCTTCACCGGCGACACAAGCGCGCCGCAGATCCCACCGGTGAACCGGGCGGTGGTCGACATCCTGGACCGGAAGCACCCGGCCACGGCGTCGCTGCCGATGACCATCACCCGGTCGGACCGCTGGGACAACTGGGACCCGAACCCGATCGGCACCGTGCACACACTGGCCCAGGTGCAGGAGCGGCACTACGACCCCGGGCCGGGCGCCAACGGCCCGTTCCACCCGGTGTCCTGGTGCCGGGACTACGACGGCGGCCGGTCGTTCTACACGGGCATGGGCCATACCGAGGGCAGCTACGGCGAGGAGGCGTTCCGCACGCACCTGGCCGGGGCTCTCAACTGGACCACCGGTCGCGTCCGCGGCGACTGCCAGGCCACCATCGCGTCGAACTACAAGGTGGAGCGACTCACCGCTGCCAACCAGACCGGTCAGCTGGACCAGATCGGCGAGCCGCACGGGCTGACCATCGCCCCCGACGGCACCGTCTTCTACGTCGGCAAGGCGGCCTGCCCGACCGGCCCGATCGCGGACTGGAACAACCCGAACGTCGGTAAGGGCTGCGGCACCATCCACTCGTGGGACCCGCGTACCAAACAGGCGAAGCTGCTCACCACCCTTGAGGTGATGGGCAACCGGGGCAGCGGCTCCGAGCTGGTGAAGAACGAGGAGGGCCTGCTCGGCATCGTGCCCGACCCGAAGTTCGCCGAGAACGGCTGGCTCTACGTCTACTGGATGCCGCACGAGTCGATCGACAGGGTGAAGCGGGTCGGGCAGCGGACCATCTCGCGGTTCACCTACGACCGCGAGGCGCAGACCATCGACCAGTCCACCCGCAAGGATCTGCTGGAGTTCCCGGTGCAGATCCACAGCTGCTGCCACGCCGGTGGCGGCATGGCGTTCGACGCCAAGGGCAACCTCTACGTGGGATCCGGCGACAACAACTCCTCCGAGGGGTCGCAGGGCTACTCCGGTAACAACTGGACCCAGGAGTACCAGGGGATCTCGTTCCAGGACGCCCGACGTACGTCGGGTAACACGAACGACCTCGCCGGAAAGATCATCCGGATTCACCCGGAGGCGGACGGCACGTACACCATCCCGGAGGGCAACCTGTTCCCACCGGGCACCGAGAAGACCCGTCCGGAGATCTACGTGATGGGCGTGCGCAACATCGCCCGACTCCAGATCGACCCGGAACACCAGTGGCTGACCGCCGGCTGGGTCGGCCCGGACGCGTCGTCGCCCAGCCCCACCCTCGGCCCGGCCAAGTACGAGACCGCCACGATCATCACCGAGGCCGGTAATCACGGTTGGCCGTACTGCATGGGCAACCGGCAGCCGTACCGGGACCGCAGCAACACCGACGCGACAGTGCTGACCGGCTGGTACGACTGCGACAACCTGAAGAACGAGTCTCCCCGCAACACCGGTCTGGTGGACATCCCGGCGGCCCGGGACAACATGATCTGGTATTCGCCAGACGGCGGGGGACCGGTCTTCCCGAAGAGGACCGACGGCAGCGGCCTGCCTACCTACGTCGCGGCCGACGCCACCTACACGCAGCCCTACCTGCGCGGCGGCGGGCAGGCCATCATGTCCGGTCCGACCTACCACCGCGACCGCGTCGACACCAACAGCGGTGTGGCCTGGCCGGCGTACTGGGACGAGAAGTGGTTCATCGGCGACCAGTCGAACGCCAACAACCGCGTCGCCGTCACCGTCGACCCGGCCGGCGTGCCGCAGGCAACCCCACCGGTGTACGCCGAGACGCTGCGGGCCATCATCCCCAGCGGCAACGGCGACACCCGGCTGCAGAGCTGGATGGACGCCAAGTTCGGCCCGGACGGCGCGCTCTACCTGCTGGACTACGGAGGCGGGTTCTTCAGCCTGCACCCCAACCAGAAGCTGATCCGGATCACCTACACCGGCGGCGCGCCCACCCCCGTACCGTCGGCGAACTCGGTGGCCGTGCAGAACAAGCCGCTGACCATCGCCTTCGACGGCTCCCGCTCCGGCGGAGTCAGCCACCGCTGGGAGTTCGGCGACGGCGCCACGTCGACCGAGGCGAACCCCCGGCACACGTACGCGACTGTCGGCACCTACACGGCGAAGCTGACGGTCACGTACGCCGACGGTGAGACGGCGACGGTGCAGTCCACTGTCACCGTGGGCTGTGCGGTGCCCGATGCCCGGCAGACTGTGTGGCTCGACGACACGGACAGCAAGGTGCCCAACCGCACGGTCGGGCAGGGCTGCACCATAAACGACCTGCTCGACGACGAGAGCGTCTGGCCCGATCACAACAGCTTCGTGCGGCACGTGACAGCGGTGACCGACGCGCTGCGGGACGACGACCTGCTCAACGCCCGTGAGGCCGGCACGCTCACCCGTCTGGCCGCCGCGTCGGAGATCGGTCGGGACGGACGCACCGGCTACGAGCCGCTCTTCGACGGCACTGCCGAGTCGCTTCGCGGTTGGCAGCAGGCGCCGACCGGGTCGTTCGCGATCCAGCCGGACGGGTCGTTGCGGTCCAGCGGTGGTCTGGGCATGCTCTGGCACACGAAGGAACTCGGCGACTTCTCCCTGCGGGTGCAGTTCCGCGACATCGCACCCGGCACCGGTCGGGCCAACACCGGCGTGTTCGTCCGGTTCCCCGACCTGCGGACGCCGTTGGAGCAGCGCCCGCCGGGCAGCTGCGGCACTGTCGGATCGGCCCGGACCTCGCCTGCGTGGATGGCCATCTACTGCGGACACGAAATCCAGATCTACGACGGTGAGACCGGTGAGCCGCAGAAGACCGGCTCGGTCTACAACTTCGACCCCGTGCCGCTGGCGCAGGCCGGCGTCACCCCGAAGAACCAGTGGAACGACTACGAGATCCGCGTCGTCGGCCAGCACTACACCATGATCCGTAACGGTGTGGTGATCAACGAGTTCGACAACACGCCGGGCAAACAGTCCTCCCGCGCCGGCGATCCACCCACCGATCTGCGGCAGTTCCTGCGCGGCTTCATCGGCCTGCAGAACCACGGTGACAACGACCTGACCGAGTTCCGCAACATCCGCGTGCGCGAACTCTAGGAGAGACGATGCCCCGACGACTGACGGCAGCGCTGGCGGCGCTCCTGCTCACGGTGACCCCGTGGGCAGCGACGCCGGCCACCGCCGCCCCACGCGCCGCGGAACAGGTGCTGACCTGGACCGCCGACGACGACATCACCCGCTACAAGTCCGCTCCCACCCAGGCGGTGGCCGGTGCGACAACGATCATCTGGGAGAACAGCGCGGCCACCGGAAACACCACAGGGATGCCGCACACGCTGACCTTCGACACCAGCACCGAGGGCTACAACCACGACGTCACGCTGAACATCCTGGCCAACCCGTTCGACGTCAACAACGGGCGTCACGAGGCGACAGTGACGCTGACGCCGGGCCGCTACCGCTACTTCTGCACAATCCCCGGCCACGGCCAGATGGTCGGGGAGCTGGTGGTCACCGACGGCGGTGGTGGCGACGACACCACCCCGCCGACGGTGACCGGCGCCGTGTCGGGTGACCGCGACCAGGACGGCAACTACGTCGGTGCAGCGACGGTGACGGTGACTGCCACCGACGCCGGCTCCGGCGTGGACACCGTCGAATACCAGGTCGACGACACGAGCTTCCAGCCGTACACGCAGCCGGTGCGCGTCACGGCGATCGGTGACCACTCGGTGCAGTTCCGCGCTACCGACCAGGCCGGCAACACCAGCGCTGTCGGCTCGGTGTCGTTCCGGATCGTCGAGCCGACCCAGGAGGACACCACGCCGCCGGTGGTGACGGCCGCGTTGACCGGCGACCGTGACGGCGACGGCAACTACGTCGGTACGGCCACCGCCACGCTTACCGCCACCGACGAGGGGTCCGGTGTCGCCAGCATCGAGTACTCCCTCGACGGTGGCGCCTTCACCACGTACGCGAACCCGGTCGTCGTGAACACGGTGGGGATGCACATGCTGCACTACCGGGCGACAGACGTCGCCGGTAACACGTCGGCCGAGCAGATGGCGCACTTCACGGTCGTCGCACCGCCGGTCGAGGACACCACCCCGCCCACGGTCTCCGCCACGGTGACCGGTGACCGCAACGACGACGGCGCGTACGTCGGCGGCGCGACAGTCACAGTCACCGCCACCGACGACGAATCGGGAGTGGCAAAGGTCGAGTACGCGCTCGGCACCGGGGCCTGGACCACGTACTCCGGGCCGGTCACCGTCCGCGCCGTCGGCGCGCACACAGTGCGGTACCGGGCCACCGACACCGCCGGCAACACCTCCACCGAGCAGTCGAGCACGTTCACGGTGGTGGCAGACGGCACCGACGCCTGCCCCGAGTCCGACACCCGGGCCACCGTGATCATCGACGGCGACGACACCGGTGTGGCGAACGTCGACACCGGCGACGGCTGCACCATAAACGATCTGATCGACGAACACGCCGACTACCCCGGCCACGCCGAGTTCGTCAGGCACGTCGAGGCGGTCACCACCGCGCTCGTGACCGGCGGAACGCTCGACCGGCGGCAGCAGGGCGCCATCGTCCGGGCCGCGGCCCGATCGGACGTCGGCGCATGAGTCCTCGAATCTCACCGACAGGGAGTACAACGATGCCCGGACGTACCGTCGTCAAGCTGGCCACCGTGAGCGCCGTCGTCGCCGCCTCGGTGCTGGCGGTGGCGCCCTCCGCACACGCCGACCTGGTCACCCACTGCATCGGCACCGGCGGCGCGGTGACCGTCCCCAACGACCTGCTCGTGCCGGCCGGCAAGTCCTGCTCGCTGACCGGCACCACGATCACCGGCAACGTCACCGTCGCGGCCGGCGGCAACCTGGTGGTCACCGGTGGTCGCATCAGCGGTGAGGTACGCGTCGCCGCGGACGGCTACCTCGACGCCACCGACACGACAGTCGACGGCCAGGTGGTGCTGGCCGCCGGCGGGTACGGCGTCTTCCTCTCCGCCGCCCAGACCGGAACCGTGACGGTACGGCCGAAGGGCACGGCGACAATCGACAGCTTCCTGTTCGTGGAGGAGTCGACGATCGTCGGGCACGTCAACGCGAGCGCCGGCGAGGTCCGGCTCGACAGTGGAACCCAGGTGCAGCGCAACCTGAGCAGCACCGGCACCTACTACACCGACGTGCACGACTCGTTCGTCGACGGCACGCTGTCGGTGCTGAACAGCTCCACCGGCAGCGTGGTGTGCGGCAGTGCGGTCCGGGGCCGGGCCACCTTCGCCGGCAACCTCGGCGGGGTGCAACTCGGCCCGAACGGGGTCCTCGACAGCTGCGCGTCCGGCGGCTACTGGGGCGCGGACGTCAGCATCACCAGCACCACTGGTGGAGTCACCGTCGACGACAACATCATCAACGGTCAGCTCACTGTGACGTCGAACAACCCGGCTGCGCAGGTGGCCGACAACAACCGGATCCGCGGCGGCGTGACCGGTGACCAGGCCGACGCGACAGCCAACCGGGCCGCCCGGGTGGCCGACCCGGACCGCGAGGAGGCCGGCGAGCAGAGGGCGGAGGTCCGTCGTACCTCGGCCGAGCAGGCGGCCACCGCGGCGGGCACCGCCCGGCTCTAGGCCGCCGGCACCGTAACGCCGGGCCGGACGTCAGCAGGCGTTCGGCCCGGCGCGGCGTCACCACCGTTTCCGGTACGGCAAGCCTCGGGCGCTCACTTGATGGCGAGCGCGTTGGGCGGGGAGCCGACCCCACCCGGGATGTTCAGTGGTTTGCAGGTAAGGAAGAAGTCGTAGCGGCCGTCCTGCGCGCAGCTCGCGGCGAGCTGGTCGAGCCTCCACAGCTCGCCCATCGCCATGCCGAGCAGTGCGATAAGCGGTCGGTGCAGCATGCCGCTGTGGTTCACGCCGCGCTCGGGTGCGCGTTCGCCTGTCACCCGGAAATCCGAGTCGATGACGGGGTCGGCCTCGACGGCGGGCGTGTCACTGGCGACGAGCGCGATTTCGTGGTCCCACAGCCACCGCAGTGTCTGCTCGCGTTGGGCCAGCCCGGGGGACCGGTTGCGGGTGTTGAACTCGATGCGCTCCGGCCGCGATTTCGCCACGTAGTTCTCGGCCCAGCCGGTGCGCAGCAACAGGATGTCGCCGCCGCGCCACTGGACGCCCTGGTCCGCCGCGATCGCGTCGAGCGTCGGCGCGTCGAGGACCACCGTCGTCTCGCAGTCGTACTCGCGGCCGTGTGCCGCGAAGAAACGCGCTACGTCCAGCAGCACGCCCCGGCCGGCGATGCCCGACTCGGCCCAGTTGTGGATGCCCAGGCGCGTCGAGTCGCTCGTGTTGTCGGAGGCCGCGAGCCCGTTGTAGAAACCGTGTCGGGGGTGGCCGATGTGGCGCAACGCGTCCAACTGCGAGGTGGACTGGAGATAGAACGAGTCGAGCCAGTCGTCGCGGTGGAACTCGTTGTTGGCGAACACGTGGTGCGCGGTGGCCGGTCGGGTGCCGGTCGGGTACGGGTCGAAGGCGTTGACGGGGTAGTCGAGGTTGAACCTGTGGCCGCTGCGGACGAGTCGCGCGGCCGCCGCCACCCGTTCGGGCGTCAGGAGGTTGATGGTGCCCAGTTCGTCGTCGCGGCCGAAGACATCCCAGCTCGAGTGGGGCGGGTCCGCGGAGGAGAGTTCTTCATAAGTCGGCATGTGGCCCTTCACCTGGAGCCTTCAGTTCGTCGCTGAGCGCGGTGGCGGTTGCCAGGAGTTGGTCGAGTGCGGTGGCCAGGTCGAGTTCCCCGGCGCCGAGGATCGCCACGGTGGCGCACATTCCCTGCTCGTCGAAGACCGGCGCCGCCATGGCGAACAGGCCGCCGCTGTGTCGGGCGATGCTGAACCCCTGCCGGCGGGCGGAGTAGATCTCGGACTCCAGCCGGGCCCTGTCGACCGCCGACATTCCCTCGGTGGCGGCGTCCAGCGCTGACGGATCGGCGTACGCGAGGAACAGGTGGGTCTGGGCCGCGGTCATGTCGAGCTTCGAGCCCGCGTGCACGGTCACCACGACCATTCGACTCGTGTCCTCCTCGACGAGGGCGACCACCGGCTCCGTCGCGCCGCGGATGCTGAGCACCGCCGTCATGCGGACGGCGGTGCGCAGCTTCCGCAGGTGGGGACCGGCGATCTCGACGATGCGTTGGCGTCCCAGGGCCTGGATGCCCAGCTCCAGCATCAGTCCGCCGAGCGCGAACGTCCCTCGCCGGGTGCCTCGTTCGAGAATGCCGGCGGCCACCATCGATGCGCAGTACCGGTAGGCCGTTGTGCGGTTCAGGCCGGTGCGTTCGGCAACGTCCGCCGCTGTGAGCTCGAGGACCCGAGGGCCGAACAGCGCTAGGATCTGGCCGACGCGTGCAACGGCCCGGATGTCGGAACTCGATGCGTCGGTCGGGTCAAAGTTCGCCATCGCTGAATCGTAGTTCACAGAGGGAACGTCTAGGTTTCAGTGTGACCCGTGGGGGAGTGGCGTCATCCGGCCAGCCAATTGGTGAGCTTCGTCGTCACCTCGTTGAAGTTGGTAGCGTACCAGCCGACGTCCTGAAGGACCGTTTCGCCGGTATTGGCGGGGCCGTAGACCTCCACCTTCTTGGCGTTCTGCGAGAGGTTCGACTTGGCGGCCAGGTTCACCGGCGCGGTGCCGAGGGCCTCGGATATGCCGGCGACAGCCTCGGGGCTCACCACCGTCGGCAGGAACCGTTGTGCGGCCTGGACGTTCGGCGAGCCCTTCGGGACGGCGAAGGCGTTGATGGACGCGACTGTCACGTCCCACACGATCGTGACGTCGGTGCCCTCGTCCATCAGCGGTACGAGTCGCGAGTCCGCAAGCAGGAACATGTCGACCTGCTTCGATCCGACAGCCTGCTGCAGCGCGCCGACGTTCGGGGCGAACGTCGTGACGTTGCGAATGGTGTCGAGTTTCTTGAGCGAGCGGTCGACGTCGAGCGGGTAGAGATCCTTCGGGGCCACGCCGTCGGCCAACAGCGGATATTCAAGGATGCCGTTCTGGATGTTGGTGAGAATGCCGCGCCGGCCGGGGAACTTCTGGACGTCGAAGAAGTCCTCGATCGTCTTCGGCGCCTTGCTGGCGTCCGGGAACGCGTCGGTGCGATAGGCGAACGGCGACGCGTTGATGAAGTTGCCGATGTAGCATTCACCGATGGTGCCCTCGACGAGGTCCTTCTTGTCGACAGCGGAGAAGTCCAGCTTCTCGAAGAGGGTCCCGCAGTTCTGGGTGGCGGCGGCCGGGGCGACCGCGACCACGTCCCACAGCACGGAGTTGCTCTGCACCTGGGCCTTCACCTGCGCGACGTCCGGCGGTGAGGAATTGACGAATGTGACGTTGGGGTTCGCGGCCGTGTAGGGCTTCTGGTAGTTCTCGATCATCGCCTCCTGGCCGACACCGCCGTACGCGACGAACGTCAGTTTGACCGGGCCGTCCGGGTCTGTCGCGGAGGCCGTCTCGCCGCCGCAGGCGGCCAGCAGGGCCACGGCGGTGATCGCGCTGATGGTCGCGAGACCGCGACTGGTTCTGGTCACCATCGTCACTTCCTTCGGTATAGGTCGATATGCGAGCCTGATTGTTCAAATCGCGGTTCATGACTTCGTAATATGAACGCTAGGCGAGGGTGACGCGGCTGTGCAAGGGCCGTTCAGGCATCATGTTTGGAATACGTCGATCATTGTTCACACAGTGAACGATCAGGCGGCTACGACACGTTGCTTCTCGACCCGCCACCAGGCGACGACCGGCTGGCCGACGCTCAGGTCCGTCTGCATGGCGTCGAACTTCGCGCGCCCGACAGTCCCTCCCCGGCCCAGCGAGAGCGCGGCCGTGCGGTAGGAACCCATGTAGCCGATGTCCCGGATGGTCGCGGCCACCGAGTTCGCCCCGGCCGGCACCGCGCCGCCGTCGGTGACGATGTGGACGTCCTCCGGCCGCACCACCAGGGCGACCTGACCGCCGGCGCTCGCCCGGGACGACACGGTGCGGGAGTCGAGAGCCCAGACGTTGTCCTCCCACACGACGGTGTCGTCGGCGCTGCCCGACAACTCGAAGACGTTCGAGTCGCCGAGGAAGCGCGCCGTGAAGAGGGTCTCCGGGGCCTCGTAGAGCGATTCCGGCGTTCCCACCTGCTCGATGCGGCCGTCGTTGAAGAGCGCGATGCGGTCCGACAGGTTCATCGCCTCCTCCTGGTCGTGGGTGACGAACACGAACGTCGACCCCACCTCGCGGTGGATCCGCTGGATCTCCAGCTGCAACGAGGACCGCAGGTTGCGATCCAGCGCCCCCAGCGGCTCGTCGAGGAGCAGCGCTGTCGGGCCGAAGACGATGGCGCGGGCGAGCGCGACCCGCTGCTGCTGGCCGCCGGACAGCTGGGCGGGATAGTTGTCGTCCCGGCCGGTCAGCTGGACCAGTTCGAGCACCTCGGCGACCTTGCGCGCCGTCTCGGCCCTGGACACCCGGCGTTCGCGCAGCGGATAGGCGACGTTCTGCGCGACAGTCATGTGCGGAAAGAGCGCGTAGTTCTGGAAGAGCATGCCCAGGTTGCGCTTGTGCGGGGGAAGCGCGCTGACATCGGCCCCGTTGAACGAGATCGTCCCCGCGGTGAGCGTCTCGAACCCCGCTATCAGGTTGAGCGTCGTCGTCTTGCCGGAGCCGCTGGGCCCGAGCAGCGTCATGAACTCGCCTGGTTCGATGGTGAGCGAGACGTCCGCGACGGCGGGAACCGCCAGGCCGTAGTCCTTTGTCACACCGTTGAGGCGGATCTGCGTACCGGCCCGCGGCGCAACGGACGCGGGCGCGGGCGCGACAGTGGGGGACGGCGTTGCAGGCATGCGTACTCCTAACGGGTCTTTCCTCGGCTACCCACGAACTGCAGGACGAGGCAGATGATGGTGACCGCGGTGACCACGAGGCTGGATGACGCGGCGATCGTCGGGTCGATCTCGACGGTGACGCTGTTGTACATCTGCACGGGCAGCGTCTGGAACAGCGGAGAGCGCAGGAAGAGGGCGATGACGACCTCGTCGAACGACGTCACGAAGGCGAAGATGGCGCCCGTGACGATGCCCCGGCTGATCAGCGGCATCGTCACGCGCAGGAAGGTGCGGTACGGCGGGGCGCCCAGTGACGCCGACGCGCGCAGCAGCTTCGGGTCGAACCCGCCGAGCGCGCTCGTGACCGACACCAGCACGAACGGCACGGCTATCGCGGCGTGCGCGAGCACGTAGCCGGTGATGGTCCCGACGAGCTGCCACTTCAGGAAGGAGATGTAGACCGCCACCGCGATGACGATCGCCGGCGTGACGATCGAGATCATCAGTACGGTCCGTGCGAAACGGGCCAGCCGCCCGGTCAGGTTGTGCAGGCCCAGCGCGGCGGCGGTCCCCACCACCGTTGCGAGCGTGGCCGAGAGCAGTGCCACAAGCACCGAGTTGCGCAGCGAGGTCAGCCACACCGGGTTGGTGAAGAAGTTCTCGTACAGCTTGAGCGAGAAACCCTTCGGCGGGAACTGGAACGTCGACGCGGAGCTGAAGCTCATCGGGATGACGATCAGCGTGGGGAGGATGAAGTACAGCGCGACGAGGACCACGATGGCGGTCAGCCACCACGGGATCGGGTCCACCCCCCGTGCGCGTCGGCGGGTGCGGCGCGGGCGGGGCGCCGTCGTCTCGCCCGCCTCCGTCTGGATGTCACGCAACGCGCGGGTCATGGCTGGTCCTTCGTACGAGTGGCGGCGACGACGCCGATAGCCGAGATGGTGCCCCCGAGGCGGTTCGCCCAGGCGACGAGCACGAGGGTGACGACGAGCACGAGCATCCCCAGCGCGCTGGCCCCGGCGAAGTCGAGGAGCTGGGTCGTGCGCTGGCCGAGCAGTTGGGCGACGAGCGACTGCTGCGGTGAGCCGAGCAGGGCCGGCGTGACGTAGAAGCCGAGGCTCAGCGTGAATACGAGGATCAGCCCGGCCACGACGCCGCCGCGCGACAGCGGCCAGTACACCTTCCAGAAGGCCTTGAGGGGATGCGAGCCGAGCCCGCGCGCGGCCAGCAGCAGTCGCCTGTCGATGCCGCTGAGCGCACTGAACAGGGGCAGCACCATGAACGGGAGCAGTACCTGGCTCATCGCGATGGTCACCCCGCCGACCGTCCCGTACAGCACGATGTCCAGGCCGAACTGCTCCAGGAACGAGTGCACCGGACCGTTGCGCTGCAAGATGATGATCCACGCGAAGTTGCGGGCCATCACCGACGTCCAGAACGGGATCAGGACGATCACCAGGAGGACGCCGCGCATTCGCGGCCCGACCCGGGTCATGAGGTACGCGTACGGGTAGCCGAGCAGGAAGGCGATGAGGGTGACCATGGCCGCCGTTATCGCGGTGCGGGCGAGTACCCGCAGCGTCACCCCGTCGGTGAACAGCGTCTGGTAGTGCTGGATCGTCCAGTCCGGACTTCCGGCGCTGCGGACGAGGCTCTGGCCGAGTGGGACGAGCAGGATCACGGTGATCAGTGCGAACGCCGGCACGAGCAGGAGCCACTGCGGGCTCGGGGTGCGCCGCCTCGCGGGACCTGGCATCTTCACGTCCGCCTTCCGTCCGTCATCTCGGGCTCGGGTGTCCTGCATGGGTCAGCTCGCGACAAGCGAGCCCAGGGTCTGCGCTGCCTGCTCGAGCGCGTGCACGCGCTCGGTCGACTGGTCCGCGGGGCGCAACATCGCTGTCGTGCCGAGGAGCGCCATCGCGGCCTGGACGTTGCGGGTGGCGAAGACCGGTACCGCCACCGACACGAAGCCCTCCCGGTCGAGGTCGGCCCAGGCGACCCGGTGGCGCCGTACGCCGACAAGCGCGTGCCGCTCCACGGCGGCCTCGGTCGGGGTGAGCCGCTCGTGCGCGCGGGCCACCGCAGCCGGGTCGGACTGGAACGCCAGGAGGACGCGGGTCTGCGCCGCCTTGTGTTCGAGCACGGTGCCGACGCGCACGGTGAGCACGATGGTGGCCTGGTTGGCCTCCTCGACGAGCGTCACCACCGCGCCTGATCGCCCCAGGAAACTCAGCACCGAGGTGAGTCCCGTCCCGTCCGAGAGCTGACGCATGACCGGCGGCGCGAGGGTGAGGATCTGCTGGCGCACCGACACCAGCGCGGAGAGCTGGTCGAGCAGTGGGCCCGGTCCGAATGCGGTGTTGAGGAACCCGGCGCGCTGCAACGACTGGAGATACCGGTGCGCTGTCGTCCGGTTCAGGCCGAGCCGGTCGGCCACGAGCGCCGGCGTGAGGCTGCCGGTGTCCTGGTCGAGGAGCGCGAGCACACTCGCGGCGCGGTCGATCGACTGGATCGTGGCCGTCCGGGCTGGACCTGCGGTGCGGCCCGGACTGCCGGTGCGGCGTGTGCGATGGCCGTGACGCTCGCTGCTCATCTCACACCGCCTCCGGGAGTCACGTCGGGCATGTGTCGTGCATGTGTCCGGGCTGTGTCGCAAGTAGAGCAGCCGAAAGTTCATAGGGCAACCCTCAACTTCGTATTGTGAACAGCCGTCGCTGCACTCGGGTGGCGTGGAGTGCGTCCGGGGCTGTGGACACACCTGAGCGTGATCCGTATATTGAACTTTCATTACGCATCCCGAACACGCATCACCGACTCAAGGAGGTACTCGCATGTCCGTCGCCGAGGAGACGCGCACGCCGACGCCCGGGCTGCTCAAGGTGCTGGACGGCGCCGTCGACCTCCATTGCCACTCCGGTCCGAGCCCCTTCCCCCGCCGCTTCGACCACGTGGAAGCGTCGTACGACGCGGCCCGGATCAACATGCGCGCCATCCTGTGCAAGTCGCATCACCACAACACCGTGATGGATCTGCTCGCCATGCGAACGCAGCTGGCGAACGCGCCGACACCCATGTACGGCGGGGTGGCCCTCAACTCCGAGGTCGGCGGCGTCAACCCGTCGGCTGTCGCGGTGGCGATCAACATGGGTGGCCGCTGCGTGTGGGGGCCGACAGTGTCGGCGGGCCAGCACATCCGGGCACACAGCCACGACGACGGTTTTCCGAGCGCCACCGGCAACCTCTACGAATCCGAGGTGTCGATCTTCAACGCCGCCGGTGACGTGTCCGAGGAGGCGGACCTCGTCACCCGCCTGGTCGCCGATGCCGGAATCCTGCTGACCGGAGGCCACCTCGACGGCGAGTCGATGTCCGCCTACTTCAAGACGGCAAGCGCGAACGGGGTCAAGCGCATCCTGCTGCACCACCCCGACTTCATCGTCGACGTCTCCGAACCCGACATCGAGACGATGCTCGGCTACGGCGCGTTCGTCGAGCACGAGCTCTCGATGTACCACCCACAGGTGCCCGCACCCCGCTGGCCGATCGAGCGACTCGTCGACTGGATCAACAAGATCGGCCCGGAGCGCACAGTGCTCGACTCGGACCTCGGCCAGCAGGGCAACCCGCTCCCCGTCGACGCGTACATCCTGATCGTCCAGCAGTTGCTCGACCACGGCATCTCCGCCGCCGCCATCCGCCAGATGATCTGCCGCAACACCGCCTACCTGCTCGGTCTCGAGGAGACCAACTGATGCGTACGGCTGAGAAGGTCATCATCACGACGGCGGTGACAGGCTCGGTGAACGTTCCCTCGCAGAGCCCCTACCTGCCGCTGTCGGCGGCGGACGTGGCGCAGGCCGCCGTCGAGGCGGTGGAGGCCGGCTCGGCCATCGTGCACATCCACGCGCGGCACCCGGACGGGCGACCCGCCTTCGAACCCGAGATCTTCGAACAGATCATCCCGCGCATCACCGAACGCACCGACGCCGTCATCAACATCACCACCGGCGGTTCGTCGGCGATGACGATGGAGCAGCGGCTCGCGGCGGCCGTCGCGTTCCGCCCGGAACTCGCCTCCATGAACATGGGATCGATGAACTTCGTGTACTCCGGGATCGCCGAGCGGGTGACCGAGTGGCGGTACGCGTGGGAGAAGCCCTACGTGCTCAACACCTACTCCCAGCCGTTCGTCAACACGTTCGACCGCATCGAGCACACGCTGCGCACGCTCGGCGCGAACGGAACCCGGTTCGAGTACGAGTGCTACGACATCGGTCACCTGTACTCGCTCGCCCACTTCGTCGACCGGGGTCTGGCCACGCCGCCGCTGCTGATCCAGGGTGTCTTCGGCATCCTGGGCGGCATCGGCGCCGACCACGAGAACCTCGAACACATGGTGCGCGTCGCCGACAAGCTGTTCGGCGACGACTACTCGTTCTCCGCGTTCGCAGCGGGTCGGGACCAGATGCAGTTCGGTACGCACAGCGCCTGGCTCGGCGGGCACGTGCGGGTGGGCCTGGAAGACAGCCTCTGGATCGGCAAGGGACGGCTCGCCGAGAGCAACGCGCAGCAGGTCCGCAAGATCCGCGACGTGATCGAGGACCTCGGCAAGGAGATCGCCACGCCAACCGATGCCCGTGCGCTGCTCGCGCTGCGCGGCATCGGAACCGCCGAAGGGAGCCCACACGCATGAGTACGTACGCCGCAGACGACATCCGGTCGCGCCTGACGACCTCGACCCCCACCCGGGCGGTGGACGTGTCCACGCCCATCAGGCCCGCACAGTGGATCGAGTTCCACTCGTTCGCACCGACGGTGGTCGGGCCGAACGGCAGCACCACCTGGATCGCCCGCGCCGCCAACCTGGTGATCGCCTACACCGAGGCCAAGGCGGGTGACGTGTTCGCCCGCGCCGCGCAACCTGACGAGTACGCAGTCCTCATGTACTCGTCCAGCGCACCCGTAACGGTGTCCGCCGCCGGCCGCACCGAGTCGGTGTCCGAGGAGGCGTTCGTCGTCGTACCGCCGGGCGACAGCGAGATCCGCGTCGACGGCGACGGCACACTCATCCGGCTGTTCTCCAACCGGGCCGAGGACCTGTGCGCCAGCGCTGTCAACGCGGCGGCGTACGCCGAGCCCGACGAGCGGGTGGCGCCTCTTGCGCCCTGGCCCGACCCGATCGGCGGGTTCGCGCTGCGCGTCTACCGGTTGGCGGACACACCGATCGTCGAGGGCCGGTTCGGCCGCATCTTCCGCACCACGAACCTCATGGTCAACTTCCTCGCCGAGGAGCCGAAGCCCCGCGATGTCCACAAGTTGTCGCCGCACCACCACGACGACTTCGAACAGGTCTCGCTCGCCGTCAAGGGCCGCTTCATGCACCACATCCGCTACCCGTGGGGCCCGGACTCGACGCGCTGGCGGCCCGACGAGAGCCGTGAGATCGCCACCCCGTCGATCTGCGTCATCCCGCCGCCGACGGTGCACACGACCCAGGGGGTCGGCCCGCACCAGCAGCTCATCGACATCTTCTCCCCGCCGCGCGAGGACTTCTCCGCCTCGGGGTGGGTGTTGAACGCCGACGACTACCCGATGCGGTGACCGGCCTGTCGGGGCAGTCGAGCCGATTCCGCGAGGCCCTCGCCGACGTCCACGCGCCAGCCCTCGGCACCTGGGTGAAGATCCCGGCCATGGAGATCATGGAGCTGGTCGCGCTCGCCGGTTTCGACTTCGCCGTCATCGACCTGGAACACTCGCCGATCACGCTGGAATCGGCGTACCAGCTCATCGGCACCGCGCTCTATCTGGGCGTCGCGCCTCTGGTCCGCGTGCCGGGCACCGACGCGGGCGTGGTGCAGCGGATGCTCGACGCGGGCGCCGAGGGCATCATGATGCCGCACGTCGACACCGTCGAACAGGCGCGGGCGGCGGTGTCGCTCGTGCGCTTCCCGCCCCTGGGGTCGCGGGGCGTCGGCGCGACGAGCCGAGCCGGCGCGTGGGGAGCCCTCCCGCGCGCGGACTACCTTCGCTACGGCCAGCAGGAGGTCGTCCTCATCGCGCAGATCGAGAGCGCCGTCGCGGTACGCAACGCGGGCGCCATCGCCGCAATCGACGGTGTCGACGCGTTGCTCGTCGGCGCCGCGGACCTCTCGGTGAGCGAGGGCCGGACCGAATCCGACCCGGCCATCGCCGCCCTGATCGCGGTGACGATCGAGCAGGCCCGCGCGGCCGGCGTTCCGGTGGGCAACGCGGGCGGCTCCACAGTGGATTCCGTTCGTGCGGCGGTGGACGCGGGATTCCGGTTCACGACGATGAGCAACGACGCGAGTCTGTTCGGCGCCGCCGCGAAGGCAGCCGTCGACGCGGCCAGGACCGTGACGTACGAACTGGAGGGTCCATGACTGACGCACAATCGATCGCCCCGCCACTGAACGGCAAGGTCGTCCTCGTCGTCGGGGCGAGCGCGGGGATCGGAGCCGACACGGCGCGCGTCCTGGCCGCCGACGGCGCGGCGCTGATGCTCGTGGCGCGCACCGAGGGACCGCTCGCCGCGATCGCCACCGAGCTGACCTCGGCGGGGCACGACGTCGCGTACGTGACCGGCGACGTGTCGGACGCCCGGGACGTCGCCCGGTTCGTCGACACCACAGTCGAGCGGTTCGGCAGGCTCGACGGCGCGTTCAACAACGCGGCGATGACGCAGGCCGGCCGCCTCGACGAAGTTTCCGAGCCGGACTTCGACCGCATCATGGCGGTCAACGTGAAGGGCACCTGGCTGTGCATCCGCGAGGAGGTGCGGGGCATGCGGCGACAGGGAGCGGGCTCGATCGTCAACGTGAGCAGCATCGGTGGGATGCGCGGCAGCTCCGGCATGGGTGCCTACCAGGCCACCAAGCACGCCGTCATCGGCCTGACCCGCACCGCCGCCCACGACTTCGGCCCGCTCGGCATCAGGGTCAACGTCATCGCGCCCGGACCCACCGAGACCCCCATGCTCGCCAAGACCCGGCTGGCCATCCCCGGCGGCGTGGAGGCGCGCATCGCCGCCACGCCGCTGCGCAAGGTGGGAACCGGAACCGAGGTCGGCGGCACGGCGGCGTTCCTGCTCAGCGACCGGGCCAGTCACCTCAGCGGCGTCGTGCTGCCCGTCGACGGCGGTTTCAGTGCCTGACCCGGGGACCGGCGTCGTCGGGACCCTCCGGCTCCCCGCACGGGTGCACTTCGGGTACGGCGCGCGGGCGCAACTGCCGGAGACCGTCGGCGTCCACGGCCGGCGGGTGCTCGCCGTCGTCGACCCGTTCCTCGTACGGACACCGTTCCTCGACGACACCATCGGCGCGCTCACCGCGGCCGGGCTCGACGTGCGCGTCCACTCCGACATCACACCGGAGTTACCCGTCGACACCCTGGACACCGCCGCCGCGACGGCCCAGGAGTACGGCGCGGACGTCATCCTCGCGATCGGCGGCGGAAGCGCGCTCGACGCGGCCAAACTGATCGCGCTGCTCTGCGCACACGGCGGCCCGCTGAGCAGGTACTACGGCGAGAACCTCGTGCCCGGCCCGGTGGTGCCGATCGTGGCGGTGCCGACGACGGCCGGCACCGGCTCGGAGGTGACACCCGTGGCCGTCGTCTCGGATCCGACGCGGGAACTCAAGGTGGGCATCTCCAGCCCGTTCCTGGTGCCGGTCGCCGCCATCGTCGACCCGGAGTTCACAATCGGGTCGCCGGCGACGGTGACCGCGTACGCCGGCATCGACGCGCTCGTGCACGCTGTCGAGTCGTACACGGCACGGCCCTTCGACCTCGACTGGTCCGCTCGACTGCCGGTGTTCACAGGTCGCAACGCCCTCGTCGACGGCATCGCGCTGCGCGCCGCGGGGCACCTCGGCCAGTGGCTGCCGCTGGCAGTGCGGGAGCCCACCGACCGGCGTGCGCGCCAGGAGGTCGCCATGGGCGCGCTGCTCGGGGGGATCGCGTTCGGCTCGACCGGCACCCACCTGTGCCACGCCCTGCAATACCCGATCGGCGCACTCACCAGGACCCCCCACGGGCTCGGCACGGGCCTGATGCTCCCGTACGTCCTCGACGCTCTGCGCGTCGAGGCCGACGTCGCCGAGCGGACCGCGACGCTCGGCGCCGCGATCGAGCAGATCCCGCCCGGCGAAGCCTCCGCCGAGCGGACCGTCGCCCGGATCGCGCTGATCAACCGCGAGATCGGCGTGCCCGCAAGCCTCGCCGACATCGGCGTCGAGCGCGCGCACCTGCCGCGGCTGGCCGACCTGGCACTCGGGTCGACACGCCTGATCGCGATAGCCCCTGTCACGCCGTCGCGGGACCTGCTGCTAGACATCCTCGAACGCGCCCACGCGGGAGCCCTGGCGGATCGGAGTGCCCAATGACCCTGCACACGGACCTGTTCATCGACGGGCAGTGGCGGGCCGGCTCGGACGGGGAGCGTTTCGACGTCGTCGACCCCGCGGACCTGTCGACAATCGCCCGCTTCGCCATCGCCTCGGAACAGGACTGCATGGACGCCGTCGACGCGGCGGCCGCCGCGCAGGACGCCTGGGCGGCGACCGCCCCGCGTGAGCGCGGCGAGCTGCTCCGCGCCGCCTACGAGATCCTCACCGCCGAGGTCGAGGTCTTCGCCGAACTCATGGTCCGCGAGAACGGCAAGTCCTGGGCGGACGCGATCGGGGAGGCCACCTACGCGAAGGAGTTCTTTCGCTGGTTCGCCGAGGAGGCGGTGCGCGTGCCGGGCGACTACCGGCTCTCGCCCGCGGGCGACAAGCGGATCATCGTGGACCGGCAGCCGATCGGTGTCTCGCTGCTCATCACCCCGTGGAACTTCCCGGCCGCCATGGCGACCCGCAAGCTCGGCCCCGCGCTCGCCGCGGGGTGCACGACGATCCTCAAGCCTGCCCGGGAGACACCTCTCACGGCGGCGTACGTCGTCGAGGTTCTGCGCCGCGCCGGGGTTCCACGCGGCGTCGTCAACCTTGTCACCCCGGTCCCGACCGGCCCGCTCGTACGGCGCATGATCGACCGCCCCGAGGTCCGGAAGCTGTCGTTCACCGGCTCGACCGAGGTGGGCCGCGAGCTGCTGCACGCCTGCGCCGACAGCGTGGTGAGCGCCTCGATGGAGCTGGGCGGGAACGCGCCTGTCATCGTGCTGCCCGGCGCGGACCTGGAGACCACAGTCGAGGGCGCCCTGCTTGCGAAGATGCGCAACGGGGGCTCGGCCTGCACCGCGGCCAATCGCTTCTACGTGCACAGCTCGGTGCACGACGAGTTCGTCGCCCGGATGGACGCCGCGCTCGCCGCCGTCTCGGTGGGTCGGGGGCTGGACCGCAGCAACGACCTCGGGGCGTTGGTCTCCGTGCACGAGCGGGACAAGGTCGCCAGCCTCGTGCAGACCGCCGTGGCGGAGGGAGCGACGCTTGTGCGCGGGGGGCAGTCGTCGGCCGACGGCGCCTTCTACGACGCGACGTTGCTCACCGACGTGGCCCACGGCTCGACGATCACCACCACCGAGATCTTCGGGCCGGTGACCGCGGTGGTCCGCTTCGACGACGTCGACGAGGCGGTCCGGATGGCGAACGACACCATCTACGGCCTCATGGCGTACGTCTTCGGCGAGGAGCGCGAGGCGATCGCCGTGGCACGCCGCCTCGAGGCCGGGATGGTGGCTGTCAACAGGGGTGTCGTGAGCGATCCGTCCGCACCGTTCGGTGGTGTCAAGCAGAGCGGCCTCGGCCGGGAGGGCGGCTCCGAGGGGATCCTGGAGTTCCTCGAGGAGAAGTACATAGCCCTCACCGCGTGACACACGTGAAAACCGCACCGGGTTGGCTGGACCTTCGGCCAACCCGGTGCGGTTTCGTGTCGACGGGATCAGATCAGCAGGTGCCGACCTGCTGCCACGGCCCGTTCGGCGTGCCGGGCAGTTGGTTACGCGTCCACCACTGGGCCTTCCAGAGCTTGCCGCCGTGCACGACGGTCTCGCCACCGGTGTAGACCCACGACGAGGTCCAGGTCAGGTGGGTGCCGGTCGCGCACGCCGTCGGCGCGCCGACCTGCATCCACGAACCCCACGGCGAGGACCCCGGCACCTGGTTCTGCGTCCACCACTGCGCCACGTGTACGGCGTCACCGTGGCTGACGTACTCACCACCGGTGTAGACGGTGCCGGCGTCCCACGTTCGGTAGGCGGCTGTCACCGGACCGCTGGTGGCGGTCGCCGCTGGACGTCCAGCGCCGGTCGCGGTGACCTTCACCCGCAGCTCGTGCCCGACGTCGGCGTGCTGCACCTTGTAGTGCTGCCCGGTCGCGCCGCTGATCGGTTCTCCGTCGCGCAGCCACTGGTACGCGAACGACAGTCCGTCGACGTTCCAGGTGCCCGGCGTGGCGGTGAGGCGCTGCTCCCACAGTCCGGAGCCGTTGACGCTGGGCGCGACCTTGTTGAGCGCCGGCGCGTCCAGGTCCCAACCGTCGATCTGCGGCCCGGTCGGCGGCTTCTGGTAGCCGTGGGCCGTCATCCGCCAGTCGGGGCGTACCTCGCACGGAGCGCAGTCGGGCCAGTAGTGCGCCGGCTCCCGCCCGGTCACCGGGTTGCGGTAGTGGAACCACATGGGCAGGATCCCCGGCCAGCCGATGAACCTGCCGGTGCCGCCCTGGAAGCCCTCCGCGCGGATCCCCATCTGGCTGAGCAGCACATCCGGGGGGTACCTGGTCACCAGAGTGCTCGGCGCCGGGTCGGGCAGGCTGGGGTTGCGCGGGTTCGCGGCCGCCCAACCGCCGGCCCAGTTGACCGACTGCCAGTAGAACTCGTCGATGGTCAGGCTCCAGACCCGCCAGATGCCGTTCTCCAGCACGAACTCGTCGTTGTACATGGCGCCGTTGAAGGTGCCCGGGTTGTTGATCGACGTGCGGGGCTGGAGCAGCCGTGCGCGCAGGGTAGCCGACCGGCCGTCCTCCGACACGATCACCACCGGCTGCGGACGCCAGTGCATGGACAGGCTGTTGCGCATCGTGGACGGGTTGCTCCCGTAGACGGTGAGCCCGGCCTGCGCGATGCGCTCGGGTCCGATGAAGTAGCCAGCGAACGGCGAGAGCTTGTGGCCGTTCGCCGCGTGGATCTGCGACATTTCCACGATCCGCAGATCGTCGAGGTAGGCGGTGTAGGCCAGCGAGACGTTCTCGGCGCCGTCGAACGCCTGCGACCGGTCCAGCCGGCGCTTGAGGTCGGCGAGATCCGTGTTCGGCGGTGCGGTCCCCGCCGGCTTCGCGCTACGACCGGCGACGTCGAGGAACGCCGGTACGACGGTGGCGGGCGCGGCGACGCCGCCGTTGCCCCAACCGTCGGCGTAGGTGGCGACGATCAGGGGAGTGATCGCCATGTCCTTGAGCTTCCACAGCCCGCCGTCCTTGACGAACGAGTTGCGGAAGACGGAGAACTCCCACGAGGCGGCACGGGTGTTCGCGTCACCGACCATGGCGAACTCGATGCCCCGGGCGATGGCCTCCTGCCCGTTGGGGCTCACCTCGACGATCGTGTCGAACAGCGGCCGCTCGTTGAGGATGCCCTGGGAGAGGTTCTCCGGGCCCATCCGCTCCATCGCCTGACGGACGCCACTGCTGCCCTGGTAGGAGCCGACGCCGTCGATCCGGACAGTGCCGTCGGAGGCGAAGAGGTCGACAACGTCGGACCACATGCGACGGTCGACGTAGTAGCCGTAGGCGTGCTGGAGGTTGCGGACCGCGTCCTCGTCGTTGAGCCTGCTGATCCGGGCCGCCAACTCGCCGACGGTGGCCGTCGTGGCCGGCGCGGCGCCCGTCGGCGGCGGGATCGGTACGCCCGCCTCGTCGGGGGTGAAGTGGTAGGGGACGATCGGCAGCGCGCCGCCGACGTTGCGCCAGCCGGTGGCGTACGCGCCGGCGTACTGCGGGTAGTAGCGGAGAAGCTCGATCTGCCAGCGGCCGTCCCTGAGGACGTACTCATTTTCGTAGATTCCGCCCTCGATTCGCGCCTGGCCCTCGCCGTCACCCAGGAAACGCAGGCCCATCCAGCGGCCCTTGGCGGTGGTGCCGTCGGCGGAGAGGTTCACCAGAGGCTGGTCGATGACAAGTGTGTGCAGGGAGCCCGGCCGGATGCCGTCCATGCCGCCGGCGTCTGCTTCGAGCCAGGCCGCGATCGCCGAGCGGCCGGCGGTTGTCTGATCCCCCCACTGCAACGTGCCGTCGGTGGCGAACAGTTCGGCCATCTCCGACCACCGCCCGAACTGGGCCAGGTGGGTGTACGCGCGTTGGACGTCCTTCACCTCGCGCAGGGACTCCACCCGTTCGACATCCCGGGCCAGTGTGTTGATCGTCGTCGACACCGCCACGTTCGTGGTCGTGCCCTGGGTTTGTGCCGATGCTGCCGGTGGGTTGATGGCCACCCCGGCTATCAGGAGTAGCGCTGTGGCCACACTTGTCACACGTCTCATGCTCACGCCCCTATCCGTTGCCGTTGCCGTTGATTCGCGGGCCCCTCGGGCGAGGGTGTCGGGCAGATTCGCGCCGCCGTCCCGGGCGGCAGGCGATGCCGCGAAACGTAACTGAAATGTTCGTCATGCGCTAGATCGATTTCGATGGACGAACATTTGGGCGGCGAGCCGGCGCACTTTCGGCGGTTCGGGCAGCGCGCGGGGCTGATCAGGCGAAACGAGAGAACGAAACGGACGGCACGGAATCCACTTAGCGCGGATACCGGAATGCTGGTATCGCTGTGCGCACGCTCCTGGTCAGGCGTGTCGCGTCGGCAGCGAGACTGGGCCCGGTCACGCAGAAGGGCCCGGCCACCGTCACGAGCTGAGGTGGCCGGGCCCTCCGACGAGCGGTCAGAAGTCGTCGACGTTGATCGTCACCCGATGGGCGCTCGACTTCCAGTTGGGCACGTTGACCACGTCGTACCCGCCGCCGCGCTGACCCACTGTGACGCGTACGACGCCGAGGTTCGCCGGGGTCGCAGGGATGAACACGTCCATGCCGGTGATGAAGGTCTGACTGAAGAACTCCGGCAACGGGGCGGTCAGGTCGGTCACCCCGTCGCTGTCGTCGTCGAAGGCGAACAGGGCGATCGTCCTCTTGAGGCGTGGCGTGTTCGCGGGGTTGAGGACGTCCCTGCCGTTGATCCAGAGCTTGTCGCCACCGTCGCCCTGGTCGCCCCACCACTCCTTCTGGCGTTGGATCGTCAGCGCCGTGTGCCTGTCGCTGGTGTCGACAAGCGCGCCGAGACCCTCGCCCGGCACGCTTGTGGCCAGGCGTACGAACGAATCCGAGCGAAGGAACGGCTGGAAGTAGAAGTGGTGCGTCGGAGCGCCGGAGCGGACGACCGCGAACTCGTAGCGGGCCGTGGCGAGGACCGGGAACGGCCCGAACGAGCCGTCGCCGGCAAGCGTCACCCGATGCGTCGGCCGGGACGACAGCCGGCCGCCGGTGAGGTGGCTGACCGGGTAGACCTCGAGTGTCGCGTCGGTGACGCCGGCGTTGCTCGGAAAGAGCACCGCGCGCCCGGAGACCCGGGCGGTGCCGAGGAGTTGGGGCACGATCCGTGTCGTGTGGGGCGCGCGACCGCGCAGGAACCGGTAAATCTCGCCGAACGACTCCGTCGACGACACGGTCTGCGTGTGGGACTGCTCGGGGAGGTGGACGTTCGTCGCGCCGACGACGGTGCGGGCCGGGTCGCCCTCACCCCAGATGGCGAGGGTGGGTACACCGCCCGGCGGGGAGGCCGCGGTGCGTCCGTCCAGGTTGACGTAGTGCGCGACCCGGGCGGCCCGCGCTGGAGAGCTGGTGAGGTAGCCCTGTGTGACGAAGGTGCCGAGGGAGTGCGCGATCAGGTCGACCTTGTCCGCGCCGGTCGCGGCCAGGAGGCGGGAGATCCGTGCGTCGAGTCCCGCGTACACCTGGGGCAGGATCGTCGCGATGTTCGGCGAGTCGTACTCGTGGGCTTCGATGATCTCGATCGGGTAGCCGTTGCTGGCCAGGCGTTTGGCCTGGGACTGGAACTGCGTGGCCGACCCGGCGCTGCCGTGCACGAAGATCACCGGGCGGTACGTCGGTGGGGCGGCGGCTTCGGCGGCGCGCGGGGCGGGGACGACTGACAGGCTGACCGCGAGGGCGAGCCCGGCCGCCACGGAGAGCAGTCTCCGGAGGGGTGTGTGCATGGATCCTCCACCTTGACGGACGAAGTATTTGCACTGCTAGCGCAAGTATCGTGTCAGGGCGCGGCGCGACGGTCCACACCTTCCGGCCGGGCATCGGTCGCGGTGGAGGCGATCAATTGACCTCTCTGGCGAGCAGGTCGCCCACCGCGGCCCGGACCGGATCGGGGTTCGCCCAACTCCAGTTGGGGTGCGCGCGGTTGGTGAGCAGGGCCAGCACGAGCCGCCGGCCGGGGTCGACAAGCAACGAGGGGCCGGCGAAGCCGGTGTGGCCGAAGGTCCGAGCTGCCGCGAGCCGCCCCATGAACCAACGCTGGTCGAGGACGACCCCGAGGCCGTGCGCGGCGGTCCGGTTGGGACGCTCGGGGTCGACGGCGGGAATCCCCGCGTTCTGGTTGCTGAGCATCCGGCGCACCGTCGCCGCGGCGAGGATCCGCCTGCCCTGGTAGGTGCCCCCGTTCAGGAGCATCTGACCGATGACCGCGAGGTCGGTGGCGCTGGCGAAGATGCCCGCGTGACCGGCGACGCCGCCGAGGTGGTTGGCGACGTCGTCGTGGACGGTGCCCCGCAGCAGCCCTCGCGACGAGCGGGCGTCGGTGGCGACCAGTCGGCTGGCCCGCGCACTGCCCGACAGCCAGGTGCTGGGGTTGAAGCCGGTGTCGCGCAGGCCGAGCGGGCCGGTGAGGTTGCTCTTGAGCGCCTGG
The DNA here is from genome assembly GCF_049847245.1 of Micromonospora sp. DT68. NCBI lineage: Bacteria > Bacillati > Actinomycetota > Actinomycetes > Micromonosporales > Micromonosporaceae > Micromonospora > Micromonospora sp. DT68. The sequence continues at coordinate 213,245 of NZ_JBNCNZ010000006.1, forward strand.
TCGAGCCGCTGACCGGTGACCTTCTCGACGATCCTGCCGGCGACCATGAGTCCGACGCTCGAATAGCGGAACGTGTCGCCGGGCACGGCACCGGAGACCAGCCCCGTGGTGAGCACGGCGTTCCACCGGGCCGCGTTGTCGGGCAGACCGGTGACCTTCGCGCCGACCGGCAGGCCGCTGGTGTGGGTGAGCAGCATCTCGACAGTGATCCGCTCCTTGCCCGCCCCGGTGAAGGCGGGCAGGAGGTCGCGGACCGGGGCGTCCAGGTCGACGCGTCCCTTGTCGACCTGCTGGAGCAGCAGGATCGCCGTGTACACCTTCGTGACCGAGGCGAGATCGAAGATGGAGTCGGGACGCATCGCGACGCGCTGGCCCGGCGGAAGGAGCTTCGGTCCAGCGCCGTAGCGCAGCGCCTCCCCGACAGCTGTGTGGACCGTCGTCTTCCCGTCCACGAGGACGACCGCGACGGCACCGGGGAAGCCCTTGTGCTGGACGGTCTGACCGGTGGCGGGCAGCTGCTTGCGGAGCAGCGCCGTCACGTCCTGCGCGTACCGGGCCTGACCAGCCGGCGCGGCACCGCCGCTGGGAGACGCGGTGGCGCTCGGCGAGCCGGACGGCGCCACCGCCGAGCCGAAGCCCACCCGGTTTCCGGCCGCGTCGGTAGCGGTCACCGCGTCGCCGGATTCGGCAAGACCGGGCGCCGACGAGCCCTTGTCGCCGCAGCCGGCCAGGGCGGAGGTCGCGGCGGCCAGTCCGGCCCCGAGCAGAGTACGACGAGCCACGGGCATGCCGGAGATCCTGACAGCAGGTCAGGGCGCATTTCAATCGACCCACCCGAACGTCGACAACCGGCACCCGCCCGGGCGTCCCGGTTGTCACCAGGTGGACACGGTCAGTGGGCGTACGCCGGTTGTGCGACGATCGACGGGAGTCACGCCAGCGACCCGACCACCGCTCTGCCTGCGCCCCGTCCGCTGGCAGACACGGGGGAGGGCCACGCCCTTCGTACCCCTTTTGGAGAGCACGATGCCCCGCTCCGCCATCCGGGCCTTCGCCGCGCTGAACGCAGTGCGACCCCCCGACCAGCCCTCCCCGGTCCTGGGTAAGGCAGTAGTGCTCGGCGGCAGTGTCGCCGGTCTGCTGGCCGCCCGGGTCCTGTCCGATTACGCGGAGAGCGTGCTCATCATCGACCGGGACGACCCGCAGATCAGCGGCGCGCGGCCCGGCGTGCCACAGGGGACGCAGCTGCACGCGCTGCTGCCCGGCGGCCTGTCCCAGCTCGAGCGACTGTTTCCCGGCTTCCGGAAGCAGGCGATCGCCCACGGCGCTATCGAGGCGCCCCCGGCCACCCGGCGCAGCTACCTCGACGGCCGCCTCAAGGTGGTCGTCCCCGACGACGCCGACAGCCTGGCGGGCAGCCGACCCCTGTTGGAGGGGCTGATCCGCCAGCACGTGCTGCGCCTGCCCAACGTCAAGACCTTCACCGCCCGCGCCACGGGCCTCGTTATCGAGGGCGAGGCGGTCACCGGTGTCCGCTGCGACATCGGCGGGGTGCCCGGCGTCGAGGGTGGTGACCTGGTGGTGGACGCCATGGGGCGGTCGAGCCGGCTCTCCGACTGGTTGGAGCGCGCCGGCTGGGAGCGGCCCGCGACGCGGCGGATGCCCGTGCACCTGAACTATGCGACAGCCCTGTTCCGGCGGCCCGAGCAGGACCCACCGGCGAAGGTCGTCCTGGCGCTGCACACCCCGGCGACGATGACGGACGTGGCGGGCGCGGCATTCTTCGCCATCGAGGACGGCCGGTGGATGGCCATGTTGGCCGGCTACGGAGACGACCGTCCGGGGCGCACCGCCGAGGACTTCGTCCGTCGGCTACGGGAGCAGTTCCCGCCGGAGTTCGGCGAGGTCACCGCCAACGAGATGCTCGGCGACGTGCAGACCTACCACCATTCCGACAGCCGGCGTCGGGACTTCCACGCGCTGCGGCGCTGTCCGGCGCGGCTCGTCAGCGTCGGTGACGCCGTCGCCTCGTTCAACCCGGTCTACGGGCAGGGCATGACGGCGGCGGCACTGCACGCGGCCTGCCTGTCGGCGTACCTACGCTCCAACCCCGACCTGACCACCCCCGCCCGCCACTTCCTCGCCCTGCAGAAGGTGGTGGTCGACGCCGCCTGGTCGACGTCGACCTCGGCCGACCTGGCGCTGCCGCACTTCGACGGGCCGTACCCGCGCGGCTACCGCATCTCCAGCTGGGTCAGCCGGCAGATCATCGCGGCGACAATCACGGACGTGGAGACCGCGCGGCGGTTCAACGACGTCGTCTCCATGCAGGAGCACCCGCTCTCACTCGCCACGCCTGGTGTGATCCTGGGGGCGATACGCGCGAACCGACGCGCACGCTGACCGTGCTCGGGCGCTTGGGTCGCCGTCGTCGTCGGTCAGCGCGGGGTGTCGCGGAGGATGTCCACCACGAAGCGGTGGTCGTCCAGCTGCGGAAGCCCGGACACGCCCATCCAGCCGACGACGCCGGTGCCCCGCACCCGCAACGGCACCGCGCCGCCGGCTGCCGCGTACCGGGCGGCCGGTAGGCCGTACTTCTGCGTCAACGTCACGTCCTTGTCCCGGCAGAGGCGGGCCATGTACAGCGACGAGCGCTCGAACCGCAGCACCACCCGCCCCTTGCGGCGCAGCCACGCGTCGTTGTCCCGCGTCGAGCCGGGCAGGCCGCAGTGGAACAGCTGACGTCCGGCACGCCACACACCGATCGCCACCGGGAGTCCCCGCTCGCTCGCGGCGGTGACGGCACGCATGCCCAGCTCGTACGCGTCGGTCTCGGACAGGCCTGTCAGTTCCAGCTCCGCCTCCTCGCGTACCAGCTCGTCAAGCGTGGGCCACGCGTCCTGGTCGGATGTCATCTGCCTACTCCTCGTCGTACGGGTCGGAACGTGGATCACCAGGCGCAGGGCGCGTAGTCCTTCAGGAAGCAGCCGTACAGGTCCTCACCCTGCTCGCCGCGCACGATCGGGTCGTACACCCGGGCGGCGCCGTCGACAAGGTCCAGCGGGGCGTGGAAGCCCTCGTCGGCCAGCCGCATCTTCGTCGGGTGGGGCCGCTCGTCGGTGATCCACCCGGTGTCGACGCTCGTCATCAGGATGCCGTCGGTGAGCATCTCCTCGGCGCTGGTGCGGGTCAGCATGTTCAGCGCGGCCTTGGCCATGTTGGTGTGCGGATGCCCGGGGCCCTTGTAGCCGCGCCCGAACTGGCCCTCCATGGCCGAGACGTTCACTATGTACTTGCGTCGGGCCGTCGCCGCTGCCATCGCCGGTCGCAGTCTGCTGACCAGCACGAACGGCGCTGTCACGTTGCACAACTGCACCTCGAGCAGCTCCACCGGGTCGACCTCGTGCACCCGCTGCACCCAGCTGTTCACCGAGTCGAGGTCCGGCACCAGGCCGCCCGCGTCGATGGCGGTGGACGCCGCGATCCGCTCCGGGGAGGCGGAGCCACTCGTCAACGCCAGCGCGGTGAGCGCGTGCGGGGTGAGCGCTGTCGACTCCGCGGCGGCGGTCAGGCTCCCGGCCGGGCTGCCGCCCGGCTTGGCGAACGTGATCAGCTCCGGCAGCGGACCGTCCGGCAGGGCCGCGGCCTCCGCGGCGACGAGCTGCGCGTACGCCCCGGGGGAACGACGAACGGTCTGCGCCGCGTTGTTGATGAGGATGTCGAGGGGGCCCTGGCTGCTGACCGAGTCGGCCAGGGCGATCACCTGCGCGGGGTCGCGCAGGTCGATGCCGACGATCCGCAGGCGGTGCAGCCAGTCCGCGCTGTCCGGCATCGCCGCGAACCGGCGGACCGCGTCGTGCGGGAACCGCGTGGTCACCGTCGTGTGCGCGCCGTCGCGCAGCAGCCGCAGCGCGATGTACATGCCGATCTTGGCCCGGCCGCCGGTGAGCAGCGCGCGGCGGCCGGTCAGGTCGGTGCGGGCGTCCCGACGCTGCCTGTTGAGCGCGGCGCAGGACGGGCAGAGCTGGTGGTAGAAGGCGTCCACCTCGCGGTAGCGCTGCTTGCAGACGTAACAGCCGCGCGGGTTGTGCAGGACGCCTGCCGTGGCGCCGACGGTGGGAGACGCGAGCGGGATGCCCTGGGTCTCGTCGTCGATCCGGCCGGGGGCGCCGGTGGCGGTGGCCTCCGTCACCGCCCGGTCGGCGGCCAGGATGGCGTCACGCCGCTCCTCGCGCCGACGCTGCTTGATCACCTTGTAGAGGCGCGCGGTGGCCCGCTGCACCCGCAGCACGTCGGGGTGATCCGGAGGCAGCTCCTCCAACGCCGCGAAGACGCTGAGACAGGTCTCCAGCTGCACGCGGTCGATAGCGTGCTTGCCGTTTGTCGGGTGTGTGTCCGCCGTCATGCGTCTGTGTCTCGTCCCGTTCCCGGTGCCGGATGAGCCGGCCCACCTCAAGTCCGACCCGAAACTGTACGCACCGCACGGCGTCGAACGCATCCCGCGCTCCGTGGCCCCGCCCGGAGAGCGCCTGGTCAGGGCAGACCCGGCTTCGGCCGCCAGGTCCCTGATAGCGGGGTCTCCGGGCCTTGGCGAGAGCGTCGGCGACCTCAGGCGGCCCGGCCGAGTCGCCAGTAGCCCATGAACGCCACAGCCCGCCGGTCCAGACCCCGTTCGGCGACGAGGTGCCGGCGCAGGGCGCGGATGGCGCCGGCCTCTCCGGCCAGCCACGCGTACAGCGGCGTCGCGGGCACCTCGTCGGGGACCTCCCACAGGATCTCGGTGTCCACGTCCACGTCCGAGATCGACTGGTCCGCACTGCACGGGCCGGTGAGCAGTTCCTCCGTCGCGGCGGCGACGGCGGGTACCAGTTGGCTGCCGTGCCCGCCCGTGCCCCGGGGCACCCAGCGGACCTCGACGCCGGGCGGAGCGGCAAGCGGCAGCACGTCGCCGGCTTCAGGCACCTCCAGCACGACGATGCCCCGCGTGTCCTGGGGGAGCCGCTCGCAGATGCCGCTGATGGCCGGTACGGCTGTTTCGTCGCCGGCCAGCAGCAGGCAGCCCGCCGCCGGGGGCTGGAACTCGATGCCGCCGTGGTCCCCGTCGTAGCCGGCGTCCGGGCCGACGAGGGCGATCTCGTCACCGACGCTCGCCCGCCGGGCCCAGCGCGTCGCCGGCCCGCTGTCGCCGTGCAGCACCAGGTCGACGTCGACCTCGGCCAGGTGCGGACGGACCGCGCGCACGGTGTAGGTGCGAATCGGGTTGCGCCGGTGCTCGGGCAGGGCCCGCCACGCGGCGTACCAGTCCGGCCCCTGCGGCAGGTCCACTCCGCGCCGGCCAGGCAGCGGCAACGCCAGCTTGATCCGCTGGTCGTAGCCGTTGTCGGCGAATCGGTCGAGGTCCGCCCCGGTGAACGTCACACGCGTGAAGGAGGGGCTGAGCCGCTCGACCGCGCGCACTGTGACGGCGAACGAGCGCCACGGCGCGACGGGCAGAGTCTGGGTCAGGGTGCCTGGCATGAGGAAAGGCTTACCTAACTTGATGATGAACTGTCAAGCCGTTCCCGCGACCGGCCAGGCCGACGCCCCCCGAAAGGGTGAGGGATGCTGGGTCCGTGCAGATCACGATCCTCGGCCCGCTCGCTGTCGACGGGCAGCCGATCCGGGGCGAACGGCTCGCCGCAGTGGTCCGCGCGCTCGTCGACGCGCGCGGGCGGGCGGTCTCCACCAGCCTGCTCGTCGACGCGGTCTGGGACGGCAGCCCACCCGACGACGCCGCGGGCGCCGTCCAGGCGTTGGTGTCCAGGGCGCGTCGGCTCGGGCTGCCAGTGGTCGCTGTGCCGGGCGGTTACCGACTGCCCGCCGAGGAGGTGACCGTCGACGCGGTCGAGGCACGCGCCCTCGTCGACCGGGCGCGCGCCGCGCTGCGGTCCGGCGACGTTCACGCCGCACGCGACACTGCCGATCGGGCACGCGTCCTGTTCGGCGCTGTCCCGGACCTCGACACCGCCGAGGACGCGAACCTGTTCGCGGACGTCGCCGCGCTGCGCGCCCAGACGGCGCTCGCCGGTGCGGGCCCGTTCGACGAGGTCGACCTGCGTCGGCTCGTCGCGCGTACGCCGCCGCACGAGCCGTCCGCAGCACTGCTCGTGCGGGTGCTCGCCGCGCAGGGCCGCGAGGCCGAGGCGCTGGAGGTGGTCGAGCGGCTCCGCGAGGAGCTGGCCGACCGGTACGGCACCGACCCGGCGCCGGTGATCACCCAGGTCCACGTGGCGTTGCTCCGTGGCGAACTCACCGCACCGGCGGCCGTGACGTCGACGCCCCGGCAGCCGGGGTTGCCCGCCGGGTGGCGCCGGCCGGTGACGGCCCTCGTGGGGCGGGAGCGGGACGTCGAGGCCGTGCGGGACGCCCTCACCCAGGCGGCCCTGGTGACGGTCGTGGCGACCGGTGGCGCCGGCAAGACGCGGCTCGCCGCCGAGGTGGCGCGGCGCGCGGTCGAGGCCGGGCAGCCGGTACGGGTGGTCGAACTCGCCGGCCTCCGGTCACCCGACGAGGTGCTGCCCACGGTGCTCGCGGTGCTCGGTGGCGCGGACACCTCGACCACCGGCGGCAACCTGGGCCTCGAACGGCGGGTGCTCGCCCCGGAGGAGCGGCTGCGCGCCGTGGCGCCGGACGTCGACGGGCTTGTGGTTCTGGACAACTGCGAGCACGTCCTCGGCGCGGCGGCCACAGTCGTCGCGGACCTGCTGGCCGTCACCTCGCCGGAGGTCGCCGTGCTCGCGACGAGCCGGGCACCGCTGGGCCTGGCCGGCGAGACGGTGCACCGCCTGTCCGTCCTGCCCGACGCCGACGCGCTCGGGCTGATCGAGTCCCGGGCCAGGGCCGGCGGCGCGGTGCCCACCTGGGACGCCGAGCGGGCGCTCGCGCTGTGCCATCGACTCGACAACCTGCCGCTGGCGCTCGAACTGGCCGCCGCACGGCTGCGCCACATGCCGATCGACGACGTGCTCGCGGGGTTGACCGACCGGTTCGCACTGCTCGACGACGCCCTGCGCGGCCTGCCGGAGCGCCACGCGAGCCTGTGGGCGATGGTCGACTGGAGCCGCGAACTGCTCGCCCCCGACGACCAGACGCTCCTCCAACGGCTCGCTGTCATCCCCGCGCCGTTCACCGCGGACCTCGCAGCCGCCGTCGCCCAGGGCGCCGACGTCCGGCGCGGCCTGGCGACGCTCGTCGAACAGTCCCTGCTGACCCTCGTCGAGGGCGAGAGCCCGCCCCGCTACCGGATGCTCGAAACGGTCCGCGAGTACGGCGAAGCCCGCCTCGACGCGGCCGGCGAGCGGGACCGGGCGATGGCCGGCCTTGTCGACTGGGCCCGCGAGCGGGCCGTCGCCCTCGGCGCGCGGTTCATCGGCCCCGGCCAGATCGAGGCGCTCGACGGCTGCGCCACCGAGCAGGACAACCTGATGGCGGGCCTGCGCTGGGCGCTCGGGCACGACGACGAGCCGGCCGCGGTCGACGTCGCCACCGCGTTGCTCCACCTCTGGACGGTGCGCGGCCTGCACCTGGAGGTCGTCGGCTGGGCGCGGGGCCTGCTGCACGTCGACCACCCGCGGCGGCGGCGACACTCGGCGATCCAGTCGGGCCAGGCCGCCGGCCGACCGCTGCCCCACGCCGACCGGCTCGCCTGGATGTGCCTCGTGATCGGCCTGAACGCCGGCATCAGTGGTGAACTGCGCCTCGCCGGGTTGGCCCACCGGGCCCTGCGGCGACTCCTGGCCGAGCGGCCGTCTGAGATGTCGTCCCGGATGACCGCGCTCGCGGCGGCGTTGCCCGGCTTCGACGGGGTCGACCTGGACAAGAGCCTGACGAGCGCGACAACGCTGGCCGTGCACCCGGACCCGTACGTGCAGGGGCTCGGCCTGTTCGCCCGTGCGGCCGTACGGGAGAACGGCGGCATGCCGCAGGCGTCGATCGTCGACGCCGAGCAGGCGTACCTCCGCTTCGAGGCCGTCGGTGACCACTGGGGCATGGCGATGGCGGCCGGTGCCGTCGGGCAGTTCCTGATCCCGGCCGGGGAGGCCCGGTCGGCCGACTGGCTGGCGCGCAGCGTCCGGCACATGGAACTCGTCGGCGCCACGCAGGACGCGCGGTCGATCCGGGTGCGGCTGGACATGCACCTTGCCCTCAGCGGCGATCCCGAGGCGGCGCGACGGTTGCAGGAGACCGCGACATCGGGTCAGGCCGATCAGGCCGACGTCGCCCAGGCGCGCCTCGGCCTGGCCCACCTCGCCTGGCTGCAGGGCCGGTACGACGAGGCGCTCGCGCACGCCGAGGAGGTGAGCCGGACGCTCGCCGAGTGGACCGGGCCGCCACCGCAGCCGCGCGTCATGCTCCGGGTCGGGTTGGCCGGTCTGTACCTGCGGATCGCCGAGGTGCGACAGGCGTCGACAGGTGACGTCGACTCCCAGGCGGTCGCCCTGCTGGCGCTCGCCCGCGACGACGCGCTGGCCTCGCGTGACCTGCCGGTGATCGGGGCGTGGGCGCTGGGCGGCGCGGAACTCGCGGCGTACCGCGGTGACGTGGGCGTGGCCCGCGAACTGGCCGCGCTCGCCACGCGGCTCGGCAGCCACGTCGAGTCGTTCTTCCCGCCCGGGTACGGCGAACGGCTCATCGCCACCCTCGGTGACGAGGAGCAGCGTGAGCCGTTGCTGACCGCGTGGCGGGAGCGGCCGGTGGCCATGGCCACCGCCCGGATCCGCGAGCTGATGGGCGACCTGCTCGCCTGAGGTCAGATCTTCCTGCGGTACGCGCGCAGCGCCAGCGGCATGAACAGCGCCACGAAGACGGCGCACCACGCGAGGGTCCACCACGCGTGGGAGCCGAGCGGGGTGCCGAGGAACAGGCCGCGTACCGATGCGACCAGGTGGGTCATCGGGTTGACGTCCACGAACGTCCGCATCCAGCCCGGCAGGGTGTCGGCGCTGACGAACACGTTCGACGCGAAGCTCAACGGCATGATCAGCGCGAACATCAGACCCTGCACGGCACCCGGGGTGCGCACCTTCATCGACACGTAGACCGGCAGCCAACTGAGGCACAGGGCGAACAGCACCGCGAGCAGACACCCGGCGATGGCCCGCACCGGGCCGGTGTCGATCCGGAAACCCATCAGGTAGCCGATCGCGAGGGTCGAGACCGTGACGATCACGTACCGGACGACGTCGCCGAGCACCGCGCCGACAAGTGGCGCTGAGCGGGGGATCGGCAGCGACCGGAACCGGTCGAAGATGCCCTTGGCGATGTCGGTGTTGAGGTTGACGCCGATCGCGATGGCCCCGGTGGCGATGGTCTGCGCCAGGATGCCGGGCAGCAGGAACTGCAGGTAGTCGTGGGTGGAGCCGGCGACCGCGCCGCCGAAGATGTACACGAAGATGACGAGGAACAGCACCGGCTGCAACGTGACGTCGACGAGCGCCTCGGGCGTACGCCAGGTCTTGATGAGGCTGCGCTTGGTCAGTGCCAAGGAGTGCCGGACGAGCCGGAACGGGCGGGGTTGGCCGACGGCCGTCGGGCGCGCCGGCCCCGTGGTGCCGATCAGTGTGCTCATGCCGCGACCTCCGTGCGGTTGGTGGTGTCGTCGTCGGATGCCGTACGCCCGGTGAGGGTGAGGAACACCTCGTCGAGGCTCGGCAGGTGCAGGGAGAGTTCGGTGACCGAGATCCCTGCGGCGGCGAAGCGCGCGACGCTCTCGGTGAGGGCCTTGTGGTCGGTGACCGGGACCGCGAGGACGCCCTTGCGGATCTCGTCGGCCCGCGTGCCGGAGCCGACCTCGGACAGGATCGCCGCGATCCGGGGTAGCTGCGCGCTGTCGCTCGGCCGGACCTCCAGGGTCTGCCCGCCCACCACCCGTTTGAGCCCGTCGGGTGTGTCGTGCGCGATGACCCGCCCGTGGTCGATCACCGTGATCGCGTCGGCGAGCGCGTCAGCCTCCTCCAGGTACTGCGTGGTGAGCAGCACTGTCGAGCCGTTCGACACAAGCGACCGGACCACGCCCCACATGTCCTCGCGCTTGGCCGGGTCGAGGCCGGTCGTCGGCTCGTCCAGGAAGATCACGTCGGGGGAGCCGACGAGGCTGGCGGCCAGGTCCAGCCGCCGCCGCATGCCGCCGGAGTACGTCTTGGCCGGCCGGTTCGCGGCGTCGGTCAGGTCGAACCAGTCGAGCAGTTCGGCGGCCCGCCGCCGGGCGCCGGCGCGCCCCAACTCCAGCAGCGTGCCGAACAACTCCAGGTTCTGCCGCCCGGTCAGGTCCTCGTCGACCGAGGCGTACTGGCCGGTGAGGCCGATGCTCTGCCGGACCCGCTCGGCGTCGCGGACCACGTCGAAGCCGCCGATCCGGGCGGTGCCGGCGTCCGGGGCCAGCAGCGTGGAGAGGATGCGCACGGCGGTCGTCTTGCCTGCGCCGTTGGGGCCGAGCACCCCGAGCACCGTGCCCCGGGGCACGGCGAGGTCCACGCCCCGCAGCGCCCTCGTCTTCCCGAAGGTCTTGACGAGGCCCTCGGCCTCGATCATGAGGTCGTTTGTCATGCCGCACAGCGTGCGCGGGTCGGCTGACACCGCGCCGACACGACCACCGACACGGCCTGACACGGGGCGCGGGCGGGGGCGGCTGACAGCGCGGTTCGCGATATGCTGGCCACGGCAGAGCGCCTGCCAGCGCCCGATGTGGCGGCCCACGCCCGACCGCATGCTGGGGCCAAGAGTCTCCGACTCCGCGCCGTCGTGTCGACGTCCGGCGTGCCGACCACGCCGCCTGTTCGGTGGAGTGCGTGGGGCTGCACCGGAGGCGCCATGTCCAACCAGAACCCCCGCCGCACCCCGGCCACGGGCCGTGCCCGTAAGCGCGCGATCCGCGAGCAGGCGGCCCGCACCGGCGTCGCCTACTCGGTGGCCAGCCGGCACATCGAGTCGATTGGTCTGCAACCAGGCGAGACGCTCGCCACCTATGGGCGGACGATCTATCCGATCGGCTTCGACCCGTACCGTCAGCTGCTTGTCGAGCGCCGTGAGCGGCGTTCGTTCCAGGAACGGGTGGCGGACACGCGGCGAGCCTCGGTGCTTCCCGACGGCCGCGCCCGGCACCTCGCCGAGCGCTTCCCGCCCAGCCGGGGACGCACGGGCGCCGGTGTGGGCACGCTCTACCAGGGCGAGGGCCGCGAGGACCTGCTCGCGATGGTCTACCTCGTGGTGGCGGTCGAGTCGCCAGGGCTGCTGCCCGACGTGGGGGACCTCGCCTGGATCGCGGAGCTGGGCGAGGACACGGCGCTCGACACCGCCTGCGCCGAGGTCGACCGTGAGGCCCGCCGCCTGCTCGACCGGGAGCCGCTGGTGCTCTGGTCGGTCATCGAGGAGGCGCTGGCCATCGCCGAAGCCGGCGCGGACCGGCGGATCCGCCAGGAGGCGATCAGGCAGACCGCGCACGTCCGCGCGATGATGACGCCGCGTGTCGGGTGCTCGGGTGAGCCGGAGGTGCAGGGCCTACCGATCGCCGGTGTCCGGCAGATCCTCGACGCGCTGCTCATCGTCGCCGACGACGGACATGCGCCGGGCACCCGGGTACGCCTGCGCACCGGGCCCGGCGAGACTCCGTTGGCCACGATCGTCGGCGCCAGGTGGGGAGCGCCGGGTCCGCCCACGGGCTATCTGGTGTGGGTCGACGGGGCGGCGGCGCCATTGTCGGTCCGAGCCGACGAGCTTGTCGTACTGGCTGGTCAGGAGTCCTTGCCCCGATGACCTGGCCGCCCGGCCCGGCGCCGGGCCGGTGCCATACCGCGGGGGTACGACCCAGAGAAGATGAGCCAACCAATCCATGAGCCTCAATATGATGGCGGCTATCTCGAATGAGGTGCGCTCACGAGGCGTACCGCCATGATGCGGAGGAATGCATGGTTCGCTGGCGTACCCTCACCGGCCTGGTGGCCGCCGCGCTTGCCGCGGCCAGCCTCGCCCTCGCCGCCCCGGCCGCGGCCGACAGCCCGATCACGCCTAACGTCGTCGGCGGCAGCCGCGCCGCCCAGGGTGAGTTCCCGTTCATGGTGCGGCTCTCGATGGGCTGCGGTGGCGCCCTCTACAGCCCCCGACTGGTGCTCACGGCCGCGCACTGTGTGGGCGCCACCGGCACCAACACCAGCATCACCGCCACCCTCGGTGCTGTCGACCTCCAGTCGTCGAGCCGGATCACCGTCCGGTCGAACTACGTCTACCGGGCACCCGGCTACAACGGCAGCGGCCGGGACTGGGCGCTGATCCGACTGGCAACCCCCGTCACCGGGTTGAGCACGCTGAACATCGCCACCACCACCGCGTACGACAGTGGCACCTTCACCGTCGCCGGCTGGGGCGCGGCGCGGGAGGGCGGCAGCCAGCAGCGGTATCTGCTCAAGGCGACAGTCCCGTTCGTCAGCGACTCGACCTGCAACTCCTACTACGGCGGCGACATCATCCCCGCGCAGGAGATCTGCGCCGGCTACGCCAGTGGCGGGGTGGACACCTGCCAGGGTGACTCGGGCGGTCCGATGTTCCGCCGGGACGCCGCCAACGCCTGGATCCAGGTCGGCATCGTCAGTTGGGGCCAGGGCTGCGCCCGGCCCAACTATCCCGGTGTCTACACCCAGGTGAGCTACTTCGCCTCGTCGATCGCCTCCGCCGCGGCGAGCCTCGGCGGCTGACCGCGTCCGGTGACCTGATCGACGGGTCGGCGGCCCCCTCGACGCCGGCCCACGGGCGGCCCGGACGACTGTCCGGGCCGCCCGCACGTGCGCGCCTCCGATCACCGGCTCCTCCTGCAAGATCGGCCGGTGACCCCGCGCTGCGAGAACGACTCACATCGTTATGTTAGGTTAGCCTCCCCTAACAAAGCGATGGAGTTTAGAGGCATGCGCTCACACCGTTTCCTGGCCGGGTTCGTCGCCCTGGCCGCGACATTGGCGCTCGCCGCCTGTGGCGACTCGACCGAGCCGGATGAGGCCTCCGCCGCCGGCAGTTCCGCCACCTTCCCGGTCACGATCAAGCACGCGCTCGGCACCACGACGATCAATGAGCAGCCGAAGCGGGTCGCGACAGTTGCCTGGGCCAACCACGAGGTGCCCCTCGCCCTCGGCGTCGTCCCCGTCGGGATGGCGAAGGCCAACTTCGGTGACGACGACGGCGACGGCGTCCTGCCGTGGGTCGCCGAGAAGCTCAAGACGCTCGGCGGCACCGCCCCGGTGCTGTTCGACGAGAACGACGGCATCAACTTCGAGGCCGTCGCCGACACCAAGCCGGACGTCATCCTGGCCGCGTACTCGGGCCTGACCCAGCAGGAGTACGACACCCTCAGCAAGATCGCCCCGGTCGTCGCCTACCCCGAGGCGCCCTGGGCCACCGCGTGGCGCGACACCATCAAGCTGGAGAGTCAGGCCCTCGGCCTCGCCAAGGAGGGCGACGCGCTGATCGCCGACATCGAGAAGCAGATGACCGAAGCCGCCGCGAAGCACCCGCAGCTGGCGGGGAAGTCGGCAATGTTCATGACGCACATCGACCCCACCGACCTGAGCAAGATCGGTTTCTACACGACGCACGACACCCGGGCGCAGTTCTTCGGCGACCTCGGCCTGAAGGTGCCGGCCAGCATCGCCACCCTCTCCGCCGGCACCGACAAGTTCAGCCTCACCCAGAGCGCCGAGCAGATCCAGGTCTTCAACGACGTGGACGTCATCGTCGCCTACGGTGACGACAAGCTCCTCGCCGCCGCACAGGCCGACCCGCTGCTGTCGAAGATCCCCGCGATCAAGCGCGGTTCGGTGGTCATGCTCTCCGGCGCCACGCCGCTGGGCACCGCCGCGAACCCGACCCCGCTGGCCATCGGATTCGTGCTGAACGACTACGTCGCGATGCTCGCCAAGGCAGCCGACAAGGTGTCATGACCACGCTCGACACGCGTACCGTGCCGGACGCCGCAGTGGTGCGGCGTCCGGCGCCGGTACGACTGCTGTGGTTCCTCGTCGCGATCGCGGTGCTGCTGTCGCTCATGGCGGCATCAGTGGCGCTGGGTTCCCGCAGCGTCGGGTGGTCCGACATCCTCGCCGCGTTCCAGGGCGTGGACGACACAATGGAACAGGCCGCCGTCACCAAACGGATCCCCCGCACCCTGCTCGCCGTGACCGTCGGAGCGGCGCTCGGCCTGGCCGGGGCCGTGATGCAGGGTGTGACCCGTAACCCGCTTGCCGACCCCGGGATCCTGGGCGTGAACATGGGGGCGTCGCTCGCCGTGGTCACCGGGATGGTCATGTTCGGCCTCTCCTCGCCGACCAGCTACCTCTGGGTCGCGATCCTCGGCGCGGGCCTCGCGGCCGTCTTCGTGTACGCAGTCGGCTCCCTCGGACGCGGTGGCGCGACGCCGCTCAAACTCGCGCTCGCCGGCGCCGCCACCTCCGCCGCGCTCGCGTCACTGATCAGCGCCTTCGTGCTGCCCCGCAACGACGTGGCCGGCAACTTCCGCTCGTGGCAGATCGGCGGCGTCGGCGGGGCCACCTACGACAGCATCCGGCAGGCACTGCCGTTTCTCGCAGTGGGCCTGGTGGTCTGTCTCCTGTCCGGCCGGGCACTGAACTCGCTCGCCCTCGGTGACGACCTCGCCGCCGGGCTCGGCGAGCGGGTCGCCGTGGTGCGGGGCGTCGCGGGCGCCGGATCGGTGGTGCTGTGCGGCGCGGCCACGGCGGTCGCCGGACCCATCGGCTTCGTCGGCCTCGTCGTACCGCACGTGTGCCGGCTGCTCATCGGGCTCGACCACAGGTGGCTGCTGCCGTTCTCCGCGCTGCTGGGCGCGTCGTTGCTGACCGCCGCCGACGTCGTCGGCCGGGTGGTGGCCCGCCCCGCGGAGATCGACGTGGGCATCGTGACGGCGCTCATCGGCGCACCGTTCTTCATCTACATCGTCCGGCGGCAGAAGGTACGCGAGCTGTGAGCACTGCGACTCTGACGGCCGTCACCCACGGCCGGGTCCGCCGTACGCGTCGACGGCGGGCCGTCCTCGCCGTCCTCGCGGCCCTCGTCGTCGCGGCGTTCGCCGTATCGCTGATGGCGGGACGCACCTTCTATCCTCCCGCCGACGTCCTGGCCGTGCTCTCCGGCGAGGACGTCCCCGGCGCGTCCTTCACCGTCGGTACGCTCCGCCTGCCGCGCGCCGTTCTCGCGGTCCTGGCCGGCGCCTGCTTCGGGCTCGGCGGCGTCACCTTCCAGACGATGCTGCGCAACCCGCTCGCCAGCCCCGACATGATCGGCATCAGCTCCGGCGCGAGCGCCGCCGCCGCCTTCGCGATCGTGGTGCTGAACCTCGGCGAGGCGGGCGTGTCCGCGTTCGCGATCGTCGTCGGGCTGGCGGTGGCGCTCGTCATCTACCTGCTGTCCTTCAAGGACGGCGTCGCCGGCACCCGACTCGTGCTCATCGGCATCGGCATGGCAGCCATGCTCGACAGCCTCACCGCGTACGTCCTGAGCCAGGCCGCCGAGTGGGACCTTCAGGAGGCGTTGCGCTGGCTGACCGGCAGCCTCAACGGCGTCACCTGGAAGCAGGTCACTCCGGTGGCCGTCGCCGTGGCCGTCCTGGCGCCGGTGCTGCTGGGTCAGGCCCGCAACCTGTCGATGATGCAGTTGGGTGACGACACCGCGGCGGCGCTCGGTGTCCGCCTCGAACGCACCCGGATCCTGGTCATCGTCGCGGCCGTCGGCCTGATCTCCTTCGCCACCGCGGCCACCGGGCCGATCGCCTTCGTGGCGTTCCTGTCCGGGCCGATCGCCGCCCGGCTCGTCGGCCCGGTCGGGTCGCTGCTGCTGCCGTCCGCCCTGGTGGGCTCGCTGCTGGTGCTCGTCGCGGACTTCGTCGGCCAGTTCGCCTTCGACACCCGCTACCCGGTGGGTGTCGTGACCGGTGTGCTCGGCGCCCCGTACCTCATCTACCTGCTCATCCGGACCAACCGCGCGGGAGGCTCGCTGTGACCACCACCCACACGCTCGCGGTCGAGAGTCTCATGCTCGGCTACAAGGACCGCGTCGTCATCTCCTCACTCGACCTCGTCGTGCCACCCGGAAAGATCACGGCGATCGTCGGCGCGAACGCGTGCGGCAAGTCGACACTGCTGCGCTCCATGTCGCGACTGCTCGCGCCCCGCGCCGGCCACGTCCTGCTCGACGGCAAAGAGGTGCACCGGCTGCCGGCCAAGCAACTGGCCCGTACCCTCGGGCTGCTTCCCCAGTCACCGACCGCGCCCGAGGGCATCACGGTGGCCGACCTGGTCGGACGCGGGCGCAACCCCCACCAGCGGGTGCTCTCGCGCTGGAGCAGACAGGACGACGCCGCCGTGGCGGCGGCCCTCGACGCGACACACACCGCCGACCTCGCCGACCGTTCGGTCGACGAACTCTCCGGCGGCCAGCGGCAGCGGGTCTGGATCGCGATGGCCCTGGCCCAGCAGACGGACCTGCTGCTGCTCGACGAGCCGACGACGTTCCTCGACGTCAGCCACCAGATCGAAGTGCTCGACCTGCTCACCGACCTCAATCTGACCCGCGGGACGACGATCGTGATGGTGTTGCACGACCTCAACCTCGCGGCCCGGTACGCGGATCATCTCATCGCATTGGCCGCCGGTACGCTGCACGCTGCGGGTGAGCCGGCACAGGTCCTGACGCGAGAGTGCGTCCGTGCCGTGTTCGGCCTCGAAAGCCAGGTCATCATCGATCCGACGTCGGAGAAGCCCCTCATGTTGCCCATCGGCCGCCACCACGTCGTCCCGTCCGCCGGTGCTCTCTCCCCGCTCGCCGGGGCCTGACGTCGATGGCGGACGACCTCACCAGCGGCGGCGCGGTGCTGCGGCGCGCCCTGCGCCGCCAGCGCGGCAAGGTGCTGGCCGGCACCGCGCTGCTCTGTGCCCACCAGGCCGCCGAGGCACTCGTACCGGTGGCCATCGGCGTGATCATCGACCGGGCGGTCGCCACCGGCGACGTGCCCGCCCTGCTGCTCTCGCTCGCGGGCCTCGCCGTCCTGTTCACAGTCCTCGCCTACGCCTACCGGTTCGGCGCGCGCCTGAACTACGCCGCCGTGGAGACGGAGGCGCACGCCGTACGGGTCGAGATCGCCACCAGCGCCCTGGATCCGCGCGGGCACCGCTCCGGCATGCGTGACGGGGACCTGCTGGCCGTCACCGCCTCCGACGCCGAGTTGTCCGCGCTCGTGGTACGGGTCGCCGGGCTCTGCGCCGCGGCGGTCACCGCCATCGTCGTGGCGGCCATCGCGCTGCTCGTCGTCGACGTCCCGCTCGGCCTCGGGGTGCTCCTCGGCGTACCAGTGGTGGTCATCCTGCTGCAACGGATGGCGCCGCTGCTCACCCGGCGCAGCGCCTCCCAACAGGAGGCGCTTGCCGCCACCACCGCCCTCGCCGTCGACCTCGTCACCGGCCTACGGGTGCTGCGCGGCATCGGCGCACAGCACCACGCCGCGCGCCAGTACGCGGCGGCAAGCGGCCACGCCCTCGACGTCACACTGCGGGCCGCCACCACCAAGGGCCTGCACCTCGGCCTCACCACAACTGTCAACGGCCTCTTCCTCGCGGCGGTCGCCGGCGTCGCCGGCTGGCTCGCGCTCCAGGGCCGGCTCACCATCGGTGAGCTGGTCGCCGTCGTCGGGCTCGCCCAGTTCGTCGCCGAACCGGTGCAGACACTCGGGTACTCCGTGCAGCTGTTCGCGATGGCACGCGCGTCGGCGGGACGGGTCGCCCGGATCCTCGGCGCCGCCCCGCTGATCCGGCCGGGCACCGGCGGGCAGCCCGCACCCAGCCCGGCGCGGCTCGCCCTCGACAATGTCGGGTACGCCGGGCTCGACGACGTCTGCGTGCGGGTCGACGCCGGTGAGGTGGTAGGCGTGCTCGCGTACGACCCGGGCGAGGCCGAGGCGCTCGTCGCGCTGCTGGCCGGGCAGGTGCCCCGCGAGGACTACCGCGGCACCGTGTACGTCGACGGCGTACCCGCCGAGGACCTGGACATCGACGCCGTACGCGGCACGGTCCTCGTCGAGCAGCACGACGTGGCGTTGTTCGAGGGGACGCTGCGCGCCAACCTCGCCGCCGGCGGCAGCGTCGACGAGAGTGTCCTGCACGCCGCCGTACGGGCCGCCGCCGCGCAGGACGTGCTGGAGGCGCACCCGCACGGCATCGACCGCGTGCTCACCGAGCGGGGGGCGAACCTGTCCGGCGGGCAGCGACAGCGCATCGGGCTCGCCCGGGCACTCGCCGCCGACCCGCCCGTCCTGGTGCTGCACAACCCGACCACTGCCGTCGACGCGGTCACCGAGGCGCTGATCGCCGAAGGGCTCGCCGGTGCCCGTGCGGCGGCCGGTCGGGGCACGGTGCTCGTCACGAACAGCCCGGCCCTGCTGCGGGTCACCCACCGGGTGGCGGTGCTCGACCATGGACGGGTCATCGCCGAGGGCCCGCACGAGGAGCTGCTCGCCAGCGACGCCCGCTACCGGGAGGAGGTCCTGCGATGACCGACGAGCCGACCACTACCGATGCCGAGCCCCGGCGGCTGCTGCCGACGGCCACCGCCGCACAGACCTGGGCCGCCCTGCGCGCCGAGTTCGCCCGCCTGCCCGGCCTCAGCGCCGCCGCCGTCACGCTGCTTGTCGCCGCGTCCGCGACCGGGCTCGTCGCCCCCTGGGTGCTCGGCCTGCTCGTCGACGACGTCATCGCCGGCTCCGGCACGGAACGGATCCTCACCTGGGCAGGCGTGATCGCCGGCGCTGCCGTGCTCGCCGGCCTGCTCACCGCCGCCGGGGCGGCGATCGCCGCACGCCTCGGCGAGACTGTGCTCGCGCGCCTGCGGGAGCGGGTCCTCGACCGCGCCCTGCACCTACCGTCGGCCACCCTGGAAAGGGCCGGGACCGGGGACCTGATCGCCCGGGCCGGCGACGACGTGGCGGTCGTGACGAACGTGATCACCACGAGTGGCCCCGCCTTCATCGGCGCGCTGCTGTCCACGGTCCTGACCGCGGCGGGGCTCTTCGCCCTGGACTGGCGGCTGGGCCTTGCCGGGCTGACCGCCGCCCCGATGTACGCGCTGGCGCTGCGGTGGTACCTCAAGTGGTCGGTTCCGTACTACGCCCGCGAGCGGGTGGCGACCGGCGAACGGTCACAGGCGATGGCCGGGGCGCTTCGCGGCGCCGCGACGGTGCGCGCGTACCGGATGGAGGACGCCCACGTCGCCCGCATCGCCGACCGCTCCGCCACCGCCCGCGACCTGTCGCTGGACATCTTCGGTCTGCACACCCGGTTCGGGCTGCGGATCAACCGGTCGGAGTTCGTGGGACTCGCCGCCGTGCTGCTCGCCGGGTTCCTGCTGGTCCGCAACGGCATGTCCACAGTGGGTGCCGCCACCAGCGCGGCGCTCTACTTCCACCGGCTGTTCAACCCGATCGGCCTGCTGCTGCTCCAGTCCGACGCCGTGCTCCAGGCCGGTGCGAGCCTCGCCCGGCTCGTCGGCGTCACGTCACTGCCCGCAGCAGACGGGCCGGCACCCGTACCGTCGCAGCCGTCGGTCACGAGGCGCGAGGCGGAGCCACCGGCGCTTGAGGTGGTCGTCGCCCAGCACCGCTACGACGACGGGCCCGTCGTCCTGCGGGACGTGCGGCTGCGACTCGCACCCGGCGAGCGGGTCGCCCTCGTCGGGGCCAGCGGAGCCGGCAAGAGCACCCTCGCCAGCATCGCCGCCGGCATCATCGCGCCCGCCGACGGGTCGGTACGCCTGCGCGGCGTACCCCTGTCGCACCTTGGGGAGCAGCGGGTCCGCCGGGAGATCGCCCTGATCAGCCAGGAGGTGCACGTCTTCGCCGGGCCGCTGCGCGACGACCTGCGCCTCGCCGACCCGGACGCCACCGACGCCGAGATGACCGCCGCGCTGGACCTCGTCGGCGCCACCTCCTGGCTGCGGACGTTGCCGGACGGCCTCGACACCGGCGTGGGGGAGGGCGGGCGGCAGCTCACCGCCGGCCAGGCCCAACAGCTCGCCCTCGCCCGCCTCGTCCTCGCCGACCCCGCCGTGGCGATCCTCGACGAGGCCACGGCGGAGGCGGGCAGCGCTGGCGCGCGGGACCTCGACCGGGCCGCAGTGGCGGCCACCGAGGGCCGTACCACGCTTGTCGTCGCCCATCGACTCACCCAGGCCGCCACCGCCGACCGGGTCGTCGTGCTGGAGCACGGCCGCGTCACCGAAGAGGGCACCCACGACGAGTTGCTGGAGGCCGGCGGAGGGTACAGCCAGCTGTGGCGGTCCTGGAGCAGCGCCGATCTCGTGGCGCCGTCGAAACCGCTCGCCTGACCGGGACCCACTCTGGCTGGTCCGGCGCGGGCGCGCTCCTCTTCAGGCGCGGCCAGCACCGGGAGTGGGTCAGCCGACAGAAACGGCGGGCCGGACGCGCCGCGCCGGCCGCAGCAGCAATGATGGGGCGGTGCAGATCCTCTCCATCCAGTCGTCGGTCGCCTACGGCCACGTCGGCAACTCCGCGGCCGTCTTCCCCCTCCAGCGGCTCGGGCACGAGGTCTGGCCGGTCCTGACGGTCCACTTCTCCAACCACACCGGGTACGGCGCGTGGCGTGGGCCGACCCTCGCGGCGGCGGACGTCGCCGAGGTGATCGACGGTATCGCCGACCGGGGTGTCCTCGGCACCGCCGACGCCGTGCTGTCGGGCTACCAGGGCGACCCGGCGGTAGGTGGGGTGATCCTGGCGACGGTGGACCGGGTCAAGGCGGCGAACCCGGCCGCTGTCTACTGCTGCGACCCGGTGATGGGCGACGCCGGGCGCGGGATGTTCGTCCGGCCGGGCATCCCCGAGTACCTGCGCGACACAGTCGTGCCGCGCGCGGACATCATCACGCCGAACCACTTCGAGCTGGACTTCCTCGCCGGCCGGACGACGAACTCGCTGGCGGAGGTGCTGGCGGCGGTCGACGACGTCCGCGCGACCGGGCCACGGCACGTGCTTGTCACAAGTGTCCTGCACGGCGAACTGCCGGAGGGTTGTCTGGAGGTGGTGGCCGTCTCGGACGAGGGCGCGTGGGCGGTGACCACCCCGCTGCTGCCGATCAACCCGAACGGCGGGGGCGACGTCACAGCGGCGCTCTACCTCGCGCACCTGTGGACCACCGGCTCACCCGCGACGGCGCTGGAGCGCACGATCGCCTCCGTCTTCACGGTCCTCGAAGCGACCCTCGCGGCGGGCACCCGGGAGATCCAGTTGATCGCCTCGCAGGATGCCATCGCCGTCCCGCCGGCCCGGTTCGCCGCCCGCCAACTCCGCTGACCGCCGCGGGTTCCTGGCGCTGATCCCGGCGTGCGGCCCCGCCGCGCTGATTCAGCGCCAAGCGTCGTCGCGCTGATTCAGCGCCAAGCGTCGTCGCGCTGGTTCAGCGCCAGGCGTCGTCGCGCAGCACAGCGTGCGCGCCGACGGTCTCGTTGACGATCTGCGTCACCCGTACGTCGACCAGGACACTTGCCAGCGCCACCGCGTCCGGACGGCTCAGCCCGTGCAGCCGTTGCATGAGGGTCAGCATCGACTCCAGGGCCATGAACGTGGCGTCGTCCAGGGACGCGCCGACACCCAGGGCCAGCCAGGCGTCCGCGACGCGGGCCACCGGGCCGGTCACCGGGAAGTCGTCGCGGACGTCGAGAGTCACTGTCACCTCGTCCATCGGGCACTCGATCGCGGTGCCGCCGACCTCCCCGTCGCCCTGCGCGGCGTGCCCGTCCCCGACCGAGAACAACGCCCCGTCGACCGGGATGGGCAGCAGCAGCGTGCTGCCGGCGGTCAGATCCTTGCAGTCCAGGTTTCCGCCGCAGGCCCGGGGCGGGATGGTCGAGTGGAGTCCCGGCTCGGCGGGCGGCATGCCGAGCACCCCCATGAACGGGCGCAGCGTCACAGTGTGGCCGTGCTGGTTACGCCCGGTCATCGTCGCCGGGTCCAGCTCCCAGGCGTGCACCACTCCCTCGTCGGCGACGCCGTAGCGCTCGTTGAACCTGCTCGGCCAGCCGCCGGCCACAGTCGTTCCCCAGACGCCGGGGACGATGGCGTCGAGGCGTACCGCGAGGGTCTGACCGGCGCGAGCGCCGCGGACCGCGACCGGACCGATCAGCGCGTGCCCGTGGTCGGGCCGGTGCTGCGGGACGCGGGGCCGGTCCCGGTTGCGCCCGCCGGGGTACGGGCCGGCGGACCACCAGCAGTCCAGGGTGCGGTAGGTGACGGTGTCGCCGGGGTCGACGGTGAGCACCGGCGGGGCGTCCGCGCGGAAGTGACCGTGCAGAGTTTCGTCGCGGGGGGTGAGGGTGTGCCGCATTCCAGCAGGCTATGTGCCGTGGCTCCGAAGGGACAGCGCCCGGCGGGGCCTCGTGGTGCGCGATGGACAGTCACCGCGCTACTGCTCCGCGTCGGGCGCGACCAAGCGGTTGTTGTATTGATGCACGTCGAATGGGATGCTGTGGTCCGGTCGCGCTCGGGAGCCAGCGCGCCCCTCTTTCGACGGACCAGAGGACGCACGGGGTGGTCACGCCATCCCGCGCCGGGCACGTCCTCGCCAGCGGCCGCATGCTGATCGCCGTCGGGTGGCCGTCGCGCGCGTCCGGACCCGTACGGCCGGGTCACCTGATCCGCCGCGACGGCGACGTGTCTTTCCGGAGGTACCGATGCTGCGCAAGCTCCTGACGGTGACGACAGTCGTCCTGGCCGGCTGGGCCGCGACCGCCGGCGTCGCCGCGGCGACGCCCACACCGTCGCCGCCCACCGCCGTGGTCACGGCGACACCCGCGCCGACGCTCACGCCGGCGTGCCCACCGGCGCTGCCGATCAGCGGCCGGGTGACAGGCGCGACAGCCACCAGCCTGACCATCACCTACGCGATAGTGCTCGGCCCGCCCTGCGGCTTCGACCCGCCGGTAACCGTCACCCTCTTCGCCAACCGTGACGACGCAGTGAGGTGGCAGAACCCGGTGGCGGAGGCCACCTCCGGGCCGGAGCGCAACGGCACCGTCACCATCGAACGGCTGACACCCGACACCGAATACTGGTTCCGGTTCAGCGACGACAACGACGTACCCGACCCGTACGTGATCGGTGGGGCGGCCCGGACCCTGCCGCTGGCGGTGTGCGGGGCCACGGCGACCGTCGACTCCCGCTGGGGCAGCGGCTATGTCGCCACCATCACCATCCGCAACACAGGGGTGGAGCCGCTGGACGGGTGGCACGTCTCGTGGCGGTGGGCTGGTGACGAGCGCATCCAGGCGATCTGGGGCGGGCTGGCCGACACGGCAGGCGCCGACGTCACGGTCGGAAACGCCTCCTACAACGGGACGCTCGCGCCGGACGGTGTCGCGACGTTCGGCATGCTCGTGGCGACGACCACCGCACCGACGGAGTTGACGCTGACCTGCGGTCGGTGAGCACCCGGCCCGGGGGCCGGCGCCGGTCCCCGGGCCTGCTGGCGCAAATCGCCGCAGATGGTCAGGGCTTGCGGCCCACCGCGCCGTAGGCGTCGATGCCCTCGGCGTCGGCGTCGTCCGGCCGCCACAGCGGGATCGGCACCAGGCCGGGCTCCACAAGCGTCAGCCCCGCGAAGCAGCTGGCGAGCTCCTCCGGACTGCGCAGGATGTACGGCACACCGCCGTTGTCGGCAAGCCGCTGCGCGCCGTCGACCACCGCCGGGCTGGTGTTCGTGCCGTCCCAGAAGACCAGGTGGCTGCCGGACGCGGTCGCGTCCATCGTCCGCCCGATGATCGAGCGCACCACGTCCAGGTCCGGTTCGTAGCCGAGCACGCCCATGTACATCACGGCGATCGGCTTGTCGAAGTCCAGCGTCTGCGCGGCCTCGGCGAGGATCTTCTCAGGATCGTGGTAGTCGGCGGGAACGTACGTGGTGACGCCCTGCGTCGTCGTGCTGGACAGCAGCGCCCGGGCGTGCACGAGAACCATCGGATCGTTGTCGACGTAGACGATCCGCGAATCGGGCGCGATGCCCTGGGCGACCGCGTGGGTGTTCTGCATGGTGGGCAGGCCGGTGCCGATGTCCAGGAACTGCCGGATGCCCGCCTCGGCGGCCAGGTAGCGCACCGTGCGCACCAGGAACCCACGGGACTGCTGAGCCATCAGGACGATCTCCGGATAGACCTCGGCCACGGCGTCGCCGGCCGCCCGGTCGGACTGGAAGTTGTCCTTGCCGCCCATCCAGTAGTTCCAGATCCGCGCCGCGTGCGGCACGTCGGGCTGAAGCTTCGCGGTGAGTTCGGCATCCGGGCCGGCCATGCCAGGCTCCTATCGAGGGGTCGTCGGTGGCGGTCACCACCACGGCGGTGGATCGCCTGTCGCTTCCGGCGATTGTCCACTATGAACGGGGCGGGGGAGGGCCGGGTCGCCCCGGACATCGGGTGCCCGCCGAGGGGCTACCGCCCGGTTACGGCGCGTCGACGACCTCCCGACCCAGCGGCCAGAACGCGGCCGGAACCAGCTTGAAGTTGGCGATGCCGAACGGGATTCCGATGATCGTGACGCAGAGGGCGATGCCGGCGGCGATGTGGGTCAGGGCGAGCCACCAGCCCGCCAGCACCACCCACAGGACGTTCGCCAGCCCGGAGCCGACACCTGCGCCCGGCTTGGGCACCAGGGTGCGGCCGAACGGCCACAGCGAGTAGACGGCCAGACGCAGCGACGCGACGCCGAACGGGATGGTGACGACAAGGACGAAGCAGATCAGCGCGGCGAGGCCGTAACCGAACGCCAGCACGATGCCGCCACCGAAGATGAGCCACAGTACGTTGAGCACGAAGCGAATCACCCCCCAATCATGAGCGATGCTCGCAACCGGCAGTGGGAGGTTCCCGCCGTCCGGGCGCTTCCGAACCACTGATCAATCGAGTGTGGCTGCCGTCGGAACGTCCGGTGTACCGCTACGGATCAGCCCAGCCCGCCACACGCGACGCCGTCGATCGTGCACGCCGTGGGGGTGGCGCCGACAGTCGAGCCGTTGACACGGAACGTCACGCGGACCGACGCGCTGCCGGGCACCTGGCCCGTGCCGGCGTCCGGGACGAACGTCCACACCGCGCCGTCGTGGCTGACCTGCGCACCCTGCACCGAACTCACCCGCAGCGACTCCCGTGGCAGCGTGACGGTAAGTGTCCACCGCGCCGACGGCACCGAACCGGGATTGCTTATCGTCACTGCGGCGCCGTAGCTGAGCAGCGCGTTGTCCTCGACGGCGAACTCGGCGGCGAGGGCCGCAGGCGTCGGCGGGGCCGTCGACGCGTTCGGCGGGGGAGCGGTGGACGGCGACCCGGCCGACGGTGGAGCCGCCGTGACAGTGGACGGGGCGGACGCCGCCGGGCTGGTCTGGGCCGGCTGCGCCTGTCCCCGGGGCGTACCGGCCGCGGGTGTGCCCACCTGGCCGACCGACGGGGGCGGGTCGAGGGTCACCGGCGCCAACTCCTCAGGCGTCCGCAGCACGCCGACGACGGAGACCGCCGTCGCGACCAGCACCCCCACCGCCGCGATCACGGCGACCCAGGTCGCCCGCGAGACGTCGCCACCACCGGTGAACACCCGCCGTACGGCAGCGGCGGCGGCCACGATCCGGTCCAGCAGGATGATCGCCACAGTTCGCCGTGGCCGAGGCGGTGGTGCCGGCACTGCCTGCCTCCCCTTCACTTCGTCACCGGGCGTTCGCCCACGACCGCTCGCGGGTGGCACCCGACCGGTCACAGGGCGCGCAGCCCGACGAGTATCGACTCCAGCAACTCCTGCGACGGCAGCTCCGACAGCGTCGGCGGCTCGTGCGTCTCGACAAGCCCCGCCGTGAGCAGGTCACCGAGGAGGACCCGGACCGTCCCGAGGGGCAGATCCAACTCGGCCGCGACCTCGGCCACCGACACTGGATGGTGACACAGCTCGACGATCCGCGCCTGCTCGGGAAAGAGCGGCGCACGCGGTGTGCCTACCCGCCGGGCGACGACAAGCGAGATCAGGTCGAACCGGCCGCGCTCCGGTGCCGTACGCCCGCCGGTCATCGTGTACGGGCGCGCCACCGGGCCTGCGTCGTCGTCGTACCACGCCTCGTCAGCCGAGCCGGCGGTGTGCACCCGTGTCCCCGCTCATCGCCGAGGAGGCCGGTGCGAGCCTGACCGGCAGGTGCCGTTCGGCCTGCCCCACGAAGAGCGCCACCTCGTACGCCATGTCGCCCACCTCAACCTCGTCGCCGGCGATCCGGACGGTGAGGATCGTCCCGTTTCCGATGGTCGCGACGAACAGGAACGCCCGCGACATCTGCACCACGATCTGGCGCAACCCACCCGCGTCGCACGTCCGGGTGGCGGCCGATCCCAACGCCAGCAGACCGGCGACCACTCCCGAGATCTGTTCGGCCAGCTTCGCCCCCACGAGGGTGGAGCCGCCGAGCGGAAGCCCGTCTGGTGAGAGCACCACGGCGAACTCCGCGCCGCGTACCCGGTCGACAAGCCGATCCAGGGCGCCGGTCAGGCTGTCTCCGGTCACCACTGCATGCGTCATCGATGTCTCCTCGTTGCTCTGGCGACCGGCAGCTCGACGGTGTCGGGGCCGGCGCTGCCGGGTTCGGGCCCGGTCGGCCCAGGTTGGCGGATCCGCGTCGGCAACCCACAGTTGTCGCCCGCCTCGGACGCCGCGGCCCTGTCCACCTCGGTGCTGTCCATCTCGGACTGTCCGGATTCGCGCCAGGTGGGGGAGGCGGCGATGGTGGTCCGCGTGCCCGGCCGTCCGTCGCCGGTCACCGTGACCAGGTCCGGCGGTAGGAGCACGATCGCCGCCGTCCCGCCGCGCTGGCTGGGGCGCAGCGCGACCCGGGCGCCGCAGCGGGCGGCCAGCACTGCGACCGTGTACAGCCCGGCCGCTCCGGGCGGCGGTACGTCCGGCGGCGGATCGCCGAGCAGGCGGTTCGCCTCGGCAAGCGCCGCCGCGTCAAGGCCCGACCCATCGTCGACGACCACCACCGCGCACCCCTGCGGTCGGTGTTCACCGGCGATCCGGACGGTGGTGTCCGCCGCCGAGAAGGCCAGGGCGTTCTCGACCAGTTCGGCAAGCAGGTGTACGACGTCGGTGACGGCCGTGCCGGCCAGTGACCACGGCCAGTGCGGCGCCACCAGGACCCGGTGGTAGTCAGGCACCTCGGCGACCGCGCCGCGCGCGACGTCGAGCAGGGGCACCGGTCGCCGCCAGCGGCGAGCCGGAGCCGCACCGGCCAGCGTGATCACCTTCTCCACGTTGCGGCGGATCCGGGTGGCGAGGTGGTCGAGTTGGAACAGCTCGTCGGTCTCCTCGGCGGCCCGCTCCCGCCGCTGCATGCCGTCCAGCAGGTCGAGCTGATCGCGCAGCAGGACCTGGCTGCGTCGGGTGACCCGCAGGAGCAGTTCGCGGTCGGAGCGGTAGTGGACGGGCTCCCCGGCCGCCGGGGCGGCGGCCGGGGGAGCCGCCACGGCGTCGGCCGGCACCTGCGGCCGAACCTCCCCACCCGGGGAAACCGGCCGATCAGCACCCGGGCCGGCTGGCCAGTCAGCACCCGGGCCGTCCGGCCGGTCGGCACCGACGGGCTGGCCGGCCAGCCGGCGTACGGCGCCGACCCAGCCGAGCAGCACCACGAGGACGGCGATAAGCCCGAGCCCCACCACGGTGCCGGTACGCGCGACGAGCACCGCCGCCCCCGGCGTGGCCCGCTCGACGCTGGCGCGGGCGGTCGAGGTGACCACTGCGTGCAACGCGTCGAGGGCGGCGTCTGCGGCCGCCCGCCAGTCCGCCCCGCTCACGTCGCCGGCAGTGTCGGACCGGCCCGCCCCGAGCAGCGCGTCCTCCATGGTCCGCAGCCCCGCCAGCTCGGGGCCGGCCAGCAGGTCCCGCCGCGCGGCCCGGCCGTCGACCGGTAACGCGGCAAGCGCCTCGGCCCGCGCGTACCGCCCGATGGTGACCTGTTCGGTGAGCTGTCGCCGCTGCTCGGCGGTGACCCGTTCGCCGGCCAGCGCGGCGGTGACGAGCGTGTCCTCCCGGGCGAGCAGTTCGCGGGCGCGGGCCAGCGCGATCACCGCGCGGCTGTCGGTGGCGAGCCTGCTCTCGTACGCGCCCCACTCCGGGCCGTACACGTCGAAGGCGGCGTCGACGAGCTGGTCGTACCCGTCGACGGTTCCGGCGGTGTCGAGCCGCCCGGCGTCCACCCGGGACCGGACGGCGCCGAGACTGTTCAGTCGCCGAACCAGTTCCTCGGCCCGGTCGCGGACCGCTCCCGCGGTGAGCAGGCGCAGGTCGCCGCCGGAGGTGAACGCACGGATCTCGGAGGCCGCCCGGTCGGTCACCTCGCGTGCCGCGCCCAGCGGGGCACCCGTCGGCACCTCCCCGGCGATCGCGTCGACGGTCAGCCGGCGTTCGGTCTGCAGGCTGAGGATCAGCCGGTCGATGGGCTGACCGAGGGTGTCGGCCAGAGCCCGCACCCGCAGCAGGTCGGCCGCGTCCTGGCAGGTCAGGTAGGCCGCGTACGCCCAGAGGGTGACAAGTACGGCCGCCAGTGCGACGAGCTTCGCGCGGAGGTGCCGCGCATCGGACCGGGTCACGGCCTGCTCCGCGCGCTCAGCCGCCCTCGGCTGCGGTGGCCGGCTCACCGGGCCTGCCGCTGCGGCCACGGCTGCCCGGCCGCGTTGCTGGCCCGGTCGGCGACCACTGTCCGTAGCAGGGCGAGCAGCTCCGTGCGGTTGGCGCAGTTGAGCCGACTGCGCATGCGGGCCACGTGATGCTCGACGGTCTTCGCCGAGATGAAGAGCCGGTCACCGATCTCCCGGTAGGTCAGCCCGGCCAGCACCAGCTCGGCCACCTCGTACTCGCGGTCGCTGAGCCCCTGCTGGGCGGGCCGGGCGATGGCGTCGGCGACCTGCGCGGTCGGCTCGCCGGCTGTCGTCCGCTGCCCGCTGACGGCGCCACCCGGCCGGCCCTGGAGGACCCGTGCGCATTCCAGCAGTGTGGTCATCGCCCGGCGGTCGGCGGTGCGGATCGCTGCCTGCCCGGCGAGGCGGGCGCCGTCCCAGCACAGCCCGGTGTCGTGCAGTCCCCGGGCGGCGGCCTCCACCCGGACGGGGTCGACGACGCCCCGCAGCACCTCCACCCAACTCTCGGCGGCGGCCGCGACGACGGCGGCGTAGCGGCTGTGGCCGGCGGCGGCCAGCAGGGCGGCCACGTGCTCGTCGGCGACCGCCGGCTCGTCGGTCAGGATCGCGGCGTGCAGCCCACTCCAGTGCAGCGGGACGCTCCACAGTGCCGGGGCGCCGAGCCGGTCGAGCAGTGACCACCCCTCCCGCAGGTACGGCGTCAACCGGGCCAGGTCACCGAGGCGTGCGCCGGCGATGGCAAGCTCGCCCAGCGGCAGCAGCGTGAACAGGTCCACGGGATGCCGGACCACCGCCTCCAACGCCTGCCCCCACCCCGACTTGAGCGCGCCGAGGTCGCTGTTGCGCCGGCCGATGCCCATGCGCAGCGCGGCGGCGAAGAGCAGATCCCGCGATTCCAGCGGTCGCCCGTCGCCGGTGACAGTGGCGAGACGTTCGGCGGCCGCGAGGGTCTGGCCACGAACCATCAGGATCCACGCCTGCGCCAACCGGTGCCGGCGTGCCATCAGCGGGCCACCGACACCTGCCGCCTGTGCCCGGTGCAGCACCCGTTCGGCGATGTCCAACTCGCCGCAGTGCACAGCGGTCAGGGCGGCCAACGCCGCCGGGCTGTCCGGTAACAGTGCGGCCCGCCCGTCCGGCTCCAGCAGGGCTGCGGCCTGCACGAGCGCGGAGAGCGCGGCGGCCGGTGTGCCGGTGACGCTGGCGCGTACGCCCTTTGCCATCAGTCGGGCGGCGCTTGCGTGCAGGGTCGGTGGTTCGCCGCCCGGGTCGTCCTCCGGGGGCGCGGCGGCGGTCAGGTCGCCGGTGGCGAGGCCGCCGACGGTGGCGAACGCCGCCGCGGAGGCGGTGCCCGACCACGTGAACAGCTCCACGCTGCGGCCGACGTGGCCGCGGTGCGCCAGGGCTGTCGCCGCCACCATGGCGGCCCCGGTGCGGTCGACCGGATCGGTGGTGGCCAGCAGCCGGTCCGCGAGGCGCAGCGCGTCGTCGAGGTTGCCGGCGAGCGCTGTGGCGAGGGCCTGCCGGGCGCTCGCCGGGTGCCCGGCCGCGGTGGCGGCGGCGAACAGGTCGGCGGCGAGGGCCGGGTCGTCGGCGAGCGCCTCCTGTGCGGCGGCGGCGAGTGTCGATGGTGGACAGTCGCCGATCACGCCGAGCCGGCGCAGCGAACGGACCAGTGGCAGCACCGCGCCACCCCGGGCGAGCTGCAACTCGCCGATGTGGCGCCAGACCGCGCTGCGGTCAGTGGTCGGGCTGAGGGCGGTGACGGCCCCGCGGACGATCGGCGCGAGCCGGCCGTCGGCGCCGACCAGCCCGGCCGCCCGGGTCGCGGCGATCAGCTCGTCGACGCCCTCCGGCTCCCGGCCCAGCAGCGCGCCGAGCATGCCCACCGGCAGCGGTACGCCCACCGCGGCAGCGAGCAGCAGGCGTCGGATGTCGGCGGGCTGGGCCTCCAGGTCCGGCGCGAATTCGAGGAGCACGGATCGGGGTGCCTCAGACGGCGCGTCGGCGGAGGTCGGGGTCGCCAGCAGGCCGCGAGTCAACCGCTCGACGTCGCGGGGCACGCCACCGGTCTGCGTGTGCACGAAGTCGACAAGGTCTCGCCGGCCCAGTTCGGGCGTCGCGGCGAGGTAGTCGGCGGTCTGCTCCCAGGTGAACGGGCTGAGCAGCACCGCCTGACCGTCGCGCCGCAGCGTGTCGGCGAGGTCCGTGAGAGCCGCCGACCGGGGCCACGGGCGGTGGGCGACCACCAGCCGGTGCCGGCGGGTCGCGGCCAACCGCAGCAGCACCGCGAGCCGCTCGTCGTCGAGCAGGTGCGCGTCGTCCACGAGCAGAAGCGCGTCCTCGTCGACCGGCTCGCCCGGCTCCGGAACTGTTGTCCGTACGGCCACCCCAGCCTGCTTGTGGATCCGCGCCAGTTCCGTGAGCAGCATTGTCTTGCCGTGGCCGGCGGGGCCGCTCAGGCCGACGGTGAGCGGGCCGGTCGGATCCTCGGTGGCCCGGTCCAGCAGGGCCTGCGGCCCCCGGCCCAGCACCAACGTGGATTCGGCGACGTCATTCATGATCATTGTGGTCATCCTTCGCGTCCCCGGCTGAGCATCGGTGCCAGGCGGGACGCCTTCGGCAGGTCCAGGGGGAGGATCCGGACCGGTGGGCGGGGTGGCGGGTCGCCCGGGACGGCGGTGTCGTGTCGGGGGCGGCGCGGTGCTGGGAGGGTGGCGCGGCCGGTGCCGGCGACCGGTGCCGGATTGCGGACCGCCGCCGGTGGGCGGGGTCGCGGTGAGACCACCTGGCAGGCGGCCAGCGCCGCCCCGGTGGCGTCGGTGAGCTGGGCGTCGGGTTCGACCTCGACGGGCACCGGCAGCGCAGCGGTGATCAGCTCGGTGACCAGTGGGATGCGGGCCGAGCCGGCGGTCAGCAGGACGCCGTCGAGCCGCGTCGGCGTCAGGCCGGCCGCGTGTACGGCGCGCAGCAGCAGGTCGACGGTGGCCTGCACCGTAGGCCTGATCATGGCCTCGAATTCGGCCCGGGTGACGGGGACGCGCGCCGGGCCGGTCGGCAGAGTCAGCACCACGTCGGCGGCGAGGTCGACGGTAAGCGTCCGCTTGACCCGTTCACACTCGGCGAGCAGCCCGCGTGGAACGGCCTGCTGGTCGCGGCGCGCGGCGGCGGGCAGGTCGCGGGACAGCACGGTCCGCACGTGGCCGGCCAGCAGATCGTCGAAGTCCGCTCCGCCGACCGGGTCGAGGCCCTGCGGCCTGCCGAAGCTCTCGTAGGTGCCGCGCGGGGTGCGCCGCACCAGGGCCGCCTCGAAGCTGGCGCCGCCGAGGGCGTAGACGGCGGCGGTGGTGCCGGCGAACCCGCGCGCCGCGTGGCTCTCGGCGACAGTGACGGTACGCGGCAGCAGTGTCACGGGGGGAAGGCCGAGATCGACGAGCGCCCGGCGCAGCAACTCCCGTCGGTACGGGCGCCAGCCCGCCGGATGGCTGAGCACTATCGCCTCGGCGGGACCACCTTCCAGGGCGTGCGCCTGTTCCACCACCCAGGCGGCCAGCTCCGCCGTGAGCGTCTGTGGCGCGCACGCCTCGCCGCCGAGCAGCAGGGGCACGTCATCGCCGATGCGGCGGACGAAGTCCCTGCTGGTGCGGCTGCCGTCGTCGGTGGCCGGCCCGCCGATGTGCAGCGTGCCGTCCGGGGCCAGGTGCAGCACCGACGGTACGAGGGCGGCGCCGGCGTTCAGCGGGACGGGCTCCGGGCGTGCCCATCCGGTGCCGTCGCGGCGTACGACGACGGCTGCCGTGGTGGTGTTTCCGATGTCTAACCCCAGGACGTACGGCATCGGTTTCGTCTCTCCCCGTGAAGTTGGCCGGCCGGTGGCGATGGCGTCGGCGCTGCCCGGCGCCCCACCCCCGGCGAACCCCGCGGGCTCCTACGTTCGTACCAGAGATCGCTCCCTGGTCGGGACCCTAATCTGGCCGGGACGGTTTCCCCCATTCCCCCTAACGGACGATGCGGCGAAGACCCTAACGCGGCGGGATCCGATGCGGGGTGCAGCCCCGATGTCCGGCGGCTGTCGCCGTCCTAGCGTTTCTGTCGACGAACGACGGTCGCCGATGCCAACCCGAGGAGAACCGGCACATGGACTCGCACCAGACCCTCCACGACTTCGTGCTCGACCTGCTGACGAACCCGGACGCGCGGTCGGCCTTCGACCTCGACCCGGAGGGGGCACTGCACGCCGCGGGGCTCACCGACATCACCGCCGCCGACGTGCAGGACGTGGTTCCGCTCGTTGTCGACTACGCCCCGGGGCCGGGCCTCGCGCCGCTGGCGTCGCCCGTCGGGCAGCTCGGCTTCGACCCGCTGGTGACCGACACCGCCGACGTGGTGGGTCAGTTGCAGAGCGTGGCGCAGCAGATCAGCCTGACCAGTTCACCGTCGGGGGTGGACGTGAAGGCCGGCGTGCTGGGCGCGCTCGCCGTCGACCCGAACACCGTGGCCGCCGGCGTGACAGTGCTGCCGGGGATCGGTCTGGGTGTCGGCCCGAACGGCCTGGACACCGATCTGACCGGTGCGGCCGACGTGGCTCACACGCTGGACGCCGATGTGGTGCAGCCGGTGGACGGCATCGTGGATCCGCTCGTCGGTGACGTCACGGGCGCGGCGGGCGACCCGACCGGTCTGCTCGGTGGCACCGACCCGGGGCTGCTCGGTGGCGGCCTGACCGGTGGTGCCCTCTCCGGTGCGCACGGTCAGGTCGATGGCATCGTCGGCTCCCTCGGTGTCGACGACACCCTGGGCGGGTTGGGCCTGGGGCACGGCAGCGGAGTGGTCCCACCGCTGGACGTGCCGTCGGTGGTCGGCGGTGTCACGCACCAGGTGGACGGTGTCCTTCCTGGTGTCACCGGCACGGTCGGCGACGTGACAGGCGGGCTCACCCGCGGTGTGACCGGCGACGTGCACGACGAGGGTCCCGCCTCGTCGGACCACGGGCTGCTGGGCATCACCGGAGGTCTGCTCTGACGGGGATGCCCGGTGGGAGCGGAAGGCCGGATCGCCTCAGGCGGTCCGGCCGCCTCCGGTTGCCCACCCGGTACCTCTTGATAATTGACCCGAAATCAGCACACTTGGTGCGGTGATGGCGGGGATCTGGCTCGACGTGCTTGACGAGATCGCCCGGACGTGCAGCGCCCACGGTCGCGGTGACCTGCTCCAGACGGTGCGGCAGAGGCGGACGCAACTGCTGGATCCGACGCTGCGTGTCCTCGTCCTCGGCGAGCCCAACCAGGGCAAGAGCCAGCTCGTCAACGCGATCATCAACGCGCCCGCCTGCCCGGTCGGCGACGGTCGCACCACAGTCCTGCCCACAGTGGTGCGGCACGCCGAGGCGGCGACCGCCGCTGTCGTCCAGGCGCCACCGCCGTCGGGCCGGTCCGCAGGCGCCGCGGCGACGTCCCTTGTGGAGCGCACCCCCTTGGCGCTCGACCAGGTCGCGGCCGGCGTGTCCGGCACTGTCGGCCGTCGCCCGGGAGGCGGGCCGGCGTACGTCGAGGTCGGTGTGCCCCGCGCCC
Source organism: Micromonospora sp. DT68 (assembly GCF_049847245.1). Taxonomy (NCBI): domain Bacteria; kingdom Bacillati; phylum Actinomycetota; class Actinomycetes; order Micromonosporales; family Micromonosporaceae; genus Micromonospora; species Micromonospora sp. DT68. Next base: position 247,555 of record NZ_JBNCNZ010000006.1, read on the forward strand.
TGCTCGGTGCCGGGCTGGTGCTCGTGGACACGCCCGGCGCCGACGAGGTGGCGACTGTCGGCGGCGGCGTGGAGGTGGCAGCCGCGGCCCGCGCGGACACCGTGCTGCTGGTGTCCGACTCGACCCGGGAACTCTCGGTCGCGGAGCTGAACATGCTGCTGCACGTCATGCGGTCGCAACCGAACGTGGTCGTGGTGCAGAGCAAGACCGATCTCGTGGCGGACTGGCGTGCGGTGGCCGAGCGCAATCGGCGGCACCTCGCCGACGCGGGCGTTCCGGCGCCGCTGATCCCGGTCTCGGCTTCACTGCGGCTGCGCGCGGCCACTGCCGACGACCGGGGCCTCAACGACGAGTCCGGCTTTCCGGCGCTGATCGCCAGGCTTCGGCGGGATCTGACCGGCAAGGCAGACCATCTGGCGCGGGCGTCGGTGCAGGCGGTGGCCCGGACGGTGGTGGAGCAGCTGGCCGCGCCGCTGCGCGCTGAGCTGGCGACGCAGGAGGCCGAGGAGCAGTCCGGGCCGATCTCGCGGCTGCACGCGGCTCAGCGTGAGGTCGACGAGCTGCGCCGCTGCTCGACCCGCTGGCAGAACTCCCTGACCGACGAGATGGCCGACCTGCTCTCGGACATCGAGTACGACCTGCGCGACCGTACCCGGCAGATACTGCGCGCTGTCGACGAGGCGTTCGACACCGCCGATCCGCTGGTGGCCTGGGAGACGTTCCAGGACTGGCTGGAGCGCAGCCTCACCGACGCGGCGGAGGCGAACCACGAGTGGCTGATCCAGCGTTGCGACTGGGTCGCCCGCCGGGTGGCCGCCAACTTCGCCAGGTACGGCTACGACGTCCTGCCGCCCTGGTCGATGACGATGCCCGACGACCTCGGCGAGCGGCTGCCGGAGCTGGAACGTCCGAGGATCGACAGGTTCACCACAGGGCAGAAGCTGTTGACAGGCATGAAGGGCTCGTACGGCGGCATGTTGATGTTCGGGCTGGCCACGACGCTTGCCGGGATGCCGATGATCAACCCGGTGTCGGTCGGTATCGGCGCGCTGTTCGGCGGCAAGAGTATCCGCGACGAGAGCAGGCAGTTGCTCCGTCGTCGCCAGGCGACAGTCAAGACGGCCATCCAGCGGCATGTCGACGACTTCTTCGTCCGGATGGTCCGCGACTGCCGGGACGCCGCCCGGCAGGTGCAGCGGATGCTGCGGGACCACTTCACGGGGCTGACCGAGGAGTTGCAGGAGGCCATCGTCCAGTCGTTCCGCAGCGCGAAGCAGGAGGCCGACACGGACGCGGCGGTACGGGAGCAGCGACAGCGGGAGATCCGGCTGAAGATGACCCGGCTGGCCGCGCTGCACGAGCAGGCGCAACAGTTGACCGGCGCCCGGTCCACACCGGTGCTGCTGGAGCCCGGCGCGTGACGGTCGGGCAGCGGCTGGACGAGGCGGCGTGGGGTCTGCTGCACCAGGCCATCGACCTGTATCAGCACAATGGTCGCGTGGTCGGGCACCTGCGGCAGCAGGTGGCGCGGTTGGAGCAGCCGCTGCGGATCGCGGTGGCCGGGCCGTGGCGTGCCGGCAAGTCGACGGTGCTGAACGCGTTGATGGGGGAGGAGGTCGCGCCGGTCGAGGGTGCCGACGGCATCGTCACCTGGTACGAGGACGGTGCTTCCCCGCGCGCCACCGCGTACCCGGCGGGTCAGCCTCCGCAGGAGTTGACGGTGGTCAAGTCGGCGACCGGCATGCGGGTGGACCTCGGCTGGCGGGCCGGGGAGGTGCGCGACATCGTGGTGCGGTGGCCGACGCGGGCGTTGCGGCAGGTCACGTTCATCGACACGCCGGCACTCAGCGGTACGGGGGAGCACTGCCGCGTACCGGTGATGGACCGGGTTCTGCGGGATTCCGACGCCGTGTTGTTCCTGACCCGCGACGGCCGCGACAGCGATCTGCGGCTGTTGGAGTCCGGTCGGGACGGTGCTGTCGGGCAGGCCGCGCCGGTGAACGTGATCATGGTGTTGTCCCGGGCGGACGAGGTCGGCGGCGGGCGGATCGACGGGCTGCTCACCGCCCGGCAACTGGCTCGACGGCACCAGCGTGATCCGCGGGTGGGTGCGGTGGCCGTCAATGTGGTGGCGTGCAGCGGATCGGTAGGCCTGGCGGGCCGGCTGCTCAGCGAGTCGGATTTCGCGGTGCTCGCGACGCTTGCCGGGGTGCCCCGCGCGGAGTTGGATGCCCACCTGCTCTCCGCCGATCGTTTCGTGCGCGGCGAGCTTCCGGTACGCCTGGACGCCGAGGTGCGTGCCGCGCTGCTGGCCCGGTTCGGCCTCTTCGGGATCCGGCTGGCGGCGACGCTGGTCCGCAGCGGGTTCGACAGTCGGGTGAAGCTGTCCGCCGAGCTGATCCGGCGCAGTGGGCTCACCGAGCTGCGGGAGTCGGTGAACCGCTGCTTCGTCGACCGTCGCGAGACGCTCAAGGCGCGTTCGGCCCTGGCTGCCGTGGAGGCCCTGGTGCGGGCGGAACCGGTCCGGGGCGCCGACGACCTGGTAGGCGCTATCGAGCAGATCCTGGCGGGTGCGCACGAGTTCCGGGAGCTGCGCCTGCTGGCGGCGCTGCGCAACAGCAGGCTGGGGTTCGACGCCGAGCTTGCCTCCGAGGCGCGGCGGCTGATCGGTGGCGACGGGGTCGGCCTGGCCGCCCGGCTCGGTGTCGAGCACGAGGCGGACGTGCGACGGCTCTGGAAGGTCGCCGCGGACGCGCAGTGGCGGTGGCGGGACCGCGCCCAGGACCCGGTGCTCCCGCTGGCGCAGCGGCGCGGCGCGGAGGTGGTCGTCCGCAGTTGTGAGGGGATGCTCGCGGAGTTGGCCGCAGGCGGCCGGTAGGGCGTCGAAAAGTTTTCGGGACGGTTTCTTTCCAGTCAACCCATTGACACCGCAAAGGTCTGCGGGAAATATCTGCCACCATCCACCGGATACGCCGGCACTTGTCTTCGAACCCGATGACAACGATGTCAGGCCGACCGGCCACATACGACCGACCACTCACGACAGCCATCACCGCAGCCCAGACGTTCGACGTACTCGACCGGTTCGAGTCGAAAGGCCCCGCCCCTATGCCGTATCTCCCCCGTACGCGCACCCTGTCCCTCCGGCTGGTCGCAGCGACCACCGCCGCCCTGCTGCCGGTGGGGCTGGTCGTCGCCGCGCCGCTGGCCAGCGCCGCCCCCAACGCCGCGCCGCCCGGCACCTTCAGCAGCTCGTTCGAGTCGGCCGATCCGCAGCCCGCCGCCAGTGCCGTCGAGGTCGACGCGAAGGGCAGGCCGGTCCAGGCGAACCTCACCGGATCGGCACGCCGTGTGCTGCCCGGCAGCCTGCTCGGCCAGGTCGCCACTGTGACCGCCAGCGCCGAGAACCCACCGAACGAGACCGCCGCGAAACTCGCCGACGGCGACCCCTCGACCAAGTGGCTGGCGTTCGACAGGACCGGCTCGGTGACGTACCAGCTGACCAAGCCGGCGGTCGTCGCGCGGTACGCGCTGACCTCGGCCGACGACGAGCCGACCCGTGACCCGAAGGACTTCACCCTCCAGGGGTCCACCGACGGCAGCACCTGGACCGACATCGACCGGCAGACCGGCCAACGCTTCGCCAAGCGGTTCGCCAGGAACACCTACACGGTCACCAACACCACCGCGTACGGGTTCTACCGGCTGGCCATCTCCGCGAACTCCGGCGCCGCGCTCGTGCAGCTCGCCGACTTCGACATCAGCGACGGCTCGGACGTCCGGCCACCGGCCCCGCCCATGGTCAGCGTGGTCGGTGCCGGACCACTCGGCGGGTACACCACGAAGCCGGGCGTCGGCTTCACAGGGCTCGCCGCCCTGCGCTACGCGGGCGGTGCCGAGAGCGACGGCCGGTCGTACGCGACGAACAAGTTGTTCGACGTCGCCATCCCGGTCGGCCCGCACACCCGGCTGTCCTACAAGATCTTCCCCGAGTTCACCGGCTCTGACACCCAGTACCCGTCCACCTTCGCGGCCCTCGACCTGCACTTCACCGACGGCAGCTACCTCAGTGGACGGGCGGTCGTGGACCAGCACGGCAACCCGCTGACCGCCGCCGGGCAGGGCACCTCGAAGGCGCTCTTCGCCGACCAGTGGAACGCGGTGCAGGCCGACATCGGCGCGGTCGCCCGGGGCAAGACCATCGACCGCATCCTGCTCGCCTACGACAACCCGCGTGCCACCGGGGACACCCGGTTCAGCGGCTGGCTGGACGACATCGAGGTGACGGGCACTCCGGCGTCGATCGACGGCTCCCGGCTCACCAACTACGTCGACACCCGGCGGGGCACCAACTCGACAAGCGGATTCTCGCGCGGCAACAACCTGCCGATCACGGCGCTGCCCAACGGCTTCAACTTCTTCACGCCGGTGACCGACGCGACGTCCGATTCCTGGGAGTACCACTACCACCGGACGAACAACGCGGCCAACCTGCCCACGCTCCAGGGCCTCGCGATCTCCCACGAGCCCAGCCCGTGGATGGGTGACCGCAACCAGATGTCGGTGATGCCGGTGGCCGGCGACGGTCCGCTGACCGGGACGCCGGCCAGCCGGGCGCTCGCCTTCCGGCACGCCGACGAGACGGCACAGCCCGACCTCTATCGGGTCACGCTTCAGAACGGCCTGGTCGCCGAGATGTCGCCCACCGACCACGCCGGCATCATGCGGTTCACCTTCCCGTCCGGGTCGCCGACCGGAAGCGTCGTCTTCTACAACGGCACATTCACCATCGGTACGGACGGCACGTTCACCGGCTGGGTCGACAACGGAAGTGGCCTGTCGGCCGGACGTAGCCGCATGTTCGTGTCCGGCGCCTTCGACCGCGCGCCCACCGCGTCGTCGGCGACGTCGGCGACCTTCGACGTCTCGGCGAACCGCCAGGTGACGATGCGGCTCGCGACGTCGTTCCTCTCGGTCGACCAGGCCCGCCGCAACCTCGACCTGGAGGCGACCGGGCGCAGCTTCGACCAGATCCGCGCCGCCGCCACCGCGGCGTGGAAGGACCGGCTCGGCCGCGTCGAGCTGCGCGGCGCCACCGAGGCGCAGCTCGTGACCATGTACTCCAACCTGTACCGGCTGAACCTGTACCCGAACTCGCAGTCGGAGAACACCGGCACCGCCGCCAAGCCGCACTGGCAGTACGCGAGCCCGGTGTCGGCACCGACCGGCACGTCGACAGCCACCCGCACCGGCGCGAAGATCGTCGACGGGCAGATCTACGTCAACAACGGCTTCTGGGACACCTACCGCACCGTGTGGCCCGCGTACGCGCTGCTGTACCCGGACGTCGCCGCGAAGATCTCCGACGGCTTCGTCCAGCACTACCGCGACGGCGGCTGGATCGCCCGCTGGTCGTCACCCGGCTACGCCGACCTGATGACCGGCACCAGCGCGAACGTGGCGCTTGCCCAGGCGTACCTCAGCGGGGTCAAGCTGCCCGACCCGCTGGCGGCGTACGACGCGGCGGTCAAGGACGCGACCGTCGCGTCCGGACGCAGCGAGGTCGGCCGCAAGGGCATCGAGACCTCGCTGTTCCTCGGCTACACTCCGACCTCCACCCATGAGTCGGTGTCGTGGGCGCTGGAGGGCTTCATCAACGACTACGGCATCGGCAACATGGCCGCGGCCCTCGCCAAAGACCCGGCCACCCCGAAGTCGCAGCGTGAACGCCTCAAGGAGGAGTCCCGGTACTTCCTTGAGCGCGCCCGCAACTACGTGCACCTCTTCGACCCGAAGACGAAGCTCTTCCAGGGCCGCGACGCCTCCGGCGCGTTCCTCGCCGGTGACCCGCTGGACTGGGGTGGCGTCTACACCGAGACCAACGGGTGGAACTTCGCGTTCACCGCGCAGCAGGACGGCCAGGGCCTGGCCAACCTGTACGGCGGGCGCAAGGCGCTGCGGGACAAGCTCGACGAGTTCTTCGCGACCCCGGAGAACGCCGACCGCCCCGGCGGGTACAGCGGGATCATCCACGAGATGCTCGAGGCGCGGGCGGTACGGATGGGCCAGCTCGGCATGAGCAACCAGCCGTCGCACCACATCCCGTACATGTACGACGTCGCCGGCGCGCCGGCCAAGACCCAGGCGGCCGTCCGCGAGATCATGCGGCGTCTCTACGTCGGCAGCGAGATCGGCCAGGGCTACCTGGGCGACGAGGACAACGGCGAGATGTCGGCCTGGTACGTCCTCAGCTCGCTGGGCATCTACCCGTTGCAGGCCGGGTCGACCCACTGGGCCATCGGCTCGCCGCAGTTCACCAGGATGACCGTCCGCCGCACCAGCGGAGACATCGTGGTCAACGCGCCGAACAACAGCACCCGCAACGTGTACGTGCAGGACGTGAAGGTCAACGGCAAGAAGCAGCGCGGGGTGTCGATCGACGTGGCCGCGCTCGTCAAGGGCGGCACCATCGACTTCCAGATGGGCCCCAACCCGTCGTCCTGGGGGACCGGCAAGAACGACGTACCGCCGTCGTTGACCAAGGGTGACAAGGCGCCGAAGCCGTTGCAGGACGTCACAGGCCCCGGCTTGGGCACCGCCACGGCGACCGGCGGTCAGGACGCCTCGAAGCTGTTCGACGACTCGTCGACCACCCAGCTGACCTTCGCCTCGGCGACGCCGCAGATCACCTGGGCGTTCCGTGGCGGCAAGCAGAAGCCGACGTTCTACACCGTCACGTCCGGTGCGGGTGCGGGCGACCCGGCGGACTGGCGGTTGCAGGGCTCCAACGACGGCATCACCTGGAGCACCCTCGACTCCCGCACGGGCGAGGTGTTCCGCTGGCGCAACCAGACCCGTCCATTCCAGATCGACAAGCCGGGGCGTTACACCCAGTTCCGTCTCGTCGTCACCAGGACCGTCGGCGCCGCGCAACCGACCCTCGCCGAGATCGAACTGCTCGCCGGAGGCGACATCGACCTGGGCGGCGGCGACATCACGGTGACCGCCACCGACGGCGTGCACGCCAGGTCCGGCGCACCGGTGTCGGTGCCACTGGCCACTGTCACCGGAGGCGCCGCCGACGGCTACCGGGCCACCATCGACTGGGGTGACGGCTCACCTGTCACCGACGGCACCCTGACGCTGAGTTCCCGGGCCGTCTACCGGGTCAGCGGCGAGCACACCTACACCACGCCCGGCTACCACCAGGCGAACGTCACAGTCACCGACGGCACCAGCCAGGCGTCGGCGACGGTCGGCGTCGACGTCGCGTACGTGCCGGAAGGCGGCCTCACCGCGGCGTTCGACACCGTCTGCATCGGTGACGAGGGCACCCTCGCGGCGGACTGCGACGCCAAGTCGTGGGCGTACTCGCGGGCCGCCCTGGCAGCGGCCGGTGTCACCGCCGGTCAGCGGCACGAGGTGCCCGCAACGGCGTTGGCCTTCACCCTCCCGGTGATCCCGGCGGGGCAGCCGGACAACGCCACGGGCAACGGCGCGACGATCGACCTGCACCTGCCGGCCGACGCCCGGAGCATCTCGTTCATCGGTGCCGGCACGCAGGGCAACCAGAGCACCACGGGCACCGCGACGTTCAGCGACGGCAGCACCGCCAGCATCCCGATCCAGATGAGTGACTGGACGCTCGGTGGCAACGCCAACGGCACCCCGTCCTACGGCAACATCGTTGTCGCGAAGTCCGCGTACCGGTTGAGTGGCACCAGCCGGGACGGCGCCCAGCCGTTCCTGTTCGCCACCGCGCCGTACCAGATCCCGGCGGGTAAGACGCTTGTGTCGGTGACCCTGCCGACGCAGACCGGCGACCCCCGCTCGGCGGGCCGGATCCACGTGTTCGCCGTGGCCGACGACGGCACGCCGGCTCCCGCGCTGGCGATGACAGCCGCGGCCGACCAGAAGGCCACCGCCGGGCAGGCCCTCGCGGCGAACCTCGGTTCGGTGAGCGGCGGCGTGCCCGGTACGACGGGCTACCGCGCCCGCGTCCAGTGGGGTGACGGCACGGTTCCGCAGGACGTCACGATCGGGTCGTCCGGCGCGCTGAGCGGGCAGCACACCTACGCGCGGGAGGGCACCTACACGGTGCACGTCACGGCGTGGGACACGCTGGCGAGCAGCACCACCGCCTTCACAGTGACCGTCGCACGCGGTGGATCGCAGCCGGCGATCGCACTGCCGGGGGCCGGCGCCGTCACGACCGGCGACGCGATCACCGTCGACGGCAGCGGGTTCGCCGTCGGCGAGCAGGTGACAGTCACCGTCGGCACCGACCCGTCCCGGACCACGACTGTCGCGGCCTCCGCGAGGGGAACGGTACGGGCTTCGGTCCCGACCTCCGGTGACGCGCAGCCCGGCCGGTACGCCGTCACCGCGACGGGCGCGTCCACCCGTACGCCGGCCACGGCCACCGTGCAGGTGACCGGGCGGGTGCAGGCACCGAGCTACAAGCCTCGGGCGGCGCTGACGAACACGGCGGGGCCACGCGGTACGTCGATCACTGTCGACGGTTCCGGGTTCGTACCGAACGAGGAGGTCACTATCGCCTTCGGCGACCGCCTGGCGGTCACGTCCGTGCGGGCCAACGGCGACGGTGTGATCTCCGGCGCGACTGTCGTCGTCCCGGGTGCGGCGAAGGTGGGCGCGACAAGCGTCACGCTTACCGGCGCCCGGTCGGCGACGACTGTGTCCCGGCCGTTCACCGTCACCGGCGCGAAGTGAGTAGGCGGTAGCGCAGCCGCTGGGGGCGGGCCGTGACCGCGGCCCGCCCCCAGCGGGGCGACAGAGCACAGCGGCGCGGGCTAGCGTCCACTGTCATGGTCGATCATCCACTGCTCGCGTCCGGGCGCGACGCCGATGTCTTCGCGCTCGACGAGCTGAGGGTGCTGCGTCGCTACCGCCAGGGCGGAGACACGGCGTCGGAGGCCGCGTTGATGCGCCACCTCCGCAAATCCGGCTACCCGGTCCCGGCCGTCCACGCTTCGGACGGCCCCGACCTGGTGCTGGAACGACTCGACGGCGAGACGCTCCTGGCCTCGATGCTCGCCGAGCGCACCGACGTCGACACGGCCGCCGACCTGCTCGTGGACCTGCACAACCGTCTGCATGCCCTGCCGCCCCGGTTCAGCGCCGACCCGGCCGCCCGCGTCCTGCACCTCGACCTGCACCCACAGAACGTCATGGTGACCTCGCGTGGGCCGGTCGTGATCGATTGGCGCAACGCTGCCGAAGGGCCGGCCGACCTGGACGTGGCAATGACCGCTCTGATCCTCGCCGAGGTGGCGGTCGGCCCGGACCCGCAGCTCGCCGGCTTTGCCCGCGCCGGGCTCGACGCCTTTCAGCGACGGGCGGAGCCACCCCGGGCCGGCCAGCTGCGGCGGGCGCTGGGCCTGCGCCGGTTCGACCCCGCGCTCTCCGCCACCGAGAAGGCGGCCCTGGGCCTCGCCGCCGCCCTGGTCCACACCCGAGAGGGCTGACAGGTCGCCGGCCTCGTCCGCCGGTGCCGCTAGAGCGGGGCGAGATCGGGAACGCCGTACTGCTTGTCGAGGACCTGCATGGCCGCACCGGCGGCGATCACGTCCGCGCCGAGGCTGGACAGCGTCACGTCAGTGGTGAGCCAGTCCGCGCGGGGCACCTCGGTGTGCACTGCCTCCTCGACCGCAGCGAGGTAGGTGTCCGCGTGCCGCAGGAGGTCGGCGCCGGCCAGCACCACGCGGGAGAGGTCGAGGGTCTGGAGCAGGTTGACCACGCCGACGGCCAGGACCCGGGCCGCCCGCCCGATGTCGCCGGCCTCGGCGGCGCGGTGGTGCACGATCTCCAGACATCCGTGCCGCCCGCAGACGCACGACGGCCCGTCCAGGGCGACGACCGTGTGGCCGAACTCCCCGGCGTTGGTGTGCGCGCCCCGGTGTGCCGTGCCGCCCAGCCAGAAGCCTCCGCCGATGCCGGACTCGACCATGATGAGGACGGCGTCGCCGAAGGTCCCGCCGTGGCGCCACGCCTCGGCCGTGATCCCCGCGGTGACGTCCTTGTCGAGGTGCACGGGCAGGCCCAGGTGGGCCTCGGCGAGGTCGCGCAGCGGGACGTCGTGCCAGTGCCGCAGACCGTGGGCGTCCCGGACCAGGCCCCGTGCGTGGTCCAGCGGGCCGATCATGCCGATGCCCACGCCGGTCAGCCGGCCCCGCAGGTCGGCGCCGCCGGGTATCGCGTCGATGCCGGAACTGAGCGCGTCGAGGAGCTGCGCCGGGGTGAAGTCGCCGGGCAGTGGGCTGACCGCGCAGTGCTGCACCGTGCCGGCCAGGTCGACGAGGACCAGCCGCAGCGTACGGCGGGCGACGTGGGCGCCGATGGCGTACCGGCTGTCGGGCACGATCTCGTAGACGACTGCGGGCTTGCCGATGCCGGGCCGGCGGACGCCTGCGGTGCGGATCAGGCCGTCGGCGCTCAGCCGGGCGAGGACCTTGGAGACGGCTTGCGGCGTCAGGCCTGTGGCGTCGACGACTGTCGACCGCTCGAACGTCCGCACGGTACGTCCCAGCGCCATGACCAGTGCCTGGTTGTAGCCGCGCAGGAAGGTGACGTCGGCTGTGGTGCGCGTCATCTCACCACCCTATTACGCAACGCTGTTGCTAAATTCGCTCGGTGCATGCACTGAGCAGAAATCGACGCCTGGGGGCGGTTCTCGCGTTGGCGCTGGGCGGTGTGGCGGTCGGCCTCACCGAGTTCGCGGCGATGGGCCTGCTGCCCGACATCGCACGCGGCCTGCTCCCACAGCAGTACGCGGAGTCGTCGTCGGACGCGGTGGCCCGCGCGGGTTGGACGATCACCGCCTACGCGCTCGGCGTGGTGGTGGGCGCGCCGCTGATCGCCGCGCTGACCGCCCGACTGCCGCGTAAGAAACTGGTTCTCGGCCTGCTCGTCCTCTTCGTCATCGGCACCGTCGCCTCGGCGATCGCGCCCACGTTCGACCTGGTGCTGGTGGCCCGGTTCGTCGCGGCGCTGCCGCACGGCGCGTACTTCGGCGCGGCGGGTCTGCTCGCGGCGGCCCTGCTCGGCCCCGGCAACGAGGCCCGGGGTTTTGCCGCCGTGCTCGGTGGTCTCACCGTGAGCAACCTGGTGGGCGTGCCGGCGGTCACGCGGCTCGGGCAGGCGGTCGGCTGGCGGGCCGCGTACCTGGTCATCGCCGGTGTGTTCGTGCTCACGCTGCTGGCGGTCCTGGCCGTCGTTCCGGAGGTCGTCGCGGCTGTCGACGCCTCGCCGGCCGCCGAGTTGCGGTCCCTGCGGACCTCGCAGGTGTGGCTCGTGGCGGCCACCGGGGCGGTGGGCCTCGCCGGTCTCTTCGCGGTCAACACCTACCTCGCGCCGGTCACCACCGACGTCGCAGGACTCTCGGCCACGACCGTGCCGTGGGCGCTCGTCGCGGTGGGCCTGGGCATGACGGTCGGCAATGCCCTGGGCGGTTGGCTCGCGGACCGGGACCTGCACCGGAGCATGTTCGGCGGCTTCGTCGCCATGATCGTCAGCATCGCCGTCTTCGGCCTCGTCGCGTCGAACCCGGTCGGCCTGTTCGTGGGCGCGTTCCTGGTGGGCGCGACAAGCCTCTACCTGGGGCCGGTCGTACAGGCGCGCCTGATCACCGTCGCGCCGGGAGCGCAGTTGATGGGCGCGGCGATGAGCCAGTCCGCCATGAACGTCGCCAACAGCCTCGGCGCCGCGCTGGGTAGCGTCGTCATCGCCGCGGGGTTCGGCTATCTCGCGCCGGCCTGGGTGGGCGTGGTCCTCGCGATTCTCGGCCTGGGCCTGGCGGTGCTCAGCTACGCGACCGAGCGACGGACGCGTGCCACGCAGCCGGTCGCCCTCGCGGGCTGACCCGTCGATCGATGGCGGTGGGCGCCGGCGCCGGCGACACGCCGACGCCGACATGTGGGGTGTGACAAACGCTGCCGCCCCTATATATGGTGTCGAGCGCAGCTGGTTCGGCCGCTCCGGCGGTCGAGGCAACAGGGAACCCGGTGAAAATCCGGGACTGTCCCGCAGCGGTGAGTGGGAACGACAGCCGTCATAGGCACTGGGCCACAAGGCCTGGGAAGCGACGGCCAGTAGGAGACCGGCGAGCCCGGTCGTGCCCGCGAGTCCGAAGACCTGCCAGCGCGCCGTACACCCGCACCCGGGTGGACGGCGGTCCGAGGCCGCGTGGGACGGCTGACGCCACCTGACCCACGCCCTGCGGGCGTGGCGTCCGCCGGTGTCTGCTCCCGCGCGTCCGAGGGCCATCTGGTCTCGAACTCGCGAGGAGTGAGTGGTGACAGTCACCGAGGTAGCCCCGGTCAGCGGCGAGACGGCAGTGCGGCGGACGCCGATGCAGGTCCGCAAGCGCGACGGCCGCATGGAGCCCGTGGACGTGAACCGGATCGTCCGGGCGGTCGAGCGGTGGGCCGACGACCTGACCGACGTCGACCCGCTGCGGGTTGCCACCCGCACGATCAGCGGCCTGTACGACGGAGCGACGACGGCCGAACTGGACCGGCTGTCCATCCAGACCGCCGCCGAGATGATCGGCGAGGAACCGCAGTACTCGCGCCTGGCCGCCCGACTGCTGTCCGGCTACGTCGACAAGGAGGTGCGCCGGCAGGGCGTCACCTCGTTCAGCGCGTCGATCCGGATCAGCCACGCCGAGGGCCTGATCGGTGACGGCACCGCCGCGTTCGTCGCCGCGCACGCCGCGCTGCTCGACGACGCGATCGACAGGGACGGCGACCGGAGGTTCGAGTACTTCGGCCTGCGTACCGTCTACGACAGGTACCTGCTGCGCCACCCCACCAGTCGGCTGGTTCTGGAGACGCCGCAGTTCTGGCTGCTGCGGGTGGCCTGCGGCCTGTCCCGTACGCCGGACGAGGCTGTCGGTTTCTACAGGCTGATGTCCAGCCTGGCCTACCTGCCCAGTTCCCCGACGTTGTTCAACTCCGGCACCCGGCACACGCAGATGTCCTCCTGTTACCTGGTCGACTCGCCGCGCGACGAGCTGGACTCGATCTACCAGCGGTACGCGCAGGTCGCCAACCTGTCCAAGTTCGCCGGCGGCATCGGCATCGCCTACTCCCGGGTCCGGTCCCGGGGCGCGTTGATCCGCGGCACGAACGGGCAGTCCAACGGGATCGTGCCGTGGCTGCGCACCCTTGACGCGAGCGTCGCCGCCGTCAACCAGGGCGGCCGGCGCAAGGGCGCTGCCTGCGTGTACCTGGAGCCGTGGCACCCGGACATCGAGGAGTTCCTGCAACTGCGGGACAACACCGGCGAGGACGCCCGGCGTACCCACAACCTGAACCTGGCCAACTGGATCCCCGACGAGTTCATGCGCCGGGTCGAGGCCGACGAGATGTGGTCGCTGTTCGACCCGAACGAGGTGCCCGAGCTGCCCGACCTGTGGGGGGAGCGGTTCGACGCCGCGTACCGCAGGGCCGAGGCGCAGGGCCGCTACGTGCGGCAGGTCCCGGCGCGGGAGCTGTACGGGAAGATGATGCGCACCCTCGCCCAGACCGGCAACGGGTGGATGACCTTCAAGGACGCCGCCAACCGGTTGTGCAACCAGACCGCCGAGCCGGGCAACGTCGTGCACCTGTCCAACCTCTGCACCGAGATCATCGAGGTGTCCAGCGACGCCGAGACGGCGGTGTGCAACCTGGGTTCGGTGAACGTCGCCGCGCACCTCGCCGGCGACGGCATCGACTGGCCGAAGCTGCGCGAAACGGTCCGGACGGCTGTGACGTTCCTCGACCGGGTCATCGACATCAACTACTACCCGACAGCGCAGGCGGCGGCGAGCAACCCCCACTGGCGGCCGGTCGGGCTCGGGCTGATGGGTCTCCAGGACGTGTTCTTCGCGCTGCGGCTGCCGTTCGACTCGCCTGCCGCGCGGGAGCTGTCCACCCGGATCAGCGAGGAGCTGTACCTGACCGCGCTGGAGACCTCCGCCGACCTGGCCCGCCACGCCGGCGCACACCCGGCGTTCGGGCAGACCCGGGCCGCGCGGGGCGACCTGCAACCGGACCTGTGGGGTGTCGAGGGTACGCAGACCGCGCGCTGGGCGGCGTTACGCGAGCGGGTTGCGGCGTACGGGCTGCGCAACTCGCTGCTCGTGGCTGTCGCGCCGACGGCGACCATCGCCTCGATCGCCGGCTGCTACGAGTGCGTCGAGCCGCAGGTGTCCAACCTGTTCAAGCGCGAGACCCTGTCCGGTGAGTTCCTCCAGGTCAACACCGCTCTGGTACGCGAGCTGAAGGCCCGTGGCCTGTGGACCGACGAGATCCGGTCGGCGATCCGCCGTGCCGAGGGGTCGGTGCAGGGCATCGCGGCGCTGCCGGCCGACGTGCGGGAGCTGTTCCGCACCGCGTGGGAGCTGCCGCAGCGGGCGCTCATTGACCTGGCCGCCGCCCGCGGCCCGTTCATCGACCAGTCCCAGTCGCTGAACCTGTTCCTGGCCTCGCCCACCATCGGCAAGCTCTCCTCGATGTACCTGTACGCCTGGAAGGCCGGGCTGAAGACCACCTACTACCTGCGCTCGCGCCCCGCCACCCGCATCCAGCAGGCAACAGTGGCTCTCGTCGCGCCGTCCACTACCGACGCCGAGGCGCTGGCCTGCTCGCTGGAGAACCCCGAGTCGTGCGAGGCCTGCCAGTGACCGCCGCCGACACCACTACCGACACTGCCAACACGAGGACCACGCACATGCTGCTCGACCCCGGGATGGATCTCACCCTGCGCCCGATGCGCTACCCGCACTTCTTCGACAGGTTCCGCGACGCCATCCGCAACACCTGGACGGTCGAGGAGGTCGACCTGCACGCCGACCTCACCGACCTGGACAAGCTGTCGCCCGCCGAGCGGCACCTGGTCAGCCGCCTCGTGGCGTTCTTCGCCACCGGCGACACGATCGTCGCCAACAACCTCGTGCTCAACCTCTACCAACACGTCAACAGCCCGGAGGGTCGGCTCTACCTGTCCCGGCAGCTGTTCGAGGAGGCTGTGCACGTCCAGTTCTATCTCAACCTGCTCGACACGTACGTGCCCGACGAGGCCGAGCGGTTCGCTGCCTTCGCCGCCATCGAGAACATCCCCTCGATCCGTCGCAAGGCCGAGTTCTGCTTCCGGTGGATCGACTCGCTGAACGACCTGCGGCAGCTGCGGACCCGCGAGGATCGGCGGACGTTCCTGCTCAACCTGATCTGCTTCGCCGCCTGCATCGAGGGGCTGTTCTTCTACGGCGCGTTCGCCTACGTCTACTTCCTGCGCTCCCGGGGTTTGCTGCACGGCCTTGCCTCCGGCACCAACTGGGTGTTCCGCGACGAGTCGATGCACATGGCGTTCGCGTTCGACGTCGTCGACACCGTCCGTGCCGAGGAGCCGGACCTGTTCGACGACGACCTCGCCGACCAGGTCCGCCAGATGATCACCGAGGCCGTCGAGTGCGAGGTGCAGTTCGCCGAGGACCTGCTGGGCCACGGTGTGCCGGGCCTGACCCTTGCCGACATGCGGGAGTACCTCCAGCACGTCGCCGATCGCCGCCTCGCCCAGCTCGGCATCGCGCCGCACTACGGGTCGAGCAACCCGTTCGCCTTCATGGAGCTGCAGGACGTGCAGGAGTTGTCAAACTTCTTCGAGCGGCGGGTGTCGGCGTACCAGGTAGGTGTGACGGGTTCGGTCGCCTTCGACGACGACTTCTAGCCGGTGTTCGTGCGGGGGGCTCGGCCACCCGCCGCCCGGTAGGCGGGTGGCCGAGCCCAACTCCCGCGCGGGAGCCTGACGACTCAGCTCGTGGTACAGGTGAGACTGGCCGGTGGGTTGTTTGTGCCGTTCCAGGAGCCGGTGAACCCGAAGGTGGTCGAGGCGCCGGCGGCGAGCGCGCCGTTGTAGGCGACGTTTGTCACCCGTACCGCCGATCCGCTCTGGGTGTGGGTGCCGCTCCAGAGCTGGCCGATGGTCTGCCCGTTGGGGAAGGTCCAGGACACGGTCCACCCGTTTATCGGCGTGGAGCCGGCGGTGACGGTGACTGTGGCCTGGAAGCCGCCCGCCCACGAGTTGTCGATGGCGTAGGAGGCAGTCGCCGCCCCAGACGGCGGGGGAGTGGAGGTCGGCGTGGGGGTCGCAGTCGGGGTGGGCGTCGGGATCGGTGTCGGCGTCGGAATCGCCGTCGCCGTCGGACTCGGCGCGACCCCGGGGTACGCCCGGTAGGACTGTCCCGCCTGCACCGTGAGTTCGATGACGTCGGACTCGATCCTCGTGGTGCGGGCCGGGGCGCCGGTGACCGCGTCGACGACCGAGTGGGTCGCGGTGAACAGCCGCGAGCGCAGTCGGACCGTACCGCCCCGGTCGGCGCCGACCAGGATCTCCTGGGGCTGGCCGGCACTCCACGCGATGCCCACTGTGTAGCCACCTCGCGCACGGAGGCCGGTCACCCGGCCCTGCGGCCAGGCGCTGGGCAGCGCCGGAAGGATGTGCAGTTCGCCGTTGTGGCTGTGCAGCAGCATCTCGGCGATGCCCGCTGTCGCGCCGAAGTTGCCGTCGATCTGGAACGGCGGGTGCAGGTCGAACATGTTCGGCGCCAGCCTGGCGGTGGTGACCAGGCCGCGCAGGATCCGGTGCGCCCGCGCGCCGTCCTCCAGTCGCGCCCAGAAGTTGATTTTCCAGGCCAACGACCAGCCCGTCCCGTCGTCGCCGCGCAACTCAAGGGTCCGCCGCGCGGCCTCGTACAGCTGGGGTGTGCCCCGGCGGGTGATCTGGTTGCTGGGGTGCAGTCCGTAGAGGTGGGAGACGTGCCGGTGGTTGGGCTCGGTCTCCACCCAGTCGTACAGCCACTCCATGACGTTGCCGCGCGAGCCGATCCGGGTCGGAGGGAGCCGGTCGCGGGTAGCGCGGACCTGCGCCCGGAACGTGGGGTCCACGTCGAGGATCTCGCTGGCCCGGGCGCACCCGTCGAACAGGTCGCGCAGGATCTGGTTGTCCATCGTGGGCCCGGCGCAGACGCTGGCGTTGGCGTGGTGGGACAGCTCCGGCGAGTTCGACGGGTTGGTGACGAGCCAGCCCAGGGTCGGCTCCGTCTGGAGGGTGTCCAGGAAGAACTGCGCGGCCCCCTTCATTGCCGGGTAGTGCGCCCGCAGGAACTCGACGTCGCCGGTGAACAGGTAGTGGTCCCAGATGAGGGTGCTCAGCCAGGCGCCGCCGGTCTGCCACATTCCCCAGAACGCGCCGTCGACGACAGCTGTGGCCCGCCACGCGTCGGTGTTGTGGTGGGTGACCCAGCCGCCGGCGCCGTACTGCACCTGGGCGGTTCGCGCGCCGGCCACCGCCAGATCCTTGATCATCTCGAAGACAGGTCGGTGACACTCGGGCAGGTTCGTCGAGTTGGCCGGCCAGTAGTTCATCGGCAGGTTGACGTTGATCGTGTACTTCGAATCCCACGAGGGGGTCATCTGGTCGTTCCAGATGCCCTGGAGGTTCGCCGGCTGGCTGCCGGGGCGCGAGGACGAGATCAACAGGTACCGGCCGTACTGGAACAGCAGCGCCGAGAACTGCGGGTCGGTGGACGAGCTGTGCTGCGCGATCCGCTCGTCGGTCGTCCGGTCGGCGGCGGCGGTGCGACCCAGATCGAGGCTCACCCGCCCGAACAGCGCCTGGTAGTCGGCGATGTGCCGGCTGCGGAGCTCGTCGACGCTACGAGCCCGGGCGGCGGTCAGGTTCCGGCGGGCGATGCCCTGGTAGTCGCCACCGACGTTGCGGTAGGTGACATAGCTGGAGCCGATCGAGATCAGCAGTGTGGCGCTTGTGGCGCCGGAGACCCGCAGCGTGCCGCCGGAGCTGGTGACTGTGCCACCGGTGACTGTGGCGTGGGTCAGCGCGTGGAAGCGGACCGCGCCGGTGACGCCCTCCTGGCTGCCGGACGTGCCGTCCAGGGCGATCGTGGCACCGTCCGGGCTGGACACCGTGGTGCGTTGCGGGCTGTCGAACGTCGCAGTGAACGTGAGCGAGGCCGCCCTGTCGACGCTCAGGCGTACCACTATGACCTGGTCCGGTGCGCTGGCGAAGACCTCCCGCTCGTGGCGTACACCGTTGAGCACGTACGCCACCGAGGTGGTCGCCGTGGTGAGGTCGAGCCGCCGGGTGTACTGCGACGCGCTCGTCGAGGTCCCGAAGGTCAGTCGCAGGTTCCCCACCGGCTGGTACGCCAGCTGCCCGACCGGGTTGCCGAGCATCGTCTGGTTGATCAGATCCTGCGCCTGCGTCCACTGGTTGGCGAAGACCCGTCGACGGATCTCCGCTATCGATCCGGCGCCTCTCGTGTTGCTGGGATCGTGTGGACCGCCTGCCCAGACGGTGTCCTCGTTGAGCTGGAGGGTTTCCCGGTCGACGTTGCCGAAGACCATGGCGCCGAGGCGACCGTTGCCGATCGGCAGTGCCCGCAACCAGTCAGTGCCGGCCGATTCGTCATACCACAGCACAAGGTCGTTAGCGGCCTGCGCCTCGGCCGATGCGGGCGCCGGGCTGTCGCCGAGCTGGGAGAGCGGCAACAGCGCGCCGGTGGCGCCCGCTGCTCCGATTTTGAGCGCCTGCCTGCGCGTTACATCTGACATCTCGGGCCTCCTCGGGGCGGCGCTCGTCGCGGCTCGGTATCTCCGCATCGGATGTCTGCGCTGGTGTAGACCGGTCATGCATCCGACACAATGACGAAACCATAGAGCAATCTGAATGGAAAAGATATGATGCTTGCGGGCCGGATGGCCGACGGGGGCGGGCCCGTCTCGTCGTTGCCCCGACGAGACGGGCCGGCGCCCTCCGAAGTCGTCAGGCCGATGCGCAGCTCAGGTTTCCCGGCGGCTCGTTGCTCCCGGTGCTCGCGCTGAGGTAGCCCACAGTGGTCGACGTTCCCGCCGCGAGTTGGCCGTTGTAGCCGGCGTTTGCCAGGGTCACCTGGTTGCCCTGCTGGCTGAACGTGCCGTTCCAGCTCTGCGCCACCGTCTGCCCGCTGGCGAGGGTGAAGGTGACCCGCCAGCCGTTGATCGTGCTGGCCCCCGCGTTGGTGACAGTCACCCGCCCCTCGAACCCGCCCTGCCAGCTGTTGACCACCGTGTGGGTGGCCGCGCAGGACTGCCCACCCGGACTGGTCGGCGTCGGCGTCGGCGTGGGGGTCGGGGTCGGGATCGGCGTGGGGGTCGGGATCGGCGTGGGCGTGGGGATCGCTGTGGGGGACGGCGTGGGCGTCGGGTTGCCGCCGCTCTGGAACTGCCACCAGTTGACGTTGAACAGGTTGCCGCTGCCCCCGGTGAACCGCAGGTACAGGTCCTGGTTGCCGGTTGCGCCGCTGACCGCGCAGGAGACGGTCTGCCAGCTCTGCCACCCGCCGGTGCCCGGCACGGAGCAGCTACCTACCCGGGTGCCGGTGGGGCTGCCGAGACGCAGCTCGATGCTGCCGCCGGAGGTCGCCGAGGCCACCCGGGCGCTGAACGATGTCGCGCCCGCGCCGAAGCCCACTCCCTTTACCTTGATGTAGTCGCCGTTCTCGATGAAGCCGACGTTCATCCCGCCCTCGCTGGCCGGCTCCGTCTCGATGCCGGAGCCCCAGGTGATGGTCTCGGCCTCCTGCCGTACGTACGGATTCAGCGTCCCGATCTGTGGCGCGCCGGTCGTGGTCATGTTGATCGTCGGGATGGTGCCGTTGGTGTTGTAGGTGAACTTCTCCACTGCCACCGAGCGGGTGTAGCCGCTGCCGCCGGGCAGCGCGCCGTTGTGGTAGAAGAAGTACGAGCCGCCGTTGAAGTCGATGACCCCGGCGTGATTGGTGAAGCTGGCGCCCTGCCGAGGCATGATCGTCCCCCGGTACGTCCAGGGGCCGGTCGGGCCGGTCGCTGTCGAGTAGCCGATGAACTCCGAGCAGCACTCCGCCGCGAACACGTTGTAGTAGACGCCGTTGCGCTTGTAGACCCACGGGCCTTCCTCGTACAGCGTGGGCCTGCTCGTGTTGCCGGACCGGGCGCCGAAGCCGGCGGTGGTGAGCGGGATCTTGGTGGCGCTACCGCTGTACGAGATCATGTCCGCGTTCAGCTTCACGTACCAGAGGTTGGGGTTTCCCCAGTACAGGTACGCCTGGCCGTCGTCGTCGACGAACACTGTGGGGTCGATCTCGCCGTTGCCCACCAGTGGCCGCCCGATGGCGTCCCGGAACGGCCCGGTGGGACTGTCGGACACCGCGACGCCGATGGCCATCGAGTTGGTCGCACGGGCGGTCACCGGGACGTACCAGTAGAACTTTCCGTTGCGGGCGATGACCTGGCCGGCCCACGCGTTGGCGCTGGCCCAACTGAAGGTGCTGACGCTCAGCGGGGAGCCGTGGTCGGTCCAGTTGACCATGTCGGCGGAGGACCACACCCGCCAGTCCTTCATCGTGAAGTACGTGGAGCCGTCCTCGTCGTGGCCGGTGTAGAGGTAGACGCGTCCGTCGTGCACCAGCGGGGCGGGGTCGGCGGTGTAGATGTGCTGGACGATGGGGTTGTCCGCGCGCGCCGCGGTGGCCGGCAGCAGCGTCGAGACGAGCAGCAGGCTCACCAGCCAGGCGCCCGCGCGCCTGAGCCGGGTCCTCGGCGGTGTGGGTGTGGATGTCATCGGTACCTCCCAGGGATGGGACGCTCACCTGACGGATCGAAAGAGCGGAGACGGGGCTGTAGGGCAGGGGGTATCGGCACCGCACGGAGGCCTGTGGTCGGGGACGGCGCTCGACTCGGCGCGTGGCGGTGTCGTGGATCGGCACACGGAGGTTGTGTTGGATGCCCGCAGGCTCCCGCAGGGGCGGGCCGGGGTGCTCAACGTCCTGTGGAGAGGCCCGGACACCCGCCAGCGGGGCGTTGCTCGTGCGCGGCTCCACCGGCCCGGCGGGGTCCTGTGGAGGGGTGAAGCGTGCCCTGCGCCTCTGGGGCCCGAGCGTAGTCTGTTATCGCTAACATTCACAAGCCATGGACGGCCCTGAATCTCGACCAACCCGGCCGCGCACCGCTCAGGTCACGGCCGTGGCGACCCGTGCCGCCCGATTGTCAGCGCTGCAACCGCGTCGGACTGTCCGGTCCGCTACGACGGACGAGCCAGGCCTCGGTGATGTGGGTGAACATCGCCTGGGCGGCGCCGTCCGGGTCGTGTGCGGCGATGCGCTCGTAGATGCGCCGGTGCCCCTGGTTGGAGGCCACGCACATGGCGCGCTCAGGGCGGCCCATGTACCGCGCGGTGTTGACGACCTGGCTCTCCAGCGACCGGACGACGCCCCGCGCGATCCGGTTTCCGGATGCCTGCATGACGGTGTCGTGGAAGGCGCGGTCGTGCTCCTGGTAGGCGAGGTGGTCGTCGACGAGTTCGTCCATCCGGTCGACCAGAGCGCGCAGCCGGTCGATGGTGTCCTGGTCGGCGAGTCGGGCGGCCACATTGGCCATGTCGGACTCCAGCACCCGCCGGGTGACCACCAGGTCGTCGAGGATCGCCAGGCTGTCGTCCTCGGCGATGGTCGCGGCGAGAACGAGTTCGTCGAGCATGTCCCACGCCGACGGAGGGGTGACCAGTGTGCCGCTGCCCTGGCGGACCTGCACGAGGCCCTTTTCCTGGAGGATCTTCACCGCCTCGCGGATGACGGTCCGGCTCACCGAGAAGGTCTCGCAGAGCACCGGTTCGGGGGGCAGCGGGGTGCCCGGCGGGTGAACGCCCTGGACGATCCGGTTCACCAATTCTGCGGTGATCGCTCGTGCCAGGTTGGCCGGACGGCGAGCCCAGGTGGGTGCCGCTGAACCATTCACTGTCGTCTCGTTCGATGCCGTCATGTCCACCTCCGCGTGGCTGCCCCGAGCCACGATTTCGCCCCAGTGTACGGGTAAACGTTGACGTGATACGTCATACGAGTTACGTTCTCGGTCATTCTTGCATCGACGGCCGGTTCTGCGGCCACTCCCCATACGAAGGTGAGCAACGATGAAGCAACGAGCAGTGTGGGCCGCAGTCCTCGTTGCGGGGCTGGCCCTGACGGGCTGTGGAAGCGCCACCGGATCTGGTTCGTCGTCCTCGGGCTCGGCCGACAAGCTGATCGTCTGGGACTGGAAGTCCGGCGAGGCGAGCTCCGCCGCGTACGTGGAGAAGGCCAAGGCCGACTTCGCCAAGAAGCACAAGGACGTCACAGTCGAGTTCGTCGCCCAGCCGTTCGACCAGTACTACACGCTGCTGGGCGCGGCGATACAGTCCGGTAAGGGGCCGGACGTCATCCTCTTCAACGGCGGCGGCCAGATCCGTGACCGGGTCGGCTCCCTCCTGCCGTTGGACGAGCAGGTGGCCGAGGACCGGCAGCGGCTGGCCGGCTGGGACGCGTTCGCCAAGGACGGCAAGACCTACGCCGCACCGGTGACCCTCCAGGGGCACCCGATCTACTACAACAAGGCGCTCTACGAGAAGGCCGGCCTCGACCCGGCGAAGCCGGCCACGACCTGGCCGGAGTTCCTCGCCAACTGCGGCACCATCACCAAGGCGACAGGCGCCAAGTGCTTCGCCGTCGGCAACAAGGAGGGCATCGGCATCCAGTTCTTCCTGTCCGCCATGGCGTCGGGCATCCTCACCGGCCAGGAGTACGACGACTGGATCGCCGGCAAGCGGGACTGGAACTCGCCCAACGTCAAGCGGATCTTCCAGCTGTGGAAGGAGACCGGCACCGCGGGGTTGAACAACGACGGGGCGAACTCCACGGCGATGTTCAACGACGCGTTCGCCGTCTTCCAGTCCGCCAAGGCCGCGCACATCATCGGCCTGATGTCCGACATCGGGCACTGGAAGGACTTCAACGAGTTCGTCACGCCCGAGAAGCTCGGCGTCATGACGGCGCCGGTGGTGACCGCCGGTACGACCCCGAGCCTGCCGTACGACGGCGGCATCGGTTACGCGGTCGCCAAGTGGACGAAGGCCCCGAAGGTGGCCGCCGATCTGGTGCGTTCGCTGACCTCCACCGACGCGCTGAAGGCGTTCTACGCCAACGCCGGCGCGATCACCGCCGACACGACGATCGACGTGTCGCAGGGCGGCCCTGCCGTGACCACGATCGTCTCCGAGATCAAGACCGGCAAGCCCGCGCCGCACGTGGCGCTCTCGTCGAAGTCGATCGACCTGATGGGCAGGCTGTCCCAGCAGTTGCTCAGCGGTTCGGTCACCGTCGACGAGGTCGTGAAGCAGATGGCAGCTTCCGACGCGGCGGGCTGATCTCGTGCCGATCGGAAAGTCGCTCCCGTCGGTCCGTCCGGTCTCGACCGGGCGGGCCGGCGGGGTGCAGCCCACACCGCCGCCGGAGCACCGCGTTCGCGGCGCCGCCCGGCGTGCCACCGGTGGCCGCCGCGCCGAACTCCTCGCGCCGTTCGTGCTCGTCGCTCCCGCCATCCTGATCCTCGTGCTGCTGCGGCTGTGGCCGCTGCTGCTCGGCGTCAACTTCTCCTTCACCGGCGACGGCGAGCGCGACGGCGCGGCTGTCGGCTTCGACAACTACGTCGACCTGTTCCACGACCCACTGTTCAGGGGCGCGCTGCGTAACGTCGGGTTGCTGGTGCTGCTCCTGCCGGTGGCGGTGGCGATCCCGGGCATCATCGCCACATTCATCTACCTGCGCGTGCCGGGGCATCGGTTCTACCGCAGCGTCTACTTCTTCCCGGCCGTGCTGTCCCCGGTCATCGTCGGCGCGATCTTCAACCTTCTGCTGTCCTTCGACGGCCCTGTCAACTCCGTGCTCGGCGCGGTCGGCATCGGCCCCGTGGACTGGCTCGGCGACCCGGACGTCGCCATGTTCGCAGTCGTCGGCGTCCACGTCTGGGCGACCTTCGGGATGGCGCTCGTGGTGTTCCTGGCCGGCTTCGCGACCCTGGACGGCACGCTGCTGGACGCCGCCCGGGTCGACGGCGCGTCACTGGGCCAGGTCATCCGGCACGTGATCATCCCCAGCCTCACCCGCACCATCCAGTTCGTCTTCGTGACCACGATGATCGGGATGCTGACCTCGATGTTCGGCCTGCTCTACGTCATGACCACCGGCGGCCCGGAGGGTTCGACGTACCTGCCGGAGTACTACATCTGGATCCAGCAGGGCCAGATGAACCGTCCGGCGCTCGCGTCGGCCGCGTCGACGGTCCTCTTCGTCATCATGCTCGTCGTCGGGCTGCTGCAACTCAAACTGCTCCGACGATCGGGGAAGGTGGACTGATGTCCCGCGTCCGACTGGGCCGCTGGCTGCTCGTTCTCCCGATGGGGTTGCTCGCCCTCGCGACGATCTACCCGCTGCTGTTCACCGCCAACGTCGCGATGAAGACCCGGCGGGAGTACATCCTCGACCGTTTCTCGCTTGCCGACTCCCTGCGCCTGGAGAACATCACCACGGCGTGGAGCAGCGTCGGGATGGCCCGGTACGCCGCCAACTCGTTGCTCGTGGTGGCCTGCTCGGTGTTCCTGCTGCTGCTCTTCGGGTCGATGGCCGGCTTCGCGCTGAGCCAACTGCGGTTCCGTGGCTCGTCGGCGTTGTTCATCGGCTGCCTCGCGGCGCTCTTCGTGCCCTTCCAGGTGATCATGGTGCCGCTGGCTCGGATCATGGCGGACACCGGCCTCGTCGACACGTACCCGGGGCTGATCCTCGCCTACGTCGCGCAGTTCCTGCCGTTCACGATCTTCCTGATGGCCAGCTACTACAAGACCATCCCGGCGGAGATCGTCGACGCGGCCCGGATCGACGGCAACAGCGTGTACGGCGTCTACGGCCGGATCATGCTGCCGCTCGGCGCTCCGGCGCTGCTGTCGGTAGGCATCCTCAACACCCTGTTCTGCTGGAACGACGTGCTCATCGCGCTGCTGATGATGCCGTCGGCCGACCATCGCACCCTGATGGTCGGGGTGACCTCGCTGCGCGGGCAGTACTCCGAGGACATCCCCACGTTCGCCTCAGGGGTGCTCATCGCCGCGATTCCCGTCCTGGCGGTCTACCTGTTCCTTCAGCGCCAGATCGCAGACGGCGTCGCCGCTGGTTCCACGAAAGGCTGATATGCGCATCACCGGGTATCGAACCCTGACGACCGTCCAACAGTGGGGTCGGCCCGTCGGCGACGCCAACGGCGTGCTTCCCCACGGCGTCACCACGGTGCCGATCGTCATCGTCGAGACCGACGAGGGGATCAGCGGCGTCGGCCTGGGGCCGGACGTGGAGATCGAGGCGATCTTCGCAGCCATCGACGGGGAGGATCCCCGCGCGGTGACCACCCTGTACGACCGGATGCTGCGGCAGACGTTCAAGGCCGGCCACGGGGGCCTCGTGTTCGGGACCGTCGGCGCGCTCGACACCGCCCTGTGGGACATCAAGGCGCAGGCTGCCGGCGAGCCGCTCTGGCGGCTGCTCGGTGGCCGGGACCGACAGGTTCCCGCGTACGCCTCGGGTCTGGACATCGGCCTGAGCGACGACGAACTCGTCGCGGAGTACGAGGTCTACGCCGGGTACGGCCTGCGTGCCGCCAAGCTCAAGGGTGGCCTCGACATCGAGCGGGACCGGCAACGGCTCGCCCTGGTGCGCGACGTGCTCACCGAGGCGGGCCACGGCCGTCGACCCGGCCTGATGCTCGACGTCAACGAGGCGTGGTCACGCAAGCAGGCCGTCCGGCACGTCTGCGAGCTGGAGCGCACCATCGATCTGGTGTGGATCGAGGAGCCGGTGCGGCGGTGGGACGCCGAAGGTCTGGCCGCCGTCGGTCGTGGTGTCCGCGCGGCGGTCGCCAGTGGCGAGAACCTCACCGGACTGGAGCAGTACCGGCCGTTGATCGGTGCGGGCGCCCTCGACATCGTCCAGTCGGCCGCCGTCTGGGGGGTCACCCACTTTCTGCGGGTGGCCGCCCTGGCGCACGCCCACGATCTGCCGGTGAGCCCCATCGGCAACAGCCCGATCGGTCTGCTGCACGCAGCGACCTCGGTCCCCAACCACCTGGTGAGCGAGTTGCAGGACCTGCGGCCGCCGGTGGGCCTCGACGTCGACCTGCACATCGAGGGCGGCGCCTTCGTCCTCGGCGACGCGCCGGGGCTCGGCATCCGGGTCGACGAGGCGACGATCGTGGCCGCCGGTCACCGGCCGGGCAGCCCGAGCGCGGACAGCCCGAACGTCCGCCCGGAACGGGCCGGCCTGCGGCTGCTCGCGGAGGCCGACGACGCCTCTGCCGCGCCGGCGCTGCGGGTCGAGTCCCTGCTCGCCGACGCCGTCGCGGCCCACCAGGACGCCGCACCCGTCCGGCGTTGATCCCGCCGGGCCCACTCCGGCCCGGAAACCCGCCATCACCGAAAGGACCCCGAGTGTCATCCTCGCTCGTAGCCTCCAGGCGGACATCGGCGGCGCTCGCCGGCACGCCGACGGCTGGCGCCCGGACCGGGCCGCTCACCACGCCGGCCGGGACCACCCGGCCGAACCGGCCCAGCCCGACCCGGGCCCGCATCCTCGGGTCGCGGACGCGCGGCAACAGGGCAGTCGTCCGACCGTACGCAGCGGCGGAATCCCACCACGTCGAGACGGAGCAGCGGTGAAGGCAGTTGTCTACCGGGGGGCACGGGACCTCGCAGTCGAGGATCGAGCCCCGCAGGCGCCCGGTCCCGGGCAGGTACGCATCGAGGTGGCGTACACCGGGATCTGCGGCACGGACCTGCACATCTTCCACGGCGACATGGACGCGCGGGTGGGCGCGTCGGCGGTTCTCGGGCATGAGATGTCCGGCCGGATCGCCGCGATCGGTGAGGGTGTGACCGGCTGGTCGGTCGGGCAGGCCGTCACGGTGATGCCGACGCGCGCCTGCGGGCGTTGCCCGGCGTGCCGCCGGGGCGACTCGCACATCTGCCATTCGATGGATTTCCTTGGCATCGATTCGCCAGGTGCCATGCAGTCGTCGTGGACGGTCCCGGCGGATCTGGTGCTCGCGCTTCCCGACGATCTTCCACTTGACCACGCGGCGCTCGTCGAGCCGGTGGCGGTGGCGGTGCACGACGTCGGCCGTGGGCGGGTCGTGCCGGGCGAGCAGGTGGTGGTGGTGGGTGGCGGGCCGGTCGGTGTGCTCATCGCCGCGGTGGCCCGCGACCGTGGCGCGCAGGTGGTGCTCGTCGAGCCGGACGGCTTCCGCCGGTCGGTGGCTTCCGGGATCGGGATCGAGGCTGTCGATCCGGGGTCGACCGACGTGGTGGCGCTTGTGAACGAGCGGACCGGCGGCGCGGGGGCGGATGTGGCGTTCGAGGTGTCCGGCTCGGCCGGCGGGGTCGGCACTGCCGTCGACGTGCTGACGACCCGTGGCCGGTTGGTGCTGGTGGCGATCCACCCGCAGCCACGTCCGGTGAACCTGCACCGGTTCTTCTGGCGTGAGTTGGAGTTGGTGGGTGCGCGGTTGTACTCGCGGGCGGATGTGGCCGAGGCGATCCGGCTCGTCGCGGCGGGGGTCGTGCCGGCCCGGGAGCTGATTTCCCGGGTGCTGCCGGTCGAGGAGGTCACCGACGCGTTCGTGGCCCTGGAGGGTGGCGGGGGCGTCCTCAAGGTGCTGCTGGACTGGCGGGAGGAGGGCCGATGAGCGCGTTGTTCGACCTTTCCGGACGCACCGCGCTGGTGACCGGCGCCCGGCGGGGCATCGGCCTGGCAATGGCGGAGGCCCTGGCGCTGGCCGGTGCGGACGTCATCGGGGTGTCGGCGCAGTTGGAGTCCGAGGGCAGTGCGGTGCAGCAGCGGGTCCGGGCCGCTGGTCGCCGGTTCACCGGCTTCCGGACGGACCTGGGTGACCGCGCGGCGGTCTACCGACTGGTCGAGGACGTCGCCGCGCTCGGCCCGGTGGACATCCTTGTCAACAACGGTGGCACGATCGGTCGCGCACCGGCGGCGGATCACCCCGACGAGATGTGGGATCGGGTGGTGCAGGTGAACCTGTCCAGTCAGTTCGTGTTGAGCCGGGAGATCGGTCGACAGATGGTCGACAGGGGCCACGGCAAGATCATCTTTACCGCCTCGCTGCTCAGCTTCCAGGGCGGTATCAACGTGGCGAGCTACACCGCGGCGAAGTCCGGCCTGGCCGGGCTGACCAGGGCACTTGCCAACGAGTGGGCGGGTCGTGGGGTGAACGTCAACGCCATCGCACCCGGCTACATCGCCACCGACAACACCCAGGCGCTCCGCGACGACCCCGACCGCAACGAGGCCATAGTGGGCCGGATCCCGGCCGGCCGGTGGGGGCGTGCCGACGAGCTGGCCGGCGCCGTCGTCTTCCTGGCCTCCCCGGCCTCGGACTACGTGCACGGCACCGTCCTGCCCGTCGACGGCGGCTGGCTCGGCCGATGATCGCCACGCAGCTGGCCGGACGACCCGGCATCGTCGACGCACACCACCACCTCTGGATCCGCGCCCGGCACCCGCAACCGTGGATCGACCCGCACACGATGGCCGCTATCGACAACGACTTCACCGCTGCGGACCTCGCCCCGGTGGCACGCGCCGCAGGCGTCACCGAAACCGTCGTCGTGCAGTCCATCGCCTCGGTGGCCGAGACCGAACACCTGCTGGGCGTCGCTGCCGACGACCCCCTGATCGGCGGTGTCGTCGGCTGGGTGGACCTCAGCGCCGACGACATCGACGAGCGCATCGACCGGCTCCGTGCCGCACGCGGCGGGCAGCGGCTGGTCGGCATCCGCGATCTGGTCCAGTCCGAGCCCGACCCCGCCTACCTCGACAGGCGTGACGTCCGGCGGGGCATCGCGGCGGTCGGCGCCGCCGACCTCACCTTCGACCTACTGGTCCGGGACCGCCAACTGCCCGCCGCCATCCGGCTCGTCCGGGACCTGCCCGAGGTGTCGTTCGTCCTCGACCATCTGGGCAAACCCGCGCTCGGGCAGCGGAGCCTCGGCGACTGGCCCGGCGACCTGCGGGCGCTCGCCGCCCAGCCGAACGTCACGGCGAAGCTCTCCGGGCTCGTGACCGAGGTGGACGGGCCGTCCTGGTCGGCCGCGGACCTGCGGCCCGCCGTCGACCAGGCCCTCGACGCGTTCGGCCCGCACCGCCTCATGTTCGGCTCCGACTGGCCGGTGTGCCTGCTCGCCAGTTCGTACACCAGGTGGGTGGAGGTGCTCGCCGAGCTACTGGAACCGCTCGGCGACGCCGAGCGGGCGGCGATCTGGCGCGACACCGCACGCCGCGCCTACCGGCTGGGGGAGTCGTGACGCCCCGGGCGCTGCCGCGTCGGCCCGGGGTCCGACTCACCGCCCTGGGCTTCGGCGCCGCTCAGGGCGGAAACCTCTACCGGGCGACCTCCGACGACGAGTTCGCCGCCGCCGTGGACGCCGCGTGGGCGGCGGGCATCCGATACTTCGACACCGCGCCGCACTACGGGCTCGGGCTGTCCGAGCGGCGCCTCGGCGCTGCCCTGCGCTCCCGCCCCCGCAACGAGTACGTGGTGTCGACGAAGGTGGGGCGGCTGCTCGTACCGTCGCCGGAGACCGCACAACAGCGCGACGCCGAGGGCTTCGACGTGCCGGCCGACCACAGGCGGGTCTGGGACTTCAGCGGCGACGGTGTACGCCGGTCGTTGGAGGCCAGCCTGGAGCGCACGGGCCTGGACCGCATCGATGTGGTCTACCTGCACGACCCCGACGAGCACTGGGAGCAGGCGGCCACCGAGGCCGTTCCGGCGCTGGTCCGGCTGCGCGACGAGGGCGTCATCGGCGCGATCGGCGCGGGCATGAACCAGTCGGCGATGCTGGCCCGGTTCGTCGAGGAGGCCGATGTCGACGTCATGATGTGCGCCGGTCGGTACACGCTGCTGGAGCAGGGCGCGCTTGCCGACCTCCTGCCCGCCGCGCAGGCCCGTGGGGTCGGCGTGGTGATCGCCGGGGTCTACAACTCGGGGCTGCTGGCCCGGGACCGGCCGCCGGCCGACGCGGTCTACAACTATGAGCAGGCCCCACCGGAGGTGATCGAGCGCGCCCGGCGGATCGCCGACGTGTGCGAGGCCCACGGCGTGACCCTGCCGCAAGCGGCACTGGCGTACGTCCGCCAGCATCCGGCCGTCGTCTCGACCGTCGTCGGCCTGCGTGACGCGGCCCAGGTGGCCGAGACGCTGCGCCGGTCCGAGGCCGACGTCCCGAACGAGCTCTGGCCGGCGTTGCGCGCGGCCGGGCTGCTCGGGACGTAGACGCTCGCCTGGCGACGGGATGCGCCGGCCACCCGAGGATCGGGTGGCCGGCGCCGTCCGTCATACCGCTGTGAACCGCCACTGCTGGTTGGCGGCGGTGTGGCAACCCCACTGGAGCAGCCGCGCCCCGTCAGCAGTGGAAGCGCCGTTCACATCGATGCAGAGCCCGCTCGGCACGCTCTTGACCGTGTAGACACCAGTGGTGGCAGTGGCCGTGACGAGGAACTTCTGCTGGTTGGCGTTGTTGCACGTGCTCTGTTGCAGGAAAGCACCCTGTGCGGTGGACCCGCCGACGACGTCGAGGCACTTACCGCTGTGCACCGCCTTCAGATAGACGGCCCCGCTGCCGGCGTCGACGGCCTGCCACTTCTGGTTGTTGCCACCGGTGGCCGCCCACTGGGTGATCTGGGCGCCGTCGGCGGTGGAGACGCCGCTGACGTCCATCAGCTTGCCGCTGTGCTGCGCGGTGAGCGTCCAGGTCTTTCCCGCCACGCCGGTGCCGGTCCCGCTGCCGGGAACGCCGACACCGGAACCCCCGAAGGTGTACGCGTCGAGATCGAACCAGTTGTTGCCGCTGCCCTTGAACACCATGTAGAGCGTCTGTGTGCCGCCGAGGGCGGCGACGTTCACCGGTGCGGTGGACTGGTAGTTGTCCCAGCCACCGGTGCTGGGCACCGTCGTCGTGGCCAGCAGCGTGCCCGTCGGCGAGCCGGCGCGTAGCTCGATGGTGCCGCCACCGGACGGCGACGACAGCCGGTAGCTGACGTTCGTGATACCCGACAGGCTCATCGGGTTGAACGCGATCCAGTCGTTGTTGGAGATGTCGCCTACGCGCTTGCCGCTCTCCGCGGCGGACTGTTCGACGACCCGCACACCGGACTGGCTGCTGTAGTACTCGGCCTGCTTGTGCTTGGGTTGCAGGATCACCTGCGCGGTGCCGGTGAGCGGTGCCGCGCCTCCCGCGCCGCCGCTGTCGGTGTACCTGGCGTTCAGCACGTAGAACAGGTTGGCGCCGTCGGGGTGCCCACCGAGCAGGTCGGTGGAGATGGTGCCCGAGCAGCCCGGATACTCGGTTGTCTCGTGGGCGTGGTCGTCGTGACCGAGCGCCGGGTTGAGGACCACCTTCGAGCAGTCGACAGTTCCGCCGTCCGGGTCGGTGACGGTGATCTGGTACGACACCTTGTCGCCGAAGGTGAGCATGCCTCCGGTGGGCGGGGTGGTGATGGTGACCACCGGAGCGCTGTTGCCGACGGTGATCTGGACGTTGGCGAAGCCCGTCTTGCCGGTGTTGTCGGTGACCTTCAACTGCGCCGTGTAGTTGCCGTTGGTGGTGTACACCTTCGACGGGTTCGCCGCCGTGGAGGTGGTGCCGTCGCCGAACGTCCACTGGTAGCTGAGCGTGTTGCCCGGGTCCGGGTCGGCAGTGCCGGCGCTGCTGAACTGGACGGTCAGCGGCGCGCTACCACTCGTGGGCGTACCGGTGGCCTTGGCGATCGGCGACCGGCCGCCCTGGATGTAGTCGATCCGGTAGAGCCCGGAGTCGCTGTTGCCGCCGCCGAAGTTGGTGCCCCACTCCAGCAGGTAGAGCGAGCCGTCCTTGCCGAACTCCATGTCCATCGGCTTGTTGAACCGGGCCGTGGGCAGGAACGGGTTGGTGCGGGTCACCGCCGTGGCGGAGTCGAAGTGCACCTCCTTGATGTAGCTGCGCGACCACTCGTAGAAGAAGTGCACCCCGTCGTAGTAGGGCGGGAACTTCGTGGCCGACGGGTTCGCCGCGTCGTAGCGGTAGACCGGCCCGCCCATCGGCGCGGAGCCGCCGGAGCCCAGCTCCGGGAAGGTCGGCGAGGTGCCGTAGCCGTACCACATGTTGGGTGCCACGACCGGCCGCAGGCTGGTCAGGCCCGTGTTGTTCGGTGAGTTGTTCACTGGTGCCGAGCAGTTGAACTTCGCGCCGACCACGCCGGTGTCCGGGTTGAACGGCGCGTACGGCTGGTTGTCGCCGTGGCAGAACGGCCAGCCGTAGTTGCCGGGCGCCTTGATCACGTTGAGCTCGACCAGGCCCTCGGGGCCGCGGTTGGTGGTGGGCGGGTTGCGGTCCGGTCCGTAGTCGGCCAGGTAGACCCAGCCGGTGGCCGCGTCGATCGAGAAGCGGAACGGGTTGCGGAAGCCCATCGCGTAGATTTCCGGCTTGGTCTGCGCGGTGCCCTGGGCGTAGAGGTTGCCCGTGGGGATCGTGTAACCGCCGCTGGCCTGCGGGCGGATACGCAGCAGCTTTCCGCGCAGGTCGTTGGTGTTGCCGGCGGTGCGGGCCGCGTCGAGGTTGGATTTGCCGGAGCGCCAGTCCAGCGGAGCGTAGCCCTGCCAGTTGGGGTCGAGGTTCGGTGGCGTGTCGTCGCCGGTGCCGATGTAGAGGTTGCCGTCCGGGCCGAACTCGATGTAGCCACCCGTGTGGCCGGGCTCGGGGAAGGTGCGGTCCCGGTACGCGGGGATGTCGATGATCCGCGCCTCACTGGACAGGTTCAATGTGTCGCCGCTGAGCGTGTAGCGGGATACCCGGTTGACGTCGGTGCTGCTGCTCGCCGGTGAGTGGTACAGGTACACGTACCCGTTGCTGGCGAAGTTGGGGTCCAGCGCCATGCCGGTGAGCCCGTCCTCGCCTCCGGTGTAGACGCTCAGCGTTCCCGCGGTGACGGTGCTGTTATTGGACGGCTTGAAGATCTTCACCTGGCCACCGCGCTGGACGTAGATGACCCGTCCGTCCGGTGCCACGGCCATCGCCATGGGGTCGACGGTGTTGTCGTCGAGGGTGCGCTTCTCGAAGTTGCCCCAGACGGTGCCGCCGCAGTCGCCGGGCAGGTTGCCGGCGGCCCACTTCACGCCACCGAGGACGTGGTTGCGGAAGTTCGTCTCGCTGTAGGACTCGGCGGCGTGGCCCATCGCGGTGGCCCACACCCGTCCGCCACCGGCGTTGCGGCACCAGGAGATCGGGTGGTCCGGGCCCATCGCGCGGGAGCCCGGGTTGTACGTGCGCTCGTCGGCGGTCACCAGGACGTGCACGTTGCCGCGCGGGTTGGTGTCGAAGTTGTACCACTCCTCGCTGCGCTGCCAGCGATCCGGCAGGCCGACCGTCGAGGGGTGCTGCTTGTCGGCGACGATGGCGGTGCCGGGCAGCACGCCGGGGGAGTGCTCAGGCATGTGGGCGCCGCCGTTGATGGTCTGGTCCCACCACGGATATTCGGCCTCGATGCCCATGTCTGTGGCGTTGTGGACTCCGACGATGCCCTTGCCACTGGCGAGGTAGCCCTCGATGGCCTGGCGTTGGGCGGCCGAGGTCCAGACCATCCCCGAGGTCTGGAACATGATGACGACGTCGAACGTGGCCAGGTTGGCGGGCGTGAAGACGCTCGCGTCCTCGGTCTGCACCAGCTCGAAGTTGTTGGCGGCAGCCTGCTGCTGGAACATGCTGATCCCGGCGGGGATCGAGTCGTGCCGGTAACCGGCTGTCTTGGTGAACAACAGGGCGCGGAAGGCCGGGGCCGCCGATGCTGGCGGGGCCAGGCCGAGCACCAGCATGAGGCTGGCGATCATGCCCATGATCAATGTCTTGCGACGCATGCCGTCTCCTAGGTCGGGCGGGCAACGGGGGGTGCGACCACGTGCCGGACAGCGCGTCAGGTTGTGTCTGGACACGTGTGGGCACGAGTGCTGGTCGGTCTTCGTGCCGTCCGCCGAAACGGCAGTCAGGCCCGCGGAACGTCACACAGCGTGAGATGGGCGGTGTTGCCGTCCTGCGGGTGTCGACGTCAGGATGAGCTAGGCATCGACATATGTCAATAAATCGGGAACATCCGATCTTGTCGGACGGTGAGGTGGGTGCGCCCGACGCCCGCGCGTCGACGTCACTGGCGATGCAGGGCGTGAGCGGTGGCTGCGGCTGTGGATCGAGGATTGCGCCGTCGCATCCAAACATCTATCTTCATACGTGTGATGTTTCGTCGATGTCAAGGAAATGTTTGCACCATAAAAACGTAAGGGGCCGTGGCGGGCTGCGAAAGTGCGTCGCGTCCGTACGCCGAACGGCCTCCGATCTCGCCGATGACTACTATCTGTAAAGGGCTCCCGGGATGTCAGATCCACGGCCGGCGCCGCTGCTCGCCCTGCGGGGCATCGGCAAATCCTTTCTCGGGGTCCGTGTCCTCGACGGTGTCGACATCGATGTCGCGCCCGGCGAGGTGCACGCCGTCGTCGGCGAGAACGGCGCTGGCAAGTCGACCCTCATGAAGATCGTCTCCGGCGCGTACGCCCCGGACGAGGGCGCTGTCGAGTTCGACGGCCACGTACGCGCGTTCCGTGGCCCGCGCGACGCGCAGCGGGCCGGCGTCGGCATCATCCACCAGGAGTTCAACCTGCTGCCGGAGCGGACGGTCGCCGAGAACGTCTACCTCGGCCACGAGCCGACCCGCCGCGGGCTTGTCGACCGCCGCGAGATGCTCGACAGCACCAGGCGACTGCTCGCCTCCATCGGAGAGACCACGTTGCCGGCCGACGCCCCGGTGGGGCGGCTCGGTGTCGCCCAACAGCAGGTCGTCGAGATCGCCAAGGCCCTCGCCCTGGACGCGCGGCTGCTCATCATGGACGAGCCGACGGCGGCCCTGGCCGACCACGAGGTCGAGTTGCTCTACGGGCTGGTACGCCGGCTCCAGGAGCGGGGCATCGGCCTGCTGTACGTCTCGCACCGGCTCACCGAGGTCTTCGACCTGTCCAGCCGGATCACGGTCCTCAAGGACGGCCGCCGGGTGACCACCGTGGACACGTCAGCCACCACCGCCGACGAGTTGGTGCGGCACATGGTCGGCCGGGAGCTGTCCAGCTACTACCCGGCCCGGGCCGATCCCGACGACGTCGGCCAGGTCCGGCTGACGGTCCGCGACGCGGGAAACCGGAAGCTGCGGGGCGTGACCCTCGACCTGCGTGCCGGCGAGGTCCTCGGTGTCGGTGGATTGCAGGGCTCGGGTCGGTCTGCGCTGGCCCGCGCGCTGTTCGGGGTGGCCCCGTTCACCAGCGGCGAGGTCACGCTCGACGGCAGGCCGGTTCGGCTGCGTTCGGCGCGTGCCGCGATGCGGTCGGGCATCGCCTATGTCACCGAGGACCGCAAAGGGGAGGGGATCGTCGCCCGACAGTCGGTGCTGGACAACGCGTTGCTGGCCAGCCGGGCCGTCTTCGCGACCCGGTCCGGTCGTGCCGCACGGACGATCCGGGTCCGTGAGTTGCTCGCCGCCGTCCAGGTCCGCTCGGCCGGCGACGACCAGGAGATCAGGTTCCTCTCCGGCGGCAACCAGCAGAAGGTCGTCCTCGCCCGCTGGCTCGCGATCAACCCGAGGATCCTGCTGTTCGACGAACCGACCCGGGGCATCGACGTCGGCGCGAAGTCGGCAATCCACGACCTCGTACGCAGTCTCGCCCGCGACGGCGCCGCCGTCTTGATGATCTCGTCGGAGTTGCCCGAGCTGCTCGGGATGAGCGACCGGATCATCGTCCTGCGGGACGGTCGCGTCGCGGGTGAGTTGCCCGCCGGTGCGACAGAGGAGGACGTCGTGGCCCTCGCGGTGGGCACCGTCGCCGAGGTGGTCCAGTGAGCGCGAGGAGTGAGCCGGGGTTGCGAGCCCCGCAGTCGCGAGCCGAGGTGGTCCAGTGAGTGCCCTCTCGCTCCTGCCGGCGCGGCGTCCCGTTCCGGGTGTGTTCGTGGCGCTCGCCCTCACCCTGGTGATCGGCTGGCTGGTCGTCCTTGCCGACGGCGGTCAGCTCTTCAATCCGTCGACAACTGTGAGCCTGTTGCACGTCGCCGCAGGCCTGGGGCTCGTCGCCGTCGGCCAGACGCTTGTCATCCTCGGTGGGTCGCTCGACCTCTCGGTGGCGTACGTGATCAGCCTGAGCACCCTTGTGGGTGCGGAGGCGATGAGCGGCAGCGACGGCGCGGTGCTTCCGGCGATCGGGCTGGCGCTCGCGGTCAGCGCCGCCGTCGGTCTGCTCAACGGGCTGCTTGTCACGAAGCTGCGGATCAACGCGTTCATCGCGACCCTCGGTGTCGGGCTGTTGCTCAAGGGCTATCTCGACAACGGCTACGACGGTCCGGCGGGCGAGACCGCGCCCGCGCTCGTGCGAACACTTGGGTACCAGCGCGTCGGTCCGGTGCCGGTGTCGTTCCTGCTCCTGCTCGTCGTCACCGGGGCGGTGTGGTTCGCGCTCACGCGTACCCGCTTCGGTCATCACCTGGTCGCCGTGGGCGGCGACCCGGAGGTGGCCCGGCTGTCCGGGGTCCGCAACGACCGTGTCCTCGTCACCGCCCACGTGCTGTGTTCGTTGTGCGCCGGCCTGGCCGGGGTCTACCTCGCCAGCCGGCTCGGCTCGGGCGCACCGAGGGTCGGCACCGAGGGCCTCTACGACCTGGAGTCGATCGCGGCCGTGGTGCTCGGCGGCACGGCCCTGGCCGGCGGGCGTGGCGGTGTCCTCGGCACTGTCGGCGGTGTGCTGCTGCTCGCGAGCATCGACGCCATCTTCAACCAACTCGAGGTCGACGCCTTCTTCAAGCAGGTGATCCGGGGCGTCATCATCATCGCGGCGGTCGCCGTCTACGCCCGACGTGCTCTCCGAAAGGCGGGGTCCTAGCCGTGCGGATCGCCGAGCGCCGTGCACTGCCACTGCGGATCCGCACCGACGGGGTCGTGCCGATCGCCGCGATCCTCGCGGTGCTGCTGATCCTCGTCGCCGCGGTGCAGCCCGACTTCCTCGCGCCGCCGTCACTGATGTCGTTCCTCGGTCGTTCGGCGCCGATCATCCTGCTGGCCGCCGGTCAGTACTTCGTGATCGTCTGCGGGGAGTTCGACCTGTCCGTCGGGTCCCTGGTCACGGCGCAGGTCGTCGTCGCCGCCCGGCTCATCGACAGCGAGCCGTCGCGCACCTGGCCGGTGGTCGTGCTGCTGCTCGTCGGCGGTGCGCTCGTCGGGCTGGTGAACGGCCTGGTCACCACTGTGCTGCGGGTGCCGTCGTTCATCACCACCCTCGGCATGTTCCTGATCCTCGTCGGTGCGGTGTACCTGTGGTCCGACGGCGCACCCAAGGGTGGCCTCTCCGAGGAGTTCCGCCGCTTCGGCCGGCGGGCCATCGAGGACGTGCCGCTGCTGGGCCGGATCCCGTACGCCCTGCTCGTCCTGGTGGCCGTGGCGGTGCTCGCCGTGCTCCTGATGCGCTCCGACTTCGGCCGCACGCTTGTCGCCGTCGGCGACAACCCGCGCACCGCCGAGCTGAGCGGTGTACGGGTCGGGCGCACCAAGACGATCGCGTTCATGCTCAGCGGCCTCGTGGCGGCGGTCGCGGCGATCCTCCTCGGCGGCTACAGCGGCGTGTCGTTCCAGGCCGGCGTCGGCCTGGAGTTCGGGGCGATCACGGCCGTCGTTCTCGGCGGGGTCGTGCTCGGCGGCGGTCGCGGCTCGGTCGTCGGCGCCATGCTCGGCGCGCTGACCCTCGAGACGCTCTTCGCGCTTATGAACTTCACAGGCGTCTCCGGCGCCCTCAGATCAACCGTCCAGGGCGCGATCATCCTGCTTGCCGTGGCGGTCTCGGCCCTGCGTTCTTCCTCCAGATAAAAGGAGACTCGATGAGACGTACCATTACCGCCCTGGCCGCGGCGAGCCTGCTGGTGCTTGCCGGCTGCGCCACCGACGAGCCGGCCGCGTCCCCGTCGGCTACCGCCTCCGCCGCCGAGGGGGCGGGCACGGGGGAGCAGTCGAAGTTCTTCGTGCAGGCTGACTACGACAACGAGTTGGCGCTGCTCGACGTCGCACCGACGGGGCCGGCCGACAAGCCGTGGGAGCAGGTGCTCAACCCGAAGATGGTGGACACCGCGAAGTTCAAGAAGAACGGCCCGCACAAGATCTGCTTCTCGAACGCGGCGCTGAACAACCCCTGGCGACAGGTCGGTTTCAAGACGATGCTGGCCGAGGTCGACGCGCAGCGCAGCCGGATCAGCGAGTTCGTGCACGTCGACGCCGAAGGCAAGGACCAGAAGCAGATCGCGGACATCAACGACCTGCTCGGCAAGAAGTGCGACGCCCTGATCGTCTCGCCGAACACCACCGCCACGCTCACCCCGGCCGTCGAGGCCGCCTGCAAGGCCGGCCTGCCGGTGATCGTCTTCGACCGTGGGGTCAACACCACCTGCCCGGTGACCTTCATCAACCCGGTGGGCGGCTACGGCTTCGGTCACGTCGGCGCCGAGTTCGTCAGCCAGAAGATGAAGCCCGGCGGAAAGCTGCTGGCCCTGCGCATCCTGCCGGGCGTCGACGTGCTGGAGACC
Organism: Micromonospora sp. DT68; assembly: GCF_049847245.1. Lineage (NCBI taxonomy): Bacteria > Bacillati > Actinomycetota > Actinomycetes > Micromonosporales > Micromonosporaceae > Micromonospora > Micromonospora sp. DT68. The sequence goes on from NZ_JBNCNZ010000006.1 coordinate 286,144, forward strand.
CGCTGGTCCGCCGCGAAGATCGCATTGGACAAGGCGAAGGTCGACGTCGTGGGCGTCGAGTTCACCGACGGCGACCCCGCCAAGACCAAGAAGATCGTCAACGACTACATCCAGCGGTACGGCACGATCGACGGCGTCTGGATGGACGCCGGTGCGGTCGCCGTCGCTGCCGTCGAGGCGTTCCAGGACGCGGGCAAGCCCGTACCGCCGATGAACGGTGAGGACCAGCTCGACTTCCTGAAGCTGTGGAAGGACAAGAACCTCACGGCCATCGCCCCGACCTACCCGACGTACCAGTGGCGTACGCCGATCATCGCCGCGCTGACCATCCTCGACGGCAAGCAGGTGTCGAGCCCGTGGAAGCTGCCGCAGCCGACGATCACGCAGGACAACCTGGACCGGTACCTCGACACGAGCATGCCGCCGCTGCACTACGCCATGTGCGGCTGCACCGACCTGCCCGGCTATCCGCAGCGCTGGAAGTAGCAGTCGATGTACGCCGTCGGCGTCAATCCCTGGGTGTGGGCCTCGCCGGTCGACGACGAGGCCCTTGCCGAGCTGATCCCGCGGATCGCCTCGTTCGGGTTCGACGCGGTGGAGCTGCCGATCGAGCAGCCCGGCGACTGGGATCCGGTCCGTACACGGGATCTGCTCGCCGCGCACGGCCTGGCGGCGGCCGGTGTCTGCGCGGTCACTCCGCCCGGCCGGGACCTGGTGGACGCCGCGCCGGCCGTCGTGGAGTCGACTGTGGCGTACCTGCTGGGGTGTGTGGCGAGCGCGGCGGCCGTCGGCGCTCCGTGCGTGGGCGGTCCGGTGTACGCATCGGTCGGCCGCACCTGGCGGATGTCGCCGGCGGCGCGCACGGAGTGCTACGCCCAGTTCCGGCGTGCCCTGGCGCCGGTGGCCGACCGGGCCGGCGAGTCGGGGGTGAGCATCGGGGTGGAGGCGTTGAACCGCTACGAGACGAGTGTCGTCAACACCGTCGAGCAGACCATCGAGCTGATCGACGGCCTCCCCCCGAGCGTCGGCATCATGATCGATACCTACCACATGAACATCGAGGAGGCGGACCCCTACGCCGCCCTCGCCGCCGCCGGCCCGTACGTCAAACACGTCCAGGTCAGCGGCACCGATCGCGGCGCGCCCGGCGCGGACCACTTCGACTGGCCCCGCTTCTTCACCACCCTGCGGGCCACCGGCTACCGGGGCGCGGTCTGCATCGAGTCGTTCACGGCGCAGAACGCGACAATCGCCACCGCCGCGTCGATCTGGCGTCCGTTGGCGCCGTCCCAGGACCGTCTCGCCACTGATGGCCTGCGCCATCTCCGGAAGATCCTCGGCGACCCCCACCGCATCTCGACCCCGCCCGGTTGAGGCGATCCGCCACCCCCACACCCCTCATGTCAGGAGACCGTCCCGTGCTCCTCTCGTCCAGTCCGCCGCTGCGCCGAATCCTGGCTGGCGCCGCCGCGACAGCACTGGCAGCAGTGGCCGCAGTAACCGCCTCGGCGTCCCCGGCCCTCGCCGCCACCACCACCCTCTACGCGTCCCCCACCGGCACCGGCACCACCTGCTCCGCCACCCAACCGTGCTCGGTGACCGCCGCACAGACCGCGGTACGCAGCCGCGTCAGCGCGATGTCCGGTGACATCGTCGTGGAACTGGCCGACGGGATCTACCGGCTCTCGTCGCCGTTGCGACTGACCGCCGCCGACTCCGGAACCAACGGCTACCAGGTGATCTGGCGTGCCGCGCCCTCGGCCCGCCCGACGATCAGCGGAGCCCGGGCGGTCACCGGCTGGTCGCTCGTCGACGCCGGTCGCAACATCTGGCGGGCCAGCGTCCCCGCCGGGCTCGACAGCCGTCAGCTCTACGTCAACGGCGCCGTCGCCACGCGGGCGCGTACCGCAGTCAACCGGGCCGACTTCACCTTCACCACCAGCGGCATGCGGTTCAGCAACAGCGCGTTGAGCTACCTCAACAACCTCGGCAACCAGAACCGGGTCGAGGTGGAGAGCGTCGGCTCGTTCACCGACCGCTACTCGCCGGTGCAGAGCATCAGCGGCAACGTCCTGACGATGCAGCAGCCCGCCTGGAACAACAACACGTTCGGCTTCGACACACTGTCCAGCCCGCACCGGGCCGGTCCCTTCTACCTGACCAACGCGTACGAGTTCCTCGACTCCCCGGGCGAGTGGTATCTGAACCCGGGCAGCGGCCAGCTCAACTACATCCCGCTCGCGGGGCAGAACATGTCGAGCGTCGCCGTGGAGCTGCCGCAGTTGCAGTCCCTGGTGAACGTCGGCGGCACCTACGACGCGCCCGCGCACCACATCTCGTTCAGCGGCATCACCTTCACCGGCACCAGTTGGCTCGGCCCGAGCAGCAGCAACGGCTTCGCCGACCAGCAGACCGGCGCGCACATCACCGGCACCTGGGCCCGGCCGTCCGACGCGTTGACCTCCTGCCAGGCCGGTTGCCCGCAGTTCGAGGCCACCCGGCCGAACTGGAACCAGATGCCCGCCGCCGTACAGGTCTCGGCGGCCAACACCATCACCTTCAGCGACTCCCAGTTCGTCAACCTGGGGCAGACGGCCATCGGCATCGGCAACGACGCCAACGCCCACGCCAGCGGCGTCGGTCTGGGTGCCAGCAACATCACCGTCACCCGCTCCGAGATCGCCCGCAACTCCGCGGGCGGCATCGTGGTCGGTGGCGTACGCGCCGACGCCCACCACCCGGGTGACCAGCGGATGGTCAACCGCAACATCACCATCAGCAACAACCGGGTGCACGACCTCGGTCTGGAGTACCGGGGCGTGGTCTCGATCCTGACCACCTACGTGAACACCGCGCTGATCTCGCACAACGAGGTCTACAACATGCCGTACACCGGGCTGTCTGTCGGTTACGGCTGGGGCGCCAACGACGCGGGCGGCAGCCAGCACTACGCCAACCGAGGCCTGTACAACTACCAGCCGCGGTACACGACTGCCACCACCGCCGCCAACAACCAGGTCGTCGGTAACTACGTGCACGACGTCATGCAGCAGATGACCGACGGCGGGTGCATCTACACGCTCTCGGCGAACCCGGGCGGCACCATCAACGAGAACCACTGCCTGCGTACCAACGGCTGGTTCGGCCTCTACTTCGACGAGGGCTCGCGCTACTACACCGCCCGCAACAACGTGTTCTCCTCCACCGGCACCTGGGCCACCGCCAACTACTGGTACGCGGAGAACATGGGCAACTTCACCGTCACCAACAACTGGTCGACGAACAACAGCACCAACGTGACGAACGGTGATCGGGGCAACGTCGTCTCTGGCAACGTCACGGTCTCCGGCGGCAACTGGCCGTCGGGTGCGCAGACGGTGATCAACAATGCCGGCGTCCAGAGTGGCGGCAGCACGAACCCGCAGAACGTGCAGATAGTGGGTGTGCAGTCGGGGCGCTGCGCCGAGATCGGCGGGTCCAGCACGACGAACGGCACGCAGGCCCAGCTGTGGGACTGCGTCGGGGCCACCAACCAGCGGTGGACGGCAACCGCCAGCCGGCAACTGATGGTGTACGGCAGCAAGTGCCTCGACGCCACCGGGCAGGGCACCACCAACGGGACCGCAGTGGTGATCTGGGACTGCAACGGGCAGGCCAACCAGCAGTGGACCATCAACGCCAACGGCACGATCACCGGCGTGCAGTCGGGTCTCTGCCTGGATGCCAACGGCGCCGCGACGGCGAACGGCACCAAGCTCATCCTCTGGTCGTGCAACGGCGGCACGAACCAGCAGTGGCAGCTGCGGAGCTGATCCCGGCTAGCCCTCGGCCGGCCGTCGCCGACGGTCGGCCGGGGCGCACGGCTCCCGCAAGGCCCACTCACGCAATTGATGACTGTCATTTGCGGATAGCTGTGTTAGCGCTAACCTTCAAGGGAGTGAATCATGGGAACAATCGGTGCGGCTCGCCGCTGGCGATCGGGTCTGGCCGCCGCGGCTACGGCCCTGCTCGCCGCCAGCGCTCTCGTCGCGGCCAACCCGGCGCCGGCCTCGGCGGCGACGGTGGACACCAACGCCTGGTACGTCCTTGTCAACCGCAACAGCGGCAAGGCGCTCGACGTCTACGGGCAGGCCACGAACGACGGCGCGCGGACTACCCAGTGGACGCGTAACAACGGCGCCAACCAGCAGTGGCAGTTCGTGGACTCCGGTTCGGGCTTCTACCGGCTGAAGTCCCGGCACTCGGGCAAGGTGCTCGACGTCAGCAACCGGTCGACCGCCGACGGTGCCGCCGTCGTGCAGTGGACCGACAACAACGCGACCAACCAGCAGTTCCGGCTGGCCGACTCCGACGCCGGCAGCGTACGGCTGGTCAGCCGGCTCAGCGGCAAGGTCGTGGAGGTGCAGGGCGCCTCGACCGGCGACGGTGCCAACATCGTGCAGTACACGGATTTCAACGGAGCCAACCAGCAGTGGCAGATGGTCAAGGTGTCCGGCGACACCGGGACGGGCGGGGGATGCGGTAAGAGCCCCACGTTGTACAACGGCACGCACACGATCCAGAGCAACGGCAAGAGCCGCAGCTTCATCCTGCGGATCCCCGCCAACTACAACAACAGCAACCGCTACCGGTTGATCTTCGCATTCCACTGGCGGGGCGGCACCGCGGCCGAGGTCAACTCCGGCGGCACCAGCGGGACCCCGTGGTCCTACTACGGGCAGCAGGAGCAGTCGAACAACAGCGCGATCCTTGTCGCGCCACAGGGACTCGGCAACGGCTGGGCCAACTCCGGAGGCGAGGACGTCACATTCGTCGACGACATGATCCGGCTGATCGAGGGTGACCTCTGCGTCAACACGACGCAGCGTTTCGCGCTCGGGTTCAGCTACGGCGGTGGCATGAGCTACGCGCTGGCCTGCGCACGGGCGAACGTGTTCCGGGCGGTGGCGGTCTTCAGCGGCGCCCAACTCAGCGGATGCAGCGGTGGGACGCAGCCCATCGCGTACTTCGGGCTGCACGGCCTCAGCGACTCGGTGCTCGGCATCTCGGCGGGCCGGTCGCTGCGGGACACGTTCGTCCGCAACAACGGCTGCACCGCGCAGAACCCGCCCGAGCCGGCGGCGGGCAGCCGGACCCATGTCACCACCGCCTACTCGGGATGCCGGGCGGGCTACCCGGTGCAGTGGGCGGCGTTCGACAACGGTCACATGCCCGGCCCGGTGGACGGCACGTACGCCGAGAGTGGCATCACGACCTGGACCAAGGGCGAGGTCTGGCGGTTCTTCGCGCAGTTCGCCCGAGCACCGGCCGACGTCAGCCGGCGCTGGTCGGGGCGCCGGGTGGATGGTCGACGGCCCCGCCGTCGGCCATCCACCGGGGCGAGGTTCCCCAACATATGGAAGTAGTTGAATTCCTCGAAACGTCTCCGTAACATGACCTGCGCTTCTGTTAACGCTAACAGCTCCCGTTCACCTCGCCCGGCATCCGTCCGTGGTGGACGACATCACCGAAAGGATGGCCTGCGTATGAAGCGAATCATCCGACCTCGCCGATGGGGGCGGGCAGCGGCGGCCGTGCTGCTGCTCGCCGCCGTCCTGGTCGGCATCCGCGTCCCGATGGCCCAGGCGTTGGACAACGGCGTGGCCCGGACCCCTCCGATGGGCTGGAACAGCTGGAACTCGTTCGGCTGCAACATCAACGAGGCGCTGATCCGGCAGACTGCCGATGCCATCGTCAGCAGCGGGATGCGCGACCTCGGCTACGAGTACGTCGTGGTGGACGACTGCTGGTTCAACCCCAACCGCGACAGCTCCGGCAACATCCAGGGCGACCCGACGCGCTTTCCCAGCGGGATGAAGGCGCTCGGTGACTACCTGCATGCCCGTGGCCTGAAGTTCGGCCTCTACCAGGTGCCTGTCGACAAGACCTGCGCACAGTACTTCGGCTCCTACCCCGGAGCGACGGGCAGCCGGGGCCACGAGGTCCAGGACGCCCGTCAGTTCGCCGCCTGGGGCGTCGACTTCCTCAAGTACGACTGGTGCTCGCCGAACGGCAGCATCGACGAGCAGGTGGCCACGTTCGCGAAGATGCGCGACGCGCTGGCCGCGACCGGCCGGCCGATCGTCTACAGCATCAACCCCAACAGCATCCACGCCAAGACCGGTCCGCTGCGCGACTGGAGCGACGTGTCGAACATGTGGCGGACCACCGAGGACATCACCAACGCGTGGGACACCGGCCAGACCAACGGCTACCCGATGGGGATCCAGAACATCATCAACGTGAACGTTCCCCTGGCGCGGTACGCCCGCCCCGGCGGGTTCACCGACCCGGACATGATGGAGGTCGGCCGGGGTGGCATGAACGACACCGAGATGCGCAGCCACTTCGCGATGTGGGCGGTCATGGCGTCGCCGCTGATCGCCGGCAACGACGTCCGCTCCATGTCTTCGGCGACCCTGACCATCCTGACCAACCGCAACCTGATCGCCATCAACCAGGACTCGCTCGGTCGGCAGGCCGCACAGGTCTCGTTCGACGGCACCCGTCGGGTGCTCGCCAAGCCGCTGGCGAACGGTGACGTGGCGGTCGCCCTGTTCAACCAGGGCGGCTCGACGACGACGATCTCCACGACGGCCGCCGCCATCGGCAAGTCCGGCAGCTCCTTCACGCTCGTGGATGCCTGGAGCAACTCGACAAGCAGCAGCACCGGCACCATCTCCGCGAGCGTTCCGGCGCACGGCACCGTTGTGTACCGGGTCAGTGGCGGTGGCACCACGACTCCGCCGCCCACGACTCCGCCACCGACGACGTCGAGCGCGTACGCCAGCGCCGCCTCGGGTCGCTGCCTGGACGTCCCGAACAGCAACACCGCAAACGGCACCCAGCCGGTGATCTGGGACTGCAACGGTGCGGCCAACCAGCGCTGGACGGCGAACGGTCAGACCCTGCAGTCGCTCGGCAAGTGCCTGGACGCGCCGCTGAACGCCACTGCGGGCGCGAAGGTCCAGATCTGGGACTGCAACGGTGGCACCAACCAGCGCTGGACCGTCAACGCCAACGGCACGATCAGCAACGCCCAGTCGGGCCTGTGCCTCGACGTGAACAACAACGCGACCGCCAACGGCACCCCGGTGATCCTGTGGTCGTGCACGGGGGCGGCAAACCAGCGCTGGACCCAGCGCTAGACGAGCGGCCCCGACCCCGCGGGTGAGGTAGCCGCGACCGCAACTGCCCGGGTCGCGGGTGAGCCGGCCGAACGGCGGGGTCGGGGCAGGGTGTGCCTTCGGCGCGTCGCGGACGCGGTGAGGGACGGCCACCGTCCCAGGTGTGATGTCTCTCCGGCATCAATATGTCGGAGAGACATCACGCACCTGAGGGTGGGTGCCCGCTCCCGTACGCGTGCGTCAGCTGGTCAGACTGGCACGCCGGGGCGCGGGCGTCATCGTGGCGCGGCGGTCCCCACCGGGTTCGCGGTCAGCCCGACCGATGCGTCGTAGCGCACCGGAACAGGGTCGGTGATCTCACCGACGAACGTCCCGTCGACGTGGTCGAGGAACCCGATGAGCGACCAGGCGTCGGCGGGTCCGGGCACCAGGCGCGGCGCGTACAGGTGCGGGTGGGCGAACGGCTGGGCGGACGCGACGTCCCACGGGCCGCTGACGCTCGCGCCGGGAACCACCCAGATCCGGTGGTCGTCGGTGCGGGCGCTGGAGGTGGCGTCGGTGGAGAAGAGCAGCAGGGGCTGCCCGTCCACGACCGCGACCTGGGGGACCTCCAGGTGGCCGAACCCGGCCGGCGTCGACAGTGGTGGTTGCACGGTCCAGGTGACCAGGTCAGCGGAGGTGGCGTGACCGACGACGCCCCGTGCGTCTGCCGCCCCGGTGTTGGCGCGTGCCGTGATGAGCATGTGCCAACCCTCGCCGTCGGGGTCGGGAAACACCCACGGGTCGCGCCATGCCTGCTCGTACCAGAGGTCCCGGTCGAGCAGTTCGTACCAGGTCGGATCGGCCTGCACGATCGGGTCGATGCCGTGTCGGTGCCAGGTGGTCAGGTCGTCGGAGACGGCAAGGCCGATGCGCTGGACGAGGCCGTTGTCGGCACGACTCACGCCGGTGTAGTACAGGTACCACCGCCCGTCCGGGCCGCGGACCGTGCACCCGGTCCACGTCGCCAGGTCGTCCCATGCGGGGGCGTCGGCGGGCACCACGGCGTCGGCGACCAGGCGCCAGGAGTGCAGGTCCGTCGAAACGGCGTGGCCGATCGTGGCGCGGTGGTGGCGGCGGTGCGGGTCGTGCAGGGCGCGGGACGCGCGCAGGAAGAACATGTGCCAGAGGCCGGTGTCGTCCTGCGCGTACCAGCTGTCCCACACCCAGTGGTCGGCTAGACGAAGCATGGCCGGAAACCTAGCACTAAACCGTTTTAGCTGGAACAGCCCGTAACCCGACGTGGCAGCCGTGGCGAACCTCTACCCGGCGGGAGGCGCGAGGGACTTGCGGCGACGCAGGGGCATCGGGACCAGCGTCGGCTCGGCGGCCCCGCCGTCGAGTAGCAGCTCGACCGCGCGCCGCCCCATCTGCTCGTGCGGCAGCGCGGTGGTGGCCAGGCTTGGACGTAGCCAGGCGGCGATCGGGTCGTCGTCGAACGAGATCACCGAGATGTCGTCGGGAACGGAAAGTCCTGCCTCGCCGAGTGCCTGGTACGCGCCGAAGGCCAGTCGGTCGTTCATGCAGATGACAGCGCTGGGCCGCTGCTGCCTGTTGAGGAGCCCGCGCATGGCGGCATAGCCGTGCTCGGGCAGCCAGTCGGTGCAGAAGCACTCTGCCAGCAGTGTGACGCCCGCGTCGCCGAGCGCCTGGTGGATGCCCCGCAGACGCGCCCGGGCCGCGAGGGACACCTCGGGATCGCCCTCCTTGAGCCGGTTGCGGCCGATGAGTGCGATGGCGTCGCGGTGGCCGTGCTCCAGCAGGGCGGTGGCCACCGAGCGGCCGGCCCGGTCGTCGTCGGGAAGGACGCAGGGCAGGGTGTCCGAGCTGGTGGCGTTGAGCAGCACCACCGGGCCGCCGAGGATGGCCTGCGGCACTGTGAGTCGTCGGGTGGCCATCGCCGCGTAGATTACCCCGTCGACCTGCCGGTCGAGCATCGCCTCGATGGCGTACTGCTCGAAGGTGGCGTCGCCCTGCGTCTCGGTGATGAGCAGTACGTGGTCCCGCTCCCGCGCGGCGTCCAGGGCGCCACGGATGAGGCCGCCTGCGAAGCGGGTGGTGGCGACGATGTCGGAGACGAAGGCGATGGTGGCCGTCTTGCGGGTGCGCAGGCTGCGTGCGGCGAGGTTGGGCCGGTAGCCGAGTTCCTCGGCGGCGGCGAACACGCGCTGATGCGCCTCGGCCGACAACCGGGTGCCCTCCCGCCCGTTGAGCACCATCGACGCGGCAGTCTTGGACAGCCCAGCGCGCCGCGCGACGTCGGCCAGGGTTGCTCTGTTGCGGCCCATCAGTCCTCCGAATCAGGCGCGGCGCCACGGGCACCGCTCCCGCCCATCATGATGCGTCGCCGTCCGATGGCCAGCCCCGGTTCCGCCCGCAGCGGTGTGAACTCGATGTTTCCAGACCGTTGCAGGGTGGTCCTTGACAGCTACCCGTGTCACGCGCATGCTCTGCTAAATCAGTTTAGCGACCACTTTTGCGTGCTCTGGTCGCCGGGCTGAGGGTCATTGGTGACGGTACGCGTGCTGCTGCGGTGCGACCGGTCGCGACGTGCGCGTCGTGTCGGTGCTCCGGCTGCGGCGGTCCCGGTGGAGCCGTCCCGCAGCCATGGTCGCGGGGCGCGCGGAGGAATCAAGGAGTCATAAAATGGCAGTATTGCTGAAAAATTTGTCGCGACGTCGAGCGCTGCTCCTCGCGCCGCTGCTGGCCGTCGGGCTGGCCGCGACGGCCTGTAGCGCGCCGGGCACCGACCGGTCGTCGAACGCCGAGCCCGACGCCGCCGTCAAGACGGAACTCGGCACCGACCCGATCACCCTGGAGATGTACGCGGAGACCGGCTTCCCGCTGGCCAAGGCCCTCGCCGACGAGTTCTCCAAGCAGCACTCGAACGTCACGTTCAACATCCGCGAGGACCAGTTCACGGTGATCGTGGAGAACGCACCGCGGGTGATGGCCTCGGACAACTCGCCCGACATCATCCGGCTGCCCACGATGGTCGACCTGGTGAAGGACAACCTGCTCAAGAACCTGGACCCCTACTTCACGGCGTACGGCTGGGACAAGTTCCCGGCATCGCAGCTGATGCAGTTGCGCGTCGGGGAGAACATCCGGGGCAACGGGTCGCTGTACGGGATGGGGCTGGGCTACAGCGTCACCGGCGTGTTCTACAACAAGAAGCTGGCCCAGCAGGTCGGCATGACCCAACCGCCGGCCACGGTCGCCGAGTTCGAGGAGCTGCTGGCCAAGGCGAAGGCCGGCGGCGTGCAGCCGATCATGCAGTTCAACAAGAACACCGCGGGCATCAACTTCCCGCACCAGGCGCTGCAGAACCAGTTCGGCGACCCGGCGCAGGTCGCTGACTGGATCTTCCAGAAGCCAGGGGCCACCTTCGACACCCCGGCCGCGCTGAAGGCCACCCAGACCATCCAGAAGTGGGCCCAGGCCGGCTACTTCCCGAAGGACGCCAACGCCGTGGACTACGCCGCGATGGTGGGGGAGTTCCAGAAGGGCAACGGCCTGTTCATGTTCAACGGTGACTGGGAGTCGGCCAACCTGGACAAGGCGATGCCGGGCAACGTCGGCTTCTTCCTTTTCCCGTCCGAATCCGCAGGTGGCAAGCACGTGGCGATGTCCGCCCCGAACACCTTCGGCGTCTCCGCGAAGGCCAAGAACGCCGACGCCGCCGCGTACTTCCTGAACTGGGCCCACACCAACGCCAAGGCCCGCGAGATCGCGGTCACGGTCGGCGGTTCCAGCCCTGGCGGCCCGAGCGACCTGCCGGTGCCGGCCGCCGCCCCGAACACCGTCCTGGCCGAGACGCTCAAGGCGTCCCAGCAGCTCGGTGCCGAGAACGGCGCTGTCGATTTCACCGCGAACGCGACAGGCGGCATCTTCGCCGCCGCGATCACCCCCGAGATGCAGAAACTGATCGCCGGCCAGCAGACGCCCGAGGGGTACGTGAAGGCGGTCCAGGCCGAGTACGAGAAGGAACTGTCCCGATGACGTCTGCCCTCGGCAGCGCACCAACCGGGCGGGACGACACGGTGTCGTCGCCGGATCGTCCCGCCCACCCCTCGTCCACGCGGGCCCACCGACGTCGGTGGGCCCGCGCGGCCGGGACCGGCTGGTTGTACGTCCTGCCCGCCCTGGTGATGTACGCGATCTTCGTCCTCCGTCCCCTGGCCCTGACCGTCCAGTACTCGCTGTACGAGTGGAACGGGATCGGCGTGGCCCGCTGGGCGGGTCTGGACAACTACCTCACGGTGTTCACCGACAGCGACCTGCTGAAGATCATCGGTAACGCGATCATCCTGATCGTCTTCTTCAGCTTCATTCCGGTGGCGCTCGGGCTGCTGGTGGCGAGCGTGGTTCGCCGGATCACCACCGGAGCCTTCGGGACCGTGGTCCGGACGATCCTCTTCCTGCCACAGGTCATCCCACTCGTGGCGGCGGGCATCGCGTGGAGCTGGCTGCTGTCCTCGAACGGCCTGATCAACCAGGTGCTGCGCGCGGTCGGTCTGGGCGGCCTCGCCCGCGCCTGGCTCGGCGACTTCGACACGGCGCTGCCGGCCGTGGGCGTGATCGGCGCCTGGGTCCTGCTCGGTCTCTGCACGATCCTGCTTGTCACCGGCATGAGCAAGATCGATCCTGCGCTCTACGAGGCAGCCCGCCTCGACGGCGCCGGGCCGGTCCGGGAGTTCCTCGCGGTCACCCTGCCCAGCCTGCGGCAGGAGATCGGCGTCTGCCTCACCGTGACGATCATCGCCGCGCTCGCCAGCTTCGACATCGTCTACATCTCCACAAGCGGTGGCCCCGGCCTGCAAACCACGGTCCCCGGCCTGGAGATCTACCGCCTCGCCTTCTCGCAGCGTCAGGTCGGGTTGGCCTCGGCGCTGGCGGTCGTGCTGATGGTGCTGGTGCTGGCCTTCGTGCTGCCGATCCAGCGACTGACCCGGGGGGAGAAGCCGTGAACCTGAGCCGACGTGAACAACTGACAGGCCGGCTGTTCCTGATCGCACTCGTCCTGGTCACCCTGCTGCCGTTCGTGAGCATGCTGTCGGCGGCGTTGCAGCCGCGCGGCACCGTGCCCAGCGGCCTGGCATGGCCGTCGGATCCGCAGTGGGGCAACTTCGCCGACGCCTTCACCGCCGCCAACATGGGCGCTCTGCTGCGCTCCAGCCTGCTCATCGTGGCCGGTGTCGTGCCGGTGTCGGTGCTCATCGCCACCATGGCCGGGTTCGGGCTCGGCCAGCTGCGGGTGCCTGGCGGCCGGTTCGTCTTCGGGCTGTTCCTGCTCGGTCTGACACTGCCCTTCGAGGCCGTGGTCACCCCGCTCTACTACCAGATGCAGGACCTCGGTCTGCTCAACACCCGGTGGGCGATCATCCTGCCGCTGATCGGCCTGTACATGCCGTTCGCCGTGTTCTGGATGCGCGCGCACTTCACGAACGTGCCTGTCGAGTTGTCCGAGGCGGCGAAGGTGGACGGCGCCAGCACGTGGCAGCTGTTCTGGCGGGTTCAGGTGCCGCTCGCCCGGCCGGCAATCGCCTCGCTGACGATCCTGATGTTCCTCTGGACGTGGAACCAGTTCCTGCTCGCCATCGTCCTCGTCGACGACGCCACCAAACGCACGATGGCCGGGGCTCTGGGCGCGTTCCAGGGCCAGTGGGGCACCGACCTGGTGCTGCTGTGCGCTGGCTCGCTGCTCATCCTCACCCCTACTCTCATCGTGTTCCTGATCTTCCAGCGACAGTTCATCAAGGCCCTGATCCAAGGATCAGTGAAGGGATAGGCAGTGGCTACGCAGCCGCAGATCCACGGCGACGCCGACGACGGCTACGGGCGCGTCGCCGACGTCTTCCGCGACAACTTCGCCTCCCGGGGCGAGGTGGGCGCCGCGGTCACGCTCTACGTACGGGGACGCAAGGTCGTCGACCTGTACGGCGGGCTGGCCGACACCCGCACCGGACGACAGTGGGAGGCGGACACGCCTGTCGTCGTGTTCTCCTGCACCAAGGGGATCCTGGCGATCTGCGCCTACCTCCTGGCACAGCAGGGGCGGCTCGACCTCGACGCGCCCGTGACGCGCTACTGGCCGGAGTTCGGCCAGCACGGCAAGGACCACGTCCCGGTGCGCTGGCTGCTCACCCACCAGGTCGGGCTGCCGGCCCTGGACCGTGCGCTGACCCTCGACGAGATCCTCGCGTGGGATCCGGTCATCAAGGCGATCGAGGCGCAGGCCCCGCTGTGGCAGCCCGGCACGGCACACAGCTACCACGCCATGACGTACGGCTGGCTCGTCGGGGAGGTGATCCACCGCGTCACGGGGCAACTGCCCGGCGCGTTCTTCCGCGACGCCCTCGCCGAGCCGCTGGCGCTGCGTACCTGGCTGGGGCTTCCCGCATCCGAACGCGACACCGTCGCCTGGAACCTGGCCCCACCGCCGGAGGCCGATCCGTTCGCCGACCCCGTGGCCGAGCGCGGCATCACAATGGGTGGCGCCTTCGCCTTTCCCGCCGACGCCGACGGCCTGGTCAGCTTCAACGACCCCGCCATCCAGGCCGCCGGAATTCCGGGGGCGGGCGCGGTGAGCACCGCCGAGGGCCTCGCTCGCCTCTACGCGGCCTGTGTGTCCGACGTCCGGGGCGGGCCGCTGTTGAGCGCCGAATCCGTGGACGACGCGGTCGTCGTCCGCTCGCGCGGTCAGCAGCGGCACGGTCCACCGGACACCGGCCAACGCTGGGGGACCGGCTTCCTGCTGCACTCGCCGCAGGCCCGGCCGCTGCTCGGCGCAGGCAGCTTCGGTCACGACGGCGCCGGTGGGAACCTCGCCTTCGGCGACGCGCGGCACGCTGTGGGGTTCGGCTACGTGGTCAATCAGATGTACGGGGCGGGCGACGAGCGCGCCAACCGGCTGACCGCCGCCGTCCGCTCCTGCCTTCCGGCCTGACCCGATCCGCGCGTCGACACGACGTCACCGGCCCCGCCCTGTGGTGGGCGGGGCCGGCGGCGGATGTGCGTGCGGTCAGCTGTTCAGCGTGGCCAGTAGCGCGGTGGCCATGCCCTGCTCGCCGCGGGCGTTCGGGTGGAACGGTGCGGCCGCGTTCTGCGGTACGAGACCCTCGACCCAGCGGGTGCCGCTGCCCTTGCACGCGTCCCGGCCGATCGACGGGGTGTAGACGTCGGAGTAGGTGGCGCCGTTAGCGGCGGCGGTGCGGGCCAGCATCGAGTTGAGTGACTTCTCGATGGTCCGCAGGTACGGCACGTCCTGGTAGGCGATCGGTACGACGGGCCAGCAGCCGTAGCCGCTGTCTGGCACGATCGCGGGGTAGCCGAGCACCACGACCCGCGCGCCGGGAGCGGCCCGGCGGGCCGCCTGGAGGACTGCCGTCACCTTCGGCGCCGTGGCGGCGATCCTGGCCTGAAGCTGGTCGGTGCCTCCGGCCGTGTAGCGGTCCCGGCACGGCGACCCGAGTGGACTGCTGAGGCTCGCCTCCGCGCAGTCCCCGATGATGCCCGCGAAGCCGATGTCGTTGCCGCCGATCTGCACGGTCACCAGGGCGGTGTTCGAGGTGACCGCGTTGATCTGCGGTGGGGTCGCGATGCCCAGTTGGCCGCTGCCGCCGTAGAGGATGTCGTCGGTCGTGGCCCCGGAACAGCTCACGTCGACGAACGACGACGAGCCCGCGGAGGCGGCGACAAGCGACGGATAGTTGCGGCTGGACCGTAGGCAGTTCAGGTCGACCTGGGTGGGGACCAGCGGCCCGGAGGTGTACGAGTCGCCGAGTGCGACGTAGCGGCCGGTGGGTACGGCGGCGGCGGCGGGTGCGGCGGCGGCGAGCAGCACGCCGGCGGTCGCTGCGGCTAGTGCGGTCAGCCGGAGGGCTGCCCGCAGGAGGGGACGGTTCATGGCGCCTCCCAGAGGCATCGCGGTGGTGGTGCCAAGATCCTCACCCGATGACGCCGTCACCAATATAGACATTCGTCCATAAAGATTGGCAGCTATGGCTCTGGCGCGATGGCGCGCGGGTGTTGCGGGGATACTTCGGGCATGTGTCATCAGTAGCCTTGACAGCCGATGTGAGCGATAACACGATGGCCTTCACGTTCGCGATCCCAGCTGGGCAGAACGCGTCCACGGCGCGGCTGTTCGGCGAGACCTCGTTGACGAGCATCCCTCGACCGACCCGGAGCCGCCCCTATGGACTTCACACTGGATGACGTGGCGGTAGCCGGTGCCGCGCTTCCACCACCCCGATCGAAGACGATCGAGGTCGTCGGCAAACTGCCGGGCGAGCACAACCCGTTGATCGGGCACAAGTTCGGCGCCGACGGCTTCGGCTTCGTGCACGACGGCCGGGTGTACCTGTACCTGACCAACGACACCCAGGGCTACGCCCCGGACCCTGTCACCGGCGTCTCACCGGGGATCAACTACGGCGACATCAACCAGATCACGGTGATCTCCTCGACGGACCTCGTGAACTGGACCGACCACGGCGAGATCCAGGTCGCGGGCCCGGACGGGGTGGCACGCTTCACCGCGAACTCGTGGGCGCCCGGCATCGCCAGGAAGGTGGTCGACGGCGAGGAGAAGTTCTTCCTCTACTACGCCAACAGTGGCGACTCCACCAACGTGATCACGGGTAGCACCCCGCTCGGCCCGTGGACCAGCGAGCGCACGAGTACGTTGATCAACGACAGCACCCCCGGTGCCGAGGACGTCGCGTGGAAGTTCGACCCGACGCCCTTCGTGGACGATGACGGCCGGCCCTACCTCTACTTCGGCGGCGGCCCCGCGTCGACTGGCATGCCGCCGGCCGAACGATTCAACAACCCGAAGAACCTCCGGGTCATCGCACTCGGCGACGACATGGTCTCCACCGAAGGGGCGGCAGTGGTGGTCGACGCCCCCGTCGCCTTCGAGGCGGGCCATGTGTTCACACGCGAGGGCAGGTACTACTTCTCGTACTCGTCGCACTTCGGCGGGAGCGACTTCGGCGGCAGCCAGCAGCCGATTCCCGGCTACCCCGGTCCCGGCGAGATCGGCTACCTGATCTCCGACGACCCGATGTCGTGGCCGAAGGAGACCTACGCCGGCGTCCTGTTCCCCAACCAGTCCCAGTTCTTCGGCGCCGGCACCGGCGGCAACAATCACCAGTCGGTGTTCGAGTTCGAGGGGCGGTACTACTTCACCTACCACGCCCCGACGCTCAACAAGCGCATCAACGGCGACACCACCCAGGGCTACCGCAGCCCGCACATCCAGGAGTTGACCTTCCGCCCGGACGGCACCATCGAGCAGGTCGTCGGCACGTACGGCGGGGTGGAGCAGGTTCGCCACTTCGACCCGTACCGCGTCTTCGAGGCCGAGACCTTCGGTTGGAGCAAGGGTGTCGCGACCTCGAAGACCGACCGCCCCTCCGCGCAGTTCGACGCCGCGGCACCGAACCTGGTGGTCCGTGACATCCACGACGGCGACTGGACGGGGCTGTCGTCGGTGGACTTCGGCGGCGACGGTGCACGCGGCGTCACGGCCACGGTGCGGGCCCTCGCCACGGGCGCCCGGATCCAGGTCCGGCTGGATGGTGTCGACGGTCCGGTGGTCGGCACGATCGCGGTCGACAGCCCGGCCGGTCAGTGGACCGAGGTACGCGCGGAGTTGACGGGGGTCAGCGGCGTGCACGACGTCTACTTCACCTTCAGCGGTCCGGCCGGCGTCGAACTCTTCGAGATCGACTCCTGGGCTTTCGAGGCGGCCACCGCGCCCAGCCCGAGTTGCCGGTGACGGTCAGCGCGTAGGTGCCGGGGCTCCCCGGGCGATGTCGCCCGGGGAGCCGCACATCGCCTGTCGGGGGTGTCAGCCGCCAACCCCGGCGGGCTTGGTCTGGCCGAGCAGCCAGCGCAGGATGCTGCTGTCCTCGTAGGTCGGCCCGAACGCCGCGTGGTAGTCCGGCAACGAGAACGCCGAGTCGGCGTACTCGGTGTAGCGGACAAGGTCCGCGGCCTGCTCCGGGCTCTTGCCCCGAGCCTGGTACGCCTGCCGCAGCAGCGTGGAGGAGTTCCGGGCGCCCGTGACGTTGAGCAGGTGGTCGTGCTCACCGTGGGTGATCCAGACCGGCACCTCGCCAGCCGCGATCGCGGTGGCCTGCGTGGCGTTGACGGGGAACCCGCCGGTCACCAACCCGCCGGCGAACAGGCCCGGACGCTTGGCGAACGCCTCCCACAGCAGCTGGGAGCCGTACGAGACGGTGGTCGCGTACACCCGGCGGGTGTCCACGGGGAACTGACGGACGAACTGGTCGAGCAGCTTCACCAGCAGGTCGGCCTCGGCGGCCCCGCCGACCCGCTGATGCTGCGGCGCCAGGACGATCACGTCCTCGGAGCTGCCGGTCCAGCTTGACTGCAACCACGCCGTCGCCGGGATGTCGGCGGCGAGCTGCACGCCGAGGTTGTCGCCGTCCCAGCCCATGCCGTGCCCGGGCAGGACGACCATCAGGGGGTACGTGCGACCGGGCTGGTAGTTCTTCGGCAGGTGGTAGTGGTACGGCAGCACCATTCCACCACTGAGGAACGAGCCGTAGGTGAACTCGTCGACAAGCTTGTTCACCGGCTTCTCGGTGACCGGACGGGACTCGCGCGGCGTCGCCCGCGCGAGCACCGGCCCCTTGCCGGCGCCCTTACCGGGCTGCGCGTGCACGTCCTTGCGCTGCACGACGCGGGTGGGCAGCTCAGGATTGACCTTCACCGTGCACAGGAATGTGGGGCACTTGGAGACGATGACCGTCCAGCCGCCGGTGTCGGCGGGGTTCAGCTCCACGATGACGTACCGGCCGGGTGCCGACCGCTTGTCGGTCCGGGTGTTCGGCGCGTCGTTGGTGTAGGTGTGGGTGATGGTCCGGTCGGCGAGCTTCGGCAGGTCCTCGATCGGGTTGAAGCGGAAGTTGTAGATGGTGTCGGCGACAGTGAATGTGGTGTTGTCGAGGGTGCGGGGGTTGACTGTCGCGCCGTACTCGATGGCCACGGCGGAGACCTTCTGGCCGTACGTGTAGACCGTGGTGATGGGGGTGATGCTGCGGATCCCGTCTCCGCTGCCGTGGGCCGGGCCGGTGCCACCGCTCGTGGCGGCGTAGGCGGTGCCGGAGGCGACGGTCAGGACGAGGGCGGCGAGAAGCGGGACGAGTCCTCTTCGCAGTCTCATGCGAGTCCTTTCTCGAGCGGGCACCCGTCTCTGGCGTTGGACGTCGAGAGGGGGCGGGCGAGCGCCCGCTAAACTGATTTAGCAGAGCATGGTTGCCGCCCCGGGTGAGAGTCAATACCGAGCCGCAAATCGGCGTTGCCAGCCTCGACTACCGCCATCTCCGGGGAGTGCGACGGCTGAGAGGCGCCGGAATGGCTCACAGCATGCCGTGGCGGAACATCGCCTGTTATCGATAACATGCGCACTGGGAGTCGCCGGGCCCGCCGCCCTGCGACGGTTTCGGGCATGAGGAGTTACCGCTAACAGGGCTTCCGGAAGTCGCTGAACGGCGATGCCGGTGCGTCCGGCGTGGGCTGTCCGGCGCGTCCGGCGGCCCCGTGCTGCCCGCAAACACTGCTGAGTGAGTTTGATCAGACGTATGTGCTCCGAAACGTGAGCGGCGGCGGCAAAACATCGCTGTAGCACCTTGGCAACGTCGATGAATCCGTGGCAAGGTAACGCCTGATCAACAGAAACATCTGATCTTTCGCGTAGGTGTGGGGCCGTGCGTGACTTCCTGAGGAGGTCCGGTTGCTGAGAAGTGCTCGGTTCACCAGGGACGCCGTGCCCGGCGTCGGCGAGTCGGTCGGGAAAGGTCGGTCCCCGCGATGAGCGCCGTCGAGGCGACCCCGTCGGCGCGAGGCGGCGTGTTCACCGACAGGCTCCGTGAGTGGGTCTCGCACGCCGTCGCCGAGTTCACCGCCGCCACCGCGCTGGTAGTCCTGTTCATCGCGCTTAGCGTCGCGAGCCCGTACTTCCTGACGGCGGACAACCTGTTCAACATCGGCGCGCAGACGGCGGTGATCGCCATCATCGCCGCCGCCCAGACCATGGTCATCATCACCGGCGGCATCGACCTGTCGGTGGGGTCGGTCGCCGCGCTCGCCGGTGTGACAGGGGCGATTGTCGTCCGTGACCTGGGTTCTCCGCTCCTCGCGGCGACAGCCGTCGCGATCGGCGTCGGCGCGTTGGCCGGGCTTGTCAACGGGCTGCTGGTGACAGTGGCCCGGATTCCCCCGTTCATCGCGACGCTGGGAACGATGTCCGCGGTTCGCGGCCTGGTCTTCATCATCACCGGAGCCGTCGGGGTGTACGGACTGCCCCGGTCCTTCCAACTGCTCGGCAACGGTGAGATCGCCGGCATCCCGTTCGCCGTGGTGATCACCGCCGTGGTCGCCGTCGGGGTCGCGTTCCTGCTGTCCCAGACCCGCTTCGGCCAGTACACGTACGCGATGGGCTCCAACCTGGAGGCCGCCCGCCGCTCGGGCATCCGCGTGGGCCGCCACCTGACCGGCGTCTACGTCCTGGCGGGCGTCCTGGTCGGGCTGGGCGGCATGATCGCCGCCTCCCGTGTCAACTCCGGCCAGCCGAACTACGGCATCTCGCTGGAACTCGACGTCATCGCCGCCGCGGTCATCGGCGGCGCCAGCCTCTTCGGGGGCCAGGGCCGGATCGTCGGGACCATCATCGGCGCGTTCCTCATCGCGCTGGTCCGCAACGGCGCCGTCCTGCTCGACATCAGCATCCACTACCAGCAGGTGATCGTCGGCGTGATCATCTGGGCCGCCGTCTACTTCGACCAGTACCGCCGCCGGCGGCTGGAGTCCCGGGGCTGACCTGCCGTTCCCGCAGTCCGACAGAGGAAGGACGCACACCATGGCACACACCACCACCAGCCGGCGGACCCGAGGACGGCGCCTACGCGCGCCGGGTCTGCTCGCCGCCGCCGCTGTCGTCGCCCTGCTCGGCGCCTGCGGCGGGGTAGAGGTCCGCGACGGCGGCGACGGCGGATCGACCGACGCCAGCGGGCCGCTCAAGCTCGCCGTCGTGCCCAAGGCGGTCGGCGCCGACTACTGGAACACGGTGAAGGCCGGCGCCGAGTGCGCCGCCCAGCGCGCCGGTGACGTCACAGTGCAGTGGGACGGCGTGACGACCGAGACGGACGTCGAGGGCCAGGTCAACCTGATCCAGAACTTCGTCACCAGGAAGGTCGACGGCATCGTCTACGCGGCCACCGACTCCCAGGCGCTGGCGCCGGCCACCGACCAGGCGCTCGGCGCGAACATCCCGGTCGCGATGATCGACTCCGGCACCAGTCCGCAACCGCCGTCAGTGCCGCTGTTCGCCACCGACAACCGTGCCGCGGCCGGCGAGGCGGCGAAGTTGCTCGCGACCGAGCTGGGCCCCGGCAACCACGAGGTGGCGCTCGTCGAGTTCCAGCCGGGCTCGCAGACCAACACCGAGCGCGTCGAGGGCTTCAAGAGCGGCCTCGCCGCATATCCCAACCTGAAGCTCGTCGGGCAGCAGCCCAGCCGCAGCGACGTCAACGAGGCACGTCGGGTGACCGAGAACATCCTGACCGCCAACCCGAACCTCGCCGGGGTCTTCGCGGCCAACGAGCAGAGCGTGCTCGGCGCCGCCCAGGCCATCCAGGCGGCGAACAAGTCCGGCAAGGTCGTCATCATCGGCTGGGACGCCGCGCCCGACGAGATCGCCGGGCTGCGCAGCGGCCAGATCTCGGCGCTCGTCGTGCAGAACCCGTTCAAGATGGGCTACTTCGGCGTCGACAAGATGGTCAAGCACCTGCGCGACAAGGCGCCACTGGCCTCGGCGGACACCGGCGTCACGTTCGTCACCAAGGCCAACATCGACTCCGCGGAGGTCAAGGCAGTGCTCGAACCCAGCTGCGCCAACCCGCCGGTGCAGTGATGGCGACCAGTCCCTCAGCGGTCAGCGACCGCGACCAGCGCTCTGTCCCCGACGAGCCGCCGGTGCTCGAAGCCCGTGGCATCGTCAAGCGGTTCGGTCACGTCGAGGCATTGCGCGGCGCTGACTTCACCGTCGGCAGGGGCGAGGTCGTCGCGCTCATCGGCGACAACGGCGCCGGCAAGAGCACGCTGATCAAGACGCTGTCCGGAGTGCACACGCCCGACGAGGGCGAGATCCGGGTGGGTGGCGCTCCGGTCCGGTTCGCCACCCCCGTCGACGCCCGTCGCGCCGGCGTGGAGACCGTCTACCAGGATCTGGCGGTGGCCGACGACCTCAGCGTCGCCGCCAACCTCTACCTGGGCAGGGAGATCCTGCGCTCCGGGCCGCTGGGCCGGCTCGGGCTGCTCGACAAACGCGCCATGCGGCAGGGCGCCGCTGCGGCACTCGACCAACTCGGCGTACGGATCCCGCGGGTCACCACACCCATCGCGATGTTGTCCGGTGGGCAGCGGCAGTGTGTCGCCGTCGCTCGGGCGATCATCTGGGCGACGAACGTCGTCATCCTCGACGAGCCCACCGCGGCGCTCGGCGTCGTCCAGACCGCCCGGGTGCTCGATGTCGTCCGGCGTGCCCGCGACGCCGGCATGTCGGTGGTGCTTGTCAGCCACAACATGCCGCAGGTGCTGGAGATCGCCGACCGGGTGGAGGTGCTGCGTCTGGGCCGGCGGGCGGCCCGGCTACGCGCCGACGAGGTCACCACCGACGACCTGGTCGCGGCGATGACCGGGAGCACGACCGTGGAACGGGACGAGCGGTGACACAGGCAGCGGGGAGTAGGGCGGCGGGCACGCGGCCCGACGCCCGCCCTACTCCTCGGGCAGCCAGTGCAGCGACTCCTCCACCCCGATGAGATGGTTGGCCATCCGGATGCGGGCCCGCTCCGCGTCCCGTGCCACGAGGGCCTTCAGGATCGCCACGTGTTCGTCGTGGGTCCGGCGGTCGGCGCCCTCCACGTGCAGGCTCCGCCAGAGCCGCCCCCGCACGGTACGCCCGGCGAACGCCTCGATCAGGCCGGTGAGCACCGGATTGTCGGCGTGCACGGCGATGATCCGGTGGAACGCGATGTCGATCTCGATGATCCGCTCGTGGTCCTGCGGCGACTGACCGACGATCCGTGCCGCCTCGTCGAGCAACTCCTCGGCCTGGGCCAGAGCCTCGTCGGTGATCCTGGTCGCAGCCAGGCGCGCTGCCTCGCACTCCAGCAGACGGCGGACGGTGTGGATGTGCCGAGGGTCGCCCTGGCCCTGGAAGTCGACGACGAAACCCATCGGGGCCAGCAGTTGCGGCGCGTCGAGGTTCGTGACGTACGTGCCGTCGCCCTGGCGGATGTTGACGATGCCGAGGATCGACAGCGCCGACATGCCCTCGCGCAGTGATCCGCGCGAGACTCCGAGCGACTCGGCGAGGTCCTTCTCGATGGGCAGCCGGTCCCCAGGCTTGAACGACCCTTCGAGGATCATCCGCTTGATGCCGTTCACGACCTCGTCGGTGCGAGACATGACACCTCCTAGCGGGCGGCCGGGGTGGCCGTCCCACCCGCGACGACGTACGGCTCCGGAGATGACACGGTAGCGGGCTGCGCCGCCGCCCAGTAGTGCCCGTCGGGGAACCGGTAGAGGGCTGTCGATTCCGGGCGCATCCGCGTGGAGTAGCCGGGCATGCTGGGCAGGACGTAGCCGCTGCCCGAGCCGGTGTCCCGCACGACACACGGGTCGGTGAAGTGCTCGTGCAGGTGGTCGACGAACTCGGTGACCCGCCCGGTGAGATCACCGGAGATCGCGACGTAGTCGAGGACCGAGATGTGCTGGACCATCTCGCACAGGCCGACACCGCCGGCGTGCGGACACACGGGGACGCCGAACTTCGCAGCGAGCAGCAGCACGGCGACGATCTCGTTGATGCTGGCCAGCCGGCCGGTGTCCAACTGGCAGAAGTCGATCGCCCCGGCCTGGAACAGCTGCTTGAACATCACCCTGTTGTGGCAGTGCTCCCCGGTGGCGACGCCGATGGGTGCCACGGCACGGCGGACTGCCGCGTGCCCCAGGATGTCGTCAGGGCTTGTCGGCTCCTCGATCCACAGTGGCTCGAAGCGGGCGAGTGCCGTTACCCACTCGATTGCCTGCCCGACGTCCCACACCTGGTTGGCGTCGATCATCAGGTGGCGGTGCGGGCCGAGGATGTCCCGGGCGATGCCGCAGCGGCGGATGTCGTCGTCGAGGTCGGCGCCCACCTTGAGCTTGACGTAGCCGTAGCCCGAGTCGACAGCCTCCTGGCAGAGGCGGCGCAGCTTGTCGTCGCCGTAGCCGAGCCAACCCGCCGACGTCGTGTACGCCGGGTATCCGGTGCGGGCGAGCTCGGCCAGCCGATCGGCCTTCGTGCTCTCCTTGGCGCGCAGGATGGACAGCGCCTCGTCCCGGGTCAGCGCGTCGGAGAGATAGCGCAGGTCGGCGATGTCGACGAGCTGCTCGGGGGACATGTCGACGAGCAGTCTCCACAGGGGCTTGTCGGCGACCCGGGCGACAAGGTCCCACGCCGCGTTCAACACGGCCGCCAGCGAGAGGTGGATGACGCCCTTTTCCGGGCCGAGCCAGCGCAACTGGGAGTCGGAGGTGAGGTGACGGTAGACCGCCCCCATGTCGGCGGCCATCTCGGCCACGTCCATGCCCACCAGTCGGTCGGCCTGGTGCGCCGCCGACGCGGCGACGATGTCGTTGCCCCGGCCGATGGTGAAGGTCAGGCCGTGACCCGCCAGCGGCACGCTTGCGCTGTCGACGCCGTCGGTGTGCAGTGTGACGTAGGCCGCCGAGTAGTCGCCGTCCTTGTTCATGGCGTCGGACCCGTCGGCTGTCAGCGAGGTGGGGAAGCGGACGTCCTCGACGGTGACGGCGGTGATCTGCGGCATGCGCTCCTCGCCCGAATCGGCAAAAGATCGGATGATCAACAGGAGTATACGGACGCGCCGATCCGAACGTCAACGGCGCTGAATGCCTGTTGACCCCGTAAGAATTGCGGAGTATGAGAGCCATTCGTTACGATCATTGACTCTATACATCAAATCTTTGTAGATTCCTCGGCGTTCCAGGCGGGTGCTGACCCCGAGCGCTCAGGTCGGCGATCGGCCGCTGCGCCCCGGGCGCGGACTTCGTCGCGGATTGGGCGCACACGGCGTCGACGCCGTCGTCGGGTGGGTGGCGGTCGTCGGTCACGACTGCGTCGGTTCGGTGGCGAGCAGGGCGGCGAGCTGGCGCAGGGCGGCCGGCCGGGCCCGGTAGTAGACCCAGGTGCCACGGCGCTCGGCGTCGACGAGCCCCGCCTGGCGCAGCGTTCTGAGGTGGTGCGAGATGGTCGGGCCGGTCAGGTCGAACGCGGGAGTGAGGTCGCAGACGCAGATCTCCCCGCCCTCGGCGGAGGCGATCATCGACAGGAGTTGCAGCCGTACCGGATCGCCCAGGGCCTTGAAGGCGGGGGCGAGTGCCGTCGCGGTCTCGGCCGGCACGCGGTGCTGAGTCAGGGAGGGGCAGCATGGCGCGTCAATGGTCGGGTCGACGGGCGCAGGGGGAGCTGCCTGTTGTGACATCGCTCTAGGTTGACAGGCATCTAATCAGCGTGCAAGTGTCTGATTCGACAGACGTCAAGACAGGCGTTTCGATCCCCGTCGACCCGAACGGAGGCCGCCGATGGCCGATATCAGCGTGCGACCCATGACCGGTGCCGACGCGGGCCCCGTCCTGGCGATCTACCAGGCCGGGCTCGACGCGGGCAACGCCAGCTTCGAGGTCACCGCGCCGACCTGGGCGGCGTTCGACACCACCCGACTGGCCGCGCACCGCTTCGTGGCTGTCGACAGCGCCGGCACGGTGCTCGGCTGGATCGCCGTCTCGCCGACCTCGACGCGCGCCGTCTACGCCGGCGTGGTTGAGCACTCGGTCTACGTCGACCCGACCGCCCAGGGGCAGGGGATCGCCCGGCTGCTGCTCGACACGCTCATCGCCTCGACCGAGGCCGCCGGCATCTGGACGATCCAGTCCGGCATCTTCCCGGAGAACGTCGCCAGCCTGCGCCTGCACGAGCGGGCCGGGTTCCGCGTCGTCGGCGTCCGCGAACGAGTCGGCCGCCACCACGACCGCTGGCGCGACGTCGTCCTGCTCGAACGCCGCAGCCCGACCGTCACCTGACGCGCCAGCATCCGAAGCTTTCCGCGAAGGAGTTCCTGACATGAGCGCCCTGGACAACCTGCCCGTCGCCGTCATCGGCGCCGGCCCTGTCGGCCTGGCCGCCGCCGCGCGCCTGCACGAGCGCGACCTGCCGTTCGTCGTCCTGGAAGCCGGGCACGCCGCCGGTGCGGCAGTACGTCAGTGGGGGCACGTACGGCTGTTCTCCCCGTGGCGCTACAACATCGACCCGGCCGCCCGCCTGATCCTGGACGAGGCCGGATGGATCGCCCCCGACCCGCAGGCCCTGCCCACCGGCGCCGAACTTGTCGACGACTACCTCCAGCCGCTCGCGCAGTCGCCGCAGCTCAAGCCGCACCTGCGCTTCGATGCCCGGGTCGAGGCCATCAGCCGTCTCGGCCTGGACCGGCTACGCAGCGCCGGGCGCGACACCACCCCGTTCCTTCTCCGTCTCGCCAGCGGCGACGAACTGCTCGCCCGCGCTGTCATCGACGCCTCCGGCACCTGGCGTACCCCCAACGTGCTGGGCGCGTCCGGCCTGCCGGCACGGGGCGAGGCCGACGTGGCCGCGTACCTGGAGCACGCGTTGCCGGACGTGCTCGGCGCCGACCGGGAACGGTTCGCCGGACGGCACACACTTGTGGTGGGTGCCGGCCACTCGGCGGCCAACACCCTGCTGGTCCTGGCGGACCTGGCCACCCAGCAGCCGGGCACGCAGGTGAGCTGGGCGATCCGTGCCGACACGCCGACGCGGACGTACGGCGGGGGGAGCGCCGACGCCCTCCCGGCGCGCGGCGCCCTCGGATCGCGCCTGCGTGAGCACGTCGACGCCGGCCGGATCCGGCTGCTCACCGGCGTCAGCGTGCACACGCTCACCCCGGCCGACGGGTGTGTCGCAGTGTTCGTCAGGCGTGCCGACGGCACCGAGGAGACGCTCCTGGCCGATCGCGTCGTCGCGGCCACCGGCTTCCGTCCCGACCACTCGACAACCGCGGAGCTGCGCCTCGACCTCGACCCGATCATGGGTGCCACCCGGGCGTTGGCCTCACTGATCGACCCGAACGAGCACTCCTGCGGCACCGTCCCGCCGCACGGCGTCGACGAGCTGACCCACCCGGAACCCGGCTACCACGCGGTCGGCGCGAAGTCCTACGGCCGGGCGCCGACGTTCCTCATGGCCACCGGCTACGAGCAGGTCCGCAGCGTCGTGGCCGCCCTCGCCGGTGACTGGGCAGCCGCCCGGGACGTCCAGCTTGACCTGCCCGAGACCGGCGTCTGCAACAGCAATCCAGTGGACCCTGCCGTCGGCGACGGGTGCTGCGGGTCGACGCCGTCGGTCGAGCCGCCCGCTCGCGGGCTGGCCACCGGGATCTCCGGCGGACTGCTGGGCACCCCGCTCAGCCCGGTCTCTCTCGACGCCGTACCCACCGACGCCCAGGCCGGCGGCTGCTGCGCGAGTTGACGCCCCCGGTGTCCGCCGACCTGGCGGGCACCGAGGGTCTCGCCGGCCGCGCGCCGTCACCGCCGGCTGGCGCAGGCCACGCAGGTACGCGCCGAAGGGCGGGCGGCGAGGCGCTCGTCAGGAATCGGGCGGGAACACCGCTCGCAGACGCCATAGGTGCCGGCGTCGAGGCGTTGCACAGCGACGTCCAACTCGGTCAGCCGTCGGCGGGCCGCTGTCAGGACCGCCGTGAGTTGCGCCCGCTCGAAGGCGATGGTGCTGCCCTCAGGGTCGTGCTCGTCGTCGGCGTTCGACGAACGGGATGCCTCGAAGAGGGCGCGTAGGTCGTCGTCGAGCGCACGCACCTGAGCCTCGGTCGCGTCGCGCGAGGCCAGCAGCTCCGCGCGGACCGCCGAGAAATCCCTGTCCATGCCGACCCACGCTACTGCCAACCGCCCACCGAGAACCCTGCCGACGGGCCGTCGCCGAGCGCGCGTTCACCGCCTGGTGTGGGTGTCGTCGCGGTGCGGGCGGGCGTGCCCGTCGTCCCTGTCGATGCGCAGCTCCCGCTCCAGCTCGGCGATGACCGCCCGCAGGTCATCGAGCCGCTGGGTGAGCGCGATGCGGTCGACCTCGTCGGGTACGCCGTCGCCGTCCTCGTCGTAGTCGGGGGCCAGCCGCTCGGTCATCTCCAGCCGGCGCGCCTCCTCCATGGAGTTGACGATGACGGCGATGAGGATGTTGAGCAGCAGGTTGACGGTGATGAGCACGTAGCTGACGTAGTAGACGAGCGTCCACGGCGAGAGGGCCATGCCCTGCGCGATCAGGTCCGGCAGGGTCTCCAGCGACAGCAGCACGAACAGCGTGAGCAGCGACCGCCCGATGTCGCCGTACTCCTCGGGGTAGGTGGTGCCGAAGATCAGCCAGCCGGCCATGCCGTACACGTAGAGCGTCACGACGGCCAGGGCGAGGAACCCGGCGACGCCGGGGATGCTGCGCCACAGGGCGGAGACGATGGTACGAAGGCCCGGCGAGAACCGCACCAGCCGCAGCATCCGGGCGACCCGCACCACGCGCAGCAGTGCCGAGTCGCCGTGCAGGCCCGGAATGAAGATCGCCGCGATCACCACGAAGTCGAAGACGTTCCAGCCGTGCCGGAAGAAGTCCTGCGGTCGGCGGCCGTAGGCGGCCAGCCGAATGCCGATCTCGACGACGAAGAACGCGCGGAAGGCCAGCTCCAGCGACCGCAGCAGGGTGCCCGCCGAGGTCAGTTCTTCGTAGGTCTCCAGTCCGAGGACGATCCCGTTGGCGAGGATGACGATGACGATGACGATCTCGAAGGGGCGCGACCGCGCGAGTCGGTCGCAGCGGTCAGCCCATCGGGGTCGGCGGTGCGGGGACGAGGCCGGCGTGCCCCGCTGCGCGGGCGCGGATGCTCCACTCACCAGCCCGCCGACCCGGTGGCGTCTTCGGAGGCCGTCGGGCGGGCACACCCGTGGCCGTCATGGCGGCGGTGCGAGAGGCGTCCGGGCATGTCCACAAGCCTAGGCCAAGATCAATAATCGTGGCCGGCCCACTCCGCGCGAGGGCGCCACATCCAGAGGGGACGGCGGGGCCGCGCGCCAACGCCCTCGTAGTGAGCGCTTCTCAGGCTGTGTCGTGGCCGGTAGTATGCGAGTCGCTTCCCTTGCAGCCATCGGGCGAGCCGATCTGGCGAGCTGACCTGGGGAATGTGGATCTCATCCGTCCCAGGTCACGGAGGCCCTCATGTCGTCCCATCCACAAGCGGCGCCATTCACCATCGACGTCCCCGACGACCTGCTCGCCGATCTGGACGAGCGGTTGGCGCGCACTCGTTTCCCCCGTCCCACAGCTAGCGAGTGGCGTGCCGGCACGGATCCGGACTACCTTCGCGAGTTGGTGACCTACTGGCGCAGCGGCTTCGACTGGCGTGCCCGGGAACGCGACCTCAACGCGGTGCCGCACTACATCGCCACCCTGGACGGCCGGAAGGTGCACTTCGTGCACCTGCGCGCTGCGGACTCCGGCGGCACCCGCTCCCCACTGCCGCTGGTGCTCACCCACGGCTGGCCCAGCAGCTTCGTGGAGATGTTGCCGCTCGCGGCCCGGCTGGCCGATCCCGCCGCCTACGGCGGCGAGCAGGACGACGCCTTCGACGTCGTCGTTCCGTCCCTACCGGGCTTCGTGTTCTCGGACCTGCCGAGTGCCGGCCTGGTGACCCCTCCGGTGATTGCTGACCTGTGGGCACGGCTGATGACGGATGTCCTGGGCTACTCGACGTTCGGCGCGTACGGCGGTGACATCGGCTCTCATGTCACAGGCTTTCTCGGGGCCCGGCACCGGCAACAGGTTGTCGGGATCCACACCCACCATCCGACCCTGCATCCTGTTCTCGACGACGACCAGCCATTGTCCGCGGCCGAGCACGCCTACCTGAGAGCGCGATCGAACGAGCACGACGACGGCGACGACGGCTACGCCGCCATCCAGAGCACCCGCCCGGACACCCTCGCGGCGGCCCTGCTCGACTCTCCCGCAGGCCTGGCCGCCTGGATCGTGGAGAAGTATCGGGCCTGGGGCGACTGCCACGGAGATCTCGAATCCCGTTTCAGCAAAGACCTTCTGCTCACCGTCACCACTCTTTACTGGGCGACCGGGACGATCGGCTCGTCCTTCAGGCCCTACTACGACGACTCCCGGACCCCGCCGCTCGGAGCTGTCGACGTGCCAGCAGGAGTCCGGCTCACCCCGGAGGACCGGGACTACCCCCGCGAGTACGCCGAGCGCGTCTACCGTGACCTGCGCCAATGGCGCGGCCCGATCCGGGGAGGCCACTTCCTGCCCCTGGAGGAACCCGACCTCCTCGCCGACGACCTGCGAGACTTCTTCCGACCGCTGCGTCGACGGACGTCACCGGTAGCTGATCAGCTCCAGCAGTGAGCCGTCCGGATCGCGGAAGTACACGCTCCGGCCGCGCCCGGCCCCGCCGTGACGGTCCACCGGGCCGGCCTCCACCTCCACGCCGTGCCGCCGTAGGTGATCGAGTATCTCCTCGACCGTGCCGGGCCAGGCGAGACAGAGGTCGCTGCCGCCGGGTTCGACAGGTCGGCGGGCGACCAGCGGCCCGACGTCCAGGCCGGGGCCGTGCACGTTGAGCTGCTGGCCGCCGAACCGGTACGCCACACGGCCATCGGGATGGTCGACGACCTCGGCGCCCAACACGTCGCGGTAGAACGCCGTGGACCTGTCCCAGTCGCGTACCGCGATGACACAGTGATCAAGTCGGACACCCTCGGGCATGGCATCGACCCTAACCTCCGGCGGCGCGGCAGGTTCAGGCGTTCAGCGTCTCGCGCGGCGGTACGCCGTAGCTGGCGTGGTACCGGGCCGTGAACCTGCTGTGGCTGGCGAATCCCCACCGGCTGGCGATCGCCGACACGGTGTCCCGGCTCGGGTCGGCCCGCAGCAGGTCGCGGTGGGCCCGGTCGAGGCGGATCCGGCGCAGGTACGCCATGGGGGTGGTGCCGAGGTGGCGGCGGAAGGCCAGTTGCACAGCCCGGACGGAGACGGCAGCGGCGTCGGCGATGTTCAGCACGCTGATGTCCCGGTCGGCGTTCTCCTCCATGAAGGTGATGGCGCGGCGCATCGTGGCCGTGCTGGCGTCGCGGCGGTCCTCGATGGTCTCGTCGGTGAACGCGGTGTTGGGAAAGATGGCGAGCGCAGCCGCGGCGAGCATCCGCGCGGCGTTACCGATCACCATCGACTGCGTGCTGGCGTCCGGATTGGTCAGCACGACGTCACTGACGTAGCTGATGATCTTTCGCCATTGCCGGGCGCGGAGGGCGCTGACGGCGCCGAGGTCGGTGAATCGGATCTGGCCCGGCCGCCGTGCCGGTGCGGCAGCGGCCACCTGTGCCAGAACCGCGCGGTCCAGGACGCAGATTTCCACGGCGCCGGGTTGCCAGCGCAGGTTGAACGGTCGGTCGGGTCGGGCGGTGACGAAGACGTCGCCGGGGCCGAACCGGCGGGTGACCCCATCGGAGGTGCGGTCGACGAGGGCGCTGTGAGCGCGGCAGATGATCAGGGCGGCCAGGTCGTCCACCTCGATGTCCAGACGCGACGTCTGTCTGAGGGCGGAGACGGCGAACGCACCGGCGTCGAACCGCTGATGGGCGAAGTGGTACGGATCGCTCCGGGCCTTGATGCGCAGGTCGGTGTCGTACGTGGTGGCCAGGAAGCGGTGGATGGCCGCCGGGTCGCTGCTCTCGAATCGTTGAAACCGCATGCTTGAGGTCATTCGCTGGCTCCGTCCGGGTGGTGCCGCCGGATGCAGCAGAGCCGGCGGCGTGGTCGGGACGTGTCTGGGCGCAAGGGGGCCGGTGTTCGCGGCGCGTTTGTAGACCGGCCGTACGGCGGTGGCACCAGTCCCGCCGGTAACCCGGCGGGGAAGCGGCCAGGGGAGTGACCGTGGAGTGTCGGGTAATCCCACCAATGTGGACTGCCATTGATGGGATTTCCACCATACGGCAGCCTGTCGGCGTCCGGACGGATTTCCGCGATTCAGTGAGCCGACTTCGCTTTCCGGCTACCGCGCCGCATGATGCTGCGCCCGCGGTGCTAGCCGTCCCGGAGGTGGCGGCGAAATCCTGTTTCTGATCTCCCCGGGTGCCGGTGGGCGTCCGGGTGCCTGCCGGGGGTCCGGCCATCAGGCGGAGGTGAACGTTGGGCAGTACCGATCCTGACCGCGTCGTTCGACTGGCGGTCGCCGAGGCGTTGGCGCGGGTGGCCGACCAGGACACCCTCGGGCTGGGCGAGGGCGACGCGCTGGAGAGCCTCGGGGGTGCGCTGCGCGAGGTGCTGCGCCGTGCGCTCGACGACCGCGTACCACTGGCCACCCCCGAGTTCGTCGACATGTGCCGCGAACTGCGCCTGAACCGTGACTCCCTCGACCTGCTGGGGCACCACCTGCTGACGGCGTTGCTGGCGCACCACGTCGGGCCGGACGCCCTGGTCCGCGTCGGGACGCTCCTCGGCACGGTCCGGCGCTACCTGCCCGAACCCCGTCAGCCCGCGCGCCGCAACACCGGCCCGGAAACCCGGCGGCGGGACGTACGCGCTGACAACAGTGTGGTGGGCCGCTACCGGCGGCCGAAACTGCCCGAGCACCTGCCCAGCCCGCCGAGTTGGACCTGCACCGGATGTGGCAGGGAGTGGCCCTGCGCCACCAAGCAGAGCCAACTGCTCGCCGAGTTCGGCGGGGCGCGCGCCGCACTCGCCGTCTACCTCGGCTCCTGCCTGGTCGCCGCCGCCCAGGACCTGCCGACCCTGCCCCTGCCCCGTGCCAGGCTGCGGTTCCTGGGCTGGCTGCCCCGCGCCCGGATGTGACGACACGCGGTACCGGAAGCCCCTTGGCCGCGCCCTTCACCCCGTACCGCGCCGCCGGCCGTCAGGTCGCGGCGGCGGCCGGTCAGCCGTCGGCGCGGCGGCGGGAACGGGCGGGGCGGATCCGGACGTCCCGCTCGGGCGCCGGCCCGGACCGGTCGCCCGCCGAGGTCGGCTCGGGCCGTACCTGCGCCACCACCTCGCACAGGTCCCGCAGCGGGTCGGCGGCCTGGGTCGAGCAGGCGACCCGCTGCAGCAGCGCCCGCAGGGTCGCCGACTCCTCGGACGTGATGGCCCCCAACAGGTGTGATTCGACGCGGCGCAGCGCACCCCGCCGTTGCTCCCAGGCCGCGCGGCCGGCGTCGGTGACGTCCACCAAGCGGCTACGCCGGTCCGCCGGGTCCGCCCGGCGGGCAACGTAGCCGGGCTGTTCCAGGTCGTCGATCAGGTACGTGAGCACGGTGCGGTCGATGCCGAGTTCCTCGGCTATCGCACCCTGGTTGCGGGCGGGCCTGTTGATCGCGGCGGTGAGCACCTGATAGCCGCGCGGGCCGCCGGGAAAGTCGGCGAGGGCGTGCTCCGCCGCCCGCACGTAGCCGCGGAAGGCGACGCCAAGCATCCAGCCCAGGTCGTCGTCGAGCGGATCGGGCCGGTCGCGTACGTCGCTGGCTCCCGTCATGCCCCGAACAATAGCGCGGCTCACGCTATCTTGGTGGCAGTAGATGTTCTATCCGGCATAAGGTCTACGTAACGACGCATCGACCCCCGAGACGTCGCGGAAACGGGAGGCTCACCGATGACCGACTACGGTCACGACCTCATCTTCGGAACGTTCACCACGCCCGGCAGCGACGACCCGGAGCGCACTGTCGGCCTCGCCGTCCTGGCCGAGCAGGTAGGGCTGGACCTTGTCACCTTCCAGGACCACCCCTACCAGCCGAAATTCCTGGATACCTGGACCCTGCTGAGCTACGTCGCCGCGCGGACCAGCCGGGTGCACCTGTCGGCGAACGTCACGAACCTGCCGTTGCGCCCGCCCGCGGTGCTCGCCCGCAGCGTGGCGAGCCTCGACCTGCTCAGCGGCGGCCGGGTCGACCTCGGCCTCGGTGCGGGCGCGTTCTGGGAGGCCATCGAGGCGATGGGCGGTCGACGGCTGACCCCCGGGCAGGGCGTACGCGCGCTGGAGGAGGCCATCGACGTCATCCGCCAGGTCTGGGACGCCGACGCGCGTGGGGGAGTGCGCGTCGACGGCGAGTTCCATCGCGTGCTCGGCGCCAAGCGCGGGCCGGCTCCCGCCCACGCCGTGCCCATCTGGCTCGGCGCGTACAAGCCGAGGATGCTTGAGCTGACCGGCCGCCGGGCCGACGGCTGGCTGCCCTCGCTCGCCTATCTCCAGCCCGGTGACCTGGCCAAGGGCAACGAGCTGATCGACGCCGCCGCACAGCAGGCAGGTCGCTCGCCCCAGGCCGTCCGCCGACTGCTCAACATCTCCGGCCAGTTCGCGACCGCCGAACGCGGGCCGCTGCACGGGCCGGTCGAGCAGTGGGTACGCGAGCTGACCGGGTACGCGCTGAACGACGGCGTCAGCGCGTTCATCCTCGCCAGTGACGACCCGGACGACCTGCGCCGCTTCGCCGGTGAGGTGGCGCCAGCCGTACGGGAACGGGTCGCGGCTGAGCGGGACGCCGCGTTGGCGCGTACCCCGGTCACGAAGCCTGTGGCGGTCACGCCGTCGGCGCGGCCGGCCCGTGCGCGGGTGACCGGCGGCGCGTTCGCTGTGGTGCCGACGCCCGACGACGGCAAGCGGCTCAGCGACCGGCAGGTCTGGGACGAGTCGGCCCGCCCGACCGGCCCGACGCCGGATCCGACGCGCACCTACACCCCGCACGAGCAGGCCAACGGCCAGCACCTCGTGCAGGTCCACGACGGCCTGCGAGCGGAGCTGGCCCAGATCCACGACCTCATCGAGCAGGTCGCGGCCGGCGAGATCGACGCCGGCGCCGCCCGCTCGCAGATCAACACGATGACGATGCGGCAGAACCGGTGGACGCTCGGCGCCTACTGCGAGTCCTACTGCCGGATCGTCACCACCCACCACACCATCGAGGACCAGGCTCTCTTTCCGCGGCTGCGGCACGCCGACCCCCGGCTGGCGCCTGTGGTCGACCGGCTGGAGCAGGAGCACCACGTCATCCACGAGGTGCTGGAGGGCGTCGACAAGGCGCTCGTCGCGTACGTCGGCTCGCCGGACGGGTTGGCCGATCTGCGCGCCGCGGTGAACCTGCTGACCGACGCCCTGCTGTCGCACCTCAGCTACGAGGAGCGGGAGCTTGTCGAGCCGCTGGCCCGGCTGGGGGTGAGCTGACCGGCGTCAGGTGGGGGCTTGCCCCGGCCTGATCTGAGAGACTACTCTCGAAATATGTCTCTCAAGAACCCGTACGGGGATTTCGAGATCACCGAGCCGCAGGCGCTGCGGGCGTTGGCGCATCCCGTCCGGCTCGCCATCCTCGACCGGCTCCAGCGGCACGGCCCGGCAACCGCCACCGGGCTGTCGCCGCACGTCGGCGCGACTCCGTCGGTGGTCAGCTGGCATCTGCGGCACCTCGCGACGTTCGGCCTCGTCACCGACGCGCAGGCGGTTCCGGGGGCCGCCAGCAAGCGGGAACGCTGGTGGCAGGCCGCCGCCCGGGGCTTCCGGTTCGCCCTGCCCGACGACGCCGAAGGCCAGGCCGCCGGCCGGCAACTGCGCGGCGAGATGTTCGCCCGCGCCGCCGAGGCGCCACAACAGTGGCTGCTGCACGACGAGCCCCGCCTGGACGACGCGTGGCGCGGGGTGGCAGGCCTCGCCGACACCCAGTTCGTCGCCACAGTCGAGGAGCTGCGGCACCTGGAAGAGGCGATCGAGGAGCTGCTCGCGCCGTACGTGCGTCGCAAGGACGACGACACACAACCCGCAGGCGCGCAGCTCGTCCGGATGCTGCGCTACCTGCTGCCCGAGCCCGGCGACCCGGGAGCGGCGCAGGACGATTCCGAGGTGGCGCAGGGCGAGCCCGGCGAGCCTGCGGCGTCATGACCGCCGTCGATGCCGTACCCGCACCGGTCCTGCACCGCGACCGGCGGTTCCGCACCTTCTGGATCGGCGAGACGGTCTCCCAGTTCGGCGACCGGATCAGCGAGCTGGCACTGCCGCTGATCGCCGTCTCCTTCCTCGCGGTCACGCCCGCGCAGGTCAGCGTCCTCACGGCACTGATCTGGCTGCCCAACCTGCTGGGCCTGTTCCTCGGCGCGTGGGTCGACCAGCGCACCCACAAGCGGCGAATCCTGATCATCGCCGACCTGATCCGCGCGGCGGTGCTGCTCAGCCTGCCGGTGGCGTACCTGTTCGACGCCGTGACCCTCACCCAGCTCTACCTGGTCGCGCTGCTCACCGGCGCCGGGGCGGTGTTGTTCGCGATGGCGCACCAGGCGTTCTTCGTGGCGCTGGTACCGCGGTCCTCCTATGTGGACGCGACAAGCAAGCTGAGCATGAGCCGCTCGCTGTCGTTTATCGCCGGACCGGCCGTCGGCGGGGGACTGGTCCAGGCGATCACCGCGCCGATCGCGATCGTCGTCGACGCGCTGTCCTTCCTCGGCTCCGCCCTGCTGCTCGGCCGAATCCCGGTCACCGAGACGCCCCCGCCGCCGCGCCGGACGTCCACTCTTGCCCTCGTCCGCGAAGGGCTCGTACTTGTCTTTCGCCACCCGGTGCTGCGCGCCGCGCTCGGCTGCACCAGCACCGTCAACTTCTTCACGTTCATCGCCGCCGCGCTGCTCGTGCTGTATGCCAGCCGTGACCTCGGCCTGTCAGCTGGCGCCATCGGCATCGCGTTCGGCGGCGGCGCGCTCGGTGGACTGGCCGGAGCGGCGCTGGCCCCCCGGGTGTCGCGCGCCATCGGTCTCGGCCGCACCGCGATGATCGGCGTGGTGCTGTTTCCCGCGCCGCTGGCACTGACCGCGCTGATCAGCGGCCCGACCTGGGCGAAGGTGGCCATGCTGGCGGCCATCGAGCTGGTCTCCAGCGTCGGGGTGATGCTGATGGACGTCAACCTCAACGCCCTGCTCACCGCTGTCACGCCCGACGACGCGCGGGGCCGCCGGGCCGGTGCGTACAGCGCCGTCAACTACGGGATCCGACCGCTCGGCGCGCTTGTCGGTGGCGCGCTGGGCACGACCATCGGGCTGCGGCCGACACTTGTCGTCGCCGGCCTGGGCGGCATACTCGCGGTCCTGTGGCTGCTCGCGTCGCCGATCCGTCACATCATGACCA
This sequence comes from Micromonospora sp. DT68, assembly GCF_049847245.1. Classification (NCBI taxonomy): domain Bacteria; kingdom Bacillati; phylum Actinomycetota; class Actinomycetes; order Micromonosporales; family Micromonosporaceae; genus Micromonospora; species Micromonospora sp. DT68. Next base: position 322,679 of record NZ_JBNCNZ010000006.1, read on the forward strand.
TCGACGAACAGGTGGCCTGACCGGCCGAGGTCCGGCTGGTGGCGGTGGGGGCCGGGGTCAGCTGGTCTGCTCCAGCAGCAGCCGGGCCAGCTCGGCGGGTTGCGAGAACATCGGCCAGTGGCCCGTGTCCATCGTGACCAGTCGCCAGTGGCCGCTTGCCACCAGCTCGGTGACGGTGGCATTGGGCTCAGGGCCGTCGAGCAGGCACTTGACGTACGTCGCCGGCAGCTCGCTCAGCGGCCGGTTCAGCACGGCCGGCTCGGCCAGCGTCGCGCCCGGGTGCGGGGTGGAGCCCTCGACCAGGCGGGCGATCTGCCCGTCGGTCAGCCCCTGACCGTCGAAGTCAGCCACGCCCAGCGGTGGCCAGTAGCCGTCGTTGTCGGCGAGCTGCGACGCCAACGCCTCAGGCCCCTGCCACCAGCCCGATACGAACGACTCACCGTCGACAGGCACCTCCGAGTCGACGAAGACCACCCGGGTCAACCGGTCGCCGATCCGCTCGGCGGCCTGACCCACCGGGATCCCCGAGTAGCTGTGTCCGACCAGCACCACGTCACGCAGGTCGCGTCGCTCGACCTCGCCGACGATGTCCTGGACGTGGGTCTGCTGCCCGGCGGGCAGACCCCGCTTCTCGGCGAGGCCGGAGAGGGTCAGCGCATGCGCCTCGTGGCCGGCCGCTCGCAACGGCGCCACCACCTCGTCCCACGCCCACGACCCCAGCCACGCACCCGCCACCAAGACGAAATCAGCCATGGCCGAGACCCTAACGCCGACCTGCGACAGTCGATGGCCCGTGGCCGTAGCCCTTGCGCGCCCCGCCCGCCCGGCGCGTGCAGCTGTCGTCGCATCGCCACCCCCGCAGCCTGGGCCTGCGGCCTCGCCTCAGCCCGTCACGGCCAGGTACGGGCCTCGGCCGCGAAGACCTCCGCAGGACTCTCCACCGGCAGTACGCAGAGCAGGTGCCCGCCGGGCGCCCGCAGGATGCGGCACTCCTGCCACTGGGTCACCTCATTGGCCCCCAGGCCGATGAGGCGGGCGGTCTCGGCCGGTACGTCGTCGGTTTCGATGTCGATATGGAAGCGCGGCGTGTCGTCCACCGACTGGACGGCGGTGACCAGCCCTGGCACGGCTCCGTGTAGGCCGACGAACTGCGGCTCGGCGGGATGCGTGCGGGTGGGCGCGCCCAGCGCGGCCGACCAGAACTGCGCGGCCTGTTCGGCCTCCGCCCGTGGTGTGTCGATCAACAGCGCGTACAGGCGACTTCGGTGCATTGAGGCAACCTATCGCCGTCGCCGCCGCGCTGCTCGCCCTCGACAGCCGGCCCGCCGTGCCGGCATGGCCCGACGGGGCTGTCGTGTTTGTAGTCGGGGATCAACCGGGCGGCGGACCGGGACGGTCGACCTGTGCCGCGAGCCGCTTCGGCGCGAGGAGGCAGTAGCTCTCGGTGAGCAACTCGGCCACCTCGTCCCAGGCCGTGTCGTCGTCCACGACCATGCCCAGCACGGTCGGGCCCCAATCGGGCTTGTAGAACGGATGCCCACTCGCCACGAGCCCGGCGATCTCGTCAGGTGGCGAGCGGAAGATCAGCAGGCAGGCCGGCGAATCCGCGTCGGCGGCGCGCGCGTGGGCCGGCTGGCGGGCCGGATCGACGGTCAGCACATGGGCGAAGGTCCGTTTGCGGATCCGCCAACGGGTGCCCACCCAGGCCGGCTCCTCATAGCTCTCCGGCAGCCCGAGGCAGATCGGCCGGAGCCGGTCGAGGACGTCGGGACTGACATCTCCGGGTTTGGTCACGGTCGGTGACGCTAACCGCCAGGTGTGACAATTCCCGCTCGTCGATGTGCGCCGACCGGCTCCGGCGGTGTGGTGCGCGCCCGCCGGATCCGCCAGGATGGGGCCGGAGCCGCCCACCCACCGGCCTGCCGTCCGCGCCCACCGAGGAGTGCCGTGCCGTCCACCCTGCTCTCACGCCGCGACCTGGACTTCCTGCTGCACGACTGGTTGCGGGTGTCCCACCTCGTCGAGCGTCCCCGCTACGCCGAGCACTCCCGGGAGACGTTCGACGACGCGCTGGACCTCGCCGAGCGGGTCGCCACCGAGCAGTTCGCCACGCACAACCGGGCCGCCGACCTCGCCGAGCCGACGTTCGACGGGCAGCGGGTACGGCTCATCCCGCAGGTCCGCGCCGCGTTGGACAGCTTCGCCGAGACCGGTCTGCTCAGCGCCGGGCTGGACGCCTCGGTCGGTGGCCTCCAACTGCCGCACGCCGTTGCCGCCGCCTGCTTCGCCTGGTTCCAGGCTGCCAATGTGGCCACCTCGGCGTACCCGATGCTCACCCTCGGCAACGCGAACCTGTTGCTGGCCCACGGCAGCGCGGAGCAGGTCGACACCTACGTGCGGCCCATGCTGGAGGGCCGGTTCTACGGCACCATGTGCCTGTCCGAGCCGCACGCGGGCAGCTCGCTCGCCGACATCACCACCCGCGCCGAGCCACAGCCGGACGGCACGTACCGGCTGTTCGGCACCAAGATGTGGATCTCCGGCGGTGATCACGAGCTGGCCGAGAACATCGTCCACCTGGTGCTGGCGCGAATCCCCGGCGGACCACCCGGGGTGAAGGGCATCTCGCTGTTCGTCGTACCCAAGGTGCTCGTCGGGCAGGACGGGACGCTCGGCGACCGCAACGACGTGGTGCTCGCGGGCCTCAACCACAAGATGGGGTTCCGGGGAACCACGAACACCCTGCTCAGCTTCGGCGACGGCGGGCACACCCCGGGCGGTAGCCCCGGCGCGGTCGGCCACCTGGTCGGCACGCCACACCAGGGGCTCGCCCAGATGTTCCACATGATGAACGAGGCCCGGATCGGCGTCGGCGCCGGCGCCACAGCCCTGGGCTACACCGGCTACCTCAAGAGCCTCCAGTACGCCCGGGAGCGGCCGCAGGGCCGGCCCGTCGGCGCGAAGGACCCGACCACGCCACAGGTGCCGATCATCGATCACCCGGACGTACGGCGGATGCTGCTGGCGCAGAAGAGCTACGTGGAGGGCGCGATGGCCCTGGTGCTCTACTGCGCCCGGCTGCTCGACGAGCAGCAGACCGCCCAGGAGCAGGCCGACCGCGAGCGCGCACACCTGCTCCTGGACGTGCTCACCCCGATCACCAAGAGCTGGCCGTCGCAGTGGTGCCTGGCCGCCAACGACCTGGCGATCCAGGTGCTCGGCGGTGCCGGCTACACCCGCGATCACGACGTGGAGCAGCACTACCGGGACAACCGGCTCAACCCGATCCACGAGGGCACCCACGGCATCCAGGCGCTGGACCTGCTGGGACGCAAGATGACCATGCACGGCGGCGCGGGTCTGCTCCTGCTGACCGAGACGATGGGGGACACCGTCACCCGGGGCCGCAAGGCCGGAGGGGAAACCGCCGAACTGGCCGACCGGTTGGCCGGCGCGGTGGACCGGATCGTTGCGGTCACCCGTCGACTGTGGGCCGACGGTGACCCCGTGCTCGCCCTGGCCAACGCCAGCGCCTACCTGGAGGCGGTCGGGCACGTGGTGATCGCGTGGATGTGGCTGGAGCAGTGGCTGGCGCTGCCGCCGGACGGGGGCGGGGACGCGTTCCACGCCGGCAAGCGGCAGGCGGCCCGCTACTTCTTCACCGTCGAGCTGCCCCGCACCGGCCCCCAGTTCGACCTGCTGGAGAGCCGGGACCGGACCACGCTCGACATGCGCACGGACTGGTTCTGAACGGCAGCCGCCTCACCGTCGACGGCTCTGGTGGTGCATGGCCTGCCGTCCCTTGACCACGCCCCACACGATCACCGCGACGAGCGCGATAAGCCCGATGATGACCAGCCAGCGGACGGCTTCGAGGAGCAGCCCGAGCAGGATGAGCACGCCGGCCACCACGGCGACAACCCAGAGCATGGCACGCATCTCGACCTCCCGTGACCGGCCCGCCTACGGCGGCGACTCCTGATCTTCTTCCCAGGCCGGGCGGCAGTATGCGCAACGGGGCGCAGAAGTCGGCTCAGGCCGCCATGCGGGCGACGTAGACGGTGTTTGCGGACTGGCCCCCGGTCAGCGGGTTGGCGAACGGCACCACGTGCGCCCGCGCGGTCGCGAACACCTCGGTGAGCGCGGCCGTGAACTCGGCGTCCGGCGGATCGTCCGACCAGAGGGCGAAGACGCCCTCCGGGCGCAGCAGCGCGGCGAGCCTCCGCAGCCCGTCCGGCGTGTAGAACGGGGCATGGCTGGGGTGCAGCACGTTGCGGGGTGAGTGGTCGACGTCGAGCAGCACGGCGTCGAACCGCTGATCCGGCGCGGTGCGAAATCCGGTGTCGTCGGCCACCGAGGCGAAGAAGTCGGCGCGTACGAAACGGGTCCGTGGGTCCTCGGCGAGTCCCGCCGCGAACGGCAGCAGCCCGCGACGATGCCAGTCGATCACGTCCTCGATGGCCTCCACCACCAGTAGTGACCGCACCCTCGGGTCGTCCAGCGCGGCGCACGCCGTGTAGCCCAGACCGAGGCCGCCGACCACCACGTCGAGCGTGTCACCTGTCAGCTCGGCCAGGCCCAGCCGTGCCAGCTCGATCTCCGCGACCGGGAACAGGCTGGACATCAGGTACTCGTCGTCGAGCTTGACCTCGTACACCTCGACCTGCAATGCCGGGTCCCGGCGGCGACGCAGGCTTATCGCTCCGATCGGGGTCTCCCGCCAGGCCAGCTCCTCGAAACGCGCGCCCATTGGTGCCTTCCCGCCGCCGGATTCGTCCCCGGATGCTACCGCTCGGGCGATCCTCGGCCACGCAGGGTCCGCGGGACATCGACGCAACGCATATTCTGTGGCCGGCCGATCCAGCGGAGGGACCTTCATGCCGTCGCGGCAGGACCAGCTGCACTCCTACCAGTTCAGCGTCCAGCGGGCGGTCGCCGCCCTTGTCATGCGGGAGACCGACCCGGCGCAGTCACCGTTTCGACGGCTCGCGGGGGCGGCTCTGGCAAGCGTTCTGGTCGCGGCGATCGGGCTTGGCGGCTTCGCGCTGTACGGCCTGTTCGCCGGCGGTGGCAAGGGCTGGCGCGATCCGGGCGCGGTGATCGTGGAGAAGGAGTCCGGCGCCCGCTTCGTCTACCGCGACCAGCGGCTGCACCCGGTGCTCAACTACGCCTCGGCGCTGCTGATCGTCGGCGCGGACCAGTCCAGGACCGTGCTGGTGTCCCGCCGCTCGATCGACGGCGTGCCGCGCGGGCTGCCGTTGGGCATCGCCGACGCACCGGATTCGTTGCCGGCGCCGGGACGGCTCGCGACCTCGCCCTGGACGGTCTGCTCGTCGATCATCGGCGGCGACGAGCCCCGCTCCGCGCTGCTGATCGGCACCGAACCCGTTGGCGGCCGACCGCTGGGCGACGACGCGTTGCTGCTGCGCCACCCGGACGGCGGCCTGCACCTGGTGTGGCGCCAGCGCCGCTACCTGGTCCGCGATCCCAGCCGGGTGCTGGCGGCGCTGGCCACCACGAGCGCCCGGGCGGTGCCGGTGGCGCCGGCCCTGCTCAACTCGCTGCCCGCCGGCGTCGACCTGGCCCCGCTCGCGCTTCCCGGCGTAGGCCGTCCGGCAACGGGGGTGCCGGGCGCGACGATCGGCCACGTCTTCCTGGTGCGCAACTCCGGCGGCGGCAGGCAGTACGCGGTAGCCCTCGACGGCGGGCTTGCCGGCATCACCGAGTTGCAGGCCGGGCTGCTGCTGGCCCGCACCGGTCAGGGCGAGCCGGAGCCGATGACGCTCGGTCGGTTCGCCGCGCTGCCCACGATGCCGGACCTCGCGCCCAGCGGCCCGACCGCCCCACCGCCGGCGCCACCCCGACTCGCCGCCGCCGACGGCCCGGCGGTCTGCACCCGCGTCGGCGACGACGGCGGTGCCGGCGAGGTGCGCTGGGGCGTACGCCTGCCGGACCTGGCCGCCGTGCCGCGTACCGCGCCGGCCGGCGGTGCCGTGCTGGCCGACCACGTGGTGGTGGAGCCGGGTCGCGGCGCGGTCGTCGAGGCCGCCGCGGCGCCGGGAGCGTCCGGCGGCGCGGTGTCCGTGGTCACCGACCTGGGCCGGCGGTACGTCCTCGCCGACCGGGAGGTGTTGGCGATGCTCGGCTACCGGGACGTGCCTCCGGTGCGGCTGCCCGCCGGCCTTGTCAGCCTAGTGCCGGCCGGCGCGACCCTGGACCCGGCCGCCGCGCGGGCGGTGGCGGCCCCGGCGTGATCCAGACCAACCCGGGTGTCAGCTGGCCGGGCGGCGTAGCACGCTGACGGCGAAGTCTGCCTCGTCGCGCCACGGGCGCAGGTCCCAGGTGGCGAAGCGGTGCTCCAGGCGCAGCCCGGCGGCGACCGCGTCGGCGTCGAACGCTGTCAACGGGTAGCCGCGCTCGGTGCCGAAACCCACCGCCAGCACGCCGTCCGGGCGCAGGTGCCCGGCGATCCGACGCAGCACCTCCGGCTCGGTGCCGACGGCGACGAACGCGAGGACGTTGCCGGCGAGCACTGCGGCGTCGAACGGCTCGACCTCGCCGAGCGCCGGAAGGTCCAGTTCGGCAAGGTCGGCGACGAGCCAGCGCGGACCGGGGTAGTCGGCCTGGGCGGCCTGCACCAGCGCCGGGTCTGCGTCCACGCCGACCACGGTGTGGCCCCGCGCGGCCAGCGCGGCACCGACGCGGCCGGTGCCGCTGCCGGCGTCGAGGATCCGCGACCCGGGCGCGACGAGGGTGTCGACCAGACGGGCCTCGCCGGCCAGATCGGCCCCCTCTGCGGCGAGTTTGCGGAACCGGTCGATGTACCACTGCGAGTGCTCCGGACCGGTGTCGGTCGCCCAGCGGGTCGGGTTGGCCATACCGGTCACGGTAGCCGGGCCGGCCGGGTCGCCACCGGCGACCCGGAGCAGCCGGCCCGGCAACCGTTGCCGCTCAGCCCTTCTCCGCGCCGCTGGTAAGCCCCTCGGTGAGCAGCCGTTCGCTGGCGAAGAACAGGATCACGATGGGCAGGGTGAGCACCACCGACCCGGCCATCAGCACCGTCTTGGGCACCTCCACGCCGTCGGCGAGCAGGGACAGCCCGAGCGACACCGTCCACCTGTCGGGCTTGTCGACGAGGAACAGCAGGGCGAAGAGGAACTCGTTCCAGGCGATCATGAAGTCGTAGAGCGCGACCGCCATGATCGACGGCGCGGCGAGCGGCAGGCTGACCCGGCGGATGATGCCGAGCCGACCGGCGCCGTCGATGGCGGCGGACTCCTCCAGACTGACCGGGATCGTCTCGAAGTAGTTCTTCAACATGTAGACCGAGACCGGCAGCGTCTGCGAGATGTAGACGAGCACCAGCCCGAACAGCGAACCGCGCAGCCCGGCCCTGGTGAAGACCACGAACAGCGGGATCGCGATGACGATCGACGGAAACAGGTAGACCGCGAGGAACAGGAAGTCGACCTGCCGCCTACCGAAGAACCGCAGCCGGGCCACCGCGTACGCGCCGGGGATCGCGACCAGCAGCGTGAGCACTGTCGCCGCGACGGCGACCAGGCCGCTGTTGCGCATGAAGGTGAGGAAACCCTGGCCGCCGTCGTCGGTGGCCTTGAGCACCTCGGCGTACGTGGCGACGGTCAGCTCACCGAAGCCGACCACCAGCGCGCCGGGGTCGAGCAGCAGACGCTCGATGGGGCGTACCGACAGCACCAGCATGTAGTAGAAGGGGAAGACGGTGACCACCAGGAACGCGGCGATCACCAGGCGGCGCAGCCAGCGCAGGCTCACCGTCTCGACGACGTCCCTGTCCATCAGCCGACCCTCCGTCCGAAGAACCGCAGGTAGATCAGCACGAACACGATGAGCACCACGGCCAGCACGACCGCCTGCGCGGCGGCGGCGCCGATGTCGGTACGCGCGGTGAGGAACTCGTACACCCGCACGCTGACGACCTCGGTGCCGGCGGCCCCGCCGGTCAGCAGATAGACGTCGTCGAACTTGTTGAACGTCATGATGAAGCGCAGCACCCCCAGCAGGGCGATGACCGGCAGCAACTGCGGCAGCAGGATGTGCCGGAACCGTTGGGTGGGTGTGGCGCCGTCGACCCGGGCGGCCTCCTCCAGCTCGCCGGGCACCGCCTGGAGGCGGGCAAGCAGGAACAGGAAGGCGAACGGGAAGTACCGCCACGCCTCGAACACGATGACGGTGGCGAGTGCTGTCGATTCCTGGGACAGGAACGGCACGGGCGCGTCCCAGCCCAGCAGGCGCTGCCCCCAGTCGTTGACGATGCCGAGCTGCGGGTCGAGCATCACCTGCCAGACGAATGTCACGGCGACCACCGGCGCCACGTACGGCAGCAGCATGGACGCCCGGACCAGCGTCCGGCCCCGGAAGGGCCGGCGGACCACCAGGGCCGCGACCAGGCCGAGCACTATCGACCCGACGGTGCCGCCGATGCTGTAGAGAAGCGTCACCCACAGCGTCTCGGCGAAGCCGGGGGTGTGCAGCACCCTGTCGATGTTGTCCATCGTGAACTCGCCGAACAGCCCGGTCTTGCGCAGGGTGGCGAGCCGGACCCGCTGGAAGGCGAGCACCACGGTCCAGACGATGGGGATGCCGATGACAGCGATCGTGACGAGCAGCGTCGGCGCGACGAGCGCCAGCCCGGCCCGGGATTCACGGCGGCGCAGTGTAAGCGGCCGGCGCTTCGGCGGTGCCGGCCGCTCCCCGGTGGGGGAGCGGCCGGTGTCGGGCGCGGTGGTGGTCAATTGACGCCCGCCTTGATCGCCTCGACGTCCTTCCTGGCCCGGCCGGCGGCTGCCGCCGCGTCGGACTTGCCGCCGATGAGGTCGCCCAGCACCTCGGGCACCGGCAGCTCGCCGAGCATCGCGCCGACCAGCTTGCCCTGCCCCTGGCTGAGCCCCCACCGACCGAAGGTGTCCGGGCTGCGGCGCAGGGTGGCGAGCACCTCGTCGCCGTACACATCGGCGAGGGGTTTCTTGGTGTCCACGCCGGCCTGGCTGATGTTCCACGCGGTCAGGTACGCCTCCGGCTGGGCCGGGGTGCCCTTGCGGACCGGGAAGCGGCCTTCGGGGGACATGCCGAACCAGCGGGGGTAGCCGTCGCCGAGCATGTACTCCACGAAGGACTTCGCCGGATCGGCAGCCGCGCCGTCCAGCACCGCCCACGAGCTGATCTCCCCATACTGGGCCGGTTCGGTGCCGTTCGGGCCCTTGATCGCGGTGACGAACCCGCTGTTCTTCGCGAGGAACGCCGGATCGGCCTGGCACTGCGGGCAGGTCGGCTTGGCGTCGCTGCGCAGCCCGGCCAACTCGTCGAGGATGAACGGCGACCAGATCACCATTGCCGCCTTACCCGCGAAGTAGGTGGCCCGCGTGGTGTCGACGTCCTGCGCGCCCTTCACCGAGCTGGTGCGGATCAGGTCGCCGTAGAAGCGGAACGCCTCGACGCACTGCGGCGAATCGAGGGTGATACCGCCGGAGTCGTCGGTGAGCTGGCAGCCGTTTGCCAGCGCCAGGTGCTCGAACGTCTGCTGGGTGAACACGTCGCTGGGCGCCGTCGCCGCGGTGATCCCGGCGACGCCGCCGGTGTTCAGCTTCGCCGCGGCGTCGGTGATCCGCTCGTACGTGTCGGGGGCGGGCAGGCCGGCGGCGGCGAACAGGTCCTTGCGGTAGACGAGCAGCTGCCCCCAGCCGTCGCTGGGCACGGAGAGCTGTTTGCCGTCGTCGGCGGTCAACTCCAGCGCCCGGGGGGAGAACGTCTGCCTGCCCAGCTTGTCGACGACCTCCGCGTTCGCCGAGGCGTGCAGCAGCTCGTTGCCCGCGAGCGTACGGATGCCGGCCAGGGACACCGAACCGACCACGTCGGGTAGGTCGCCGGCGGCGGCGTTGGCGGCGATCAGGGACGGGAACTGGTCCTCGTTGACGGTGACCAGGTCGACCTGGATCCCGGTCTTGGCGGTGAAGTCCGCGATGATCGCCTTGGTGGCGGTGACCCGGTCGGCGACGTCTTCCAGACTCCAAACAGTGATCTTTTTGCTGTTGCTGTCGGATCCGTCGTCCCCGCAGGCCAGCAGTGTGGACGCGGTCAGTGCCAGGATCAGGGTGGTGGCGAGTATCCGCCTCGGAGGTGCTGACATCGGTGGCACTCCTCTCGAAGGGTACATGCCGGATTCAACCCCTTCGATTGATCAATGACAAGACATATAGCGATTTTTTGCTATCCTGGAGCCCAGTGCTACCGGGATGTGACACATGGGCAACTGGGTCGTCTCCCTCGCCGGGCCTCGGCAGATCAGCCTCGAGCCCTGCCCGCCGGATCCGCTCGGCCCCGGCCAGGTCCGGGTCCGTACCTGCTACTCGGGCATCTCGGCCGGCACCGAGCTGACCCTCTACCGCGGCAGCAACCCCCGGCTCAGCAAAGACTGGGACGACGCCGCCCGGATGTTCGTCCCTCGGCAGACCCCGGTGCCCTACCCGCTGATCGGGTTCGGCTACGAGGAGGTCGGCGAGGTCGTCGAAGTCGCGCCGGAGGTCACCGACCGGCACCCGGGGCAACTGGTGTGGGGCATCTGGGGGCATCGCGCCGAGGCCGTGCTCGCCGCCGACGCCGTCCGTCCACTGCCCGCCGGCCTGGACCCGCTGGCCGCGGTCTTCGCCCGACCCGGCGCCATCGCGCTGACCTCGGTGCTCGCCGCCGACCTGCACCTCGGCGACTGGGTGGGCGTCTTCGGCCAAGGCGTCATCGGCCTGCTCGCCACCCGCCTCGGCGTACTCTCCGGCGCCCGGGTGGTGGCCGTCGACCGGGTGCCCACCCGCCTGGAGTACGCCGCCCGCTACGGCGCACGGACCACTGTGGACGCCAGCGTCGCGTCCGCCGCCACAGTGCTGCGTCAGGCCACCGGTGGCCGGGGCGCGGACGTCTGCCTGGAGCTGTCCGGGGCGTACCCGGCGCTGCACGAGGCCATCCGGTCCACCGCACACGCCGGCCGGGTCGTGGCCGCCGGCTTCTACCAGGGCCAGGCCGACGGGCTCGGCCTCGGCGAAGAGTTCCACCACAACCGCATCCAGTTGGTGGCCGCCCAGGTCTCCGGCCCCACCCCCGCGCCGAGCATGGCCGGCCGGTGGACAGGCGATCGGGTGGCCCAGACCTTCATGGAGCTGGTGGCTGAGCATCGGGTCGACCCGTTGCCGCTGGTCAGCCACATCGTCGACGCCAGCGCCGTCGCCGACGCCCTCGCGCTGCTCGACAGCGGCGCCGGTGACGTCCTCCAAGTGGTGTTGAGGTTCTAGATGACCACCATCGCGCTCGCCTGCCAGGAACAACTCCTGCCGGGCACCGACCTGATCCAGAAGTACGCTCTCGCCACCGCCCTCGGCTACCAGGGCATCGAGCTGCGCGGGCGCGGCGACGGCGCGTTCGCCCGCCGGCTGCCCGAGCTGCGCCGCGCCCGCGCCGCAGGGGTGGTGATGCCCACCGTATGCGTCGAGATGGACCACTTCATCGGCGACTTCGACCCCGCCCGGTCCGCCGACGCCGTCGCCAACCTGCGCTCCCAGCTGTCGGTGATCGCCGAGCTGGGCGGCGTCGGGGTGATGACCCCGGCGTCGTGGGGGATGTTCTCCCGCCGGCTGCCACCGTTCGAGCCGCCGCGCCCGCCGGCCGGCGACCGGCTGGTGCTCCTCGACGCCCTCGGCGAGTTGGGCGAGCACGCCCGGGCCGAGGGGGTCACCCTCTTTCTCGAACCTCTCAACAGGTACGAGGACCACATGGTCAACCGCCTCGACGAAGCGGCAGCCCTCTGCGCGGCGGTCGGCGTGCCATCGGTCCGGGTGGTCGCCGACACCTTCCACATGAACATTGAGGAGGACGACGTGCACAGGGCACTGCGTGCCGCCGCGCCGTACCTCGGGCACGTGCAGGTCAGCGACTCCAACCGCTACCAGCCGGGTGCCGGGCACCTGGACTGGCCGGCGCTCGTGCGAACCCTCCTGGAGCTTGACTACCGGGGGTGGCTGGCGTTGGAGTGCCGCCTGCGCGGTGACCCGGTCCGGGCCCTGCAACAGGCCGCCACGGTGCTGCGACACGCGCTGCCCCGGCGGGCCGCGGCATGACCGCCGCCCCGACCCGCACCGGCGGGCCGACCGACCTCGGCGCGCTGCGTCAGCTCGCCGTCACCACCCTCGACGCCAACTGGGAACACGACCACACAGTGCCGTCGCGCACCCTCTACCCACACCAGTGGAGTTGGGACTCGGCGTTCATCGCGGTCGGCCTGGCCCACGTCCGCCCCGAGCGGGCCTGGCGGGAGCTGGCAAGCCTCTTTCGGGCGCAGTGGGCCGACGGGCGGGTGCCGCACATCGTGTTCAACCCCGCGCTGCGCGTCGGCGCGTACTTCCCCGGACCGGAACTGTGGCGCTCCACCGACGCCCAGGGGGCGCCCGCCGGGCACACCTCCGGCCTGGTCCAGCCGCCGGTGCACGCCCTCGCCGCGCTGCTGGCGTACCGGAGGGCACCCGAGCCGGTCGGCCTGGCCGCCCTGCATGAGCTCTACCCGGCGCTTGTCGCCCAACAGCGCTACCTCGCCGACCGGCGGGACGTGGCCGGCGACGGGCTTGTCTGCATCGTGCACCCGTGGGAGTCCGGGCTGGACAACAGCCCCGCCTGGGACGACCCGATGGCCGCCGTACCCGCCGAGGCGGCGGTGATGCGCGCGTACCGTCGGCACGACACCGCGCACGCCGACGCCGCGCACCGCCCCACGGACCTCGACTATGCGCGCTACCTGGCGATCGTCGCGGCCTACCGCGACCACGGTTACGCCGACCGCGCGCTGGCCGACCACCCCTTCCTGGTGGAGTGCCCGCTGTTCAACGCGGCGTTCGGGGCCGCCGAACACGCCCTCGCCGAGATCGCCGCGTTGATCGGCGCCGACCCTGGGCCGCACCGGGTCCGCGCGACCCGGATCACCGAAGCATTGGTACGTCGGCTGTACGACCCGGCGACCGGCACCTTCCAACCCCGCGACGTGCGTGCCGGACGGCTGCTCGGTGCGCGTACCGTGCTCGGGCTGACGCCGCTGATCCTGCCCGACCTGCCCACCGCACAGGCCGACGCGCTTGTCGTCGAGGCCCGCTCGGCGCGCTTCGGGGTGGCCGCGCGGATGGACCGCCCGCTGCCCAGCCACGACCGGACCGCACCCGACTTCGAGCCGCTGCGCTACTGGCGCGGGCCGAGCTGGCTGAACATCGGCTGGCTGGTGCGGCGCGGGCTGCTCGCGCACGGGCACCCCGAGCTGGCGGCTGGGCTGCGCCGGTCGATGATCGGGCTGGTCGCCGGGGCGGGCTGCCACGAGTACTTCCACCCGGACAGCGGCGCCGGCCTGGGCTCGGCGGCGTTCGGCTGGACCGCCGCGCTCGTGCTCGACCTGCTCGCCGACGAGGTGTAGCCCTCCGTGTCGGCCCTAGCGACGGCGGCCAGCGCCGTTTGCCGGCACCGGCGACGGTGGCCCGCGCTGGCAGCGTCCTTTGCCGGCACCGCCTGCGCTGGCAGCGCTGTTTGCCGGCACCGGCCGTGGGTAACCGCCGGGCGTGACCGACAGCGCGGGCGGCAGCGGGTTTCCGCACTTCATCGACGCGGTGTCCCGACGGTCCGGCCTGCCGACCGAGCAGGCCGCCGCCCTCGCCCGCGCCGTACTCCAGACGATGGCCGAACGCGTCACCGGCGGTGTGCCCGACGACCTGGTCGGGCACCTTCCGGACCAGGTGGACGGCTATCTGAACGACTTCGCGCCGCCCCCGCCGTCGGATGTGTCGCGCCCGCCCTCTGACGTGCCGGGCCCGTCCTCGGATCTGCCCGGCTTGCCTTCGGATCTGGCTGGCCTGCCCTCGGATGAGGTCGGGTTGGCCAACGGCCCGGCCGGTGGTGTCGACGGGGCGGGTGCCGGCGTCGACGGGTTCGACTCCGGCGTGGGTCTCGAAGTCGGTGGGCCTGCTGTGCCCCCGCCTCAGGTGGACGCCGGACCGGCGGAGTTCCTCCGCCGGGTGGGTCAGCGCGCCGGGGTGGACCCGGCTACCGCACGGGCCGGCACCGGGGCGGTCTTCGCGACCCTGCGCGAGACGGTGACCGTACGGGAGTTCCGCGACATGGTGGCACGACTGCCAGGCGATGGCGACGCCACGACCGGCCCGCCCACTCTGCCCGACATCTGACGCCCTGGGCTCGCGGGTAGATCCACTCGGGCTTCTTGGAAATCGCGGTATCCAAGGCCCTTGGATACCGCGATTTCCAAGAAGCCCGAGTGGATCGTGGACGGCGAACGCCGTCAGGCGCCGGATAGGTCCTCGGGCTCGGCGACCCAGGCGGAAAAGACCGGCACCCCGTGCCACGACGAGCCCCCGGCGCCGCCCGCTCGGGTGTCGGTGGCTACGGCCACCACGGCGTAGGGGTGGCCGAAGCGCAGCTCGGCGATGCGTGCCACGCCCTCCGGCGGAAGACTCACCGTCCCGAACATGCCGGTCACCGCCGCAGCCTCGAAGCCGTACCGGTCGTAGCGGGCCATCGCCACCTGCCGCGCCTCGAAGCCCCGCACTGGCTGGCCCAGCGCTCGTGCCAGCGCCGCCGTGGCGGCCGGGAAGCCCAGCGACTCGGGGGTCAGGTCATGGTCGCTGCGGGCCGACCAGCAGGGAAGCACCGCGCTGTGCCGCTCTTCGCGGCCGTCGCGGGCCCGGGTCCGTACCTGCTCCTCCCGAATCGTCCACAGGGGAGTATCGCCGAGCGGGAGGTCGAACAGGGACCGGCGTCCGTCCGGTTCGGCGCCGTCTACCAGGCCGGCGCTGAGGTGGTACGCGGCGGCCAGCACGTCCGCCGGTGGCACCTCCGGCGCGGCGGCGACTGAGAGCACCACGAGCCCCGCCCCGTCGGCTGTCTGCGCCGGCGCGGCATGCATGATCACGTCACCGGCCCGCGCGGTCGTCACGATGGCGCACCGGTGGCCGTGCCCCGGGCTGCGCAGGATTCGGCGCAGGTCACGCGCCCAGACGCTGCCGGGGCCGAGCGTACGGGCGTCGGCTACCTCGAACGGCTCGGCCCACGAGATCCGCGTGGCGAGAGCACTGGCGAGGGCGAAGACAACGTCCGGGCTGACCTTCAGCGGGAAGGTCTCGATCAGCCCGTCGGTGTGCTCGCGCGCCCACGCGTCCAGCCCAGCCTGATCGGGTAGCGCACCCACCTCGGTCGTCGCGGGCAACGCCGCCCGCCACCCGGCCGTACCGTCGAGGTTCTGACCCGGTCGGTGCCACAGCGCCGTTGCGGACGCGACCAGCGGATGCGGCGTGTCCAGCAGCGCGCGGGCGACCCCCGCCGCGGTGAGCAGGTCCGTGCCCAGAGCCGCCGCCAGCCGATCGGCTGCCGCCTCAGATCCGGCCGTCGAGTCGGAACTAACCGCCGGGTAAGAGCCACCTGCCGGGTCGGGGCTGCTCGTTCGGTCGGAGCTCACCGCCGGGTCGGGGTTGGCCGCTGCCGCGCTGAGGGCGAGCAGCAGCCAGGCGCCGAGCGGGGAGGCGACGTGGTGCCGGTCGCCGATCGTGGTGTGCAGCCGCTCGGCGTACGCGGACAGCGGCCCGTGCAGGTCGGTCGTCATGCCCCCACTCTGCCTGCCGCGCTCCGGTCCGGCATCCTCACCGGCGGTCGGGTCACGACCACAGCTCGAACGGCTCGTCGATGCTCTCGCCGGCCAGAAACGGCGTGATCAGCTCAGGGAGCCGGCCGGGGTAGAACCGCCTGGAGCTGGCAACGACCTCCGGCAGCGGCCACCATCGGAAGCCGAAGTAGTCCTCCCGCTCGTAGTCGAGCCGGTGTGCCTCGTCCACGTCCGGCCCCGGCCCGGCCAGCCGCACCGCGACGACCACCTCGTCCTGGACGTGACGCAGCTGTCGGTGCAGGAAACTCGCTCGCCGTCGCCAGGTCGGTGCACCCACCTGGTCGCCGGTGACCACGATGCCGGTCTCCTCGCGCAGTTCTCGGACGGCGGTGTCGCGGTACGTCTCGCCGGGGTCCATGCCGCCGCCGGGCAGCTCCCACCAGGTGCCCAACCGTGGATGGTCCGGGTCGCGGGTGTGAAACAACAACACCCGGTCGTCGGCGTCACAGACCACCACACGTACCGCGCGCCGCTCCCACACCGGCAGGTCGTCGGGCAGGTCGCTCATCGGGCCAGTCTGCCGCAGCACCGGCTCCGGGCGCTCGGACCGGGGCCGGTAGGCTGCCCGCCGTGGCTGGTCTGTTGAGGAACGTGGCGCAACGCATCTCCCGGGTCGGCGCGGCGATCCCGTCGCCCCGACGGTCCGGGCCGGCTCCCGCACGGGTGGCCCGTCCCCGGCAGGTCAGCGCGTTGCAGCGGCGGGAGCTGACGTACGCCCCCGAGCAGGACGGCCACGCCGACCCGGGGGAGATCGTCTGGACCTGGGTGCCGTACGAGGACGACCCTCGTCAGGGCAAGGACCGTCCGGTGCTGGTGGTGGGACGGCACAGCAGGACCCTGTTCGGGCTGATGTTGTCCAGCCAGAGCGACCGGGACGGGCAGCGGCACTGGTTCGCGCTCGGCCCGGGCGAGTGGGACCGGGACAACCGGCCCAGTTGGGTCCGGCTGGACCGGGTGCTCACCATGCGCGAGGACAGCATCCGCCGGGAGGGCGCCGTGCTGGACCGGCCCCGGTTCGACCGGGTCGGGCAGGCGCTGCGCGCCGGCTACGGCTGGCGCTGACCGTACGCCGGTAAAGGTCGACCCCGGTAAAGACCAACCGCAGTAAAGACCGACCCCGGTACAGCCGCCGGCTTGAGCGTCCAGGCGCGGGTACGGTCAGCGCTCCACGAGGCGGGTACGGTCGGTGAGTTGGTGGGCCGGGCGGGCGCCGGAGAGGCTCTTCGCCTGGTACATGGCCGCGTCGGCGCGGCTGAGCGCCTCGGTGAGCTGGGCGGGGCCGGTCACCGGGGCGAGCCCGACGGAGGCTGTGACCCGGACGCTGCTGCATCCGCTGAGCCGGATCGGTGCGGCGACGGTTTCGCTGAGCCGGCGGGTGGCGTGCTCGATCCAGCGCCGGTCGACGGTCGGGCTGGCGAGCAGGCCGGCGAACTCGTCACCGCCGAGGCGGGCGACGAGGTTGTCCCCGGCGAAGCCGGCCAGGCGGTCGGCGACGCTGATCAGCACCTGGTCGCCGGCGGCGTGCCCGTACCGGTCGTTGATCTGCTTGAAGTCGTCGAGGTCGAGCACGATGGCGATCAGCGGCTGGCCGGCGGCGTCGGTGAGGAGCGCGGCAGCGAGGCGGTAGAAGGCACGCCGGTTTGGCAGCCCGGTGAGTGGGTCGTGGCTGGCGGCGTGCCGTTCGGCGGCGAGCTCGGCCTGGAGGTGCTCGATCTCGGCCTCGGCGCGCAGCGCCCGGCGGCGCAGTTGCCAGGATGACAGCAGCGCTCCCGCCGCACAGATGCCGGAGGCGACGCTCATCGGATCCGGCACGAGACCTCCCATCGCCGCGACCGCCTCCAGCCTCGGTCGACGCGGCGCGGTGCCGCGTCGGGCCCATTTCTCCCCGTTGGTGCCCACAGTGGGGTCACTCAAAGTGAACGGATAAGCACCGTTCACGTGCGTTATCATGCTCGCCGTCCGGTGCAGATGCAATAGCAGATGCACGTGCATACGTCCGATGTCGATACCGCACCCTCGCCGTCAACCGCTCCTCCCACGGGCACCGGCGGGCTCGTGAGCAGAAAGACGCCTCCCATGCAGCAGCCACCCAATGGCGTTCCGATCCATCAGTTGCCCCCGCTGAGCTGGCTGAAGAGCCGTCGCAGCAACCCCAGCGGCAACTGCGTCGAAATCGCCGAACTGCCCGGGGGAGCAGGCATCGCCGTCCGCAACTCCCGGCACCCGGAGGGACCGGCGCTGATCTACACAGTGGACGAGATCGCCGCCTTCGTACTCGGCGCCCGCGACGGCGACTTCGATCATCTGATCAACTGAGCGCTCCGACAGGCCGGTCCCGGGAACGGGACTGATTCACCGCTCCGGAGGAGTTCATCTCACCGACGGTCCATGGCATGCTTACACGTCGGCCGGGCCGGATGCCCGACCAAGTGGTCGGTATACCGGAGGCCCGCACGTGACGATGGTTCCCGCCGAGGGCGGCCCGACAACGGGGCCGACAGTGCTGCGCATGTTGCTCGGTGCCCAACTGCGCCGGCTGCGGGAGGCCAGCGGGGTGACCCGCGAAGGCGCCGGCTGGGAGATCCGCTCGTCCGAGTCGAAGATCAGTCGGATGGAGCTGGGTCGCGTTGGTTTCAAGGAACGCGACGTGGCCGACCTGCTCACCCTGTACGGCGTCACCGACGGGCAGGAGCGTGAGTCGCTGCTCAAACTCGCCCGGGACGCCAACAGTCCAGGGTGGTGGCACCGCTACGGCGATGTCCTGCCCAGCTGGTTCCAGTCCTACCTGGGGCTGGAGGCTGCGGCGGCGCTGATCCGCAGCTACGAGGTGCAGTTCGTGCCCGGCCTGCTGCAAACTCCGGAGTACGCCCGCGCGGTCGTCCTGCTCGGGCACAGCGCGGCGGACGTGGCCGAAATCGATCGCCGGGTGGCGTTGCGGATGCAGCGCCAGCAACTGCTGCGCCGCGATCGTCCGCCGCAGCTCTGGGTAGTGGTGGACGAGGCGGCGCTACGCCGGCCGATCGGTGGCGTCGAGGTGATGCGTGGGCAGCTCGAGGCGCTCATCGAGGCGACCAGGTCGCCCCACATCCGACTCCAGGTCATCCCGTTCGCGGCCGGCGGCCACGCGGCGGCCGGCGGCGCCTTCACCATCCTGCGCTTCGGCGACCAGGAGCTGCCCGACATCGTCTACATCGAACAGCTCACCAGCGCCCTCTACCTGGACAAGCGCGACGACCTCGACTACTACGCCGTCGCCATGGAACGGCTCTGTGTGGAGGCCGAACCGCCGGAGCGCACTCCGGAAATCCTCGGCCGGCTGCTGAAGGAGGCCTACCCGCACTGACGCGTGCCCGCGTCGTCGTAGCGGGCTCGGGCCTCGTGCACCTCGGCGATGTGCGTTTCTGCCCACGCCTTGATGGCCCGTTGCACGGGCAGCAGGCTCTCGCCCAGCGGCGTCAGCTGGTAGTCGACCCGGGCCGGCACGCCAGCGGTCACCGTCCGGCTCACCAGGCCCTCGCGCTCCAGTTTGCGCAGAGTCTGGGTGAGCATCTTCTGACTGGCCCCGGCGACGGTACGGGCCAGCTCACTGTGCCGTAGCGGCCCGTCGGCAAGTGCGCTCACCACGAGGGTCAGCCACTTGTCGCTGAGCGTCGCCAGCACCTCGTGACCGGGGCATTCGGCCAGGAAGGCGTTGTAGCGACGCCGTTCCCGCTCGCGTCGTTCGTCGGCGGTCATGGTGGCCATGGCGTACCTCCCGGTGCCCAGGGCACCCGAAGGTGCCTCCTTCCCGCCGGAGACTAGCGCTCCTAGCGTCGCCGGTATGAGAGCTGTGATCGTCCGCCGGTTCGGCGGCCCCGAGGTCCTCCAGATCGCCGACGTGCCCCGACCGGAGCCGGGGGTCGGCCAACTGCGGGTACGCGTCGCCGCCGCCGCGGTGAACCGGATCGACCTGTCCACCCGCAGTGGAGCGTTGAGCGCGGCGGGCCTGCTGCCACCGCTGCCGGTCGTGGCGCTGGGCTGGGACGTCGCGGGGGAGGTGGACGCGATCGGTGCGGAGGTGCGGCGGTTCGCTGTGGGTGACGCGGTGATCGGGCTGCGGGACGTCCTCTCCGCGCCGGGTGCCCAGGCCGAGTGGGTGGTGCTGGACGAGGACGCGGTCGCGGCAGCCCCGCGTACCGTCGCCGCGGAGGTGGCGGCGACGCTGCCGCTCATCGGTCTCACAGCGGCGCGGTCACTCGCCCTCACGGGACTGGACGCCGGGCGGACGCTGCTGGTCACCGGGGCGGCCGGCGGGGTGGGTGGTCTGCTACTCGAACTGGCGGCGCTGCGCGGTGTGCGGACCGTAGCGGTGGCCGACCCACGGGACGAGGAGTTGGTACGCGGGCTGGGCGCCGACTGGTTCGTGCCGCGTACGGACCGGTTGGGCGCGGCGGTGCGCGCAGTGGTTCCAGGTGGGGTGGACGCGGTGGTCGACGCCGCGGTCGTCGGCGTCGCGGCGCACGAGGCGCTGCGGGGCGGGGGAACGTTCGTGGCGCTGGTGGCGCCGTTCGCCCCACCGCCGTTGCGGGCCACCCGGGTCGTCGTTCAGGAGGTCTGCGCCGACGGCGCCCGGTTGGCGGAGTTGTCAGCGCTTGTCGACAGCGGCCAGTTGAGCCTGCGACTGGCCGACCGGTTGCCGCTGGCCGAGGTGGCGGCGGCGCACGAGCGGCTGGCCGCCGGAGGTCTGCGGGGGCGTCTGGTGCTGGTGCCCTGAAGGGTCGCTATTGACCGACGCCGACGTGTCACGCTAATCTCTGGATCGATACAGTTCTGAATCGATCCAGAGGGGTGCCGGGTGAGGCCAACACTGCAAGCCGTCGCGGAGGCCGTGGGTGTCTCCCGCAGCACGGTGTCCAACGCCTACAGCCGCCCCGACCAGCTCTCCGCCGCCCTGCGCGAGCGGATCCTCGACGCCGCCCGGCAGCTCGGCTACCCCGGTCCCAACCCCACCGCCCGCTCCCTGCGTCGCGGCTTCGTCGGCTCGATCGGGGTGCTGTTCACCTCGCAACTGTCGTACGCCTTCACCGACCCCTTCGCGGTCCGCTTCCTCGCCGGGGTCGGCAGCGCCGCCGAACGGCACGGCACCAGCATGCTGCTGGTGCCGCTGCCGCCTGCCCAGACCGACGCCCGGCGGGCGGTGGAGAACGCCGCCGTCGACGGCTTCTGCGTCTACTGCGCCGCCGACGAGGAATGGGCGCTGGACGTGATCCGGGAGCGTGGCCTGCCGTTCGTCACCACCGCGGCCCGCGAGGACGCCGGCCCCGACGACCGGTTCGTCGGCATCGACGAGCGCGCGGCGGCCTACCGCATCGCCGCGCACGTGGCCGGCCTCGGCCACCGCCGGGTCGCCCTGCTCGCCGACGCCGTGCTGCCCGACGCGTCGACCGGCCCGGTCACCCTGGCCGGGGCGGACGAGGTGTGGCATCCGACCACCCGCGACCGGCTTGCCGGCTTCGCCGACGCGTTCGCCGAGGTCGGCGTCGGCTGGGGCGAGTTGACACTGGTCAGCGCTGCGGGCAACAGCCGGGCCGCAGGAGTCGCCGCCGTCGCCGGGCTGTTCGACGGGCCCGCGCCGCCGACAGCCGTGCTGGCCGGCTCGGACGTGCTCGCCCTGGGCGTGCTCGACGCGCTGGCCCAGCGGCCGGGTGGCACCGACCCGCCGGTCTCGGTGACCGGTTTCGACGACGTTCCCGAGGCCGCGACCGCCGGCCTCACCACCGTCCGGCAACCGGCCGAGGAGAAGGGCCGGATCGCCGCCGAACTGCTGCTCGACCCACCCACGGACCCCGCAGCCGGTCACGTGCTGCTGCCCACCGCACTCATCGTCCGGTCCTCCACCGGACCTGTCCCGAGGAGTTGATCATGGAATTCCCGACCGGATACGTCACCGCTCTCGACGCCATGAGCCGACACGTCAACTCGGCCCGACCGGACGCCCCCGTCCAGGCCGAGCGGACCCGCCGGGCGCTGCTCGCGCCGACCCGGCAGGCCGCTGCCGGTGCCCTGCACCGGCTCGCCGACCGGATCCAGCCGCGACCGGTGCCGTCCACCCCACGCTGCTCCTGACCTGCCCGCAAGGCCCGGTGCCACCCGCACAACACCCCATTTCGGTACGCCGGGAACGGGCGGGTCGGCACCGGGCGGCGCGGGTGGTCGAGTGGGGAAGGGCCAGGCAGACTGGTGAGGCCATGTCACAGTTCACGCCCGCACTCCGCCTCCACGACCGCTACGTGCTGCACGAGCGGATCGGCCTCGGCGGCATGTCCGAGGTGTGGCGGGCCGACGACGAGGTGCTCGGCCGGCCCGTCGCGGTCAAGGTGCTCGCCGGGCAGCTCGCCGCCGACCCGCACCTGATGGCCACGATCCGGCGCGAGGCCCGCGCGGCCGCCCGGCTCACCCACCCGCACGTGACCCAGGTGTACGACTACGCCGAGGCGACACTGGCCGGCGGAGTCGTCGTGCCGTACCTGGTCATGGAGTTGGTCGACGGGCACAACCTTGCCGATCGCCTGCGGTCCGGGCCGATGCCCTGGCCGGAGGCGGTCCGGGTGGCCGGGCAGATCGCCGCCGCGCTGGCCGCGGCGCACCGCATCGGCGTGGTGCACCGTGACGTCAAACCGGGCAACGTCATGCTCACCGACACCGGCGCCAAGGTGCTCGACTTCGGCATCGCCGCGCTCGGCGGCCTCGACAGCCGCTCCGGCGAACCGCTGATGGGCACCCCTGCCTACTTCGCCCCCGAGCGCCTCGCCGCCGGCCCGCCCGACCCGGCCAGCGACGTGTACGCCCTCGGCGCGCTGCTCTACCGCCTGCTCACCGGCCAGGCACCGCTGCCCGTGCAGAGCTGGGAGGACGCCCTCAAGGTGCACCGGCAGCGCACGCCGGTGCCGCCGCTGCGGGTGCCCGGCCTGCCCGCCGACATCGCCGAGCTCACCCTCACCTGCCTCGCCACCGACCCGGCCCACCGCCCGAGCGCCGCGCGTCTCGCTCGCCGGTTCGGCACCACCCAGCCGGTCGAGCCGGAGATGCTGGGCTTCCCGCACCCGGCGGCAGCGCATCCGCCCACCGAAATGGTGCGCCTCCCGTCGCCGGCTCCGGCCGCGGGCAACCGACCCACCGAGATGTCGCACGTCCCGTCGTCGACCCAGGCAGTCCACCCGCCCACGCTCATCGACCGCTCGGCGACCCCACCGTCCCTCGCACCGTCGGGCGCCGCACCCCGTCGGCGTCGCTCCCGCCGGCCGCTCGCCGTGCTGACCGCCGCCGGCCTCGCGGCAGTGGTCGGACTCGGCGCGCTGCTCACCCAGGGCCCCGACTCGCCCGAGTCACCCGATACCTCGCAGCTCGCCGCCCCGTCGGTGACCAACTCCCCGGCGTCCTCGCCCACCACACAGTCGCCGAGGCCGACGTCACCGGCCGCACCGCCGCCCACCAGCAGCCCGCCGACCCCGACCCCGACTCCGACCCGGACCTTCGGCCAGCAGGTGCCGGTCAGCCTGTGGCAGGTCACCGGCGAATTCGCGTCGGTGCTCGCCCAGGCGCAGGCGCGCGGCGACATCGACCGCAAGACCGCCGAGGACCTGCGCGATGAGCTCGACGACCTCAACCGCCGGCCACGCGACCGCGCGCGTAACATCGCCGACCTGCGGGAACGCATCGCGAAGCTGGTCGAGCGGCGCGAGATGCCGGCGCGCACAGCCGCCCAGCTCGACGCCCTGCTCACCCGGGCCGACACGTCCGGCACGGGCCGGATCAGCGACTGACGCGGGAGCTGCGCGCTGCTTGGCCGGGCGCTGCCGGGAGCGTGATCCAATAGCGGCGCGCGGGGCCGAGGCCGGTGTCCGGGCCACACTCAAGGACGCCGCCCTGCCGTTCGATCGTCCTGGCCGACGCGAGATTGTCGGCCACGCAGACGACCAGAACACGATCCAGGCCGAGCCGCCGAGCCTCGTCCAGCATCCGACCCAATGCCCAGGTCGCCACACCTCGGCGTCGCGCGGACGGCCGGATGCCGTAACCGATGTGGCCGGCGACCCGCAGCAGGAAGTCGTTGAGCTCGTGCCGCAGCGCGATCCCACCGAGGACCCGGCCGTCCTCGACGATCCACCGGTACGTGCACCGCACCTGGCCCTCGTCCAGCGGCGTCGCCGGATCTGACTGGTCGGTCAGCCGCGCCACCCAGGCCGCGAACCCGTCGGGGGTGCGTACCTCATCCGTCGGCCGTAACCCGAACCCATCCTCGTGGAGGCCGGCACCCCATTCGTCATGCGCGTCGAGCCACGCCCCGCGTAGGCCTACGGTGGGCGCGACCAGCTCGGGCATGCGGCGATCGTAGTCGGCGCCTCACTCGCTCAGGATCTGCTCACGGAGGATCTCCGCGTGCCCGCAGTGCTGCGCCAACTCCCGCAACACGTGCAGATAGACCCAGCGCAGCGGCAGCGGACCGCGTCGGTTGCCGCGCAGCACATCGTCCAGACCCAGGGTGGCCGCCGCCCGGCGCGACGCCTCGCACGCCTCGCGGTGTGCCCGCTGGATGCTGGCGATGGTGTCACCGTCGTCGAGGATGAATGACTCGTCCGGCGTCGCCGGGATGCCGATCTCGGCGCGGGACCGGCACGTGACGGCCTCGTCGAACCACACCTTCTCCACGAACGTGACGTGCTTGATGAGGCCGAGCAGCGTCGTGCGGGACGGCACCAACGATCGGCGCGCCTGCTCCTCGGTCAACCCGTCCAGACAGCCGTTGAGCGCACGGCGGTGCTCGTCGATGAACGCCTCGAACTGCTCCTGTGCGGAAGCGCTGACCACGTCGGAGGCGAAGGTCCCCGGAAAAGACGTCATGACCGAAGCCTAGGACCACGGCCGCGACGGCACTCACCCGAAGGAGACCAGGGCGCCGCGCTCGTCGAAGCGGGCCGTGCCCGCCCACGCGATCTCCCAACGGTTGCCCTCGGGATCGGCGATGTAGGCCGAACGCCCACCCCAGGGCCGGTCGGTGGGCTCGGCGACCACAGTCGCACCCGCCGCAACCGCCGCGGTGAAGGCCGTGTCGACCTCGGCCCGGCTGTCGACGTTGCAGGCCAGGGTCACGCCGGACCAGCCACCGGCCGGACCAGCCACGCCGGGTGCCGCCTCGGCGGCCAACTCCGGCAGCGGAAAGAGCGCGAACAGAACGCCGCCGAGCAGGAACGCCGACCAACTGTCGTCGCTGCCCGGCGACTCGGGCCAGCCCAACGAGCGGTAGAACGCCCGCAACCGGCCCACGTCGCGCGCGCCCACTGTGACAACGGACAGACGGGAGGGAAGTGCGTGCATGGCACTGATCCTGCCTTGGCCGTACGACATCTCAAGTCGTGGCGCTGCACCGCCACGACTTCCTAACCGGCGAGGGCCCGTAGCAGATCGGTGGTCGCCGGGTCGGCCGGAAAGAAGGCCTCGACGGCCAATCCGGCGACTGTGACGTCCAGCGGCGTACCGAAGAGGGTGGTGGTGCTGAGGAAGGACAGCTCCCGGCCGTCATGGCGGTAGCGCAGCGGAACGACGATGCGTGACACCGCCGTGCTGATCGGCGTCTCCTGGATGTGGCCGCCGGGATAGCCGCGAAGCTCCTCGTGCAGGTCGTACAGGATCGGATCGTTGCTCGTCACGGCCTGCTGGCGCAGACGGCTCAGCAGATGCGCGCGCCACTGCGGCAGGTTGACGATGCGCGGAGCCATGCCGTCGGGGTGCAGGCTGAGCCGCAGCACGTTCACCGGTGGGCTCAGCAGGCGAGGGTCGGCGCCAGCGGTGAACAGGGCCACCGCCGGATTGGCCTCGACGAGGTGCCAGTGCTTGTCGACGAGCAGAGCGGGGTACGGGCTGTGGGCGTCGAGGATCTGCCGCACTGCCGCGCGTACCGGGTCCAGCTCCGGATCGGTCAGGTCGTGAGTGGAGTACGCGGGTGCGTAGCCACCGGCGAGCAGGATCGTGTTGCGGGCCGCCAACGGCAGGTCGAGCTGCTCGGCCAGCCGCAGGATCAGCTCCGGGCTCGGGCGCGACCGCCCGGTCTCCACGAAGCTCAGATGCCGGGCCGACACCCCCGCCTCGAGCGACAGGTCGAGCTGACTCATCCCGCGGGTTCGGCGCCAGTCGCGCAGCAACTCCCCGACGGCGCGCGCGGGCCCTGCCGTGATCGTCACGCCTCGACCCTAGTGACAGCGGCTGCGCACGATCCATTACCTGCGAGGTAATCGACAGGGCACCGGCAGCCCCGAGACCATCTCCCCATGACCGCTTACGGACTTGCGCATCTGCGCACCGCATCCACCCACGCCGACGTGCTGGAGTACCTGCGCCGCATCGACGCCACCCTCGCCCCCTTCGGCGGCCGGTTCCTCGTCCACGGCGGCGACGTCGAGGTCCTGGAGGGGACCTGGCCGGGCCATCTGGTGATCATCGAGTTTCCCGACCTGCCCACGGCCCGCGCCTGGTACGACTCCAGCGACTATCAGGAGATCAAGCCGTTCCGGACACGGCACATCGCCGGCGACGTGATCCTGGCCGACGGAGTCGAGCCCGACCACAGTTCAGCCGAGCTTGCCGCGAGCATGGTCCGCCGGAGCGGGTGACAGCTCGCCGCCCGCCTGGTCTGGCGAAGTGGGTGACGGGGCCCCCATCTCGCCGGTCGGCCCGGTGCCGTCAGCCGATGTCGGCCCGGGCCAGCGCTTCGGGCTCGGTGCCCGTGCGGGCGTGCACCTCGCCCGCGGGCGACCAGATCGCCGACCCGCCGGCCGCCTCGGTGTAGCCGCCACCCGTCGATCCCGCGAAGCTCGCCACCGCCACCCACACCCGGTGCGTCGTGGCGATCCGCCGCGCCCGCCCGTCCGTCACGGCCGCGTCGCACGCCGACTCCAGCACGCCCGCCGCGTACACGTCGATCCCGAGCGCGGCAGTCTGCGCCGCGTGCGCGGCGACGCCGGTGTCCTTGCAGATCGCCAGGCCGATCCGCCAGCCGTCCACATCCAGCACCGTCGGCGTGTCGCCCGGCCGGAAGCGGCGGGCCTCCATGTCACCCAGCCACATCTTCCGGTACGCGATCGTCGCGCCGTCGCCGGTCACCGCCAGCGTGGCGATGTGCTCACCGGCGACCGGCGCGCCGGCAAGCGCGAGGGTGCCCGTCTCGGCGCACGCCTCGACCAGCGGCGCCAACCGGGGATCGTCGACCGACACGGCCGGCCCCTGCAACTCGTACCCCGTCAGTGACAGCTCCGGAAAAACGACAACCCGGGCGTGCGCCGCGCGGACCGCGGCGGCGTGCGCCCGCGCGTTCTCCGCGACATCCAGGGGTACGCACGAAGGCTGCGCCACCGCGAGCCGCAGTGGGGTACGGTTCTGCGCGCCCCCTTCGCAAGGGGCGGCGTGCTCGACCGGGGGGTGGCCCGCGTGGCCGACTCTCAGGAACACTTCGTAGCGTGGGGGCATGATTCGAACGTCCCACGCCGTGCTCGCCACCGGAACCCCCAGCGCTGCGGCCGAACCGCCACAGGATGGCATCGTCGGCTACGTCACCGACCTGGTGGAACGACTCGGCGGGCCGGGCGCCGGCCTGGCGGTGGCACTGGAGAACCTGTTCCCGCCGATCCCCAGCGAGATCATCCTTCCGCTGGCGGGTTTCGTGGCCGCGCAGGGCCGGATGAGCCTCGCCGGGGCGATCTTCTGGACGACGTTGGGATCGGTGGTCGGCGCCCTGGCGCTGTACTACATCGGCGCGTTACTGGGGCGTGACCGGACGCGCGCCATCGTGGAGCGGCTGCCGCTGGTGAAACTCAGCGACGTGGACCGCACCGAGGCGTGGTTCCTGCGGCACGGCGTGAAGGCCGTCTTCTTCGGCCGGATGATTCCGATCTTCCGAAGCCTGATCTCCATCCCGGCCGGTGTGGAACGGATGCCGGTACGGATCTTCCTGCTCTACACCACGCTCGGCAGCCTCATCTGGAACAGCACCTTCGTGCTGGCCGGCTACCTGCTCGGCGACAACTGGCACCTCGTCGAGAACTACGTCGGCATCCTCCAGAACGTCGTCATCGTGGTCTGCGTGGCGGCCCTGGCCTGGTTCGTCGGGTCCCGCGTGCTGCGCGCCCGCCGCGCCGCCCGCAACCCCGAGCCCGCCGTCGAGGTCACCCCCGACCCGATCACCCCGACGCCTGGCGTACCCGACCCGAGTGGGCGCGGAACGCTCTACCGGAGCGGCTCACAAACCCCCCACGAGCACTGACGAACGCAGGGCAGGGTAGGGCCGGGCACGGGTACGACTGCGTGGTCCGGCGCGGTGGTGTGGTCCTACTCTCTGTAAACCCACCTTCGCAACCTGTCAGCCATGGTTGACGCGCCGTCGGGGTGTAGCAAAGAGCGCAGCAGTACCCGATGGCGCCGGACCAGCAGCGCGATCCAGATGACCACCACAGCCCACATCAACAGAGAGACGCTGCGGTACCTCATGAGTGCCGTGTCGGTGCGTGCCTCGCGTGCTGCCCTCACCTCGGCCGCCGTGTAGAGCACGATGCCGTCGGCGACGAAAGTGTCGGCCCTGATCCGGTAGAGGGCGTTTTCGAACACACGTCCGCTCTCCAGCGTCGGGCCGGGGTCACTGCCCATCTCGAACCGGACCGGCGTGCCGGGCACCAGCTCCTTGCTCGGCAGATTTCGTACGCTGAACTCGACCCGGGGGTGCTCGCGGACCGTCACCAGATACACCGGTGCGGCGATCCTTCTGTTGCCGCTTCCCGTCGACGCGCTTGTGGTCCGAAACGACTCGACCGTGCCTGCCACCACGAACATCTCTGCCGGCAGGTCCGGCTCGTCGATTGGCGTCGGTATGTTCCAGATCCAGGTTG
Source organism: Micromonospora sp. DT68 (assembly GCF_049847245.1). NCBI lineage: Bacteria > Bacillati > Actinomycetota > Actinomycetes > Micromonosporales > Micromonosporaceae > Micromonospora > Micromonospora sp. DT68. Next base: position 351,317 of record NZ_JBNCNZ010000006.1, read on the forward strand.
CTAGAACGGCAAGGAAGACGGGAACCATGTAGCGCGCTCTGAGACGGAGGTGCGGCATGCTGGCGAGAGTAGCCGCGCCCATCCACAGGTGCCGTTGCCCGATAGGCCGCCTCACCTGCAGGCGCCGCCGCGGAATGCCGTCAGGCTGGAGTCGCGTCGCGCCACTCGCCGAGAGGCGACCCGCACACCGACACCGCCCTCGCCACCACCCGGTCGGGGGCAGCGCTGTGTCGGTACGGGAGCCCGACAGGTGCTTGTTTCGCGGCACAATGCTCAGGTGACTGTCGCGCAGCCCTGGTCTGAGCAGTCGGGTGTGCTCGTACTGCCCGGTGGAACGACGGTGCGCGGGCGCCGTGTCGCCGCGACCGCGTCGCCGGCTGACTTCGCCCTGCTGTTGGCGCCCGGCCCGGCTCCGGCGTGGCCGCATCGGCGGATCCGGTGGCCCGACTTCTGGGTCCCGCTCGACCGGGCGGACACACTCGACGCCCTGCGGGATGCCCTGCAGCGGGCGTACGACGGTGAACGCGTCGAGGTGGCCTGTAGGGGCGGGGTGGGTCGTACGGGTACGGCGTTGGCGGCATTGGCGATCCTCGACGGTCTGCCCGTCGAGCGGGCGGTGCCGTGGGTGCGGGCGGGCTATCACCCGAAGGCGGTGGAGACGCCCTGGCAGCGGCGGTGGCTACGGCACGTCGCCTGACCTGTGGAGTCGGCTGACGTACTCGATGAGCCATTGCCGCCGGCGGCGACCGGGTCGGCGGTGCGCGCCCGTGAAGACGGCCCGCCTGTCACCGAGACGATCCGTCCGGCGGCATCCGGTCCCGCCGGGCGATCTTGTTGACTAGGGTCGGGCACATGAGAGCTGCGCTGTTGGCGGTGACGGCGACCGTCGCCCTGCTCGCCTCGGGGCCGGTCACCGCCGCGCCAGCATCGCCGGCTGCCCCCGCGCAGGCTGGCGCCGCGCAGGCCGTGCGGTGCCCCCGGGTGCCGGCGCCTGCGGTGTCCCGGCCGCCCCGGCCCACGCCCCCGCCCGACGTGCCCGAGCAGCGGACCGTCGGCGGCGCCGGGTTGGCCACCAGCGGCCTGGTCGTGCCGGCCGGCGTGGGCGCGCCGCCGGCGATCACCGCCACGTCGTGGTTGGTGGCCGACCTCGACACCGGTCAGGTGCTCGGAGGCTGCGGCCCGCACGAGTACGGCACCCCGGCCAGCGTGCAGAAGCTGCTGCTGGCGGCCACCATGATGCCCCGGCTCGACCCGAAGCAGACGGTCACCGTCACCGCCGCCGACATGAACATCGAGCCCGGTTCGTCGGCCGTCGGCCTGGTGGAGGGCGGCAGATACACCATCGAGACGATCTGGTTGGGGTTGCTGCTCAACTCGGGCAACGAGGCGGCGAACGCCCTGGCCCGGCTGGGCGGCGGCTCCGACGGGGCGGCCGGCGGCGTGCGCGCCATGAACGAGGAGGCGCACCGGCTCGGCGCGTTGCAGACGCACGCGGTCACCCCGTCCGGCCTGGACGCCAAGGGACAGTTCACCAGCGCGTACGACCTGGCGCTTATCGCCCGGGCCTGTTTCGCCCAGCCGACCTTCCGGCGGTACGCGCTCACCGACCAGACGGCCATCCCGGCCCAGCCTGCGCAGCGCACCAAGGGTTTCCAGATCCAGAACGAGAACCAGCTCATCTACCGGTACCCGGGCGCGTTGGGCGGCAAGACCGGCTTCACCGACCTGGCTCGGCACACCTACGTCGGCGCGGCCGAGCGCGGTGGGCGGCGGCTCGTGGTGACGCTGCTGGGTGCCGAACCGGCGCCGATGCGCGGCTGGGAGCAGGGCGCGGCACTGCTGGACTGGGGCTTCTCGCTGCCCCGTGATGCCGCAGTGGGCCGGTTGGTCGAGCCCGGCGAGCTGACCGCCACGCCGTCGGCCGCGCCGTCGGCGTTGGCCGCACCCGGTGCGCCCCGGCCGGCCGCTGCCAGCGGCCCGCACCCCGGCGCGGGATGGCTGTGGTTGGTGACCGCCGTGAGTGGCGCGGGGGTACTGGTGCTGATGGGCGGGCTGCTGTGGCGCCGCCGCCGGCTGCCCTGAACGAATCGACAACCGGCTCTGGTGTCCATAGACTCCGGTCGTTCTGGCACCACGAGTCCAGGAGGATCCCTGTGTCGAGTGAACTCGAACCGACCTCCGGTGTGGCGGTACCCCGCCGACCGGTGCGCGCGCTCACCCGCCTCGCGGGCGTGACGGCGCTCGCCGGGGCGCTTGTCGCCGGCGCCGCCGCCGCAGCGGTCGCGGCACCGAGCGCCGCCCGCGACGCGCTGACAGCGCATGGCGCATCCCGCGGCGCGCTGACGGCGTCCGCCGCCGAGCGTCCGCCGCGCACCACGCACGGCCCCTGCGCGTACACCGAGACGCCCGACGAGCCGGCCGCCCGCCCGGTGCCGCTGCCGCCCGACCCCCGCCGTACGCCGACTCGGGGCACCGTCCGGGTGACCCTGGCCACCAACCACGGGCCGATCGGGTTGACCCTGGACCGGGAGGCCGCGCCGTGCACGGTACAGAGCTTCCTGCACCTGGTCGGCAAGCGGTTCTACGACCGCACGTCGTGTCACCGGCTCACCGCGTACCCCACGCTTAGCGTCCTGCAGTGCGGTGACCCGTCCGGCACGGGCGAGGGCGGCCCCGGCTACCGCTACCGCGATGAGCTGCCGACCGACCTGCCGCCGGCGCCGACCGATCCGACAGGCGTCCGCCGGCTCTACGCCCGGGGCGTGCTGGCCATGGCCAACGCCGGGCCGGACACCAACGGCAGCCAGTTCTTCCTGGTGTACGCCGACTCGGCGCTGCGCCCCAACTACACGATCTTCGGTGAGGTCGATACCGCCGGGCTGGCCACCCTGGACCGGATCGCCGCCGGGGGAGTGGCGCCGACGGCCGAGGATCCGGCACCGGTCGACGGCGCGCCCGCGCTGCCGGTCGACATCCGTCGAGCCGTCCGGTCCCACCACCACCACTGACGCGTACGGCGCGGTGGGCGACTCACGGTCGCCCACCGCGCCGGTACGTCACCGGCGGGGCCGGCGGTGAGGTCGCGCGGCCAGGTGCGGGCGTTATCGTCGGTGAGGTCGCTCAGCCAGGCGAGTGCCAGCAGTACGAACGACGGCCGGCGGACCGAAAATTTCGGCTTCCGGACCGGTACGGGCCAACCCAGGATCCGACACGATTCGGGCCATCATGACGGGTGTGATGACCCGGTCGGCGGCGCGGTGGTGCTGTCCCGCACGACAAGTTCGGTGGCGAGTTCCACCCGGGGGGAGTCGATGCTCTCGCCCTGCGCCAGTCGCAGCACCGTCCGGGCCGCCAGCCGGCCCATCTCGACAAGCGGCTGCCGCACAGTGGTCAGTGGCGGTGACGCCCAGCGGGCCTCGGGCAGATCGTCGAAACCCACAACGCTGACGTCGTCGGGTACCCGCAGACCGCGACGCCGGATGGCCTCGTACACGCCGAAGGCCATCTGGTCGCTGGCGGCGAAGATGCCTGTCGGCGGGTCGTCCAGGTCGAGCAGTGCCGTGCCGCCGGAGAAGCCGGAGGCGTGGTAGAAGTCGCCCGGGTAGATCAGCGCGTCGTCCACCGGTACGCCTGCCGCCTCCAGGCCGGCGCGGTAGCCGTCGAGGCGGGCGCGGCTGCACAGCAGGTGCGTGGGCCCGGCGACGAACCCGATCCGCCGGTGCCCGATCGCCAGCAGGTGCTCGGTCGCGGCGAGCCCGCCGGCCCAGTTCGTGGCGCCGATGGTCGGTACGTCCATGGCCGGAACGCCGGCCGGGTCGACGACGACCACCGGCACGTTGAGGCGGCGGAGTTGGGCGTGCAGGGGCGGGCTCAGGTGTGACGTCACGAAGATGACGCCGTCGGTGGCCCGGGTCCGGAGATTCTGCAGCCACTGCCGGGCGGCGGTGGGCTGCCTGTGGATCGCGGAGACCACGGTGCCGACGCCGGCGCCGTGCCCGACGTCCTCCACCCCGCGGATGATTTCCACCGCCCACGGGCTGTCCAGGTCGTTGAAGACCAGGTCGACGAGGCCGGCGCGGCGAACGCTGCGGCTGCTGCGTCGCCGGTAGCCGTGGTGGCGCAGCAGCTCCTCGACCCGTTCCCGGGTGTCAGGGGCCACATCGGACCGTCCGTTGAGCACCCGCGACACGGTCGGCACCGAAACTCCGGCCTCCCGTGCGATCGCGGTGATGGTCACCCTGCGTCCGTCGTCCGCGCCCACCCGCGTCTCCTCACCGGTCCGGAAGAGCGACCGCAAGCCGTCGCCATACCATTGTCCCGGAACGGTGTTCCCGCCCCTTCGCGCCATCTTGCCTCACGAACGTGGGTTGACGACATGGCAGGTCGGTTCTAGCGTTCGGCGGAGTTGCGGAACGGTACCGGTAAGTTATCGGGCACCTTCCGGTGTGCTGCCTGCCGTCGCCGTCCGGCGGCCGCCGCCTGTTCCCTGTCGATCTACGGACCGAGGACGCCATGTACACCGACCTGTCCGAGGACCAGCTCCGCGACCACCGTGGCGTGGTGAGCGACCCGGGCGACTTCGACGACTTCTGGGCCGGAACCCTGGCCGAGGCCCGCGCCGCCGGATGGCCGGTCCGGATCGAACCGGTGACGACCGGGCTGACCAGCATCGATGTGTTCGACGTGACGTTCGCGGGCTTCGCCGGTCACCCCGTACGGGCCTGGCTGCGGGTGCCTCGCGGGGCGGATACGGCGCTGCCGACCCTCGTGCAGTACGTCGGCTACGGCGGCGGTCGGGGGCACCCGCTGGAGAACCTGCTGTGGGCGTCGGCAGGGTTCGCCCACCTGCAGATGGACACCCGGGGGCAGGGGTCCGGCTGGAGCCGCGGTGCCACCGGGGATCCGGGCGTGGCCGGTCCGGAAGTGCCCGGTGTGATGACCCGGGGAATCGCCGATCCCCACACGTACTACTACCGGCGGCTGATCACCGACGCGGTCCGGGCGGTGGACGCCGTCCGTGGCCTGCCGATGGTCGACCCCACCCGGGTGGCGGTGTTCGGGCAGAGCCAGGGCGGCGGGTTGGCCCTCGCGGCCGGCGCGTTGGCGCCCGGCGTGCGCGCGGTGGTCGCCCTCGTGCCGTTCCTCTGCGACATCCCGCGCTCGGTGGTGGTCACCGACGCGAGGCCGTTCCGGGAGATCCGTGACTACCTGGCCGTCCACCGGGGCGCCGAGGATCAGGTCTTCACGACCCTGGCGTACGTCGACGGGGTCAACTTCGCGCGGCGCTGCCAGCGGCCCGCCCGGTACTCGGTGGCGCTGATGGACGACATCGTGCCGCCGTCGGGGGTCTACGCCGCCGTGAACGCCCACGCGGGGCCCACCGAGTTGGCGGTGTGGCGGTACAACGGTCACGAGGCTGGCGGGATCGACGACGACGAGGCGGCGCTGCGGTTCCTGCGCGGGCACCTTGTCGACGACGCCGAGATGGTGCGACCGGTGGGAGCGGATCCGGTCGTCGCTCGCTGATCCGTCGCGGGCGGCAGTCGGTTGATCGGGCGTGGAGCACCGGGTGCGGCTGGTAGACAGAACGGGTGCGCAGGTCAGGCCGGGTGGGCGGTGCCGCCGTGCTCGCGCTCGTCGCGGCGCTGGGCGGCTGCTCGCACCCGCGTTCCGGCCCGACGCCGGCAGCTCCCGCGCCGGCGTCGGGAAGCCCGGGGCCGACCTCGGCGGGTGCCGGGCCGTCCGCCGCGGACCGGCTGCCGGGTTTCGTGGTGCTGGGCGACGTCGATTCGCGCATCCACACCGACATCAGGTACGCCACCGACCACAATTTCGTGGGTCGGCCGGTCGCCGGCTACCCGGAGCCGCTGTGCCTGCTGACCCGGCCGGCAGCCGAGGCGCTGCGCCGGGCGCAGGACGCCGCGCTCGCCGGTGGGCACAGCCTCAAGGTGTACGACTGCTACCGCCCGCAGCCGGCGGTGGACGACTTCGTGGCCTGGTCGAAGCGTCCGCGTGAGCAGCAGACCAAGGCCGAGTTCTATCCGCACCTGGACAAGGACCGGCTCTTCGCCGACGGCTACATCGGCGCGCCCACGGCGCACAGCCGTGGCAGCACCGTGGACCTGACGCTCGTCGACGAGCCTCCGGCCAGCCAGCCTCCGTTCCTGCCGGGGCAGCCGCAGGTCGCCTGCACGGCGCCGGTCGGGCAACGGTTCGCCGACAACAGCGTCGACATGGGCACCGGCTTCGACTGCTTCGACACGCGGGCGCACACGGCCGACAGCCGCGTCAGCCCGACGGCGCGTACCAACCGTCAACTGTTGAAGCGGCTGATGACCGACGCCGGGTTCGTCAACTACGACCGCGAGTGGTGGCACTACAGGTTCCGCGACGAGCCGTACCCGGACACGTTCTTCGCCGCCCCGGTGGCCCGCTCGTCGGTGGGCTGACCCGGACGGGTCGGCTGACCTGGACAACGGGCGTCCAGCGGCGGCGTCCCAGCCGTGCGCGCCCGCGCCTTGCGTGGGCTGCGACATGTGCGTGGGCTGCGACGTGTGGGTGGGGCCAGCGCTCCCCTCGGCCGGCTTGAGCGCCCCGCGGCCGAGGGGAGCGTGCCGGCGCCCAGATCGTCATCCAGCTCAGGGTGCCCGAGACGTTGACCTGCCGGCGAGGCAGAGCTTAGCGTACAAGTGGGAACAGCGTTCCGCAGTGCGGAAGATCGTTTGTCGGTTCTTTTCCCATGGTGCCAAGTGAGGGGTAGAGCCAATGTTCCGGGTACGCGAAAGAGAACGTCGTTCCGACGACTGGTGTGCCGATGGGAGCGGGTGTCGAGTGGCCCCGGCGCGGCGCGCGCTGCCGTGGTGACCCGCGTCGCCGTGGTGACCGGCGGGGCGTCGGGCATCGGAGCGGCAGTGGTCAGACGGTTGGCCCGCGACGGGATGCACGTGGTGGTCGCCGACGTCGACCTCGATGCCGCACGCGAGGTGGCCGCCGAGGTCGGCGGTCGCGCTGCCCACCTCGACGTCACCGACAGCCGGGCCGTCGAGGCGCTCTTCGCCGACGGACCAAACCCCGACGTGCTGGTGTGCAGCGCGGGTGGGGCGCCGCGCAGCGCGGCGCTGGAGATCGACGATCAGACGTTCGGTGCGGTGCTGGACCTCAACGTCGGAGGCTTCTTCAGGTGCGCACGCGCTGCGGCGCGTCGGTCGATCCGGCTGTCGCGCCCGCTGAGCATCGTGCACGTCGGTTCCAGCCTGGCCGAGGGGGCGGCGACGGACCTCGCGCACTTCGGGGCGGCCAAGGCTGCCTGCGCGTCGTTGGTGCGCACCCTCGCTGTCGAGTGGGCGTCGCACGGCATCCGGGTCAACTCCGTCGTGCCGGGCCTGGTCCGGACGCCCGCCACGGCGGCGGTTCTGGCCTCCCACGAGGCGTCGCTCGCCCGCGACGTGCCCCTCGGTCGGGTCGGCGAACCGGACGACGTGGCGGGGGCCGTGGCCTACCTCGTCGGGGCCGACGCGGGCTGGGTGACCGGTACCGCGGTCACCGTCGATGGCGGGCGGCGCGCGTCGCGCTGAGCACCGGCGCGCCCGGCGGAGCCGGGGTGGCCGAAGGGTGCGATTCGACGTCCAAACGGCCAGTCAGGTGAACGTTTCGGAGCCGTTGACCAACAGCCAGGCAGAGTTTAGCGTCTGCGAAACGGCGTTTCGCGGAGCGGAAGAGCCGTGCTGCGGGCCTGGATCCCGCAGTGCTGGAGTGAGGAGCGATACCGATGTGTCAAGCGTTTGAGGTGAAACCACGTTCCGCTGAGCGGAATGTGGTTTCGGGTTTCGCTACCACCGTGGTGCCGCTGTCGTGACGTCCCCCATGACGACCGGCACCGTTGCCGACACGGTCACGCAGTCTGCGGATGAGCCGCTGCTGCGCGTCCGCGACCTCCGCATCAGCGTTGGCGACATACCCCTGGTCCGGGGTGTGTCCCTGGACGTCCGCGCCGGCGAGATCGTGTCGGTGGTGGGGGAGTCGGGCTCCGGGAAGTCGCTGACGTCGCTCGCGGTCCTGGGACTGCTGCCACCGGAGCTCGCGACCGACGGAACCGTCGAGTTCCGTGGTGAGAACGTCACGACGATGAACAGCCGACGGCTCCGGCAGTTCCGCGCCTCCGCCGCTCGGATGATCTTCCAGGATCCCGGCTCGGCCATGAACCCCGTGCTGACCATCGGGTTCCAGGTCATCGAGTCCATTCGAGCGGCCCAACGGTGCTCCCGCGCCGAGGCTCGCGAACAGGCGTTGGCGATGATCCGCCGGGTCGGCATCGCCGAACCGCAGCGCTGCCTGAGCGCCTACCCGCGCGAGTTGTCCGGCGGGATGCTCCAGCGGGTCGTGATCGCGATGGCACTCGCGGTCGACCCGCCGTTGTTGATCTGCGACGAACCGACGACCGCACTCGACGTCACCACACAGGCGCAGGTGCTCGACCTCATTCGCGCCCTGACCAGCGACATGGGAACGGGCGTCATCCTCACCACCCACGACATGGCGATCGCGGCCGACTACTCCGACCGGATCGTCGTCATGTACGCGGGCCAGGTCGTCGAACACGGGCCTACCCGCGCGACACTGGCCACCCCTCAGCACCCGTACCTGTGGTCGCTGCTCAACGCCCACCCGGACTCCGGTGAGCGCGAGCCCTTCACGCCCCTGACGATCCTCGACGGGGCGCCACCCCGACCGGACGTCGACATCCCCGGCTGCCGCTTCGCACCCCGGTGCCCGTTCCGACAGGAGCGGTGCAGCGTGGAGACCCCCGTCCTCCGGCCGCTGGCGACGGTGCCCGAGCGGTCCGCGGCCTGCCTCGTGTCAGCTTCTCAGGAGACGGCGTCATGAGCACCAGCAACACCTCGGAAGCCACCCCGGGCACGTCGAGCCTGCTTCAGGTGGACGGCCTCCGGCGCCACTTCGCGCTGTCGCGCGGCCGCGTGCTCCGGGCCGTCGACGGTGTCTCCCTGCGCATCGACAGTGGGCGGACCCTCGCCCTCGTCGGCGAGAGTGGCTCGGGCAAGAGCACCCTCGGCCGGTGCGTGGTCCGGATGGACGAGCCCAGCGACGGCCAGATCCGCTTCGACGGCGAGGACATCACCCACCTGCGACACCGTGACCTGCGCACGATCCGCCAGCGGATGCAGATGGTCTTCCAGAGCCCGTACACCTCGTTGAGCCCGCGGATGAGCGTCGGCGACTCCATCGCGGAGCCGCTGCAGATCCACGGCCTGCCCGACGGCCTCAGCCCGGCCGACCGGGTGCGGGAGGTCCTCGACATGGTCGGCCTGCCGGCGTCGGTCGAGACCCGACGCCCCAGCCAGCTCAGCGGCGGCCAGCGGCAGCGCATCGGGCTCGCCCGTGCGCTCGCGTTGAGCCCGAAGCTGCTCGTGGCCGACGAGCCGACGGCATCTCTCGACCTGACCAGCCAGGCGCAGATCGTCAACCTCCTCCTGGAGCTTCAGGGCAGGTTGAGCCTGGCGATGCTGTTCATCACGCACGACCTCGGGCTCGCCCACCACCTCAGCCACGAGTGCGCAGTGATGTATCTCGGACGGATCGTCGAGGCGGGGCCCACGGTGGAGCTGATGCGTCAGCCGTTGCACCCCTACACCCACCTGCTGGTGTCCACCCGGTCGCGTGGTCCTGCCGCGCCGTCCGAGGCCGAGTCGGTGCCGTCCCCGATCAACCCCCCGGCCGGCTGCCACTTCCGTTCGCGGTGCCCGATCGCCGTCGACAAGTGCGCGACCGAGTACCCGCCGTTGCAGGCCACGCCCAGCGGTCGTCGGGTGGCGTGCCATCGGCCGGGAGTGCTGGAGCTGTCCGCAACTGCCACGGCCCGCATTCCTCAGCCGGAAACCTGGCCCAGGCCACCCGCCGCGACCGCGGCTCAGAGCACCACCGCCCTCACCAGTTCGCCAAACCCCAGTGCAGGAGCATCACATGACTGACGCCGTCAACCCCCGGACCGTGCGATCGCGTCGGGACTTCCTCCGCTACACGGCGCTCGTCGGCGCCGCCTTCGCAGTCGCTCCGGCGCTCGTCGCCTGCGGGTCCGACGACGAGGACGCCGGCGCCGGCGGGCCGATCAGGATCGGTACGTCGGTGCTGGACCCGGACGCCAACCCGCTGAAGTCCCTCGGACACAGCGCCAACTACCTCGCCTTCGACGCGTTGACCCGGATGAACCCGTCGACCCTGAAGATCGAGCCGGGGCTGGCCACCTCGTGGACGCGGCTGTCCGATACGGAGATGGAGTTCAAGCTCCGCGAAGGTGTGAAGTTCTCCGACGGCACGCCACTGACCGCCAAGGACGTCAAGTTCTCCTACGACATCACGAAGAAGGAAGGCCTGGCCCTGGCCTCCCTGATCGCCAACGTCAGCTCGGTCGACGTGGTCGACGACCTGACGGTGCGCATCCGCACCACCAAGCCGGACGCCATCCTGGAGAAGCGGACCGCCCTGCTGTTCATCGTGCCCGAGAAGGCGTACACCGCTGCCGGCACTGAGGCGTTCGGCCTCGCGCCCGTCGGCAGTGGGCAGTACCGGATCACCAAGGTGGTCCCCAACTCGCAGATCACCCTGGAAGCGGCGGAGGACCCCTGGGAAGGTAAGCCGGCCAACTCGCGGGTGGAGTACATGCAGTACTCCGACCAGAGCGCCTTCCTGGCCGCGATGCAGTCCGGGCAGCTCGACATCGGCCACAACCTGCCGGTGCAGGCCCTCAAGAACCTGGGCTCGGACATGAAGGTGGAGGTCGTGTCCACCGGTTCGCCGCTGGCCGTGCAGTTCGACACCAAGATCGCGCCGTTCGACAACCTGGAGGTCCGTCGTGCGCTGAACCTGGCGATCGACGTGGACTCCATCGTCAGCGCGGTGATGAACGGCGCCGGCGACCCGCTGCCCGGCCAGCTCACCGCCAAGGGCTGCTTCGGCCACAACCCGGACATCAAGGCCATCCCGTTCGACCTTCAGCAGGCCAAGGACATCCTGGCTCGGGAGGGCGTCAAGCCCTTCTCCACCGAGATCGCAGGCCTGCCGGTGAACAAGCCGCTGATGGAGGCGATCAGCGGCCAGCTGGGGGCCATTGGCATCACCGTCAAGGTCACCGTCCTGGACTTCGCGGTGTGGGTGGACGGCTTCAACAACGGCAGCAAGTGGCCGCTGTTCGTCAAGGGCATGAACTACTCGCCGCTGTTCGACGCCGAACTGACCTACCGCTACCCCACGGCCGGTGCCGAAGGGCGCAAGGGCTGGGTGGACGCGCACTACGACCAGCTGCTGGAGAAGTCCCGCAACGAGATGGACTCCGCCGCCCGCGAGAAGGTCCTCCAGGAGATGGGTGCCCACCTGCACAAGGAGCTCCCCTTCATCTTCCTGTTCGGCCAGCAGTGGGTGGTCGCCAACACCTCCGACGTCTCCGGGTACGACCCGAGCACCGGGTTCTGGGTGGACGCGTCGACAGTGACGAAGTCATGACTGTCGGCACCGCGCGGATGGGTCGATAGACGTGGCTCACCTGACGTATCTGATCAGTCGCCTGGCCCAGCTGGTCCTCACCGTCGCCGGTGTGATGACAGTGCTGTTCGTGCTCCTGCGCGTCTCGGGTGATCCGGCGGAGGTGTTGTCCGGACCGGACGCCACGCCGGAGATCGTCGAGGCGACGAGGGCCCGACTGGGGCTGGAGGGCTCCCTGCTGAGCCAGTACCTCCGCTTCATGGGTGACCTGGCAGTCCTCGACCTGGGCCGGTCCTTCACCTTCGGCGGCGACGCGCTGACCGCGGTGACGGACCGGCTCGGGGCGAGCATGTTGATCCTCCTACCGGCCCAGGTGCTCACCATGCTGCTCGGCATCGCGCTGGGCAGCGCGGTGGCGCGGGCCGGGAAGTTCCGGATCGGCCAGATCTTCATGGGCGGGTCGTTCCTGTTGCAGGCGGTCCCGTACTTCTGGCTGGCGATCGTGCTTGTGCTTTTCCTGGCCCTGCAGTGGAAGGTGCTGCCGGCGACCGGGTCGGGCGGCATCGAGTACGCGATCATCCCCATCATCGCGATGACCGCCAGCCACACGGCCGCGTTGGCCCGGCTGGCCCGAGGTGAGGTCGCGGACGTGCTGCACCGCCCGTTCGTCCTCGTCGCCCGATCGAAGGGGATCTCACAGGGGCGACTCATGTTCCGGCATGTCCTGCCGGTGGCGCTCCCGCCGATCATCTCGTACTCGGGGATCCTGTTCGCGTTCTCCGTGGGCCAGCTGGTCGTCCTCGAACCGCTGTTCAACTACCGCGGGATCGGCGCGCTCCTGGTGAACGCCGTACACGGTAGGGACTTTCCCATCGTGATGGCCGGGGTGTTCGTCGTGACGCTGATGGTCGGGCTGGTGAACCTTCTGGCGGACGTCGTGAACCGACTGATCGACTCCGGCCTGCGGACGAAGGTGGGTGTGTCATGACGGAGCAAGCGCTCCAGCCCGGTGTGGGCGGCGAGGCGGGCCCGACCGTGCCGAAAACCGACGTACGGACGCGCTCGCGCGGCCCGCTGGGGCGGCTCGTGCGCCGCCCCGGCGCGATGGTGGCGCTGGGGTTCCTGCTGCTCGTCGCCCTCACGGCGATCTTCGCGCCGCTGATCGCCCCGCACGACCCCGTCGTCCAGGACCTCGCCAGGTCCCGGCAGCCTCCGGCGTTCCTGGACGGTGGCGACACGACGCACCTGTTCGGCACCGACGAGTTCGGACGGGACCTGCTCTCGCGCATCCTCCACGGAGCACGCATCTCGCTGTTCGTCGGCACCATCTCGGCGACCATCGCGATGCTGCTGGGTACGACGATGGGCCTGATCGCCGGTTACTTCGAGCGGCGGGTGGGGCCGACGATCCTGCGGTTCGCCGACATCCAGTTCTCGCTGCCCTTCTACGTCATCGCGATCGCCGTTGTCGCCCTGTTCGGGCCGAGCCTGCGCAACCTGGTCATCCTGCTGTCGTTCTGGGGCTGGGCGACGTACGCCCGCACCATCGCCGTCACCGTCTCGCAGCTCAAGCGGATGGAGTACGTGCAAGCCTCCCGGCTCCAGTGGTCCAGCGTCGCGCGGATCATGCGCGTGCACCTTCTGCCCGGCGTGTCCAGCAGCGTCATCGTGTTGTGGACGACGTCGGTCGGCGGTCTCATCCTGGTCGAGTCGGCGCTGTCCTTCATCGGTCTCGGCGTGCAGGTTCCCGACTTCTCGTGGGGCTCGATGCTCGGCGGAGCACAGACCGAGCTGCAAGGAGCCTGGTGGGTGGCCATCGTGCCCGGTGTGTTCCTCACCGCCACCATCGTGGCGTTCTACGTCCTCGGAGACGCGCTCCGCGACATCCTCAACCAGCCGGTCCCGAAGGACCATTGATCTCCGACTCCGGGAGCCCCCCTGATGCCACACCTGCACGTCAACAAGACCAACCTGCACTTCCGTGAGTCCGGCTCCGGCCCGACGGCCCTGTTCCTTGCCGGCTTCATCCTGGACAGCACGTTCTGGCTGGACCAGATCGCCGACCTGTCCGACATCAGGCGGTGCGTGTCGCTCGACCTGCGCGGGTTCGGCCTGTCCGACCCGATCACCACCGACGACCTCCTCGACCTCGACGTGTACGTCGAGGACGTGGCCGCCGTCGCCCGTGAGCTGGGCGACGGGCAACCCGTCGACCTGGTGGGGTTCAGCCTCAGCTCGGTGGTCGGTGGGCTGGTTGCGGAGCGGTACCCCGAGCTGGTCCGCTCGATGTCGTTCCTCAGCCCCAACCTGCCGGCCGACACCCCGGCGTACCGCCTGTACCGGGACGAGATGGCCAAGCTCGCCGTACGCGAGGGCATCGACGCCGTCTACCGGCGGTTCGCCGAGTACATCGTCGCGTCCGGGGCGAGCCTGCAGAGCCTGGCCCGCTATCGCCAGATGATGCAGGACACCCGCCTGGACATGGTGGTGGCGACGCTTCGTACCTGCGGGCGGACGCCGGACCGGACCGACCTGCCGAGCCGCATCACGGTGCCGACGAACTTCGTGACGGCCACCGGGGACACCGTGTTCGACAGGTCGGTCGCCCAGGGCTACGCCGACAAGGCGCCCAAGGGCCGCGTGTCGGAGGTGAGCGGGGCCGGCCGCTTGACGCCCCTGGAGTCTCCGCACGAGCTGTCCGCCGTCCTGCGGGAGTTCTGGACCGACCTGTGACAGAGGTCCACGACAGCTGCACGTCCTAGCCAGGTCATCCGGCGCCCCCAACCCTCCCGGGTGTGGGGGCGCCGGTCTTTTTCCGCCCGGTGCAGGCGGCTCCCACGTGTGAAATCCTTTGCGGACACCCGCCGGCCCGTCTACCGTTCCCGACGCAAGGTCAACCGATCAGACCCCCCGAGGAGCACGCCGTGTCGCAGCGCGCCCGCACCACCACACCCTGGCGTACGCCGGGCGCGGGTGCCGCGTTGCCATCCGGCGCGTGGTATCGGGGTCTCGGCCGTCGCGCCGAGTGCCGGCTGTCCGGGCGGCTCCACCGCTGACGCGAGCGCGTCCGGTAGCCGCCCACCCCCTGAGGATCGGGCGGCTTTTTCGTATCCGCTGAACTTCCCGCGCTCCGGTCGACCCGGACCGCGATCGTTCCCGGTCACCCCCTGCAACGATGGGCCGGGACCCACACAAGGAGACCACGATGGGATTCACGCCCCTCGCCGGCACCCGGGCGCCGGTCCGGGTCTGGACCGACCCGTACGCCATCGAACCGCAGGCGGCCAAGCAGCTGCGCAACATCGGCGCGCTGCCCTGGGTGCAGGGCGTCGCCGTGATGCCCGACGTGCACTTCGGCAAGGGCGCCACTGTCGGCTCCGTGATCGCCATGCGGCAGGCCGTCTCGCCGGCCGCCGTCGGCGTGGACATCGGCTGCGGCATGTCAGCGGTGCGTACCTCGCTTACCGCCGCCGACCTGCCGGACGACCTGGCCGGGCTGCGCTCCGCGATCGAGGCCACCATCCCGGTGGGCTTCGCGCAGCGGGACCGGGCCGTCGACCCCCGTCGGGTCCGGGGCCTGGAGCAGGGCGGCTGGGACGACTTCTGGGGCCGGTTCGCCGGGCTGGACCGCAAGGTGGCGCAGCTGGAGACCCGGGCACAGCGGCAGCTCGGCACGCTCGGCGGCGGCAACCACTTCATCGAGGTCTGCCTGGAGCAGGGTGGCGACGACGACGGCCGGGTGTGGCTGATGCTGCACTCCGGGTCCCGCAACATCGGCAAGGAGCTGGCCGAGCGGCACATCGGGGTCGCCCGAGCGCTGCCGCACAACGCCGACCTGCCCGACCGGGACCTCGCCGTGTTCCTCGCGGGCACGCCCGAGATGGACGCGTACCGGCGGGACCTGTGGTGGGCGCAGGAGTACGCGCGGCGCAACCGGGCGGTGATGGTGGCCCTGCTCTGCGGTGTGGTGCGGGAGCAGTTCCCGCAGGTGTCCTACGACGAGCCGATCTCGTGCCACCACAACTACGTCGCCGAGGAGAGCTACGACGGGGTGGACGTGCTCGTCACCCGCAAGGGCGCGATCCGGGCCGGGAAGGGTGACCTGGGCATCATCCCCGGGTCGATGGGCACCGGGTCGTACATCGTGCGGGGTAGGGGCAACCCGGACGCGTACTGCTCGGCGTCGCACGGCGCGGGCCGGCGGATGTCGCGGGCGCAGGCCAAGCGGACGTTCACAAGGGACGACCTGGTCGCGCAGACCGCCGGGGTCCAGTGCCGCAAGGACGCCGGGGTGATCGACGAGATCCCCGGCGCGTACAAGGACATCACCGAGGTGATGGCGCAGCAGGAGGACCTGGTGGAGGTGGTGGCGCACCTGAAGCAGGTGGTCTGCGTCAAGGGGTGACGGGCCGCGCGGGCCGGGAACGACCGGCCCGCGCGGTATGCGCGCGTCAGAAACCGACGAAGACCCGGCGCAGGTCGTCCACTGTCACCGGGCCGGTCACCTGTACTCCGTCGGGCGTGTACGCGGGCCCGAGCCGGCCCACCGCGAGTCGCAGCCACGCCTCGGCCGGTGCGGTCAGCTCGCCGTCGGGCTGCTCGGGCGCGTCGACCACCTCGACGCGCTCGCCCAGCCGCAGCCCGTACGTCCGCTCGGGCCGGTGCAGCCGCAGCAGCAGTGTGGCTTCCCGGCCGGCCAGCTCCTGTGGCCGGCTGGTCCAGCTCAGCATGCCGCCGACGTGGTCGAGCAGCAACGGCACCGCCTGCGGCGTCACCGACGCGAACCTGTTGAACGCCACCTCGACGTCCCACTGGTGCAGGGCGAACTCGCTGAGCCGGAACCGGCCCGACGTGGCGACGTCCACCGGTTCGGGCAGGAAACCCATGTCGATGCGCAGCGTGGCGCGGGTGTCGACGTCGAGTGCCTCGTACGCCTCGACGAGACGTTCGTTTGTGGCGAGGAACCCGGCGGCGTGCTCGGCCGGGGACATCGCGTCCCACCGCTGCCAGACACCGCGGTTGAAGTCACCGTCCGGGCCGGGCTCGCCGCTGCGGGCGGCGCTCAGCGTGGCGAGGCCGATCTCGGCGCCGCTGCCCAGGTGACTGAGCACCTGGGACACCTGCCACTCGCTGGCACCCGACGGTCGGATCAGGTCGTCCTCCTTGAGGTCCCGGACGAGCGCGGCCAACTCCTCGTGGCCGGCCCGCAGAGCGGTGATGATCTCATCGGCAGAGGTGGGCATGTATCTCCTCAGCGGGTTGTCGACGGTCCTCGAAACGCTATCCGACGCTGGCCGGCTTCCGTCGGACCGCTCAACCCATGTGCGCGGTGCCGCTGGTCCGGATGTCCCCCTTGCGCACCTTGATCAGGAACAGGGCGATCAGGCCGGCGAGCACGATCAGGGCCGCGCCCCAGGCGAACGCCACGCTGTAGCCGTGCACCAGCGCCTTGACCTGGGTGGCCGGGCTCGGTGCCCGCGACACCAGGTACGCGGTGACCGCGCTCGTGTACATGGTGTTCAGCAGGGCGGTGCCCAACGAGCCGCCGATCTGCTGGGTGGCGTTGAGCGTCGCGCTGGCCGCGCCGGCGTCGTGCTCCGGCACCCCGAACAGTGCCAGGCTGGACAGCGGCACGAACGTGAAACCGAGGCCCATGCCGAGGATGACCTGGGCGGGCAGCAGGAGGGTGAGGAACGAGGTGTCCACGTCGATCCGGGTGAGCAGCAGCATGCCGACGGCGGCGAGCGCGGCCCCGCCGACCATGAGCGGCTTGGCGCCCAGCCGGGGCATCAGTTGGCTGGCTCCGGCGGCGGCGATCAGCACACCCGCGGTGACCGGCAGCGACGCGAGCCCGGCTTCCAGCGGCGTGTACCGAAGCACCACCTGGAAGTAGAAGGTCAGGAAGAGGAACGCGCCGAACAGGCCGGCGCCGATAAGCGTCGAGGTGAGGTACGCCGCGCCCCGGTTGCGGTCCAGGATGATCCGCAGTGGCAGCAGCGGATGGTTGGAGCGCAGCTCGATCACCACGAAGACGGCGAGCAGCACCACACCGGCGGCGATGAAACCGAGCGTCGCGGCGGCGTCCCAGCCGTCCTCGGCGGCCTTCGTGAAGCCGTACACGAGGGAGACCAGGCCCGCGGTGACGACGACAGCGCCCGGTACGTCGTAGCGGGTGTTGCCGTGCGCCCGGCTCTCCGGCACCAGTGGCAGGGCGAGGAAGATCGCCACGGCGGCGACCGGGATGTTGACGAGCAGGCACCAGCGCCAGTTGGCGTACTCGGTGAGCACCCCACCGAGCAGCAGGCCGACAGCCGACCCGCCACCGGCGATGCCGCCGTACACGGCGAACGCCTTGGCCCGCTCGGTGGTCTCGGTGAACAGGACGGTGAGCAGGGCCAGCGCGGCCGGGGCGAGCAGCGCGCCGAAGACGCCCTGCAACGCCCGGGCGGCGAAGAGCATCTCGCCGGTGGTCGCCAGCCCGCCCAGCGCGGAGGCCAGCGCGAAGCCGATCATGCCGACGATGAACGTGCGCTTGCGACCCCAGTAGTCGGCGATCCGGCCGCCGAGCAGCAGCAGGCCACCGAAGGCCAGCGTGTATGCGGTGACCACCCACTGCCGGTTCGCGTCGTTGATCCCCAGGGCCGCCTGGGCCTGCGGGAGCGCGATGTTCACGATTGTGGCGTCCAGGACCACCATCAGCTGCGCGAGGGCGATGACCACCAGCGCCAGCCAGCGCCGCGGGTGCTGCGTGTCTGTCGACGCCCCGGTGCCGGGTGCGCCGGGCGCGGTCGAGGTCGCTCCGGCCATGGTGATGCCTCCGTGCTGCGGTCATCCTTCGGGCCGGACAGCCCGCCCGGCGGCGGTATAACCATCGCCGCCACCTCGAAACGTGAGCCCCGCTCCTCAACCGGGCGCGAGGATCACCGGCACGGCCACCGTGTTGATCCGCGCGCCGTCGTCCGCTGACACCTCGTAAACCTCGATCGTGCCGTGCTGCTCGCGGTTCGTACGCCAGCCGACCACCACCCGGTACGCGCCCCGGCAGCCGCTGCCGCAGCTGGCGGTGCCGAATCCGGTGGCGACCTCCCGGCCGGAGGCGTCGCGCACCCGGACGCTCACGGTGGCCTCGAACACGTCGGCGCTGCCGGTGACGGTGAGCGGAGCGGTGACCCGTTCGCCGACGGTGGGGCCGGTGACCACGATCGGCGGCAGCAGGCCCGCGTAGTCGGCCCGGCCGACCGGGTCGCCGCCACCGAAGCGGACCTGCCGGACGCTGGGGAACTGGGTGAGCGTCCAGACCACCTGCGCCTCGCGGAGGCGCTGTTCTGCAGGATCGCCGGCGGGTGGGACCCGCAGTGTCGCCACGCCGTCGGTGATCCGGGTGACCTCGGCGCCGGCCGGCAACCGGGTGGTCAACCCGGTGGCGGCCTCGGCGGGTGTGGGTCCGGCGGCCAACTCGGTCAGCGCCAGGCGGGACGTCGCCACGGTGGCCGGTCGGGTCCGCCGGGTCGGAACGAGCTGCCCGGACCGCACGTACCACAGCTCGATGGTCACCGTGGCCTGGTGGCGCGTGGCGGTGGGCATCGGTGCCAGCGGGCGCGGCGGCGTGCCGGTGACCGCCGGCGACGATGTCGGCGTCGGCGTGGCCCGCGGTGTGGGGATGGGGCTCGGGCGTCCGGTGGGCGCGGCGCTCGACGGCGGTGCGGTCGGCGCCGGGCCGAGGGCGCCGGAGCGCGGGGTGCCGCAGCCGCCGACGAGAGGCACGGCGACGAGCACGACAATGACCAGCGGGCGCCAGCTCATCCCACGCCACCCTTCGGGCTGGCGGTCTCCCCATCGGGGTGCGCCGCCGGACGTGGCACGCCGCCGGGACCGTGCGCGGGCAGCTCCAGCCGGAACCGTGTGCCGGCACCCGGCTCGCTGCGCACGCTCAGGACGCCGCCGAGCAGGGTGGCCTGTTCCCGGGCGATGGCCAGCCCCAGCCCACTGCCCGGAGCGGAGCGGGACGGGTCGGCCTTGTAGAACCTGTCGAACAGGCGGGGCAGATGCTCGGCCGGGATGCCCGGCCCCTGGTCGGTGACCTCGACGACGACAAGCGGACCCGCCGCGGCCACAGTTGCCCGGATCTCGCCACCGCCGTGCTCGACAGCGTTGGACACCAGGTTGGCAAGTACCCGCTCCAGCCGGCGCGGGTCGGTGCGCAGCACGATCGGCTCGCCACTGATCAGCACCCGCGCCGACCAGCCGGGCGCCGCGACGATCCCGTGCAGCAGGGCCACCACGTCCACCGGCTCGACGCTCGGCCGCTCCCGCCCGGCGTCCAGCCGGGAGATCTCCATCAGGTCCTCCACCAGCCGGCGCAGCCGGACCACGTCGCCGACCAGCAGCCGCGCCGCCGGCCGCGCGTCGTCGGGCAACTGGTCGAGGTGCCCGCGCAGCAGCGACGCCGCTGCCACCAGGGCGGTCACCGGGGTACGCAGCTCGTGCGCGACGTCGGCCGTGAACCGCCGCTCCCGGGCCTGCGCCGCAGACAGCGCGGCGATCTTCGCCTCCAGGGCCTCGGCCATCTCGTTGAACGACGCCGCCCAGTCGCTGAACTCGTCGCGCCCGCGTACCGGCAGCCGGGTGGCGAGCAGCCCTTCGGTGAGCGCCCGGGCGGCCCGGCTGGCCCGATTGACCGGTTCCAGCGTGCGGCGGGCCAGCGCGTGCCCCACCCCTGCGGCGAGCAGCACCACGAACACCCAGCCGGCCAGCAGCGCGTTGCGCAGTTGAACCACGTCGGCGGCGATGCCGTCCTCGTCGGTGAGCACGTACAGCTCGGCGGTCGACCCGGGGATGCGTCCGCCGACCACAAGCAGTCGAGGGCGCATCCCGGGCGCGGAGCGCTGGTAGCCGAGCTGCCCGCCCGCGACAGTGGCCCGCAACCGGGTGCCAAGCGTCGGGGCGTACTCCGGATGCGAGGGGCGGGCCGCTCCGTCGACGAGCACCACGTGCCGGCCGCTGCTCTCGAAGCTGGTGAGCAGCTCGGTGCTGCGCTGCTCGGTAAGCGGCAGGAACTGTCCGGCGAGGACGAGTTGGTAGCGGGCGTCGG
Organism: Micromonospora sp. DT68; assembly: GCF_049847245.1. Lineage (NCBI taxonomy): Bacteria > Bacillati > Actinomycetota > Actinomycetes > Micromonosporales > Micromonosporaceae > Micromonospora > Micromonospora sp. DT68. The sequence goes on from NZ_JBNCNZ010000006.1 coordinate 371,901, forward strand.
CGGCGGCCTCCTGGAGCGACGCGTCCATCCAGGACTGCCGCAGCAGCAGCCCGGTCCCGCCGGCGAGCAGCCCGGCCGACATCCCGGCGACAAGCACGAAGGCGATCGTCAGCCGGCGCCGCAGACGGCCCGGTGCCACAGCGCGTCCGGCCATCGCCGACCCTCCTCCTCAGCCGGTGGACAGCTTGTAGCCGGCGCCGCGCACGGTGCGGACCAGCAGTGGGTGCGCCGGGTCGTCCTCGATCTTGGCGCGCAGCCGCTGGACCGCCACGTCGACCAGGCGCGAGTCACCGAGGAAGCTGTGGTTCCAGACCAGGTCCAGCAGCAGCTCGCGGGTGAAGACCTGCCCGGGGCGGCGGGCCAGCTCCAGCAGGAGGCGGAACTCGGTGGCGGTCAGCGTGACCTCCCGGCCGTCCCGGCGCACCACGAAGCTGCCCGGATCGATCTCCAGCCCGCCGACCTCGATGGTGCTCGCCGCCACCGGCGCGGTGGCCCGGCGCAGCACCGAGCGGACCCGGGCGACCAGTTCGGGCAGGTCGAAGGGTTTACGTAGGTAGTCGTCCGCGCCGCACTCCAGGCCGACCACCACGTCGAGCGTGTCGGTGCGGGCGGTCAGCATGAGGATCGGCACCTGACTGGTCCGCCGGATCTCCCGGCACACCTCAAGGCCGTCCAGGCCCGGCAGCATGACGTCGAGCACGATCAGGTCGACCGGGTGGGCCCGCCATGCCGCCAGGGCCTGCCGCCCGTCGACGGCGGTGTCGACCCGGAAGCCGGCGCGGCGCAGACCGAGGGCGGTGACCTCCCGGATGGAGGCGTCGTCCTCGACCACCAGTACGCGGCCCTCCATCACCTGAGGGTAGACCCGCCTTCATGGCGTGCGACCTGGCGAAACGGTCGGTGTCGGCGGCCCGGCCGGCTCTGCGGGGTGCCACGGTGGCGGGTCGGTGAACTACCTTGCTCCCGACCCGGTCAGCTCACCCGAGAGGGCACGACGTGCAACGTTTTGGCTGTGTGATTCGGCTCCGCCCGGACCAGCGGGAAACGTACCTGCGGCTACACGCCGACGTCTGGCCGAGCGTCGAGCAGACGCTGCGCGAGGCGAACTTCCGCAACTACACGATCTTCCTCCACGACGACCTGCTCTTCGGCTACTACGAGTACGTCGGTGACGACTACGAGGCCGACCAGCGGCTCATCGCCGCGGACCCGCAGACGCAGGAGTGGTGGAAGCTGACCGATCCGTGTCAGGAGTCGCTCGCCGAACCCGGGTCGGGGCACTGGTGGGCGCCGATGCGGGAGGTCTGGCACCTGGCCGAGGACGCCCCTGAGCAGGGCTCGCCCAGGTGATGCCCGCCCGGCCGGACGGTCGCGAACCGTCCGGCCGGGAGACGTCGCCGACCTGTCACTCCTGCCACTGGTGGGCCACGTCGAGCACGACCCGGCTGTGTGTGCCGGGCCCGGCCAGCACGAGCACTCGGAACGGCAACCGGGCCCGTACGCCGACCGCGAAGGTGCTGTAGCCCTCGAAGCTGCCGCCGAAGACGACGTCGCGCAGCGTCGGGTAGCGCAGCAGGTTCGCGGTGTGCTCGCCGACCGCGTACGGGATCGTGCCGGAGTGGGCCGCGTCGTAGGCGGGTGCCCGCAGCGAGACCCGCAGCAGGGCACCCCCGGCGGTGTACGGCGACAGCGCCAACCCTTCGCCCTCGGTCCACGTCTCGCCGTAGCCGACCGAGTAGCCGTCCACCGGGCCGGCGAACTCGAACACCACCCGGTCGTAGCAGTCGTGCCGACCGGTCCGTACGTCGACAAGTGGGGCGTCGCTCAGCGTGCCGGCCGTCTTGTCGGCGCTGCCCCAGGTGATCCCGCAGTACGGCGACGCTGTCGCTGCGGTGATGCTCGCCGCGTGGCCGCTGCCCGCGCCGGCGACCAGCCCGGCCAGGACGATCGCCAGCGCCGTCAGCGCGTTTCTGATCCTCATCGTGGTGCCTCCGTCCGCTGCTCGGGGCCACGTCGTGGCGGTGTGCCGGTGACCCTCGATCTCGACCGTGGCCTCGGCACGGCACGACCATTTCGCTGTGGCGTAACAGGCCCGTAACAGCGGATGGGATCAGTCGACCGTGGGTGGCCGGTGCAGCGTGCGCAGCGGTGAGCAGAACACCGGCAGCCAGGTCAGTCCGTTGGCGAGTGCACCGACCACCAGTGCGGTGCGAACGTCCGCGTACTGGGCGAGCACGCCGGCGACGATCGCGCCGATGGTGAGCGCCCCGGTGAGCAGGAATCGGAAGGTGGCGTTCATCCGGCCGAGCAGTCCGTCCGGGGTGACGCTCTGGCGCAGGCTGACCCCGATCACGTTGCCGATCCCCGTCCGCCAGGCCAACATCAGCCAGCCGAAGGCCGCCACCCAGAGCATCGGCCCGTTGTCGATCAGCGCGACGGACCCGCCGAGCGGTGCGACGAGCAGACCGGGCAGCCAGAGGGAGCGGCCGTTGCCGATCCGCTCGGCGAGCGGTCGCGCGCTCAACGCGCCGAGAAGAGCGCCGAGCCCGCCCACCCCCAGGAACAGGCCGAGGGCGGCGGCGCCCAGCCCCAGTTCGCAGAGGAAGACCACCGGCAACATGGTCGTGGTGAGTTGCATTGTCAGGTTGATGCTCGCGGTGGAGACGGCGAGCGGGCGGAGCAGTTGGTTGCCGGTCACGTGCCGCACGCCCGTGCTGAGCTGTCGAACGAACCCGCCCGTCGTCCCGGTCGCAGGCCGTTGGGGAGCACCGGTGCGGACGCGGGACAGGATCGTCCCGGACGCAACGTAGGCCACCGCGTCCAGAACGATCGCGATCGGTGCCGTGAGTGTCTGCACGACCAGGCCGCCGAGTCCTCGTCCTGCGATCTGCATGGTGGCGCCGGTGCTCATCATCAGCGAGTTGGCGGCCACCAGCCGATTCCGGCCGACCAACTCGGGCAGGCAACTTTGTGCGGCGACGTCGGCGAAGACGGTGCCGACGCCGGTCAGCAGCACCACCAGATAGAGCTGCGGGATGCTCAACCAGCCGGCCCACCATGCCAGCGGCACGGATGCGACCAACGCCGCCCTGGTGAAGTCGGCGGTGATCAGCACTGCACGGCGAGGCAGCCGGTCGACCCAGACGCCGGCCGGCAGGCCGATCAGCAGGAAGGCGGCGGTGCTCAGAGCGGCGAGAACTCCAACCTGACCGGGACTGGCGGCCAGCAGGGAGACGGCCAGCACCGGTACGGCCAACTGACCAACGTGGAAGCCGATGCCATCGATGAGGGAGGCCGCGTAGAGCAGGCGGAAGGATCGTGGCCAGGGCTCCGGTCGCTGGCGTGCGGCGGTCACCGTCGGGGTGGTGGTCATGCCGCCCACGGTGCCGGTCGCGGTCCTTTCGACCGATAGATTTGATGCTCGCCGAATCGATCGGGGGGCGCGGATGATGCTGGTCGGTCTGGACGCGCGGGACCTGGCGATGACGCGATTCGCGGTGTCACCGTTGTGGGAGGCGGTGGCCAGTGTGCGGATCATCAAGCGGCCGCATCAGTTCCCAGAGCATCTGGCCTGGCACGAGCGGGCCCGGCCGCGTCTGGCCGAGGTGGACTGGCAGATGTTCGCCGACCTGGTGCAGATGCCGACACCAATCATCCCGACCTTCATCTGTCCGCCCCCGGCCACGTCACAGCCCACCCTCGACATCGAGCTGGCGACCCTCGTCGCCACACCTCCCGAAGCGGTACGGGCAAGCCTCGACACGCTGCCAGGGCCCAGGTCGTCGCCCCTGGCGGCGCTCTACGCCGATCCGCCGACTCACCTGGGCCGGCTGGCCGACGCGATTCGGGCGTACACCGATGCGGTCATCGCACCCTACTGGCCCCGGATGCGGACCCTGCTGGAGCGGGAGGTGCTGCTCGGCGCGCAACGGATGGCCACCGACGGGCTGCACGGCCTGCTCAACCAGCTCGACCCCTTCGTCCGGCTGGAGGCCGACACGCTGAAGGTGGAGCACATCGTCCTCGCTGGCAGTGTGCGACTCGATGGTCGGGGCCTGCTGCTCGTGCCGTCGGTCTTCATCGGCCGCCGGGTGTGGTCCAACTTCGGCTCCCCGGGACAACCGGTGCTGCGCTTTCCGGCGCGGGCGACGGCCACTGTATGGGAGCGGGATCCGGCCCCGGACGGGCGGGGACTGGCCCGGGTGTTGGGTCGCACCCGGGCCGCCCTGCTGCACGAACTGGCGGTCCCGACCTCCACCCTGGAACTGGCCGAACGCTGCGGCCTCACCCCGGGCACCGTGTCACAGCACCTCGGCGCGCTGCGCGAGGCCGGCCTGGTGGGGGCCCACCGCGTCGGCCGTTTCGTCCTCTACGCCCGCACGACCGCGGCCGAGACGCTGGTCGCCGCGGGCGGCGCGGCTGCCACCTGAGGCCGGTATGACGATTCCGCTATAGCGGACATCGACCGTCGTCGTCTTAACATCTACGTACGTCAATGACCGACGACCCTGGGTCGTCGGGGCGACCCAGGGGAGTGCGTGATGTACCGACGACAACTCAGACGCGCCGTCCAGGCCGTGCTGGTGGCCGTGCTGGCGGTAGCCGGGACGCAGCTCGCCACCGGCGCACCGGCCGCCGCCGTGCGGACCGTCTACTACGACGCGAGCCGCACCGGCGAGTTCCGCACCAACTTCGACCAGGCGGCGCAGATCTGGAACAGCAGGGTCAGCAACGTCCGGCTCCTGGCCGGCACCCCGGCCAGCATCACCATCTACGTCGACGACGGGTGGCCCCGGGCGCAGTCGACCGGCCTCGGGTCGGGCCGGATCTGGATGGGCCGCACGGCCGTCAACCAGGGGTACGACCGCAACCGGATCGCCGCCCACGAGCTGGGCCACATCCTCGGCCTGCCGGACCGGCGCACCGGCCTCTGCACCGACCTGATGTCCGGCAGCAGCGCCCCGGTCTCCTGCCGCAACGCCAACCCCAGCTCGACCGAGGCGTCCCGGGTGAACTCCCTGTTCGCCGGTACGCTTGCCGCGCCCGCCGCCGGCACGACGTACACCTGGACCGACGAGGCCGGCGACATCAGCCCGCTGGTCGTCGGTGGCCGGCCGGCGAGCGAGAGCTACCCGTTCATGGTGTACGTCTCCGGCTGCACCGGCACGCTGATCAAGGCCAACTGGGCGGTCACCGCCAAGCACTGCTCCACGCCGTCCTCGGTCCGGGTGGGCAGCGTCAACCGCAGCAGCGGCGGAACCGTGGTCCAGGTGACCCGCGCGGTCAACCACCCGAGCGTCGACGTCAAGCTGCTGCAACTGGCCAGCTCGGTGACGTACGCCCCGGCGCCGATCCCGAGCACCTCCGGCGCGGTCGGCACCGCCACCCGGATCATCGGCTGGGGTCAGACGTGCGCGCCCCGTGGCTGCGGATCAGCCCCCACCGTCGCCAACGAGCTGGACACGTCCATCGTGGCCGACAGCCGCTGCTCCGGCATCAACGGCCCGTACGAGATCTGCACCAACAACACGAACGGCAACTCCGGCGCCTGCTACGGCGACTCGGGCGGCCCGCAGGTGCGTCGGGTCAACGGCGTGTGGAACCTGATCGGCGCGACCAGTCGTGCCGGCAACAACAACTCCACCTGCGCCACCGGCCCGTCCATCTACGTGGACCTGCCGTCCATCCGGTCCTGGATCTCCACCCAGGTCGGCGGCCTGCCCGCCTGATCTGCCCGAGGTGCTGGGTGGGGGCGCGACGCGCGTCCCCACCCGGCGCTGTCTGTTCACCTGGACCGCCGTGCTGCGGTACCGTGCCTGGCACATCGACGCATCCGAGGTGGACACATGCCTGCCATCGTCGCGCTCACCCTGGCTCTCGCGCTGACGCCCGCTCCCACGCCCACGCCGTCGACGACGTCCGGCCCGGTCGGCTCCCTGCTCGGTGGCGTCGGTCAGATCGTCGACGGCCTGCTCGGAGGCGGCAGTGCCTCCGGCTCGCCCGCAGCACCGAGCCCGACGCAGAGCCCCACCGGCGGCCCCGCGCCGAGCCCGTCAGCAGCGGTCGCCCCGCCCGGGGCCTCCGCCGCCCCGCCGGCGGCGTCCGGCTCACCGTCGCCGGCCCCGGGGTCAGCCGTGGCGCCGGGCACTGTGGACCCGGCCGGTCCGGGGCGGGTGGCCCGCGACGCGGCGGTGCCCCTGCCGAACGGCGGCGACTCGGAGTCGCTCGACGGGCCGGCACTCGGCGCCCCGGAACGCGGAAACTGGCCACCGCCTCCGGGGTACTACCTGCTGGCCGCGGGTGTCCTCGCGGTGCTGGCGCTGCTGCTCCTGCGCGGTCGCCGGCCGGCCGTCGCGGCGGGCGCGACCTCCGCTCCGGCCCCCGCGCCCGCCCCGGACCCGAACCCGAATCCGGAGGTGGATCCCGACCCCGTTCCGGACAACGTCAGTCGCCTGCCGACAAACCTCAACGCCATCTACGAGCTGGGCCGGCTGGACGAGCGACTCGAACAGGAGCGCGGCCGGAAATCGTGAACCGCGACGGGCCAGCTTCCCCTCACGGCGCTGGGCGGGCGCCTTCGCGCGGCGGCATCTCGTCACGGTACGCCCCGACCGGCCCGGCGTAGCGGTCCCGGCCGTCCGGGTACGGCCAGGCGTTGGCTGTGCAGCCGTGCAGGCCCAACGTCTGCTGCTGCATCACCGGCGCCGGCCGGCCCCGCCCCGGGCACCGCTCGTGGCCCATGCCGAGCCGGTGCCCGACCTCGTGGTTGACCATGTATTCGCGGTAGGTCGCCAGGCCCGCGCCGTAGCCCTGTACCCCCTTCACCCAGCGCGCCACGTTGAGCACCACCCGATTGCCGTTGCGGCACGAGGTGTAGCCGTCAGGTGTGTCCTGGCACAGGTCGTCGCGGGTCCCCGGGGTCGCCAGGTAGATGGTGAAGTCGGCAGCGCTGTCGACGCCCACCCGGCGCAGCTGCCACGTCCCCCCGGCCGTCCAGCCGCGCGGGTCGTCGAGTGTCGCGGAGACCGCGGCGGCGACGCCGGCCACCGACAGGCCCTCGATGTCGCGCTCGACGGCGACCCGGTAGCGCAGCAACCGCCCTCGGCCGCCGTGCTCGGGTGCGCTTTCGGCCGCGGCTGTCGACCAGCGGCCACCACCGGTGGCGGGATAGCTGACCGCGACGGGTGCGACACCTGCGACGGGCGACCGCCCGGGCGGGCTGCCAGTCGTGGTGGCACCCGGCGCGGTCGTCAACGGTGCTGTCGTCGGATCGCCGATGGTGCGCGTGGCCACGGGCTGGCCCGCCGCCGGCAGCCCACAGCCGGCCAGCAGCGCCATCACCACGACGGGCAGCGCCGCCGCGCCGGCCGGCACCCGGCGGGTAGCTTTCGTCGACATGTCTCTCCCCTCGCGCGCCGCGCTGGGGCGGCACGGGAGAGAGGACGGGTGGAATCCACCGAAAGTTGATCTCGCGATGACTCAACTTTTCGGCGGTCCCACCCGTCCGTACTTCTGTGGCACGGGGGAGGGGCCGGCATGGCCCGAGGTGACGCGGAGTTCGTCGAGTTCGCGCGGGCGGCGTCCGCGCGGCTGGTGCATGCCGCGTTCCTGCTGACCGGTGACCACCACCAGGCCGAGGACGCCGCACAGACCGCGCTTGTGCGCACGTACGCCTCCTGGTCGCGGATCCGCGACGACGACGCCTACGGGTACGCCCGTCGGATCCTGCTCAACCACCTGGTGGACGGGTGGCGGCGGCCGCTGCGGGAGTACCCGACCGAGGAGGTCCCCGAGCAGCGGCGGGCCGACGTGGCCGACCAGGTGGCCACCCGGCACTGGCTGCGGGCCATTCTCGGCGCGCTCAGCCCGCGCGAGCGGGCGATCCTCGTGCTGCGCTACTACTTCGACCTTCCGGAGGCGCAGGTGGCCCGGGAACTCGCCGTCTCGGTGGGCACCGTGAAGAGCACCAGTTCGCGGGCGCTGGAGAAGCTGCGCGCCACCCGGCAGCGGGCGGCAGACGACGAAAAGGCCTGCCGATGAGCGAGTTCGACCGGCTGCGCCACGCCATGCGTGTGACCGAGCGTCCGGGCGTCGCCCTCGACCTGACCGCCGTCCTGCGCGAGGGACGGCGGTTGCGGACCCGCCGCCGGCTCGCCGGTGCCGCGACGCTCGCGGCCGGACTGACGGCCGTGGCCGCCGTGGTGGCGGTCGGCATCCGGCCGGGCGACCCCCCGTCGGTCGAGCGACCGCCGCCGGTCGCCGTCGCTCCGCCGCCGGTAGCCGCCTCGCCGACCACCCCGGACTCGCCCGAACCGACGACGCCCACGACGATGGCACGCGACATCCCGAAGCCGCTGGGTCACGTCGTCGACAGCGGGATACGCCACGGCGTCGAGCAGCGGGTCTTCTACGTCGTGCAGGTGCGGGTGCCCGGCCAACCTGGGGTGAGCATCGGGCTGGCCGCCGGTCGCCGCGCCCCCGACGGCAGATTGACGACGGACATCCTCGTCAACGACGTCGAGGGCGCCGACCGTGGCCCGGGGTTCCACCAGATCGGCTACGACGAGCGTGGCGCGGGCGCGGCGGTCCCCACCTTCGGCTATTTCGTCGGCCCGGCCCAGCAGATCACCGGCACCGTGAACGGCAGGCAGGTGAGCGCCCGGCTGGCCCGCTGGAGCGCCGACAAACAGGTGGTGATCTTCTGGTTCGATCCGGCGGATCTGGCCCCCGGCGACCGGCTGGACGGCATCGTCGCCCGCGACGCCGAGAACAAGCGGCTGTGAGACCCGCCGGTCAGGCCGGATCGACGAGCCGGCGCTCGATGGTCACCGTGGTGCCCTCGCCGGTGGAGACCATCCGCACGTCGCCGTAGGCGTTCATCAGCAGCGCGCCCCGACCCCGGTCCATGGCCGGGCGGCGGTCGCGCCAGGTGCCGAAGTCGCGTACCGAGATGCGGACCACGCCGTCGCCCACCCGGAGTCGTACCCGCACCTCGGGGCGGCTGGGCCGCTGGGCGTGCTCGACGGCGTTGTTCACCGCCTCGGACGCGGCGAGCAGCAGATCCTCGAGCACGTCCGGGTCGACGTCCAGGCCGCCCAGGACCCGCCGGACGTCCCGGCGCATCGCCGACGCCGAGGTGGGCGCGGACGGGTACGCCCATTGGACGTCCACAGCGCCGCCGGTGCCGACCGGCGGAACCACCGACGCGGCGTCGGTACCGTTGGCCGAACCCTCAGCCGGGGCGGTCGCTGTGGAAGGGATCTCCGCGAATGCCGGGGCAGCGGAGAACGCGGACTCCGCGAGCGGCGTGGCGGCAGGTCCGCCAGCGCCGGCGGGCGGGCCGTCGACGACGGACGGGACGTCGCCTCCGGGCCGGCCGTCGCCGACGGGCGAAACATCGTCGACGCGCCGGCCCTCATCGACGACGTGGCCGGTGGCCCCGGGCAGGCTGTCGGCGGCGGCGTGGGCGCGGGCACGACGGATGGCGGCCCGTATCCGGGCGATCAGCTCCACAGCGGCGAACGGCTTCACCAGGTAGTCGTCGGCGCCGAGGCTCAGACCCGCGACGCTCGCCTCCTCGCCGGCCCGCGCCGAGAGCACCAGCACCGGCATCGCCCTGGTCGCCGGGTCCGCACGCAGCCGACGGACCAGGTCGAAGCCGTCCAGCACCGGCATCATCACGTCGGTGAGGACCAGGTCCGGTGGCTCGCGATGGATCGCGTCGAGGGCCTGCTGGCCGTCGGTGACCGACCGCACCCGCCAGCCCTGGCCGGTGAGCAGCCGACTCAGGTACGCCCGCATGTCGCTGTTGTCGTCGGCCACCAGGATGCGCGCCCCGGCCAACTCGTCGGTGCCCGGCCCGGACACCGCGGCGGGCTCCGCGACACCGCCGGTCGGGTCGGTGAGCCAGCTCAACGCGTCCTGGACGGCGGCATGGGCGGCGTCGCCCCGCCCATCGCGCGCCGGACCGGTCACCGCCGTGGGTTTCGACGTCGACCAGGGCAGGGCGACAGTGAACGTGGTGCCCACACCCACCCGGCTGGTCACCCGGACATCGCCGCGCTCCAGGCGGGCCAACTCACGGACCAGCGCCAAGCCGATACCGGTGCCCTCGTGGCTGCGTGACCGGGCGCCCTGCACCCGGTGGAAGCGCTCGAAGAGCTTCGGCAGGTCCTCCTCGGCGATCCCGATGCCGGTGTCGGCGACGGTGAGGCGTACCTCGTCTTCGTCGGCGTCCATGGCGACCCGGATCCGCCCGATGAACGTGTATTTCAGAGCGTTGGAGAGCAGGTTTGTGACGATGCGTTCCCAGTTGACCGGGTCCACCGTCACCGGCCGCGGCAGCGGCGGGCAGTCGACGTCGAGCGTCAGGCCGGCCCGTTCCACGGCTGCCCGGAAGACGCCTGCCAGCTCGGCGGTGAGTGCTGCCAGGTCGACGACGCGGGCGTCGCTGCGCGCCCGCCCGGCCTCCAGGCTGGAGAACGTGAGCAGGCTGTTGACAAGCGTCAACAGGCGGGTGGAGTTGCGCCAGGCGGTCTCCACCCGCTCCCGCTGCACGGAGGCCAGCGGCGCGGTGGAGTCGGCGAGCGCGTCGGCGAGGGGGCCGAGCATGAGGGTCAGCGGGGTACGGAACTCGTGGCTGACGTTCGTGAAGAAGTTCGTCTTCACCCGGTCCAGCTCGGCAAGCGCCTCGGCCCGACGCCGCTCCTGCTCGTACTCGCGCGCGTTGCGCACCGCGACAGCGACCTGCTGGACCAGCAGTTGGTAGAAGGATCGGTACGCCTCGTCAAGGTGCCGGTTGGGGCTGACAGCGGCGAGCAGGACGCCGGGCGGCTGGTCCTCGGCCGCCGAGGGCAGCGGCAGTGCCAGTGCGACGCGGGTCGGGTCGTCCCACGGGCCGGCGGGCAGGGGCAGGAGCTCCGCGAGACCTGTCACCTCGACGAGCCGACCCCGGGCGGCGTCGGGTAGCCCCCAGGCCCGGGCGACCGGGCCGGGAGCGGCCAGGTCGACGGCGTCGGGCAGCGCCCCTGGCACGGTGGTCTGACCGGGCGGGCCGCCGACGCAGGCGGTCCGCCGCAGCACCTCGTTGTCGCGCAGGTAGATCGCGGCGAACGGCACGTCCAGCGGATGGCCGCCGATCGCGTCGATCAGCCGGGCGCAGGTGGCGTCCACGTCGACGGTACGGCCGTCGCCGCGCAGGGACAGGTCGCGCAGCAGGCGCAGCCGCCGTTCGCCGACGACCTGCTCGGTGACCTCGCTGCACACGGTCAGCACGCCGACGGTGCTGCCGTCGTCGTCGCGGGCCGGTGCGTGCGAGACGCTGAAGTACGCCTCCTCGCGGTAGCCGGCGCGTTCCAGCAACAGTCGCAGGGCGGGCACCCAGCTCGCCACCCCGGTCGCCATGGCCTCCTGGATCAGTGGGCCCAGGACGTCCCAGCCCTCGGCCAGTGTCACCCGGACGTCGTCGCCGAGCGCGGCCGGATGCTTGTCGCCGATCAGCGCCGCGTACGCGTCGTTGTAGAGCTGGGTGAAGTCCGGGCCCCAGAGCAGCAGCATCGGGTACCGGGACGAGAGGACGATGCGGACGGCGGAGCGCAGGCTCTGCGACCAGCCCGCCACCGGGCCCAGCGGGGTGCCGGCCCAGTCCAGCTCGGCCATCAGCCGGCCGGCGTGGCCACCGTCGGTGAAGAGGTCCGTGCTGGGTCGTTTCACGCTCGACCCGGCCTCATCGCAAGCCCCCGTTCCGGGCCCGATGACCCCTGCTGGTGGTACGTACCCATCCTGACACTTCGCCTCACCTGTGCTGACGTCGGCACCCGCCTGTCCCACTGCCGGGCGGGTACGGGCTCGCGGAGCGCCCGGCAGTGGGGAGGCGGCGCGGGTCGGTGATACCGGCGGGCGGCTGCGTGGTGGTATGTCCGGCGTCGAGCCGGTGGGGTTGGCCGAACGACCGATGCCTGCGGGATAGATATCTGTAAGTGTCTCGGTAATCTCTCCAACCCCCGAGGAGCCCTCATGAGAGGCAGAACGCTGAGCGCGGCAATCGCGCTCACCGTGTTCGCCGGGACGGTGACGCTGGCCGCCCAGCCGGCATCCGCGTCGCCCACCACCGGAACGGCTGCGGCCCGGCCGATCGCCGCGTCAGCCGCCGTCCTGGCAGCGCCGGACATCTCCGTCAGCAACGTCCAGGCGCACCTGACCCAGTTCAACTCCATCGCCACGAGCAACGGCGGCAACCGGCGGGCCGGCTCGGCCGGCTACACGGCCTCGCTCAACTACGTCAAGGGCAAGCTCCAGGCGGCGGGCTACACCGTTACCGAGCAGTACTGCTCCAGCTGCACGTACCCCTCGAACAACCTGATCGCGGAGTGGCCTGGCGGCCCGACCGACCAGGTGGTCATGTTCGGCGCCCACCTGGACGGCGTGTCGGCCGGCCCTGGCATCAACGACAACGCCACGGGCTCGTCGGTCCTGCTGGAGAACGCCCTGGTCCTGGCCGCGCAGAACCCGACGATGACCAAGAAGGTCCGGTTCGCCTGGTGGACCGACGAGGAGCAGGGGCTCAACGGCTCCCGGTTCTACGTCAACTCGCTCAGCAGCACCCAGCGGGGCTACATCAAGGGCTACTACAACTTCGACATGGTCGGCTCGACAAACGGCGGCTACTTCATCAACCGGGTCACGTCCACCACGGCTGCCCCGCTCAAGGCGTACTGGGACTCGCTCGGGTTGCAGCCGGAGGAGAACGTCGAGGGCCAGGGCCGCTCCGACGACTACTACTTCCAGCAGGCCGGCATCCCCACCTCGGGCTACGCGGCGGGCGCCAGCGCCCGCAAGACCAGCGCCCAGGCTGCCAAGTGGGGCGGCACCGCGAACGCCGCCTACGACCCCTGCTACCACCGGTCCTGCGACACCACGGCGAACGTCAGCGCCACCGTGCTGAACCGGGCAGCTGACGGCGTGGCGTACGCGCTGTGGGATCTGGCCGTCGGCGGAGGAACCCCGAGCAACGACTTCTCAGTGGCGGTCAGCCCCACGACCCGCACCGTGGCCCGGGGCGCCAGCACCACCGCGACGGTCTCCACGGCGACCACTGCCGGCTCGGCGCAGTCGGTGAGCCTGTCCGCCTCCGGCGCGCCAAGCGGGGTGAGCGTCTCGTTCAGCCCGTCCTCGGTGACCTCCGGCGGCTCGTCGACGATGACCCTGACCGCGTCGTCAAGCGCCGCGACAGGCACCTTCACAGTGACGGTCACCGGCACCGGTTCGGTCACCCGCAGCGCCACCCTCACCCTCACGGTGACCGGCACCGGCGGCTGCGCGGCCGCCCAGGTGATCGGCAACGGCGGCTTCGAGAGCGGCGCCACGGTGTGGACGGCGTCCTCCGGCGTGATCACCAACTCCAGCAGCAAGCCGGCCCGGACCGGGTCGTACAAGGCGTGGCTCAACGGGTACGGCAGCACCCGCACCGAGACCCTGTCCCAGTCGGTGACGGTGCCGGCCGGCTGCGCCAGCTACACGCTGTCGTTCTGGACGCGCATCGACACCGCCGAGACCACCTCGTCCACGGCGTACGACAAGCTGACAGTGCGGATGGGCTCGACCACGCTGGCGACGTACTCGAACCTCAACGCCTCCAGCAGCTACGTCCAGCGCACGCTCAACGTCGCCGCGTACGCCGGCCAGACGGTGACGCTGACGTTCACCGGTACCGAGGACTCGTCGTTGCAGACGAGCTTCGTGATCGACGACGTGACGCTTCAGGCGAGCTGACCGCGTACCCGCTGTAGTGGGCCGCCGCCGGGAACACCCGGCGGCGGCCCGTCGCGTCGAGGGGTCAGGGGAGCTGCGGGTAGAGCGCGCCCACCCCGCCGGCGAGCCCGGCCTGAACCTGCCGACTGGTGTCGTCGGCGACGATCTCGTACGCGTCGGACTCGATGCCGTCGACGGCGATCCGGGCGATGGTGGCGGGGTCGGACTTCGGGCCGGTGACGTGGGTGGCCATGTCGGTGTCCATGTAGCCGACGTGCAGGCCGGCGACCCGGATGCCCCGCTCGGCGAGCTGGACGCGCAGCGCGTTGGTCATCGCCCACTCGGCCGACTTCGCGGCCCCGTACGCCCCGGAGGAGGGGAAGTTCAGCCAGGACAGCACGGAGAGCACGTTGAGGATCGTCCCGCCGCCGTTGCCGGCGATGCCGGGCGTGAAGGCCCGGACCATCGACAGGGTGCCGAGGTAGTTGGTCTCCAGTTCGAGCCGTACGAGGTCCAGGTCGCCGTCGATCAGGTCGGTGTGGGACTCGATGCCGGCGTTGTTGATCAGGAGGTTCACGTCGCCGGCCAGCTCGGCGGCGGCGGCCACCGAGGCGGGGTCGGTGATGTCGAGGCGTACCGGCGTCACGCCGGACAGGTCGACGGTGTCCGGGTTGCGGGCGCAGGCGTAGACGGTCGCGCCGCGGGCGAGCAGCTCGGCGGCCAGGTGCCTGCCGAAGCCGCGGTTGGCGCCGGTGACGAGGGCGGTGCTTCCAGCAATCTTCATGGGCGTCACGCTATCGGACCTGACTTTTGTCAAGCAAAGTCAGATAGGTCACGCGACGGCCCGGCTCGATCGGGAATACGACCCGGATGCGGCCACCGCCCCGCCCGTGACGGCTCGTATCCTTTCGGCGAACCTCCGCACGAGCCGAGAAGGGAGACGGTGTGAGCAACCAGGCCGAGACATTGGAGTTCCAGGCTGAGGCGCGTCAGCTCCTGCAGTTGGTGGTCCACTCGATCTATTCGAACAAGGACGTCTTCCTGCGGGAACTCATCTCGAACGCGTCCGACGCGCTGGACAAGCTGCGGCTGGCCACGCTTGTCGACAAGGACCTCGTCGCCGACACCGACGACCTGCACGTCGCCATCGAGGTCGACAGGGACGCCCGCACCCTGACCGTCCGGGACAACGGCATCGGCATGACCCGCGACGAGGTGGTCGGGCTGATCGGCACGATCGCCAAGTCCGGCACCGCCGAGCTGCTGCGCCAACTACGGGAGTCCGCCGACGCCCGCGCCTCGCAGGACCTGATCGGCCAGTTCGGCGTCGGCTTCTACGCCGCGTTCATGGTCGCCGACCGGGTGACCCTGCTGACCCGCAAGGCCGGCGAGACCGGCGGCACCCGCTGGGAGTCCACAGGCGAGGGGACGTACTCGATCGAGCCGGTCGCCGAGGCGCCCCAGGGCACCGCGGTGACCCTGCACCTCAAGCCCGCCGACACCGAGGACAACCTGCACGACTACACCGCCGAGTGGACCATCCGCGAGATCGTCAAGCGATACTCCGACTTCATCGCCTGGCCGATCCGGATGACCGTCGAACGCCCCGGCGCCGACGGCGCGGACCCCACCAGCGAGGTGCAGACCCTCAACTCGATGAAGGCGCTCTGGGCGCGACCCCGCGACGAGGTCGACGCCGCCGAGTACAACGAGTTCTACAAGCACGTCAGCCACGACTGGGCCGACCCGCTCGAGGTCGTACACATGAAGGGCGAGGGCACCTTCGAGTACGAGGCGCTGCTCTTCCTGCCCAGCCACGCCCCACTGGACCTGTTCTCCCCGCAGGGCTGCCGGGGCGTCCAGCTCTACGTCAAGCGCGTCTTCATCATGGACGACTGCGTGGCGCTGGTCCCCACCTACCTACGCTTCGTCAAGGGCGTGGTCGACGCCCACGACCTGTCGCTGAACATCTCCCGCGAGATCCTCCAGCAGGACCGCCAGATCCAGATCGTCCGCCGCCGCCTGGTGAAGAAGGTCCTCGCCGCTGTCAAGGACCTCAAGGCCAACCACGCCGAGCGCTACCAGACCTTCTGGAAGGAGTTCGGCACTGTCGTCAAGGAAGGGCTCATCGACGACACCGACAACCGCGACACCCTGCTGGAGATCCTGTCGCTGGCCTCCACCCACGACCCGGCCGAGCTCACCGACCTGGCCGGCTACGTCTCCCGGATGAAGGACGGCCAGAGCGACATCTGGTACGCCACCGGCGACTCCCGGGCCACCATCGAGAACTCCCCGCACCTGGAGGCGTTCCGGGCCAAGGGCCACGAGGTGCTGCTGCTCACCGACCCTGTCGACGAGGTGTGGGTGGAGCGGGTCGGCACGTACGACGGTCGGCCGCTGCGCTCGATCGCCAAGGGCGAGGTCGACCTCGACACCGACGAGGAGAAGCAGCAGGCCGAAGCCGAGCGCGAGCAGCAGCGGCAGGAGTTCGCGGCGCTCGTGGACTGGCTGGGCACGACACTTTCCGACAGCGTCCGGGAGGTCCGCCTGTCGTCGCGGCTCACCACCTCACCGGCCTGTGTGGTGGGTGACGCGCACGACCTCACGCCGACACTGGAGAAGATGTACCGGGCGATGGGGCACGAGATCCCGTCGACGAAGCGCATCCTGGAGATCAATCCCGGTCATCCTCTGGTAGCCGCTCTGCGCAAGGCTCACGAGCAGGGCGATTCCGCCGAGACCCTCACCGAAACCGCCGAGCTGCTGTACGGCCTCGCGGTACTCGCCGAGGGTGGCGACCTGGCCGACCCGGCCCGCTTCACCCGTACGCTCGCCGACCGGCTCGCCCGCACTCTGTAGGGAGGTGCCCCGGCCGGTGGTGACCCGCGTTGTCGGGCTCCACCGGCCGGGGAACGGCCGACCTGATCGGAAGCGGTCCATCATGGTCGCTGCACAGCTGAACGCCGCCCGCAACCGCTGAGCGCGCCGCTCAGCGTGCCCCGGTGAAGAACTTCACAGGGGTTGGGCGATCGATGCCGGCCGTGCCTAACGTCGGTCGGGTCCGCCACTGCGGACGCCACGACCGGTAACGCCAAATCCTGCCCCCGGTCGTCGGAACCCAGTCACCCGGGCAGGAGCGGGGGACCCAAACGTTCCTCGGTGCATCGTCACCTCGGGGTGAAGCCGCCACCGTGCGGCCGGGCTCCTCGGCCCGAACCCGACAGCTCACCTCGCCGGCGTGGAGGAAGCACACTCATGACGTCTGTCTACACCCCCCGTCATCGACGGGTCAGCACCCGCCGCATCGCCGTCGGCACCCTGGCCGTCGGCGCGGTCACCGGCGCCGTGGCGCTCTTCGGCCCGGCCGCACCTGCCCAGGCGGCCGTCAACTGGGACGCCATCGCCAAGTGCGAGTCCGGTGGCAACTGGAAGATCAACACCGGCAACGGCTACTACGGCGGGTTGCAGTTCTCGCAGAGCACCTGGGCCGGCTACGGCGGCAAGAAGTACGCCGCCCGCGCCGACCTGGCCAGCCGCGGCGAGCAGATCGCCATCGCCGAGAAGGTGCTCAAGGGGCAGGGCATCGGCGCGTGGCCGACCTGCGGCAAGAAGGCCGGTGCGTCGGGCGGCTCCGCCACCAAGTCCTCGACGAAGCCCACCACGAAGTCGAAGTCCACCGCCAAGTCGAAGTCCACTCCGAAGGCCGACAAGCCCGCCCAGCGGTCGTCGCGCGGTGAGCAGCCGGCGACCCGCAGCAACAAGCGCACCGCCCCGGCGGCCAGCGGCGACACCTACGTGGTGAAGTCCGGCGACACCCTGTCGGAGATCGCCCAGAGCCACCAGCAGGACGGCGGCTGGCAGGCCCTCTACGAGCGCAACCGGCAGGTCGTCGGCTCGGACCCGGGCCTGATCTTCCCCGGGCAGCGGCTCAGCCTCTGACGTACGACCCAGCGGGCGCCCGATCGGATTCCGGTCGGGCGCTCGCTGGCGTGTCGCTGTCGTGGCGGAGGCGTCAGGCTGCCGAAGCCCGCGACGCCGATACCGCTTCGCCGGACCGGGTTCGCCGCGGGTGGAAGGACTCCTGGGTGGACCAGTTGTCAGGTGTCTCGTCGTGGCCGTCCCACTGCTGGGCGGCCGTCGGCGGTGTCTCGGCCCCGCCTCGAGCGAGCCGCAGCGACTGTTCAGCGTTGCCGCGTGCCGCGCATGGGTACGGTTCCCCGGCGCAGAGCAGGTTGCCGCAGACGCCGTCCTCGGTCGGCTCGTGGGCGTCGAGCACGTCGAGCGCCAGCTGCCACAGCAGCGGGTCGGTCACGTCGTGCGGACGCTCGGCACGCCGGCTCGCGCGGTTGCTGCTGTCGTCGGACATGGTGGTCCCCCCTCAGGCTGATCGTCACAACGTCTCCGATCATGCCGCCGCTAAACCCTCCAGCAGCTGTGATATCCGCCGCCACCAGGGAGATCAGTCCGGCAGAAGGGGCATTTCGACGCCCGGATCCCGGCCTAGCAGCACCGCGCGGGTCACGGCAGTCGACCCGAACCGGTCCCGAACCGCGTCCACGGCGGCGTCCAGGTTGGCCCCCGGGACGGCGTCGAACGGCAACTCCGGTTGCACAGGGTTGTCGTCGAGGTTGCCCACCGACACGCCGATCAGCGTGATGCCCCGCCTGTCGATCTCCGGCAGCGCAGCATGCAGCAGCGCCCGCGCGGCAGCGAGCAGGGGCGTGGTGTCAGCTGTCGCCTTGCGCACCGTGTGCGAGCGGGTCGCCCGGGTGTAGTCGCCGAAGCGCAGCCGCAGCAGCACCGTGCGCCCGGACCGGCCGGCCGCCCGCATCCGTCGGGTGACCCGGTCGACAAGGCCCGCCAGGATGGCGTCCAACTCCGTGGCCGCGTGCGGAGTGCGACTCAGCGCGTGCTGCGCGCCCATCGAGCCGCGCCGCCGGCCGACCTGCACCGCCCGCGGGTCACGGTTGTGCGCCAGGGCGTGCAGGTGCCGGCCGGCGCCCGCACCGAGCAGGGACACCAACGCCGCCTCGCCGAGTCGGGCGACCTCGCCGACGGTACGGATCCGGCGCTCCCGCAACTTCGCGGCCGTGACCGGGCCGACGCCCCAGAGTCGCTCCACCGGCAGCGGGTGCAGGAACGCCATCTCGGCATCCGGCGCGACGACAAGCAGCCCGTCCGGCTTCGCCACCCCGCTGGCCACCTTCGCCAGGAACTTCGTACGCGCCACCCCCACGGTGATCGGCAGGCCGATCTGTTCACGGACCTCCCGGCGCAGCCGGTCGGCGATGTCGACAGGCGCCCCGGCCAGCCGCCGCAGACCACCCACGTCGAGGAACGCCTCGTCGATGGAGAGCCCCTCGACAAGCGGCGTGGTGTGCCGGAAGATCTCGAACACCGCCCGGCTGGCCCGCGTGTACGCCGACATCCGGGGCGGCACCACTATCGCGTCCGGGCACAGCCGCCGCGCCTGCTGCCCACCCATCGCGCTGCGGACGCCCCGCGCCTTCGCCTCGTAGCTGGCAGCCAACACCACGCCGCCGCCTACGATCACCGGCCGGCCGCGGAGACGCGGGTCGTCACGCTGCTCGACCGACGCGTAGAACGCGTCCAGGTCGGCGTGCAGGATGCTGGCCCCGGGCGACACGTACATATGTTCGCATGGCGCGTACGATCACGGCAGTGAGCTGCGTGAACACGGCCGTGTCAGCCTCGCGCGTAGCTTCCGTGACGCGGCCCGGGGCCCGTTCAGTCGAGGCAGAACTCGTTGCCCTCGGGGTCGGCCAGCACGAGGTGACCGGCGTTGAGCGGGGGAGCGGGCTCGTGCCGCGCGAGCCTGGTGGCACCGCGGCCGACGAGCCGGTCGGCCTCCACCTCCAGCGCCGCCATCCGTTCGTCGCCGGTCAGCCCGGGGGCGGCCCGCACGTCGAGGTGGACGCGGTTCTTGGCCCGCTTGCCCTCGGGCACCCGCTGGAAGAACAGCCGCGGCCCCGACCCGGCGGGGTCGACGACCGCCGAGGCGTCGTTGCGGTTCTCCGGCGGTACGCCCATCGCCTCCAGCGCCTGCTCCCAGGACTCGAAGTCACCCGGCGGGCCCTGCACCTCATAACCGAGGGTGTCGGCCCAGAACGCGGCAAGTGCGCCCGGGTCGGCGGCGTCGAACGTTATCTGCACCTCGCGGGCCATGTCAGCTCGCCTCCCGTCGGGTCTGCCGGATGTCGCCGGTGGTCATCGTGTGGTCGGTCATGGTCCCAGCCTTCCGCAGCCAGCGGACAGGAACGTTCCGCGATCTGTGCAACGATCGGCCGGTGACGGTGGAGGCGACGACCGAGCGGGTGCTGCGGATGCTGGCGCTGCTGCAGCGGCGGTCGTCCTGGACCGCCGACGAACTCGCCGCCGAGTTCGGCGTCACCGCACGTTGTGTCCGCCGCGACGTGCAACGGCTGCGCACCCTCGGCTACCCGGTGCACGGCACCTCGGGTGTCGGCGGCGGCTACCGCCTCGGCGCGGGCACCCGGCTGCCGCCGCTGCTGCTCGACGACGAGGAGGCGATCGCGACGGCCGTGTCCCTGCGGCTGGCGTCCGAAGGCACGGTCGCCGGTGCGGGCGAGGCGGCGCTGCGGGCGCTTACGAAACTCGACCAGGTGATGCCGGCGCGGCTGCGCGCGGAGGTGCGGGCCGTGCACGGCGCCACCGACACCCTCATCGGCCCGGTCGTCGAGATCGACGCGGAGTTGCTGGTGACGCTCGCCCGCGCCTGCCGCGACGCGGTGCGGGTGCGGTTCCGGTACGCCGGCCGTGACGGTGTGGACCGGGAACGGACGGTCGAGCCGATCCGCATGGTCACCACCGGCCGCCGCTGGTACCTGATGGCCAGGGACGTGGACCGCGACGACTGGCGGACGTTCCGCCTGGACCGGATGCGCGACGCGGTCACCACTACCTGGCGCTTCCGACCGGGCGAGCACCCCGACCCTGTCGCGTTCGTGCAGCGGTCCGTGACGGGGGCGCCGTACCGGTATCTCGCCCGGGTGCGGGTGCACGCCCCGCCCGAGCGGGTGCGGGAGCTGGTGCCGCCCCAGGTCGGGAGGGTCGAGGACGACGGCGACGGGTGGTGCCTGCTTGTCGTCGGAGGCGACACCCTGGACTGGCTGGCCGCGCACATCGCCCGACTGGGCCTCGACGTGCAGGTGTTGGAGCCCGCGGAGCTGCGCGAGGCCGCCGCCCAGCTCGCCCACCGGCTGGCGGCGATGGCCAGCGCGCTGCCGGCGTCACCCGGCGTCACCTCGTCGGGCGACGTTCCCTAGCGACGGACGGCCCGGGTCACAGGTCGTCGAACGGCCGGGCGTAGCGGAACTCACCGCGGATCGACTCGCGCCAGGCGGTCATCGGCCGTGCCTGGAAGTACTGCGGACCCCACGGCTGCGGCGGGGTGACGCCCAACTCGACGGCGGGACGGAATCCGAAGCGCGGGTAGTAGTCGGGGTGCCCGAGCAGCACCACCAGCGGCTCGTCGCGGGCGTCGGCCGCGCCGAGAACCGCGTGCATCAGCGCGCTGCCGACGCCGCGCCGCTGCCAGTCGGGGAGCACGCCGACCGGCCCCAGGCCCAGCGCCACCGGCTCGCCGGCCACCCGACCCCGGGTGGCCACCACGTGCCCCACCACGCGGCCGTCCGCAGCGGTCGCCACCAGGGAGTACGCCGCCAGCCAGCCTTCGTCGGCGCGCAGGGCGTCGACAAGTGTCGCCTCGACGGGTACGCCGTCACCGCCACCCGACGCAGCAGCAAAGGCAGCGGAGTGCACCGCCCGAATGGCATCGACGTCGGCGGGTGTCTCGCGTCTGATCAGCACCGCGCCACCATAGGCGCCCTGTGTCGGCAGCTTCCATGTGTTTATCGCGCCTCATCGTGGTCCGCAGCCGTGATACCCGGGCGGCAGCCTGAAGCAAGCCCGCTGGGGGCAGGTACCGCTAAACGGCTGATGACTCTGAGGTATCAATATGACTCTGAGGTATCAAGCTCACGGGCGACCCGCCCTCCGCCCCCGCCCCGCCTTCGCACTCTGCCTCGGCCGGCCCGCCCCGGGCTCGCCTTCGCCCTCCGCCTCGTCCACGGCCAGGGCCCTCGTCACGCGCGGGGCGAGGGCAGCCGGGGCTTCAGCCGACGGCGGTGGCCGACGGTGGGGCACTGCCGCCCTGCGGCGCCTCCGGCATCATCAGCCGGACGATCTCCTTCTGGTCGGCGGGGGAGGGCATTCCCCAGTCGGGCTGGTAGCCGTACACCTCGTGCAGTGGCGTGGCGCCGGTGCGGCCGTTCAGGATCTCCACGGCGTCCGTGCCGATCAGGCCGGGGTGTTCCACACCGCACGCCTCGGCGACCTTCATGAGGTCCCGGCGCAGCGTCCGCAGGTAGTTGGCCGCCCGGACCGACTTGAGAGCCGGGTCGAGCCCGCGCGCCAGCCACGCGTTCTGCGTCGCCACACCGGTGGGGCAGGTGTCGGTGTGGCACTTCTGCGCCTGGATGCAGCCGATCGACAGCATCGCCTCCCGGCCGACGTTGACCAGGTCGCAGCCGAGCGCGAACGCCACCACCGCGTTGTCCGGCAGGCCGAGCTTTCCCGCGCCGACGAACACCACCTGCTCGTGCAGGTCACGCTCGGCGAACACCTTGTAGACCCGGGAGAAGCCCTGCTGGAACGGCAACGACACCGAGTCGGTGAAGATCAGCGGTGCGGCGCCGGTGCCGCCCTCGCCGCCGTCGACAGTCACGAAGTCGACGCCTCGGCCGGTGTCCCGCATCAGGGTGGCCAGTTCCTCCCAGAAGCCCATGTCGCCGACGGCCGACTTGATGCCGACCGGCAGGCCCGTCTCGGCGGCCAGCAGCTCCACCCAGTCGAGCAGACTGTCGCAGTCGGAGAACTCGGCGTGCCGGGACGGGCTCACGCAGTCCCGCCCGGCCGGGATGCCCCGGGTGGCGGCGATCTCGGCGGACACCTTCGCTCCGGGCAGCAGACCGCCCAGGCTGGGCTTCGCGCCCTGGCTCAGCTTGATCTCCAACGCCCTGACCGGCGCGCCGGCCACCAGGTCCTTCAGCCGGGGCAGGCTGAACCGGCCCTGCTCGTCGCGGCAGCCGAAGTACGCCGTGCCGAGTTGGAAGACCAGCTCAGCACCGTTGCGGTGGTACGGCGACAGGCCGCCCTCGCCGGTGTTCTGTAGGCAGCCGGCGAGCGCGGCACCCATGTTGAGCGCGGTGATGGCGTTGGCGGACAGCGAGCCGAAACTCATCCCGGAGATGTTGACCACCGACTCCGGCCGGAAGGCGCGCGGTCGTCCCCGGCCCGCACCCAGCACCTTCGCGCAGGGCAGTCGCACGTCATGCCCCGCCGTCGGAGTGGACGGCGGCACCGCCCTGCCGAACGTCCGGTGCTTGATGATCGGGTAGCCGGAGGTGTGCTCGATGTCGTTGTCAGTGCCGAAGCCGAAGTAGTTGTTCTGCTGTTTCGCCGACGCGTACACCCAGCGGCGCTGGTCGC
Source organism: Micromonospora sp. DT68 (assembly GCF_049847245.1). NCBI lineage: Bacteria > Bacillati > Actinomycetota > Actinomycetes > Micromonosporales > Micromonosporaceae > Micromonospora > Micromonospora sp. DT68. The sequence continues at coordinate 395,184 of NZ_JBNCNZ010000006.1, forward strand.
GGGTGAACGGTCGCTCCTCGTCGTTGCCTGCCACGATGTACTGCCGCAGCTCCGGGCCGAGAGCCTCCAGCAGGTAGCGGGCTCGGCCGAGCACCGGGAAGTTGCGCAGCAGCGCGTGGTCACGCTGGATGAGGTCCCGCGCGGCGAGCGCGGCGACGGCGGCTGCGGCGGCGGGTACGGCTCGACGGGCCCATTTCATGTCCGGCACTCTTTCCGCCAGCGACACCCGCCAAACCGGCGCGGTGGCGACACCTGCCCTGCTCAGGCCGGGGGCGACGCAAACTCGCGTCACCCCCGGTGTGCCTGCGCGCGTCGCGGCGTGCTGTCAGCGGCGCTGGAAGGACTGGCGGACCGTCCCGCCGACGACAGCGCACCACGTGCTCGCGCTCAGCTTGCCGTTGCGCGGCAGCCCGTGCAGCGCCTGCAGGTCCTGCACGGCGCGTCGGGTGGCGTGGTCGTACGCGCCGGTGACAGTGACCGCGTACCCCTTGGTGGCGAGGATCTCCTGCACGGCGGTGACCGGCGGGCCGCTGGCGTGCTGGTCCAGTTCGGGCACCAGGGTTTCCCAGGTTGGCGCGGTGAGCGTGGCGTCGACGTCGACCGCGATGCCGTTGCGGGCCTGCCAGTCCTGCACCGCCGCCACCGTCGCGGCGTCGAACGTGCCGCTGACCGTCACCGCGTAGCCGCGGAACGCCAGCAGGTGCTGCACCACGCGGACCGACGGCGAGTTGACGAAGCGCCAGAGGTCCGGCCAGCGGCGGGCCGGCACGTCGCCCAGCTTGGTGCCCAGGGCGGCGAACACGTGTCGGCGCAGCGCCGGGAACTCCCGGTAGAAGGCGGCGCCCGGGCACTGGGTGGTGCGGAAGTCCCAATGTCCAAAAACGTCGTGCGCGTGCAGGCCGTACTGTCGGCAGACGGCGACGCAGAGTTTGACGAGGGAGTCGGTCAGGGCCTTCGGCGGCGTCTCGGTGACGTAGGTGCCCTCGTTCTCGATCCCGATGGCTCGACCGTTCTCGCCCGGGCAGTGCGCCGAGATCATCTGCCGGTCGCCGGCTTCGAGGCGTTCCAGGCTGCCCCGGCGCCCCTCCAGGACGTACCCGCCGCGGCTGACAGTGAAGTGCTGGCCGGTGTCGGACCATCCGTTGCCGTCCATGTGCAGGTCCTGGCAGTCGTGGGCCAGCTTGACGGCCTGCTCACGGGAGTAGTCGGTGACGTTCGGAAATGCCATGTGGTGCACGATGATTTTGTTGGTGGCGATGGCGCTGACCGCCAGCGGGTCCTTCGGCGGCCGGGCGTCCCACTCGTCGCAGCTGATGATCCAGTCCAGGTCGGTGCCGGGACCGGCGTGCGCGGCGCCGGGGAACGCAAGCTCGCTCCCGACCACGGCGACGGTGGCGGCACCGAGACCGGCCCGCAGCAGCGTCCGGCGGTCCACTTCGGAATGGTCGAGGTGCATGACGTCTCCTCCTGCGGCCGTGGCGGGGGATGAAAACTAACTCCAGTGACCGCATTCCGCTCCGGAGGATATTGCCAGGACTCGCCCACGCGCTAGAGTCCGAGTTGATCACGCCTTCCGTTGTGGCGTTTCCGGACAGGGCGGCGGGGGTAGGTCGGGGCCGACCGTCCCGGCAGCCACGCGTGGAGGAAACCCGATGAGAGACAACGTCAGCGACGCGGTGGGCGACGCCCTTCGCTCGGTGATGCTTTTCCTGCCCAAGGCCGTCGCCTTCGTGGCGATCCTGGTGGCCGGATGGCTGATCGCCAAGGCCGCGCTCAAGATCGTGGACAAGGTTCTGGAGCGGGTGGGCTTCGACCGAGCCGTGGAGCGCGGCGGCATTCGTCGGGCGCTGAGCCGTTCCCGGTACGACGCCAGCGACCTCGTCGCCAAGCTCGTCTACTACGGTCTGCTGCTTGTCACCCTCCAGATCGCCTTCGGCATCTGGGGGCCGAACCCGGTCTCCGACCTGATCGCCGGCGTCATCTCCTGGCTGCCCCGGGCGTTCGTCGCGATCGTCATCGTCGTGGTCGCCGCCGCCATCGCCAACGCCGTGAAGGACCTCATCGGTGCTGCGCTCGGCGGCCTGTCGTACGGCCGGATGCTGGCCACCATCGCGTCGGTGTTCATCCTCGGCCTGGGCGTCATCGCCGCGCTGAACCAGATCGGTGTGGCGACCGCGGTCACCACGCCGGTGCTGATCGCCGTGCTGGCGACAGTGGGCGGCATCCTCGTCGTCGGCGTCGGCGGGGGACTGGTCCGGCCCATGCAGAACCGCTGGGAGTCCTGGCTGACCCGCGCCGAGCAGGAGTCGCAGCAGATCGCCGCGCACGCCCGCGCGTACCAGGCCGGCCGCCGCGACGCCGAGGCCGAACGGGCCCGGACGGCGGCCCCAGCCACCGACCCGGAGGCCACCCAGGTGGTGACCCGTCCGAGTGCCCCGGAGGGCATCCAGTTCGGAGCCCGTCCGAGCGACCCGGAGGCCACCCAGATCGTGACCCGCCCGAGCGACCCGGACGCGACCCAGGTGGTACGCCCGTCGACCTCCTCCGACACCACGCAGGTGGTCACCGGCGGCACGTCCGAGGCTGCCGCTCCGGCAGTTCGGCAGGCCGACGACACCACGCAGGTGGTCACCGGCGGCACGCCCGACGCCGCGGCTACCCGGCAGGCCGACGACACGACCCAGGCGCCGTCCGATCCGGACACCACCCAGGTGGTCGGCGGTGGCGCGGTTCCCGGGCAGCGCGCCGGAGACGACATCGAGGCCACCACTGTCATCCCGCCGGTGGATCGGCGCTGACCATGACCAGCGCCGACAAGGGCTGACCGGCAGAGGGACGTCGGGGCGGGATCCGTGCGGATCCCGCCCCGTTCTCGTCCGGCACGCCGAAACCGCTGGCCGGCGCCACTCGGCGCGTCTAGCATCGCCGACATGACCTGGCGACATTGATCCAATGCCGTAGGCCGTTCCCGTGGGCCACCACGGGCACCGCACGTCCGGTGTCCGTTTCCAGTCCCACGGGAAGGCCCCATGACCCACCTCGCCTCACGCGCGTCCGACCCGGCGGTCCGCCGGCTGACTGTCACCCTCTACGGGTACGCGTTCCTCAGTGACCTCGTCCTGCTCTACCCGCTGTACGTGGTGCTCTTCGCTGACACCGGGTTGTCGGTGGGGCAGATCTCGTCGCTCTTCGTTCTCTGGTCGGCCGCCGGGATCGTGTTCGAGGTGCCGTCGGGCGCGTGGGCCGACGTGGTGTCCCGTCGGCTGCTGCTGTGCATCGCCCCGCTGGTGACCGGGGCCGGCTTCGCGCTCTGGGTGCTGGTCCCGTCGTACCCTGCGTTTGCTGTCGGGTTTCTGCTCTGGGGTGCCGGCGGCGCGCTCGTCTCCGGTGCGCTGGAGGCGCTTGTCTTCACCGAGCTGGAGCGCCTCGACGCCGCCGACCGGTACGCCCGGGTGCTCGGCCGGGCGCGGACGGCCGGCGTGCTGGGCGTCGTGGTGACCGGTGTCCTCGCCGGCCCGGTGCTCGCCGTCGGCGGATATCCGGCGGTCGGCGTGGCCACAGTGGTCGCCTGTCTGCTGGCCGCCGCCGTCGCCACCCGCTTCCCGGAGCACCGTACGTCGACCGTGGCGTCGGATGCCCCGGCCTCCGGTCCGGACGGTGACGACGACCTGGGTTGGTGGGAGACGATGCGGGCCGGGGTGTCGCAGGTCCGCACCCACCCGCCGGTACGGGCTGCCGTTCTGCTGGTCGCCGTGGTCGCCGCCGACTGGGGCGCGCTCGACGAGTTCACTCCGCTGCTCGCCCTGGACACCGGGGTCGGGGCGAAGGCCGTGCCCCTGCTGCTCCTGCTGCTCTGGGCCGGGGTGACAGTCGGCGGGCTGCTCGCCCCGGCGGGGGAGCGGCTGGGCACCCGTGGATACGCGGCACTGTTGGCTCTGGTCGCGGTCGCGCTGGCCGGCGGCGCACTCACCGGGCACCCGGCCGGCTTCGTGCTGATCGCTGTGGCCTTCGGTGCCGCGCAACTGGCGACAGTGCTTGCCGACGCGCGGCTCCAGGCCCGGATCACCGGCACCAGCCGGGCCACCGTCACGTCCCTGGCCGGAATGGCCACCGACGCGCTGATCATCGTGACGTACGCCGGCTACGGCCTGCTCGCCACGGCGGCCGGCAACGCTGTGGCGTTCGCGCTGACCGCGGGGGCGTACCTCGTGGTGGCGCTCGTGTTGGTCACCAGGCGCCGGCCGCCTGCCCACCTCGGTTCGTCTCCACGGTCGACGGGGCCGGGACGTTGACCTCCCGGGACAACCGTCAGAGTTGGTCACCGTCGAGGTAGACCCACCGGCCGTCCTCGCGAACGAAGCGGCTGGTTTCGGTGATCGTGCCGGTCCGACCCGCGTCCCGGTAGTGGGCGCGGAACGTCACAGTGCCGGTGGCGTCGAGCAGGCCGCCCCGCTCGGTCTCGACGATCTCCAGGCGGATCCACCGCTGCCCCGGATCAAGCTCCAGGGACGTGGGCCGGGTCGACGAGTGCCAGCTCCGCAGCAGGTAGCCGGCGTCGCCGAGGGCGAAGGCGCTGAACCGGGAGCGCATCAACGCCTCGGCCGTCGGCGCCGGTTTGTCACCACCGTGCGCGGGGCCACAACAGTCCGCGTACGCCCGACCAGATCCGCACGGACAAACCTGCCCCGCAGTCGCCCCAGCTCGCCGTCGCGAAGAACCCACACCCCAATCCTGCCCCACCAGCCCTGCCGTCCCGCCCCCACCCCTTCCCGCCCACCCCTCCCCGCGATCTTGCATTTCCTGCCCCGCATAGGTGACAAAACCCCCATAACGGCGACACATAGTGCAAGATCGCGAGGGCGGGGCGGGGGAGAGGTCAGGCCGTGCGGGTTGCCAGGACGACGATGTTGTCCTCGTAGTTGCCGGTTGTGTTGTCGAAGCGGCCGCCGCAGGTGATCAGACGCAGACCGGCGGCGTCCGCCGGGCCGTAGACCAGGTCGGTGGGGAAGCGGTCCTTGGGGTACGCGTGGACACCGTCCACTGTGAACGTGGCGACCTGTGCGTCGGCGCGGACGACCTGGATCTCCTGACCTGCGCGGAGTCGACCGATGTCGAAGAAGACCGCCGGACCGGTTGGGGAGTCGACGTGCCCCACCAGGACGGCGTTGCCGGTCTCGCCGGGGCTGGCCCCGTGCCGGTACCAGCCGGCGACTGTGGGCCGATCCAGCGGCGGCACCTCCAGCACCCCGCTGGCGTCCGCGCCGACGGGGATGATCTCGGCGCGTACGTCGATGTCAGGGATCTGTACCCGGACCGGCGCGGCGCGGGTCAGCGGTGCCAGATCCGGTGCGGGGTGGGTCCGTGTCGGTGTGCCGGCCGGCGGCTGTGGTGGCCGGGCCGGGCCGGCGGTGAGGCCGACGGCGACCAGGCCCAGGCCGGTCACGCCGAGCAGGGTCACCGCCGCCGGCAGGATTCGCCGCCACCACACGTGCTGACCTCCGGATGGTCGGGGTGCCCGTGCCGAGACGCCGGCACGGGCACCCGTTCTCAGGGATGGAGCGGGCCGCCGGTCAGGCGACGGTGGACACCGGGCGGCGCCGGCGGTACAGGAGCACCGCGCCTCCGGCGGCGGCACCGAGCAGCGTGCCTCCGGCGGCGAGGGCGCCGGTCTCGCGGCTGTCGCCGCCGGAGCCGGCCGGTGCGCCGCCGATCGGGGTGACGGTGAACGTGGCGGTGCCGGCCGAGCTGCCGTCGCCGCAGGTCGCGGCCACCGTGTAGGTGCCCAGGGTGAATCCGGCGGTGAAGAGTTCGGCGCTCAGTCCGCCGCCGGCGGCGGCCGTGGTGGATCGGACGTTCTGGTCGCGGTTGGGCCCGGTGACGCGGAAGATGGCGTCACCCGACTTCGGGTTGCAGGTCGTGGCGGTGAGCACGACGGTCCCCCCGACCGGGGTGGTGGCGGGTGACACGACCGTGTCGGCAAGTGCGGCGCCCGGCAGCAGTAGCGTGCCGAGGCCCACGCCGAGCGCCGCCGAGCAGAGTGCTGTTGAGACCTTCATACGCGTCTTCCCTCACTTTTCGTCCGCTGACTACGTGGGACGTCGTTCGGGTGGCCAACTCCGTGACTAGCACCGGTGTGCCCAACCCTAGGTGGGTTGGGACCTCGATCCGGTGAAAATGAGAATTCTTCGTTGCCGTCACGTGTCCACCCGAAGGCGGGGAGAACTGCGGAAAGGCCCCGACGGGCCGGCCGGTGCCGGTGCTCCGGTCGATGTCTGCTCCGGTCGGCCCGTCACCGCTGGGACGATGACGAGGTATGACCGTCGAGGGCGGTAATGCCCGCCTCGTTGATTACCGGATCAGCCTGCCGCGACCGGCTCGGGCATCGGTTCGCCGGTCTCCACGAGCGTCTTGAGGCTGGCCAGCAGCTCCGGCCAGCCGCCGCTGCCGTCGAGTTGGCCGCTGATCGCCTTGTGCATGTCGCTGTCCGGGGAGAAGCTGTCGTGGATGACGGTCAGCCGGACGGCCGATGGCCCGTGCGGCTCGATCTCGAACGTCACCTTCGACCGGCGCTCGCCGAGCCGGGCGGCCAACTCCTCGTCGGACCAGCCGAAGTGCTCGGCGTGCTCGGGTTGGAAGCCGTGCCAGCTGTAGGAGAGGCACCGGTACGGCTCGGCGACGAGGACACGTTGCCCGAGGTCGCGTGGTTCGGCGTCCGGCGCGTCCTGCCAGAGCACCGGCGAGCCGACCTGCCAGTCCGACACCAGTGCCACCCCACCCCAGTAGCGTCGGGTGAAGGCCGGCTCGACGAGCGCGGCCCAGAGCCGCTCCGGCGTGGTGGTGATGTACGTCGTGTAGACGAACGTGGGGCTCTCCATGTGTTGACGCTCCAAGGCTGTGCTCAGGTCGGCGAGCGCCGCCGCCCGCTGACGGTCGTAGTGGCTGAGCCACCGGTCGGCGATGGCGGTGATCGGGGCGGCGTTGAGGTAGTGCAGCTTCTCCCGGCCGCGCCGCACTGTCGTGACGAGATCGGCCGATTCCAGCACCGCGAGGTGCTTGCTAACCGCCTGGCGGGTGGTGGCCAGCCCGTCGCACAACTCCCGCAGGGTCTGACCGTTGCGTTCGTTGAGTCGGTCGAGCAGCCGGCGACGGCTCGGGTCGGCAAGCGCCCGGAACGCCTCGTCCACCAGACCTCCAACAGGCAACCGCGCGGTTGCACATGAACTTAGGCAACCACTCGGTTGCCTGTCAACCGTGTCGCCCCGACCGGCGTCCGGACCGGGCGTGTGGCAGCGTGGGGCGGTGACCGAACCCGCGCCCCTGGACGTCGATCTCGCCCTGCTCGGCGGCGGCGGCGCCGCGTCCCTGCTGCTCGCCGCGCTGGCCCGGCACGGCGTGCGCGACCTGCGGATCGCCGTCGTCGACCCGGTGCGCCGACGCGGCCAGGACCGCACCTGGGCGTTCTGGGGCCACCCCGACAGCGACCTCGACCCGCTGCTCAGCGCGAGCTGGCAGCAGGTCGAGGTGGCCACGACGGCGCGCCGCCGGGTCCTGGACCTGGCCCCCCTGCGGTACGCGATGCTCCGCTCCGGCCCCGTCTACGACGCCGCTGCCGCTGCCGAGCGTCGCCTGGGCGTCACAAGGATCGTCGCGCCCGCCGAGACGGTGACCGACGACGGCACCCGCGTGGTGGTGCGCACCGGTGACGGGCGGAGCATCCGGGCCGGCTGGGTGCTCGACTCCCGCCCCCGCCCACCGGCGCGACCGGGGCGGACCACCTGGTTGCAGCACTTCCGCGGCTGGTGGCTGGAGGCCGACCGGCCGGTGTTCGACAGGCGTCGTGCGGTGCTGATGGACTTCCGCACCCCGCAGCCGACCCGAGGCGTCTCCTTCGGGTACGTGCTGCCGGTCAGCGACCGCTACGCCCTTGTCGAGTACACCGAGTTCTCGCCGGACCTGCTCACCGACGCCGGCTACGACACCGCGCTGGCCGGCTACCGGGACCTGCTCGGCCTGGACCCGACCGGGCTGCGGGTGCGCGAGGTGGAGAACGGGGTGATCCCGATGACCGACGCCCCGTTCCCGGCCCGACCATCACCTCGGGTCGTACGCCTCGGAACAGCAGGTGGCGCCACCCGCCCCTCCACAGGTTTCACGTTTTCGGCCATGTACCGCCAGGCCGACCAGGTCGCCCGCGCCTTCGCCGCCGGCCGGGCGCCGGTGCCCGACGCCGCGTACCCCCGCCGGCACCGCTGGATGGACGCGGTGGCCCTGCGCGCGCTTGACCAGGGTGGCGTCGGCGGCCCCGAGTTCTTCGACCGCCTCTTCGACCGCAACCCCGCCGAGCGGGTGCTGCGCTTCCTCGACGGCGCGACCAGCCCGGCGGAGGAGATCGCGATCATGAGTTCCACGAGGCTGCTTCCCATGATCGCCGCGACTGCCGGCGACGCGGCGCACCGCGTCCGCGACCGGCTGCGGCCCGCTCGGCCCGCGCCGCCCATCCCGGCCGCCGTGGTGGGCGCCCGCCCCGACGCCCGTGCCCACGTGCGCGACGCCGAGCCGGACGCGGTCGGCCCGGGGTCGGTCACGCCGCCCGGCTGACCCGGGCGGCTCAGCGTCGGGCGGCCACCGCATCGCGGACCAGCACCCGCAGGTCCTCCATCGGATCGCCGTCACCAGCCCCGAGCAGCGTCTTCGTCGCCGCCACAGTCAACCCCAGATCCGGGTACGCGTACGCGAGGCTTCCGCCGCTGCCCGCCGCGCCGAACGAACCGTCGGCGTCCACGGCGTACCCGAGGCCCCAGGTCGTCTCCTGGCCGAACACCCACTCCGGCCCGGCCCCTGCCGGTGTCGTGGCGGTGCGCAGCCGGGCCGGCGAGATCAGCCGGACGCCGTCGACCTCGCCGATCAGGGCGGCGAGCATCAGTGCCGCCGCGCGGGCGGTCATGGTGCCGGTAGCCGGCACCTCGGCGGTGAGGACGTCGGCGCGGCTGCCGATCTCCGCGCCCGGCCGGACGCCGGCCGGGGCGACCCGGTCGAAGTTCGGCAGGTTGGCGCTCGCGTAGTCGAACAGCGCCGACAGGTTGCGGTCCTCCACCCGGGCCAGCCGGTCCAGGTCGCCGGCCGGTACGGCGAGATACAGCTCGTCGGCGACCCCGAGCGGCCCGGCCACGTCCTCGGCGAGCACCTGCGACACGCGTCGGCCGGTAACCCGGCGGACCACCTCACCGACAAGCCAGCCGAACGTCCACGCGTGGTACGCCTTCAGCTCGCCGGGCGGCGCGATCGGCTCGGTGTCGACAAGGAGCGCGCACATCCGGTCCCAGTCGGTGAAGTCCTCCGGCGTGACGTCCTTCGGCAGGGCGGGTACGCCCGCGGTGTGGGTGAGCGCGTGCCGCAGGGTGACGCGGTCCTTGCCGTGCCGGGCGAACTCCGGCCACACCTCGGCGATCGGCTGGTCGTAGTCCAGCTCACCGCGCTCGGCAAGCACGTGCACCACTGTCGCGGTGAGGACCTTGCCGGTCGACACGCTCCAGATCGGCGTGTCGGCGGTCAACTGCCGACCGGTGGCCCGGTCCGCGCTGCCGACGTGCACCTCCAGGATCGGCTCACCGTCGAGATATGCGGCGACCTGTACGCCGGATTCCCGCCCGTTGGTGATCAGCTCGTCGATCGTCTGCCGCACGTCGGCCCGCAGGTCGTCCCAGGTCCCGTTCATGGGATCGACTCTGGCAGACCGGGCCGGGCCGACGCGCTCGATTTTCGCCACCCCCGACGTGGGCGCTAGCTGCCCCGAGCGGCAGGTACGACGTCACCGCCCGGTAGGTTGCCTGCCATGGTGGACGCGGCGGCCGGCAGGGGCGTGCAGATCTGGACCGACGGGGCGTGCAGCGGCAACCCCGGGCCGGGCGGTTGGGGTGCGCTGCTGCGCTACGGCGACCACGAGCGGGAGCTGTGCGGCGGCGAGGCCACCCCGACCACTAACAACCGGATGGAGCTGATGGCCGCCATCCAGGCGTTGGAGAGCCTGAACCGCCCGGTCAGCGTGGAGTTGCACACCGACAGCACCTACGTACGCAACGGCATCACCAGTTGGTTGGCGTCCTGGAAGCGCAACGGCTGGTTGACCGCCGCCAAGCAGCCGGTGAAGAACGCCGACCTGTGGCAGCGGCTGGAGGCGGCCTGCGAGCGGCACCAGGTGACCTGGCTGTGGGTCAAGGGGCACAACGGGCACCCGGAGAACGAGCGGGCCGACGGGCTGGCAAACAAGGGCATGACCGAGGCCCGGGCCGCCGCCCCAGCGCGCCGCTGACGGTCGCGCCGGCCCCAGCCCGCATGACGATCGCGTCGCGTCCGCCGCTGACCACAGCGCCGCGCCGGCCGGGCCGTTGACGATCGCGCCGCGCCGCGCCGGCCGCTGGCCACAGCGCCGACGCCAGTCGGCCGCTGACCCGGCGTCGGGCCGAGTGTCAGCGCGCCGCGTCCGGATGGCCGGGCATGCTCGATCCGCCGCCGCTGCTTCCGGACGAGCCGCCCGTCATACCCGAGCCGTTGTCCTCGGTCACGATGTCCGGCGCTGCGTCGGTGTCGTCTGGTGGCGGAACCTCGGTGTCCGCCTCGACCTGCACCAACGGGACCTGACCGGCCTCGTCCTCGGCATGCGCCGGGTCCGCCGGCTCCTCACCGTCACGCTTTCGGAAACCCACGCCGTCCCCCCGTCGGTGCCGTTGCGCGTCGGCGGTGGCTACCCGGCGTCATCGTGCCGAAACCTCACCCGCCCGCCGCCCGCCGCCCGGCACGCGTGCTGACGGTCAGCGGCGTCGTCGGCGGCGCGTCGGGGTGGCGGACGGTGCGGGGCGGCGTACCGGCGTGAGGGGCAGGGCCGTCCAGTGCGCCGGGCGGGTCAGCGTCGCCGGCAGTCCGGTGCGCGCGTCGCCACGGGCGGCGTCCAGTTGGGCCTGGTGCAGGAAGAGCGTCCCGCGCAGGTCCGCACCGCGCAGGTCGGCTCCGCGCAGGTCCGCGCCGGTGACGTCGGCCCGGCCCAGGTCGACGCCGCGCAGGTCGGCGCCGATCAGCAGCGCCCCGCGCAGGTTGGCCCGGCGTAGGTCCGACCGGCGCAGGTCCGCCCCGATCAGCGGGGCGCCCCGGTGGTCGGCGCCCCCAGGGGAACGCGCAGCGTCGCCGGCCTGGGACAGCAGCGGATTGACGCGGTCGCGGTGCGCGGCGACGTCCACTGTGCGGAGCCGTGCCAGGTCGGCGACGGTGAGCGCTGCCGTGTCGGCGCGGGCGCGTTCCAATTCGGCCCGCAGCCCGGCCGGCGGGCGCAACGCCAGGGCCTCGGTGAGATACCAGAGCAGTTCGTGCAGGGGCCGCAGCACTGTGAACGCCTCGGCCATCGCCGGCAGGGTGTCCGGCGCGTCCCGCCAGTCCCGTCCGCCGAAGGTGACCTGGGCGACCTGCTGCCCGGCGCCGAAGCAGTCGAACACCGTGCACCCCGGAAACCCTCGCTCCCGCAACTGCGTGTGGATGCCGCAGCGGTGGTCCGGGCGCAGGTTGGGGCAGGGTCGCCCGGCCGGCTTGTCGATGGCGAAGTCCGCCGACGCGGCGAAGGCGGGCACCACGCAGCACAACCCGAAGCAACGTCCGCAGTCGGCGCGCAACTGCGCCGACCCGGGCGGCGGCGTGGCGTCGGGCTGCACGGGTCGGCCTCCGGGTGCTCGGGCGCTGGGAGCCACCATTGTTTCGCGGGGCACCCGACCGGGCCGGTCGGGGGTCACCGTCCGTGCGTGTCGCCCGCCGCCGAGGAGCGGGGAACCGGGGTACGCGGACCGCCCGGCGGTGGCACCAGCCGGCGGATCGCCCGCTGCTCGTCGCCGCGCCCGTACTTCTGGTCGAAGTGCCGTTTCACCGTCGCGGCCGGCGTGCGGTCGGTGTCGGCGGGCTCGGCCAGCCCGAACACCGCCGGGGCCGCGCCCGGGGCGCGGGGCGGCAGCACAGCCCGTACGGTCAGCGGCCCGGTCACCCGGAAGCTTCCGCAGTCGACGTAGTGCTGCCCGTCCACGGTCACGTACGGCACCGGCACCTCGACCACGTCGGAGCCGTCGTGGCGCAGGGTGACGGTGACCGACCAGTACCGCTCCAGGTTCACGGTGGCCTGCTCGTGCTCCCACAGCTCCTCGAACCGGGCGTGCACGAACCCGCCCCACGGGCTGTCCATGTCGACTTCCAGCTGCGGCACGTTGAACGACAGCTTCCCGATGGGGAAGAACGAGATCAGCGCCCGCCCGTCCCACTGGTAGAGCTGGATCGACGGGGACGCGTCGTAGAGCCGCACCTGGAGGCGGTGCCGCAGCGCGGGGTCCAGGGTGCTCTGGAACGCCGCCAGGTGGCGCAGGTTGGTGCGGATCTGGCGTGGCACGTCCACCCGCTGCCGCTCCAACTCCTCGGAGCGTTGCTGCGCGGCGGTGCAGTCCGGGTCGAGCAGAAGCAACTGCACCTGCGCGCCGTTGGCGAGTGCCGCCCGTACCGCGCCCAGGGTCTCGTCCCGGTGCGTACGTTCCAGCAGGATCGTCCAGGTGTCGAGGATCCGTACCCGGCGGCCGGAGCGGTGCAGCCGCGTCACGAAGGCGCGTTGGTCGAAGCTCAGATGCTCCTGCACCCGCGCCCTGCGGGCCTCCTCGAACAGCGGGTCGAAGATGACGTACGAGATGGCAGCGAGCACCACGCTGGAGCCGAGGTTGAGCAGCAGGTCGCTGAGGAAGCCGGTGCTGCGCCAGGCGGCGAGCAGCATCACGGCAGCGACAGTCAGCAGCGCTCCGCCGACGACGAAGGCGCGTCGTTGCCGGCCGCCCCGGTCAGCCCACCCGGGCATCCGGTCCTCCTCCGTCGTGGCCACGATCACGGAATGCGGAGGATACGTGTCGGCTTTGCCGTTCGCTGTCCGGTTCACGACCGACGCGCCGGGTTCGCGCTGTCGGGGCGACCACGGTCACCTCGTCGCCGGGGACACCTCCTCACCGGGAACGCCCACCGCCCGTGCGGTGAACCGGGGCGTCGCGGCGGTGAGCACGGCGGACGCCACCGGTGGACCCCACCCGTCGGTCAGGTCCGCCACCAGCGCGGCGACCAGCCCTGTCACGTCCCGTTCGGCGTTGGCGTGCAGCGCCTCGGCGACGATCAGCACTGACGAGGTGTCGGCCCGTACGGCGGACAGGCCGCTCTGCCGGTTGACCCACCGCCGCGCGTGGGCCCGCCCGGCGGCGTCTGCGTAGGTCACCTCGCCCGGGTCGGGATGCTCGGTGTCGCCGGCGAAGGTCAGGTACTCCTCGTCGCCGTGCGCGAGCCGCACTGTCAGGTCGCCGTCGACCCGGTCGGAGTCCAGCACCGCGACCGGGATGGCGTACGCGGCCGAGACGGCGTTGCAGAGATCGACGAGCGGGTGCAGCCGGGGCAGTTCGCCGTCCAGGCGTAGCCGTCGCAGCAGCGCTTCGGAGGCGCACCGGTACTGCGTGGGCCGCAATCCCATGACGGTGTACGCCCGCCGCCACGCCTGGATCTCACCGAATGTGCTCTCCGGGCCGCCGGCCAGGCGCTCCCGGGCGCGGGCCAGGTAGCCGGCGGTGCGCTGCTCCAGGTCGGCCGTGGCGGTGATCCCGGTCGCCTGCACCACACCGGCGACCAGGTCGGGGTGTGCGGCGCGAAGGTGCGCCGAGTGTTCGAACTGCACGGGACTCCTATCGTTCGGTGAGGGCGAGTGTCACGCCGAGCGCGACGAACGTGCCGGCGACGGACCGGCGCAGCCAGTCGGTGACGCGGGGGCGGGTCAGCACCCGGTCGCGTACGCGGGCCGCGAAGACGCCGTAGCCGCTGAACACCGCGAAGGTGAGCAGCATGAACACCGCGCCGCAGACGAGCATCGCCCGGGTCGAGCCCGGGGCCGTGGTGTCCACGAACTGCGGCAGGAACGCGACGAAGAACAGCGTCGGCTTGGGGTTGAGCAGGTTCACAAGGACGCCGGAGACGATCACCCGGGTCGCCGAGCGGGCCTGGTGATCGCCGCCGGCAGTGAAGGCGCTGCGGTCCCGTACCGTCGACCAGGCCAGGTAGAGCAGGTAGCCGACGCCGAGGTACCTGACTACCTCGAACGCTGTTGCGCTCGCCTGCATCAGCGCGGCAAGCCCGGTCATCGCCGCCAGCAGGTGCGGCACGACGCCCAACGTGCAGGCGAACGCCGCCAGCACCCCGGCTCGGGCGCCTCGCGACAGCCCGGCGGAGAGGGTGAAGAACACCCCGGTGCCCGGGGTCACCACCACGACAAGCGTGGTGATCAGGAACGGGATTGTCACTGTTGTCCTCCGGCGCGGTGGGCGGGGCGGTCTCCTGCCCACTCTGCTGCCACGATGGACCGATGAGCAGGGCCAAACCGAACGCGTCCGAGGGGTCCATAACGGCCGGGTCGGACTTTCTGCACCTGACCATCGCCGACGCGCCGTCCGGCGGACGCGCCGACTGGCTCGCCGCGCGGCTGCGGCAGGCCATCGCCGAAGGGCGGATTCCGGTCGGCGACAGGCTCCCCGCCACCCGCGTGCTCGCCGCCGACCTCGGCGTCTCCCGAGGTGTGGTCACCGAGGCGTACCAGCGGCTCACCGAGGAGGGCCACCTCACCGGCCGGGGGCGGGCCGGCACTGTGGTGGTCGGCGGTCCAGCCGCGCCGGCCCCGCCGGCACCCGCCCCGACCGCCGCGCCGGCACCGGCGGCACTCTTCCCGCCGGCTCCGGGCAGCGACATCTTCGACGCGGTACGCGCGGCCCGCGCGACAATCGACCTGACACCCGGCGTACCCGACCTGACGGCCTTTCCCCGCGCGGACTGGCTGCGCGCCGAACGGACCGTGCTGCGTGGCCTGGCCGCTGCCGACCTCGGCTACGGCGACCCGCGCGGCGCGCCCGTGCTGCGGCAGGCAGTGGCCGCCCGGCTGGCCCGCAGCCGCGGCATCGCCGTCGACCCCGCCGACGTGATCATCGTGGCCGGTGTGTCCCAGTCGCTGGGGCTGCTCGCCCAGGCGTTCGGCCCGGCCGGCATCGACCGGATCGCGGTCGAGGACCCTGGTTCGCTGGGTGTACGCCAGCATCTGAACAACTGGCGGATGGTCACTCCGCCGATCGCCGTCGACGACGCCGGGCTACGGGTCGACGAGTTGGCCGCGAGCGGCGTCCCTGCGGTGCTGCTCACCCCCGCGCACCAGTTCCCGACCGGAGTGGTGCTCGACGGTGACCGCCGCCGGCGGCTCGTCGAGTGGGCGCGGGCCGGCGGTGTGATCATCGAGGACGACTACGACGCCGAGCACCGCTACGACCGCCCGCCGGTGCCGGCGTTGTGTGGCCTGGTGCCCGAGCAGGTCTGCTACACCGGCAGCGTGTCCAAGCTGCTCGCCCCAGCGCTGCGGGTCGGCTGGCTGCTCGTGCCGTCCCGCTGGCGCGAGGCGGTGGTGGCCGCGAAACGCAACGCCGACCTGGGCAACGCGGTGCTTCCGCAACTGGTGCTGGCGGAGCTGATGACCTCCGGCGCGCTGGATCGGCACCTGCGGCTGCTGCGCCGCAGGCACATCCGCCGCCGGGACGCGATGATCGCCGCCGTCGCCCGGCACCTGCCGGGCGCCACTGTGCACGGCGCCGCGGCCGGACTGCACCTGATGATCACCGTGCCGGGCGTCGTGGCGGACACCGACCTGGCGGCGGCGACGCTGGCGCGCGGCGTGAAGGTGCAACCCCTGACCTGGCACTGCCAGCGCCCGTACCGGCCCGGTCTGGTTCTCGGTTACGCGGCCCGCACGACTACCGAGATCGAGAACGGCGTCACGCAGGTCGCCGCCGCGCTACGCGAGCTGACCCGCGCCGCCGCAGGCTGAGCGCCGGCCCCCGCCGCACAGGTGCCGGGCCGGGTCAGCCCAGGAACAGTTGCACGAGCACCAGCACGGCCAGCAGCGCAGGCCCTCGTGACCCCTGACGCAGCAGGTCCACCGGAACCATCCCGAACGGCGTGTTGACAGTCGCGCCCCCGTAGTTGATCGGCGGGCGCGTGCCGGCCCGCCAGGCGGCGGCCACCACGCCGAGCGCCAACGTCGGCGCCAGCCAGGGCGGCCCGGCCTCGACGGTCGGCAGGGTCAGCAGCCACCACAGGCCCGCGCCGATCGCCGGCACCACCACGTGGATCCCGCGCAGCAGGTTGTCGCTGCCGCCGAGCGCCCGGCGCAGCCCCGGTGACCGGCTGATCGACCGCAGGCCGCCGGTGAGCCGGTCGGTGGCGAGATAGGCGAACACGACCTGCGCGGCACCGGCCAGCCCGGGCAGGGCGAGCGCGGCAGCGTACTGGACGCCGACGAGCGCAGCCCAGATCAGCAGGGCGCTGGGGTGACGGCGCAACCGGCGTACGTCGGCCTGCAACAGCGCCCACCAGCTCGGTCCGGGCCGGATCCGGCTGCTGCGCACCCGGCCGATGCGGCGCCACCGTCGGCTCTCCACCAGGCTGGTGAGCATGCTCGGATCGAGCAGGATCGTCGCCGTGGCGGCGGCGTTTGCGAACTGCGCGCCGGTGGTCAGCGTGGCCCGGTCCACCCGGGGCAGCGCGCGGGCCGCGAAGACCGTGCCGGCGACAGCGAGCGGCACCCCCACGGCGACAAGCGCGGCCGTCGGCAGCGTCGCCGGCTGGGGCAGTCCGTTGCCGAATCGACCGGCGAGCACCACCACGGCCGTGACGACGCCAGCCGTCACCATCGGCACCGCACCGACGAGCGTCGGCCACCGCCGGCCCGTCCGGTCACCCTGGGCGACGACGCTCAGGGCCAGCGCGGCAGCACCCCACCCGGCGCCGGCGCCCGCCGCCCAGCCCAGGGCGTCCGGCTCGCTGACACCGCCCAGCACCGCCACTGCCACGCCGAGCAGCGCCGTGCCGGTCGCCGCGCCCACAAGCAGGACGCCGAGGCGCGGCGCCAGCCAGGCCCGCCTGTCGACAGGGGCACTTGTCACCCAGCTCTGCGTGGCCGGCGTGACAAGCAGCGGACCGAGCGCCCGCAGACCCCGCCAGGCCAGCCCGGCGCCGGCCAGCAGCGCCGCCACCGCCAGCCACCACCGCACCCCGGGATCGGCCCGGCCGACGGTGGGGGAGGCCAGCATGTCGCGACTGGCGCTGATCGCGAACCAGCCGTACATGCCCACGAACAGCACCATGACGTACGCGTCGCCAAGCACGTCGCCGAGCGAGTGCTCGTGGTGGCGACGGCGGGCCTGACGCAGGTGCGTACGCACCTGACGGGCGCTGGGCACCCCGACCGGCGCGTCGGCGATCGTGGCCGGTGGTGCGGTCACCGGCCGATCTCGATCCGCTCGTCCACGACCGCGTCGATCAACTCCGGGTCGTGCGAGGCCAGCAGCACTGCGGTGCCGGCGTCCCGCTCCCGGCGCAGCCGCTGTGCCAGCCACTGCCGGCCACGCACGTCCAGCCGCTGCTCCGGCTCGTCCAGGATCAGCACCCGACGGGGGCGTACGAAGCAGGACGCCAGGGCCAGCCGGCGGCGCTGCCCGCTGGACAGGGTCACCGGCAGTTGGTCGCGGGCCGGCTCCAGGCCCAGCTCGACGAGCACCTCCTCGACCGGCTCGGCGTTGCCCCCGTGCGCGTACGCGACAAGTTCCAGGTGCTCGACCACTGACAGGTCGGGAAAGAAGTCGATGTCGTCCAGGGCAGCGGCCACCAGCGCCCGTACCTGCGGATCGGTCTCGTCGGCCCGGCGGCCCTGCACCAGCACCTCACCGGCGTCCGGCCGGTCGGCGCCCACCACGCAGCGCAGCAGTGTGGTCTTGCCGCTGCCGTTGGGGCCGAGCACCACGGCGATCCGGCCCGCCGGCAGCGCGAAGCTCACGTCGTCGAGCACCACCAGGTTGCCGAAGTTGCGACTGAGTCCCCGTACCGTGAGCGCATCCACGGTCACACACTCTCCCAGACCGTGCCGTCGGCGGTCAGCCGCCCGCCGTCGGCGGTCAGCCGCCCGCCGTCGGCGGTCAGCCGCCCGCCGTCGGCGGTCAGGCACCGTCGAGCACGGCGTCGGAGTCACCCGGCACGGTGCCGGAGTCGTCCCGCCCGGCGTCGGAGTCGTCCAGCCGCCCGTCGGCGGCGGTCAGCGCCGGCTCGTCGTGGACCTCCTCGGCCACCGATGCCGCGTCCGCCCAGTGCCGCCGCGCCTCCGCGCGGTCACCAAGCGAGTCGGCGGCATCGCCCAGGTAGAGCAGGGTCCGGGCCAGCCCCGGGGTCGGCCGGCCGGCCGCACGCAGCCGCCGGCTCTCGGCAAGCAACTCGTACGCCGCCCGCGCCTGCCCCGGTGCGCTCGTCAACAGCGTCGCACCGGCGTTGAGCAGTGCCGCCGCCCGGCTTGTCGGGTCGTTCACCGACTCGTACTCGCGCAGCGCCGCCCGCCACGCCTGCGCGGCGTCCAGGTGCTCGCCGAGTGTGGCGTGCACGAGCACCAGGTTGGTCAGGGCCGCCGCGTAGCCGCGCGCGTCACCCACCGACCGGAACGTGTTGGCCGCGCGCACGAGGTGGTGGTGGGCGGTGTCCAGCTCGCCCCGCGCCAGCTGGGCCGCGCCGAGACCAAGGTCGGTGAGGGCGTGCCCGGCCCGGTCCGCCGAGGAGCGGTGCCGGCGGGACAGCTCCAGGTGCTCCACCGCGTCGTCGAGCTGCCCCAGGTCGAGCAGTGCCAGACCGAGGTTCATCCGGGCCTGGGCGGTGCCGCGCCGACCCCGTTCGGCAACCGCGAGGGTGAGCGCGGCGGCGGCGCCCTGCGGGTCGTGTCGGCGTCGACGCAGCACGCCCAGCTCGTTGTGCGCCCACCCGGCGATCTCCGGCCGGTCGTCGGCGGTCGGGGTGGCCAGCACCGTACGGCAGACCTGCTCCCACTCGTCGAGCCGTTCCACGTGCGCGAGCCATCCGCACAGCGCCACGGCCAGCCGGAACCACCAGCGGCGTACCCGACGGGGCAGCGTCTCGGCCGCCCCGGCCGGCACCCGTACCACCGCCAGCAGCAGCTCCTGGTGCAGGTCGAACCAGCCGTACGGGTCGTCGTCCAACGGCAGTGACCACTCCCGGTCCGGTGGGGAGCCGAGCACTGCCAGGTTGGCCGCGTGCCGTTCGGCCCGGCGGGCCAGGTGCCGGGTCAGCCGGGCCTGCGCGGCGACACGGGTCCGGGACGGTTCGGCGGCGCGCAGGTGCAGCCGGGCGTTGGCGGCGAGCAGCGGCCGGATCTCGTACCGGTCACCGGGTGCGCCGACCACGAACGCGGCGGCCGCGAGCTGGTCGAGCAGCGCGGTCACCCGGTCGGGATGCCGGGCGGCCAGCGCGGTGATGGTCGGCCGGTCCACCGGGGCGGGGGTCAGCGACATCAGCCTGTACAGGCGGCGGGCCTCGCGGGTCAACGCCCGGTACGCGACGTCGCGTTCGGTGACCAGTTGGGCTGCCGGCGACACGGCGACCCGCTGGTGCGGCGGGGTGTGCACCGCGCGTCGCAGCGCGTCGAGCACGTCCGAGTGCCGCCAGCCGTGCTGCGCGGTGCGGTAGCCCAGCGCCCGGATCGTGCGGGGCTGCCTGCCGCACAGGTCGACGATGTCGCGTACCGCCGGATCGGTGCGTGGGTCGGCACGGCGGGCCCGGGCGGCGGGCGCGGCACTGCCGGCCGCCGCGAACAGCTCGACCGCCTCGTCCGGGCCCGGCTCGGCGATCCAGTGCGCCACCACCCCGCTGAGACCGCTGAGCGCGGGCCCACCGGCGAACAACAGCCGGCAGGTGCGGGCGGTGGGTGGCAGCAGCGGGCGTACCTGCTCGGGACTGTCGACGTTGTCCAGCACCAGCAGGATCTTGCGGCCGTCGAGCCTGCGGCGTAGCGCTGCGGCGGCGGCCGCGAGGGCGTCCGGCCGGCCCGAGGCGGGCGGCGCGGTGCCCAGGACACCCGCCAGCGCGGTGAGCACCTGGCGGGCGGTGCGGGGCCGACCGCCCCGACGCAGGTCGAGGTGGTACTGGCCGTCCGGGTAGTCGTCCCGGCACAGGTTCGCCACCTGGACGGCGCAGGCGGAGGTGCCCACCGCCCTACGGCCCAGCACCGCCACCGCGTGCTCGTGGGCGAGCAGGCCGAGCACCGTCCGGACGTGCTCGTCGCGGCCCGTGAACCCGGCCGGGTACGGCAGCGTCGGCACGTCGGTGACGGGTGCGGTGACGACGTCGGTGGGTTCCGGGGCGGTCTCGCGCACGGCCCGGCGCCGGCGCATCTCGAACACCACGAAGCCGGCCGCGCCGCTGACGGCAAGCGCGATGCTCGCCGGGCCGAGCACGCTGGCGGCCAGCTCGGACAGCAGGTTGCTGGCGAGGTTGCCGAGCACCCCGCTGACAAGCGTGCCGACCGCGATGAGCACCGGCCAGCGCGGCCCTCGACCGGTGCCGCCGGGGCCGGTCACCGGACACCTCCGGAGACCAGGCCGGCGACGAGTTGTCGCCGGGCGAGCACCATCAGCACCACCGGGAGCACCGAGGCGAGCACCGACCCGGCGGCCAGGACGCCGCTGTTGGACACGAAGCCTCGGGTCTGCCCGGCCAGGAACAACCCCAGCGGCGTGGCCTCCGGCCCGCTGAACAGCAGCCCCACCACCAGGTCGTTCCAGACCTGGACGAACTCCAGAACGGAGACGGCGACAACGGCGGGCAGGTTGTGCCGGCCCAGCCGGCGCAGCGCGCCCCACCACCGTCGGCCGCCAAGCCGGGCGCCGCGCACCTGCTCGGCGGGCAGGTCGGCGAACGCGTTGCGCAGCACCAGCACTGCGAACGGCACGCCCAGCGCCACGTGCACAAGCGCCAGCCCTCGGGCGGTCCCCGAGGACAGGACCACGCCCAGCACCTCGTTGACCGGGCCGGCGATCACCTGCACCGGTACGATCGTCGCGGCCATCAGCAGCAGGCCGGTCGCCTGCGCGGCAGGCCCGGTCAGCCAGGCCAGCGGGTACGCGGCCAGCAGCGCGATGACCAGCACCGTGGCGGTCACCACTGTGGCAAGCAGCAGCGTGAAGCCAAGCGTTCGCCACAACTCACCGCTGGTCAGCAGGGCGTGATAGGAGCCCGCACCGGGTGGCGTCGACCACCAGCCGCGCGCCGCCGCGTCCACCTGCCCGTGCGCCGACGTGGCGACGAGCACGACAAGCGGTATCAGCCACGCCACCGCGGCGGCCGCGGCGAGCAGCCGGAACAGCCGTCGTGGCGGTGCCAGCGCGGCGGGCTCCGAGCCGACCTCGACGCGCGGCGGCGGCCACGCCTGACGGACGAAGAGAGCGGCCACCAACATGCCGGCGACGACCGCCACCAGCCAGACGACGCCGAGCGCGGCGCCCGGCCCGGTGGTGGTGCCACCGGAGGTCTGCCACACCCGCAGCGCCAGCACCGCCGCGTCGTCGCGCACCGACCCCGGCGTCATGACCAGGATCAGGTCGAAGGTCCGGCTGGTGCCGAGCGCCACAAGCGCGAAGACCACAGCGACGGTACGCAGCAGCAGCGGCCTCCACTGCGCGTCCCACAGGACGTGCCGGCGACCGCCGCCGTAGGCGCGTACCGCGTCGGCCAGGCTCGGCGGCACCTGGTCCAGTGCGGCCCGGAAGACCAGCACCGCCAAACCCACCCACGCCCAGACGAACGCCGACATCAGCGCCACGGTGACCAGGCGAGGCCCGAGCAGTTGGGGAGCGTCCTCGGCGGACCGGCCGGTCAGCCGCGCCAGGACCAGTGTGGCCAGACCACGGCCCGGGTCGGGGTCGTACATCAGCCGGAACGTCACGCCGGTGACGACGAGCGGCAGCGCCACCGGCACCAGCAGGATCAGCCGGACGAGCCCGCCCTCCTGGGAGCGACGTGACGCGACGGCGAGCAGGTAACCGAGCGCCGTCACCACCGCCGGCACCAGCACCGCCCACAGCACTGTCCGTCCGACCACGGCGCCGGTGCCCGGCGCGGCGAGGGCGGTGCGGAAGTGCTCCGCGCCGACCCAGCGGCCGTCGGTGGTGACACTGGCGTGCAGGGTGCGCAGCACCGGCCACAGCAGCAGCCCGCCGAGCAGCAGCGCGGCCGGCAGCAGCAGCGCGGACGTCGCCCCGGCCGCCGGGTACACGCGGCCACGGCGCGGTGGGCCGACGTCGTCGAGCACCGCGAACTCGCCGAGCACCCGGGTTTCGCTCATCGGCCACCTCCCGCGCTGCGGGCCGCCGCGGCGAGCTGCCCGGTGGCACGCCGGACCGCCTCGGCGGCGCGTACGCCACCTGTGACGTCGGCGAAGAAGTCCTGCATGATGCGCCAGATGCCCACGCCGTCGGAACCGGTGAACGCCCCGCGCAGCTGGTCGGAGAGGTCGAACCGCAGCGTGCCCGGATCGCGCATCTCGGCGGCGAACCGGCGGCGGACCGGATTCGTGTAGTCGGCAAGCGGGATCGTGGTGTTCGGTGACAGGTAGCCGCCGGCATGCAGCCAGGGGCGGAACGAGTCGGCTCTGGTCAGCCACTCGACCAGCTCGACCCCGCCCCGCGCGTCGGCGAACACGACAGCTGCGTCCCCGCCGACGATCAGCGGGCCGACGCCGCTGCCGGCGCTGGGGAACCGGAAGGCGGCCGCCTCCTCGGAGCCGCCGCGGAACCTGCTGCCCACCTCGGCCGTGAAATCGGCCTCGAAGACCATTACCGCACGGCGGGAGCGCACCACCTGGATCACCGACTCCTCGTACTGGGTGAGCAGGGCGCGACGGCCGCCCCCGACGAACGCGCCGTCGATGCTCCACAGCTCGGCGAGCCGGTCCAGGGCGTCGCGCACCGGCTGGCCCCGCCAGTCGGCGTCCGGCCCGGCCAGGGCGTCGTACGCGGCGGGCGCCAGGTCGGCCAGCACGTTCTCGAACCAGTCGGTGAGCACCCAGCCGTCGGCCGCGCCGATCGCCAGCGGCGCCGGGCCGTCCCCCCGCACGGCGAGCGTGCCGAGCCGGCGGGTCAGCGCGACCAGCTCGTCCCAACTGGTCGGCGGGACGGGCAGCACCGAAGGCAGGTGCCAGATGAGGGACTTGTGCGCCGCCTTCACCCACACGCCGTAGCGGTGCCCGCCGGTCCTCAGCAGATCGTTCAGCCCGGCGGGCACCGCGTACTCGTCGGACGGGAGCACGGGCCGCAGCCAGCCCCGGGCGGCGTACTCGGTGACCAGGCCGGGACGCGGCAGGATCGCCACGTCCGGTGCGGTGCCGGCGAGATGCCGGGCGCGCAGGAACGCGTCGATGTCGTTGCCGGCGCTGACCACGTGTACCGAAGGGCCATAGCCCTTCACGACCTGCCGGAAGCGGTCCAGCTCGCCGCCGCTCCACACCACCGCCACCTGCACCGAACGGGTGCTCCCGGCGCAGCCGGCGATGGTAGCGGCCGCACCGACAGTGGCAGCGCGCAGCAGGGTACGGCGGGTGGTCCGGCCGCCCGGCGTCACCGGGGCGCCCCGTCGGCCTCGGTGACCAGCTCGTGCCGCCGGGGGATCTCGGCAAGGGCGGCCCTGTCGGCCGTGCACACCAGCACCGCCACTCCGGGCGCGTCCGGCGGGGACAGTCGTGGAAGCAGGTCGCCGAGGCGGCTGCCGCCGGCCGGTTCGGTGGGCAGGTCGACCACGAGGACCTCGGGCAGGCACACCGCCGCGCGGGCCAGCGCCACCCGGAGCCGTTGGGCGTCGGAGAGCAGGTGCGGCAGCAGGCCGAGCGTCGGGGCGAGCTCCAGCCTGTCCACCACAGTGGACGTCCAGTCGTCGGCCACCTCGTGCACCCGCTCGCGTTTGCGCTGGCCGTACTCGATGTTGCGGCGGACGGTGAGCTGCGGCAGCAGGGCACCGCCGGCCGGCACGTAGCCGATCTGCCGACGCGGCGGCGGCAGCGCCGTCACGTCCCGGGCACCGACCATGATCCGCCCGGTGGCCGGTGCGGCGAGCCCGACAAGCACCCGGGCCACCGCGGTGCCGACCGCAGGTGGCCCCACAAGCGCCGTCGTCGTGCCGGCGGGGACGTCGAGGGTCACCGGCCCGGTACCGGGGACGGCGACCAGTGCACGTAGCCGTAACGTAGCCCTCACCTCCGGTGACCGCGGGTGACGGTCCCAGGGTGGCACACGATGCCGACAGCCGATGTCCCGCCGGCTTCCACAGTGGAAGCGGCGGGCTATCGCGCCGGCTGTCCGGTGGGGGCGTAGAGGGCCGCCAGCCCGGCCGCCGTGGCGGCCAGGCGCTCGCGGAGAGCGACAGGGGTCAGCACCTCCACGTCGGCGCCGAGGCGCAGCAGGTCACCGTGGGCATGGGTGAGCGACTCGATGGGCAGTACAGCGGTCACCCAACCCCGCGCGTCGGGTGGCCCGGCGCTGGCGTCCACGGCGGCCACCACCGGATCGCTGCCGACCTCCCGCAGCCGCTCGCGGCCGGCGGGGGAGAGCCGGACGGTGGCCTCGTCGCGGTGCAGCCGGGCCCGGAACCCCACGACGTGCGCCCGCCACCAGGTCGGCAGGTCGAAGTCGGCCGGCCGGTCGAACTCCTGCGCCAGCGGGGTCAGGGCGAGGATCTGGTTGACCCGGTAGGTAGCCGGTGCGTCCCGGCCGGGTTGGGTGGCCACCACGTACCACCGGCCGCCCTTGAGCACCAGGCCGTACGGCTCCAGCACGCGGGTCACCTCGCCGCGCCAGCCGCGGTAGCGCACCTCGATGCGGTGCTGACGCCAGACCGCCTCGGCGGTCCGGGCCAGCTCCGGGGACGCGTCGCCGTCGGCGTACCAGCCGGGGGTGTCCAGGTGGAAGCGCTGCTGGAGCTGGGTGGCCCGGTCACGCAGCGGCGCCGGCAGCGCGGCGTGCAGCTTGAGTTGCAGCGCGGCCACCACGTCGCCGTAGCCCAACTCGTCGGCCGGACCGGGCAGCCCGGCCAGGAAGAGCCGGTCGGCCTCCTCTGCGGTCAGGCCCGTCAGCCGGGTACGCCAGCCGTCCACAAGTTGGTAGCCGCCGGCGTGCCCGGCCTCCCCGTACAGCGGGATACCGGCGGCATGCAGCGACTCCACGTCCCGGTAGATGGTGCGGGGGGACACGTCCAGCCGCTCGGCGAGCTGCGCGGCCGTGAGCCGCCCGTGCGCCTGGAGCAGCAGCAGGAGGGAGAGAAGTCGACTGGCCCGCACTTCACTGACACTAGTTGTCAGGGGAGCGGTCGTACCGTCCCGGCATGGCTTTTCGCGACAAGGATCTGACAACGCCTCCGGCGATCACTGTGGACGCCCGGCAGTTCAAGCGCTACCACATCGACCAGCCGCAACGGCCCATCGAACCGGAGGTGGAGAAGGCCGCGTACGACATGCTGCCCACGTTGCTGAAAGACGTACCGAGCGACGGCACCCCGGGCGCCGGGTGGGTGGTGCTGCACCGGGGCGCGGACACCGGCGCGTACCTGCTGGCCTACACCTGGGTGTGGGACAACGCGGTGGAGATCCGCGTCGCGGTGGCGGGACAGCCGGCGCTGGACTGCCCCGATCTGGACCCCGCGCACTTCGTCGAACTGCGCCGTCCCGCCGTGGGCTGCGTGTGGGAGTTGGCGGTGCTGGAGCACGAGCGGGCCGCCTGGATCCGGCACATGCTGGCGCCAGCGAGCCCCGACCTCACCGGTTACCTCAACGACACGCGAGCGGAAGGGCCGGTGGGCCGCTGATGGGCGACTTCGACTTCTTCGTGGGGACCTGGAACGTCGTGAACCGGCGGCTGCGCGAGCGGCTTGTGGGCTCCGACGAGTGGGAGGAGTTTCCCGGGGTGTCGGTCGCTCACGGCTTCTTCGCCGGCGGCGGCCACTTCGACGAGATCACGTTCTCGACCAAGGGCTCCGCCGGTGCCACGATCAGGATCTTCGACCCGGCCCGGCAGCAGTGGTCGATCTACTGGATGAGCAGCGACAGCGGCGTGCTGGAGCAGCCGCCGATGGTGGGTCGCTTCGTCGACGGCGTCGGCCGCTTCTACGCCGACGATCAGCACGAGGGGCGACCGGTGCGGTGCCGGTTCATCTGGTCGGACATCAGCACGACCACGGCCCGCTGGGAGCAGGCGTTCTCCACCGACGGCGAGCAGACCTGGGAGACCAACTGGGTCATGACCTTCTCCCGAGTATCGGGCCGGTGACCGGGCGGCCCGTCACGGGGCGGTGCCGCCCCGCTTCTCCTCCTGCGCCATCACCGCCTCGCGGTGCTCCGGCTCGTCGCGGCGTGCCAACTCCGCGGCGAGCCGGGGGTCGGCCACCAGCCGCTCCCGGTTGCGGTGCAGGAAATTCTCGAACCCCCCGGTGTACGGGCAGGCCAGGTCACCCAGCGCCCGCTCCGGCACGTACCGGCAGCCGCCGCAGTAGTCGCTGATCTCGTCGATGTCGGTGCCGTCCACCGCGTACGGGCGGGTGTCCACCCTTGCCAGGTCGGCGTACTGACTCATGCCGATCACCGTCGTGTTCATCACCCAGTCGGTGCCGTCGACGAAGCAGCGCCGGAACCAGTCCGCGACCTCGGTCGGACGCCAGCCGCGCTGCAACGCGTAGTTGCCAAGCACCAGCAGCCGGGGTGTCTGGTGCGTCCACGCCCGGTCGCGGACGGCGGCGAGCACGTCCGCGAGGCAGCGCGCCTCCACAGCGTCGGCGTCCAACTCGGCGAACCAGTCCGGGATCGGCTCGGTGGCGGCCAGCCAGTTCGAGCCTCGGAACCTGGGCTCGAAGTACCAGTACAGCTGCCACAGGAACTCCCGCCAGCCGAGCAGCCCTCGGATGAACGGCTCGACAGCGGTGCGTGGGGCGGCGCCGTCCCGCCACGCCTGCTCGGCGGCGCGTACGGCCGGCTCCGGGTGCAGCAGCCCGAGGTTGAACGAGGACGAGAGCGCGGAGTGCGCGAACAGCGGGTCCTCGGCGCTCATCACGTCGGCCCAGCGGCCGTACTCGGGCAGCCGGTGGGTCAGGAAGTGCTCAAGCCGGGCCTGCGCCTCGGCGTGGGTTGCGGGGTGCTGCCGGGGGCCGTCCCGGCCGACGAACCGCACGCCGTCGGCCGCCCACCGGTCCAGGTCGCGGCGGACCTGCGCGTCGATGTCGTCCTCGACGATCGGCGGCGGTGGCGGAGGTGTCGCCGGTACGGCGTGGCCCTCCGCTGGCGGGCGGCGCGCCGGCCCGGCCCCGCCGGCCGGCCCGGTCAGCACGATGTGCCGGCGGCGGACGTGACGGTAGTGGTCGGCCATCCGGAGCGGGCCGCGCCTGGTGCGGTCGGCCCAGGCGGCGAAGTCGTCCTGGCTGGTGATGAAGCCGCGCGCCGGCAGGACCGTCAACCCGGGCACCGAGCGGGCGAAGCGCAGGGCCGCCCAGGAGTGCGGGTGGCACACCTCGACCGGTTCGGCGACCTGTGCCAGGGCCTCCCGGAACGTGTCCGTCCGCAGCAGCAGCGCCCGGTCGCCCAGTTCGGCGGCGCGGTGCCGCAGGGCCGAGAGGATGAGATGTGCCTTCTGCCGGTGCATCGGCCGACGGCGGAACAACTCCCGGATCTCCGCCAGCAGCACCGGCTGGTCGGGGTCGTCGAGGAAATGTGGCCCGAGTTGGTCGGCCAACAGCCATCGGCGGCGAAGCATGCCGCAATTCTGCCGACTTCCGGGCCGCCGCGCCCGAACGGCGGGCCGCATATTCGCGCCGCGTGCGTGTGTCGTGGCGTCGTGACGTCAGGAGGGGCCAACGCCGGCCGGTGCCGGCGCGGCACCGTCGTCGCGTCGACGCAGCACCACCGTGAGCGCCACCAGGGCGACAAGCAGCAGCGCGAGGACCTGCACCCGGGCTGGTCCCAGCGGCGCGAGCAGCGCCAGTCCGGCGACGACCGGGTACGCCACGACCACCGCGCCGTGCTGCTGGCGGCGGACGTGCAGCATCCACACGGTCAGCAGGAACACGGCGATCGGGATGGCCACGGCGTAGCCGGTAGTGGTTCCGGAAACGTGGGCGAGGTGCCGCTCGTCGTCGACCACCACCGGCAGGCCGGCGCCGACCGCCGCGAAGATCAGGTAGTGGCCGTAGCCCCAGATCAGCGAGTACGGCAGCCGGTCCGGCGCCTCGCTCGGCCTGTCGAAGTAGAGCCACCAGAGCGCGAAGACGATTACCGCGCCGGCCCCAGCGAGGGACCAGAGCCCGTGGTTGCCCGCGTCGACGCCGGTCTGGATCGCCACCGAGATCGCCAGGACCGCCTCGCCGAGCACGATCAGCGTGAACAGCCCGTACCGCTCGCCGATGTGCCCGGGGTGCCACGGGGTCATCCCGGGTCGCTCGGCCACCGCGGGCACCAGCAGGTCGGCAAGCGCCAGCACCACGAACGCAGCGATGCCCCACCCGTCGGGCAGGGCCAGCCGCAGCAGCCAGCCGAGCTGCACCACTGTCACGCCGATGGCGTACCGGCGGGCCGCCGCGCGGTGGGCGGGATCGCCGGCGGCGGCTCGGCTCCACTGCACGACGGCGGCCAGCCGCATCACCACGTACCCGTATGTGATGATCGTGAAATCGCCGTCGGTGAACGCCCGCGGAACCCCGGCCGCGAGGATCAACGCCCCGGAGATCTGCACCAGCGTGGTGATCCGGTACACGTCGTCGTCGGTGTCGTAGGCCGAGGCGAACTAGGTGAAGTTCATCCACGACCACCAGATCGCGAAGAACACCATCGCGTAGCTGGTCACCGCGTGGCGGAGGTGGCCTTCGGAGACATCGTGGTGCAGGTTGGTCGCGGCCTGCGCCACCGCCACCACAAAGCACAGGTCGAAGAGGAGTTCCAGCGGCGTGGCCGCCCGGTGTGGCTCGTCGCGGCTGCGGGGCCGCATCGGCCGGTAGAACGGCCGCAGCGTACGAGGTCCGGTCACCGCCGGGTTCAGTGGCGTCGGCGGCCGTGGGTCAGCCCCTCCAGCACCATCGTCAGCCCGGCGCCGACCAGCCACACGTCCTTGGCGAGCCCGGTGCCCTGCTGGGTCGGGCGGATGCTGCCCGGCTCACGCATCCCCGGCGTCTTCAGGTACAGCTGCACCAGGCCCGCGCCGAACGCGGTGAGGCCCAGCCCCACCAGGGGCGTCGGCACGAACGGCGTGAGCAGGGCGGCCCCCAACGCAATCTCCGAGCGAGACAGCAGCTTGGCGAAACGCACCGGCTCGAACTGCTTGAGCTGCGGCAGGGCCGCCACCGCCATCCCGTGCATGCCCGCCGCCGCCTCACCCTCCAGGTTCCGCTTGCCCAAACCCGAGTTGAGAAAGTACGCGCCGATGCTGACCCGCAGCGGCAGATGCGCGAGTTTCATGATCACTCCTGGTGGCCGTGGTCGGAACTGCGGCCCGCGTACCCCGCGTGACCCGCGATAACCCGTCGCCGGGGCGGCTGGGACGGCCGTTGTCGTCGGGTAGGTTCGGCAGGGGCCCACCGCCGCGCCCGGTTCACCACCTGCCGGCATCCGGTCCCCGCCGCACACCACCAGCAGGAGGCGAAGTGAGCCAGGAAGTCCGGGGAGTCATCTCCCGTAGCAAGGGCGCACCGGTCGAGGTCACGACGATCGTGGTGCCCGACCCGGGGCCCGGTGAGGCGATCGTCCGGATCCAGTCCTGCGGGGTCTGTCACACCGACCTGCACTATCGCGAGGGTGGCATCAACGACGACTACCCGTTCCTTCTCGGCCACGAGGCGGCAGGCATCGTCGAGCAGGTGGGCGACGGCGTCACCGACGTTGCCCCGGGCGACTTCGTGGTGCTCAACTGGCGTGCCGTCTGCGGCGACTGCCGGGCCTGCCGGCGGGGGCGGCCGTGGTACTGCTTCAACACCCACAACGCCCGCCAGCGCATGACCCTCACCGACGGCACCGAGCTGACCCCGGCGCTGGGCATCGGCGCGTTCGCCGAGAAGACCCTCGTGCACGCGGGCCAGTGCACGAAGGTGGACCCGGCCGCCCGGCCGGCCGCTGTGGGCCTGCTCGGCTGCGGCGTGATGGCCGGGCTGGGCGCGGCCATGAACACCGGCAACGTCACCCGTGGCGACTCGGTCGCGGTGATCGGCTGCGGTGGCGTCGGCGACGCGGCGGTGGCCGGTGCGCTCCTCGCGGGCGCGACGACGATCGTCGCCGTGGACACCGACACCCGCAAGCTGGAGTGGGCCCGTAAGTTCGGCGCCACGCACACCGTTAACGCCTCCGAGACCGACCCGGTCGAGGCGATCCAGGCCGCCACCGGCGGTTTCGGCGCCGACGTGGTCATCGACGCGGTGGGTCGTCCGGAGACGTGGAAGCAGGCGTTCTACGCCCGGGACCTGGCCGGCACCGTCGTCCTGGTCGGCGTGCCCACCCCGCAGATGCAGGTCGAGCTGCCGCTGCTGGACGTCTTCGGTCGCGGCGGCGCCCTCAAGTCCAGCTGGTACGGCGACTGCCTGCCCAGCCGGGACTTCCCGATGCTCACCGAGCTGTACCTACAGGGCCGCCTCGACCTGGACGCCTTCGTCACCGAGGAGATCGCCCTCGACCAGGTCGAGAACGCGTTCGACCGGATGCACCACGGCGACGTGCTCCGTTCGGTGGTGGTGTTCTGATGACCGCCCGGGTCGACCACGCGGTCACCGCCGGCACCTTCTCCCTCGACGGGCAGACGTTCGACGTCGACAACAACGTCTGGGTGATCGGCGACGACACCGAGTGCGTGATCCTCGACGCGCCGCACGACGTGGAGGCGATCCTCGCGCTTGTCGGTGACCGTCGGGTCCGGGCGATCCTGGCCACCCACGCGCACGACGACCACGTACGGGTCGCGCCGGAACTGGCACGGGCCACCGGCGCTCCGGTGCTGCTGCACGCCGACGACCGGGTCCTGTGGGACATGGTCCACCCCCACCTGCCGCCGCACGGCGAACTGCACGACGGGCAGGACATCGAGGTGGCCGGCACCACGCTTCGGGTGCTGCACACTCCCGGGCACAGCCCCGGCGCGTGCAGCTTCTACGCCCCGGATCTGGGCGCGGTGTTCACCGGCGACACGCTCTTCGCCGGCGGGCCGGGTGCCACCGGTCGCTCGTACAGCGACTTCGACACCATCGTCGGGTCGATCCGCACCCGTCTGCTCACCCTGCCGCCGGAGACGGTAGTGCACACCGGGCACGGCGACGACACGACAATCGGCGCGGAGGCCCCCCACCTCCAGGAGTGGATCACGCGGGGCCACTGAACTCCGGGCACGCCGCCGCAGTGACTGGCACGCCGCCAGCGTGCGCTGCGGCGGGCTGGCGCTTCCGGTGTGCGCTGCGGCGGGCTGGCGCCGTCGAGGGTCGGCGGCTGGCGCGCGGTCGACGGGTCAGCGCTCGTCCGCCGCGCCCAGCACCGGCTTGACGTCGAGCACTGGGGTGCCGTCGAGGGCTTCCAGCTCGGCCACCTGCACGCGCAGCCCGTCGACGGCCAACACCCGGACACGGTGCAGGCCGATCGGGTTGGGGCGGTGCGGGGAGCGGGTGCTGAACACGCCGGTCTCCGGTCGGCTCTCGTCGCCGCGCGGGTGGACCGCCAGCAGATCGCGGCGGGCGCGGTCCAGCCAGGTCAGCACCAGCAGCTCCGCGCCCACCGACAGGTCGCCCAGAGCCCGCTCGACCGACCTGTCGAAGACCAGCCAAGCGGCCGGCGCACCTTCGTCGCCCTGCCGGGGTGCGCTCGCCGCGTCGGTAAGCGGCGAGACGACCCGGCCGACCGGCCGCAGCACGTACGCCTCGTCTGTGTCGCCCATCCTGGACCCCCTCCGGACTGCCTGAACCTACCGCCGCCGACCGACGTTACGATCTGCGGTCATGACCGCCGAGCAGCCCGCGCCCGTCGTCCGTCAGCTGCGCCTCGTGGTGGAGGCCGAGGACCACGAGGCCGCTGTCGCGTTCTTCCGCGACGCGCTCGGGTTGTCCGAGGAGGCGGCGTTCAGCGGCGACGGGGATGCCCGGGTGGTGATCCTGGATGCCGGCCGCGCCACGCTCGAGATCGCCAATCCGGCACAGAAACGCATGATCGACGAGGTCGAGGTGGGTCGGCAGGTCGCGCCCCGCATCCGGGTCGCCTTCGAGGTGGACGACGCCAGAGCGACCACCGCCCGGCTCGTCGCCGCCGGGGCGGCCGAGATCGCGCCGCCCACGCTCACCCCGTGGCAGTCGTTGAACTCCCGCCTCGACGCCCCCGCCGACCTGCAGATCACCGTCTTCGAGGAACTGCGTACGCCGGAAGAGCGCGCCGGGTTGGACGGCTTCGGAACGGGACGCGACGCCGACGACTGAGCGGAGGCGGGCCATCGGGAGCGCCGCCGACGGCTGAGCGACGCCGGGTGATCGGGCTCACCGGCACGCCGCGACCGACCGTGACACGGGTTCGCCGTCACCGACTGTTACATCCAACGCCCGCCGCATCCCCGGCCTCGGTGCTTGCTGTCGTTGATCCACTCGGGCTCCTGGAAATCGGCGCATCCCAGGTGCTCGGACACCGCGATTTCCAGGAAGTCGAGTCGATCATCGCTCGGAGGGCTCGGCGTGCGCCGTCACCTTGTGTGCCTGTTGCGTGGGTTGAAGCAGAGCAAAGGAAGCACCGCCACCCTCAGCCGCCGCCTCTCACGTCACGCTCCGCTAGACCCCGCCGCCCGTAGCTGTCCGTCCCGGGGCCGCGTGCCCGCAGTTGTCCGCCCGCCCGGAGCCGCGCGCCCGCAGTTGTCCGTCCGTCCCAGAGTCGCGTGCCGTAACTGCCGCCGTCCGGGAGCTCCGCCCGCCGTCTTGCTGCGCAGGAGGGTTTCGGCCGCGTTGGGCGGTCCGTCCCGTAGCCGCGAGTGACCGGGACCTCATCTCGCCGAGCACTGCGCATATCCGGAATGGCCGACACCGCAACCCGGTTGTGTCCCCTGAACCGCCGGAGCCAAACACTTTCCGCGGTCATCTCCCGAGGAACGTTCACCCCGGAGCGTTCCGCACGATCGAAAGGGCAACCATCGTGAAGGTCGACTTCACTCGATGGCTCCCGGCCATCGCTAAGGACAAACACCGCAAGACCGCGCTGAGCGTTGTGGGCATCGCCGCCCTCGGCGGGCTCGCGCTGGCCCCCACCGCGGTTGCCGCCCCGGTCACCTCAGGACCGCACGAGGGTGCCGTCGCCGCCATCGACCTCGCCACCGGCAAGGCCGCCACCGAAGCCCGCCAGGACGACCAGCCCGTCGAGTCGGGCCTCACCACCGGCTCCCCGACAAGCAAGCCGCCGGCCGGCAAGCCCAGCCGTGCCGAGTTGATCCCGCACGGCGTCGAGGGCGCACAGTCGCGCATCCCGCTCGACGACGCGCAGCTCGACAACGCACGGGCGATCATCGACGTGGCCGAGAAGACCGGCGTCGGCGACCGGGGTGCGGTGATCGGCATCGCCACCTCGTTGCAGGAGTCGAAGCTGTACAACCTCGGTCACCTCGGCGCGTACAACGACCATGACTCGCAGGGCCTGTTCCAGCAGCGCCCGTCGTCGGGTTGGGGCACGCCCGAGCAGATCACCGACCCCGAGTACTCCGCCACGGCGTTCTTCACCGCTCTGAAGAACGTGGGCGGCTGGCAGGACCTGCCGCTTACCACCGCGGCGCAGACCGTCCAGGTCTCCGCCTTCCCCTACGCGTACGCGCAGTGGGAGGAGCAGGCGGCGGACCTCGTCCAGCAGCTCTCGTAACACCCGCACACACACGCCGGCCGGCTCCCGAGAAGGGGGCCGGCCGGCGTCGTCGTGTGCGCGTACCGTCAGCAGGCCGGATACAGGCGGCGGGTGCCGACGCCGGCGGCGTACGCGGCCCTGTCGCTGAACCGGCAGCCGTAGTCGGGTCGCGCCACCACCGCCGGGTCGGTCACCGTGTCGCCGGCCGGGCGCTTGCCGGTGCGTACCCATGACACCAGGTCATCCCAGCCGGCGCCGGCCTCGGCCGGGCTGAACTCGCAGTGCTGCGCGGCCCGGATCGCCCGCTGCACCACAAGCCGGCTGCGACCGTGCCGCGCCACGTCGGTGGCGTACGCCTGCTCCATGCTGAACGGCACGAACAGGTCACCGAGGCCGTGCAGGCTCACCACGGGCGCGCTCGGACGGCCGGCGATCTTCGGCACCTCGGTGAGCGTCGGCAGGAGTCGCTGTACGAGATTCTCCGGAGCGACCCGCTGCACTGTCGCGTTGACGTTGACGGGACTGTTCGGGCTGTAGCGGGTCAGCAGGTTCGTGGAGATCTGGCCGGGCCGCTGGGCGGGGGAGGTGCCGCCCTCGGTCACCGAGATCGAGAACAGGAAGTCCTTCCAGATCGCGAAGGCGGCATCGGCGCCGGGGCGTGGTCCGCCCGAGCGGTTCACCGTGATGGCCCGCAACTGCTTGCCGCGCTCATTGGTGGTGTCCGGCCCGGTGGGCGTGAGCCCTGCCAGGCCGAGCGCGACCTGGATGCGGGGCACCGCGTTGCTCAGGTAGTCGGTCGGCGTGGGATAGGCCGGCACCCCGGCGAGGGCCTGCGCGACAAGGTTGTAGTCGAGGAAGAAGTCGAGAAGCGTCTGGTCGCCGAGCACTCCGCACATGGGCAGAGCTCCGTCGTAGAAGCCGGGATACTGCTCCAGTGAGCGACCGATGACGTACCCGCCCATCGACACCCCGGCCAGGTACGTGCGGTGCGGCTTGCGTACCGTCCGTCCGAAGTGGTCGGCGAGTTCCTTCGTGCTCAGCACCCCAGAGCGGATGTCGAAGCCGTTGCGATCGTACGACGACGACGCCCACGCGTACCCCTGGGCAAGCACCCGCTGACGCAGGTCGAAGGCCGGCGGCTCCGGCGACAGCACAGTGCCCTGGCCGCGGTAGCCGTGCGCCCACAACACCAGGTCACCGTTCCACCGGGCCGGAACCTCGATGATGTACGCGGCGTGCCGGTGCACGCCCTGGCGTACCGTCGTCGGTTTGCCGGCCACCACCAGCGGCGCCAGCGGCGGATTCTCGAACGTGTAGCCCGGCAGCGGCTGGCTGCCACGCGGATCGTGGGCGGCGGCGCTGGCCGGCGCGGCACCGGCGAGACCGACCGCCAGGGTCAGCGTCGCGGTGGCGGCGAGCAGGCGGCGCAGGGTACGAACGGGTACGGACAGCATCGATGCTCCCCATCGGACGGACGCAGGCGGGACGGTTGCCTACCGGCCGGTAGCGCCCTGAACCTAGGACCGCCGTCGAACACTGTCAATGGCGGTACTGACCAGCCAGTCAGGGAGTCGACCCGGCCGCCTGGTCCGCCGGGCCGGTCCGGTTGACTGGTCGACGTGAACGAGTCGATCTGGGATGCGGCGCGCGCCTCACGCAGCTGGTTGGACGCCGCCAACGGCACCGGCCAGACGGAACTGACATGTCGCATCCTCAAACTCACCGAGGAGGCGGGGGAGGCGTCAGCGGCGTGGATCGGCCTACTCGGGCAGAATCCTCGCAAAGGCGTCACCCACACCCGCGAGGACGTAGCCGCCGAACTGGCCGACGTCGCCTTCACAGCCCTGGTGGCCATCGAGAGCCTGGGCCTGGACGCGCAGGCAGTGTTGGACGCGTGCGCCGCAAAGGTCAAATCCCGCCTGATGCCCTAACCGCTCGCCCCTCGCCTGCCGCTGCCTGCCTGCCCGCCCGCCGTCCGCCGCTCGCTCGCCGCTCGCTCGCCGCTCGCTCGCCGCTCGCCGCTGGCCCGTCCGCCGTGTTCGCCCCCGCCGTCCGCCGCTCGCTGCCCGCCTGGCCTGCCCTGCCGGCTGTTGTGGGTGACCGCGGTTGTAGGGTCGGGCGGGTTGCGGTGCGTTTTGGGAGCATTTGGGCGGCGGGCGTGGGCTTGCACAGTGGCCGGGGGCGACGGCAGTGATTGATCGACTCGGGTTGCATGAAATCGGTGTGTCCGTGCGCGGAGGATGCCCCGGTTTCAAGGAGCCCGAGTCGATCACCGCCCGGCTGACCGGTTCGGCGACGCCTTACGGCGGACATGGGGGCGGTATGTCCGCTGGCGGGGGTTTGTGGGTGTGACCGGGGGCATTCCCAGGCCGGAATCGCGGCGGCCCCGGCCGGGTTACATACCCTGACGGTCGCAGTACCACCGGCCGCAAGGCCATCTCCCTCGCGGGGGACGCTGCCTGGACCGTGGCGCCGGCTCGACGCGGTAGCCATGGATAGGCCGCCCCGGGAATGACCCCGGCCGCCGGGTGGTTACACATGGACCCGGCCGCCAGAGGCGCTCCCCGCGCCCAGCCGCCGTCGATGACTTTCCCCCTTTTGTT
The DNA here is from genome assembly GCF_049847245.1 of Micromonospora sp. DT68. Lineage (NCBI taxonomy): Bacteria > Bacillati > Actinomycetota > Actinomycetes > Micromonosporales > Micromonosporaceae > Micromonospora > Micromonospora sp. DT68. Next base: position 431,550 of record NZ_JBNCNZ010000006.1, read on the forward strand.
TTGTGCAGCGCCGGACGAGGTGCTCACACCCGCGCGCCCATCCCCCTTTTGGGTTGGCGGGTGTTTCCTACCCCCGAAGGAGCTACCCCCATGAACACGATCTTCCGTAAGAGCATGCTGTCCGTTGCCGGTCTCGCCTTCGCCGGTGGTGT